>NZ_BCVI01000058.1 GCF_001591665.1 Neobacillus soli NBRC 102451 | reverse complement strand
GTGCTCCAGTCCATACGACGCTGAACAGGGCACTTGCGCTTTTCTTAATTAGCTTATTCAATGATTTGGGCGTTTGACACCTTTCTTTGCTATTTCTTAGGCAATCGTCACCATCCTAAATCCAAACACATAAGGTACATTAAATAGAAGGAAAGGTGCATAGGAATGATACATGAACAAGATCTTAACGGAAACGTGGTGATCAGGATATGAAAAATTCGTCACAATTTAATTTTATCGGAGATATCAATGTCCAAACTATGCAAAGGCAATCTGGTATTTTTATAGGGGAAGAAAATAATGCCATCGGCTGGAGTACCCATGGCAAAGAAAATAATGTGATTGGGGGGATTAGTGGTCAGTATAATCTTCTTTTTCAAAATATCTCTATTCTAAATGATCCTGATTTTATCGATACTCCCATTGATGACCGTGATATTAATATTTCATTTGAGAATCCGAGTAAGGAAGATGCTTCGAGCATCACGCTTGGGTCAGTAAATGTCAATACGATGGAGCAAAATAGCTCTGTATTCCTTGGAAAGTCTCATGTAACGGGGATGGACGCCAATGAAAAAGTGAATTTTTCACAAGGTGCTATATTTGGAAATCAAAATCATTTGTTGAATAATTTAAATACAAACAATGATCAAGATTTTATAGATGCCATAATGGAAGATCAAGATATCAAGATTGCAAATTTAAAAGAATGAAAATTCAATGATTACTGAAACGATAACCTTTGGCTGTTTTGGTTATTTTTTTTTGACTTGGTGCGTTAGTTTCTGACATTGTTTCTTGTTTCGCCTTCTCTTTATCCATTTTTAAAATGTAAGGGTGGGAAAGGTCTTCCGTGCTTCCAATATTATTTCCAATAATAAGTTTTCCGCTCAACTCGTCGATTTCTAGATTGTCTAGTCGGAAAATAATGTTTTCTAAATAATCAATTTGAACATGATCAAATTGAATGTTTTTTCCAACCTCCTCCTTTTGTTTTTGCTCAAGCAGTTCAATAATTCGATCTAATTTATTGAGAAGAAGAGAGTCTATCTTATTTTCTTTTTCGACCTGTTTCTTTTTAAAAGAAAAAAATTTAAACATAAACTCCCTCCAAACGGTTAAATGGGGGAACTTAAAATCAATAGGAGTCCGTCCATTTTCCGCTTTTTGCATGATTATGTATAGGCTGCATTTTTCGTATCGCTTAAGACACCTTTTTTTAATTTATGCGGTGGATAGTAGACATATTCCGGTGCCTGACATCTCCAATCAAGTCATATACAAAGCTGTTACATTAGGCAGAAAAAGCGGAGGGGAACCGACCCCGCCGATTTAAATTTTCCATGATGGCCAACAGTGATCCGTTGCCTGAGCCCCGAATGCGTTTGGGAGAAGGGTTATTCGGGATTTTCCGAAACTTCTAAAAAATTCCCACTAAATGTCGTAAGTCTCTGAAAATATGTCGTAAGTGGCTGAAATTGTGTAGTAAGTGACGGAAAATGTGTCGTATATGCCCTAAAAATAAGACGCACTTGGCCCAAAATACGAAGGAAAATCCCTTATCAGAGTATGAAGGACTAATCTTTAGCAGAGAGCCAGTGATTAGTCCATCATAATCTAAGTATCATTATATATACAAAAAGCAGAGGAGGTTTATTCATTCGAATAAAAACCTCCTCTGCTTTTGTTAAATAACCGCCCGTCTCTATAGTCCCCCGAGATATGCTTTTTTAATTTCTTCACTTGCCTGCAATTCAGCAGCGGTCCCTGAAATTTCGATGCGGCCGGTTTCGATGACATAGGCGCGGTTGGCAATTGATAATGCCATGTTGGCGTTTTGTTCAACGAGCAGGACGGTCGTTCCGTCCTTATTGATCTGCTCGATAATGTTAAAAATTTGTTTTACCATTAGTGGTGCCAATCCCATAGAAGGCTCGTCGAGGAGCAGCAGCTTTGGCTTGGCCATGATGGCACGGCCCATTGCCAGCATTTGCTGTTCACCACCGGAAAGTGTACCGGATAATTGCTTGCGGCGTTCCAAAAGTCGAGGGAATAGCTCATACACTTTTTCCATATCCTTGCGAACCCCGCTGGCATCCTTTCTTGTATAGGCTCCCAATTCCAAATTTTCCTCTACTGACATGTTGGAAAAAACACGGCGTCCTTCTGGGACGTGTGAAATTCCGGCTTTTACAATCGCCTGAGGGGCCTTAGCGGAAATCGGCTTGCCTAAGTATTCAATCGCCCCTGATTTTGGCTTGAGAAGGCCGGATAAGGTTTTTAGAAGCGTACTTTTTCCTGCACCGTTTGCACCGATTAAGGTAACAATTTCGCCTTCCTTTACCTCTAATGAAATTCCTTTGAGTGCATGAATGTTTCCATAAAATACATTAATATCGTTGACTTTAAGCATGCTCGCTTGGAACCTCCTCTCCTAAGTAGGCCTCAATCACCTTCGGATGGCTGCGAATTACATCTGGTGTTCCTTCTGCAATCAGCTGGCCATGGTCGAGTACATAAATTCGTTCACAGATGCCCATGACTAGCTGCATATCATGTTCAATTAACAAAATCGTTAGCCCAAACTGTTTACGAATAAATGCGATTAGTTCCATTAGTTCGTGGGTCTCTTGCGGATTCATCCCGGCTGCCGGTTCATCCAGCAGCAATAGTTTCGGACCGGCAGCTAAAGCACGGGCAATTTCTAATCGACGCTGCTGCCCGTATGGTAAATTTTTTGCCTTTTCATCCTTTAAACTGTCTAGGTTAAAAATTTTCAAAAATTCGAGCGCTTTATTCTCCATATTCTTTTCCTCTGAAAAATGGGAAGGAAGACGGAAAATAGAGCTCAAAATAGAGTTTTTCGCTAACGAATGATAGGCTACTTTTACATTGTCTATTACGGATAATTCACTGAACAGGCGAATATTTTGGAAGGTACGGCTGATCCCGCTTTGAGTTACCTTGTAGGGAGGCAGGCCGTTCAGCCGCTTTCCGTTAAACAAAATCTCACCTTCAGTTGGTACGTAGACACCTGTTAATAAGTTAAAGCTTGTCGTTTTTCCGGCGCCGTTCGGCCCTATAAGACCGACAAGTTCTCCTTGATGCAGTTCCATATTAAAGCCAGAAACAGCTTTTAATCCGCCAAACTGAATTCCGGCATTTTTTACTTCTAGCAGTGCCATTCTAATTGCCTCCTTTAGCCGGTTTCCACTTAAATAAATCTGTGATTTCACGTGTACCCATCAAGCCTTGAGGACGGTACAGCATGACAATTACCAAGACTAAGCTATAGATAATCATCCGTGTTTCCGGATATTGCGCTAAAAACGTTGAAACAAGGGTTAATAGGATGGCTGAAATCACCGACCCGGTCAGGCTGCCAAGACCACCTAAGACAACGAAGATGAGAATATCAAATGATTTTAAGAAACCGAAATTGCCGGGCTGTAAGATATAGAAATTATGTGAAAATAACCCGCCGGCAATTCCGGCAAAAAATGATCCGATGGCAAAAGCAAGAACTTTATAATAGGTAGTATTGATTCCCATGGCATCGGCAGCAATCTCATTTTCCCGAACCGCAATACATGCACGTCCATGTCTGGAATTGGTAAAGTTGGCGATCACCAGAACCGTAATAAATAGACAGACAAACGTGATGGTCCAGGTGGTAAGATGGGATACCTGCATCCCAGCTGCCCCGCCAACATAGTCAATATTAAATAGCACAATCCGAATGATTTCCGCAAACCCGAGGGTGGCAATGGCCAAATAGTCCCCTCGCAGCCTTAAGGTAGGAATCCCCACAATAAGACCAGTAAGAGCGGCAACTATTCCGCCAATAACGATGGCGAGAATAAACGGCAAATCAAATTTCATCGTGGCAATGGCCGAAATATAAGCCCCAACTGCCAAAAAACCAGCATGGCCGATGGAGAACTGGCCGGTAATGCCAATGACCAAATGGAGGCTGACTGCTAAAATAATATTTATTGATATTGTAATGATCAAGTTACTATAATATTGATTTAATAATCCGGAGCCGATGAAAAATTGGACGACTCCATACACAATCGCCGCTAGAATCACAAATGCCCAAAATGGTTTTGATTTCTTCATTATTTTTCACCTATACTTTCTCTCTTGTATTTTTACCAAAGATGCCTGATGGTTTAAAGATCAGTATGAGAATCAAAATGATAAAGGCGGCTGCATCTCTCCATAAAGAAAATCCTGCGGCACTGACCAATGATTCGACAGAACCGAGGATAATTCCGCCAACCATCGCTCCCGGAATGCTGCCGATACCGCCCAAAACAGCTGCAACGAACGCTTTTAACCCAGGAATCACACCCATTAATGGTTCAATTTTTGTATAATAGGCCCCGTACACGACCCCGGCCGCTCCTGCTAATGCCGATCCAATGGCAAACGTGAAGGAAATCGTTCTGTCAACGTTTATTCCCATTAAGCGGGCAGCATCCATGTCAAGAGATACAGCGCGCATCGCTTTACCCATTTTTGTGCGGTGAACAATAAATTGTAAAATAATCATTAGGATAATAGAGGTTAATAAGATAAATAAAGACTGGCTGTTAATTTGGGCACCAAATAAATTGATGGCTTTGTTTGGTAAAACATCAGCAGGATACGCTTCCGGCTGTGCTCCACGTATATAAATCATTAAATATTCAATCAACAGTGACATACCAATTGCTGTAATCAAAGCAGCAATTCTCGTAGCATTCCGAAGCCGTTTATAGGCAATCCGTTCAATTAATACTCCAAATACAGCACAGACAGCCATTGATATAATGAGTGCCGGCAAGAAGCTTAATCCCCATCCCGTAATCGCATAGAACCCAATAAAGGCACCTACCATAAATACATCACCGTGTGCAAAGTTGATCAATTTAATGATTCCATACACCATAGTGTATCCTAATGCGATTAAGGCATAGATGCTGCCGAGTGAAATTCCATTTATTAGTTGTTGTAACCAATCCATGCGTGTTTTCTCCTTTTTTCTAAGGTATTGTTACCCTTGTCTGTTCATTTCCGCTCCTATCAATATAGTGTGTGAAATCAACCATTTTTTTTAGCAAAGCCTTTTTTAAAAAAAGTAAAATGGAAGGATAATCCTTCCATTTTACTGGTCTGTTTATTAAGGATTAATTTTTGTGTTAAACACTTGCTTACCGTCTTTGTACTCTAAAATTGTTGCAGTTTTAATTGGGTGGTGATTTTTATCAAGCGATAATACCCCAGTTACAAGGGATAAATCTTTAGTTTTTGCTAATTCTTTTTGAATTTTAACGGAGTCTGTGCTGCCAGCACGCTTAATGGCATCGGCTAAGAAATAAACTGTGTCATAACCAAGGGCATTGAAAGCGTTAGGGGCATCGCCATTGTTCTTAGCTTTGAATGCTGTAACAAATTCTTGAACCTTTTTATCTGGATCCTCGGTAGAATAGTGGTTGATTAGGTAAGTGTTATTTAATGCATCTGCACCGGCTAAATCAACTAATTTAGGAGAATCCCAGCCATCAGCACCCATTAATGGAACTGTGATACCTAGCTCGCGGGCTTGCTTCACAATTAAGCCAACCTCTTCATAATAGCCTGGGATAAAAATAAATGATGGATTTTTCGCCTTGATGTTAGTTAATGTAGCGCGGAAGTCAGTATCCTTTGCTACATATGATTCTTCTTTAACGATTTTACCGCCGGCTTTTTTAAATGTTTCCTTGAAAGCATTGGAAAGTCCTTTTGCATAGTCACTTGAGTTGTCGGAAAAGATGGCTGCATCTTTAACTTTTAAATTATTCAAAGCAAAATTGGCTGCAACTGTACCTTGAAATGGATCAATGAAAGATGTACGGAAAACGAATTCTCTTACTTTTCCTTTTTCATCTACAGTAACAGTTGGGCTTGTTCCTCCTGGAGCCATAAGAACTGTCTTGGTATCATTTGCAATCTGCGCTTGTGCAACGGTATTTCCGCTTGTTGCAGCCCCGATTACGGCATTTACTTTGTCTTGGCTTGTAAGTTTAATAATTCCGTTTGTTGCTTCAGCTGCTTCCGATTTATTGTCCACTTTAACGACTTTGATTTGTTTCCCCTCAACGCCGCCAGCTTTGTTAATTTCGGATACGGCCATTTCAACACCTTTGGTCATTGATTCTCCGTAGGATGCAACGTTACCGGAAAGCTCCATGTTTACTCCAAGTTTGAAGTCCTTGGAATTACCGCCGTCGCCACCGCTCGCTTGATTTCCTCCGGAACAACCGGCAAGGATTCCGGCAGCTAAAGCTGAAACCATAAACACCTTACTAAATTTCTTTTTCATTTCTAGTTCCCCCTTTGAAGTTTTTTAATTTTTCTGACACTATTATCCGAAATGGAGTATCGGTAAATGATAGTTAGAAATGATTTAACAATTAGTATATTAAAACAATTTTTCGCTTTCGTCTAGTATATTATTTCAATATTTCAGAAATTTATAATTATTTGGAAATGATTGTGCTTTCATAGGGAGAATGATAATAAAAACGTGAAAAAATTCCATAGATTACTAGAGTTAATAGAATTAGAATAATAAAATAGTATAGTGAAATTATTCTAATAATATAGGAACGGGGATGGATTGGGAAAGTGGGAGCGCCATTAAATGGAATTTTTATAGTATAAAGCTTTTTAGGCCAATATCGGATTATGGAAAAATTTATCTGAAAAATTGTGAAAAACAATCAGTTTTACTGGTAATATAGGAATGTAAAATATACCAAACCTTTTAAGACGGAAGTCAGGATATCATTACGGTTAAAATTGATTATTTCAATTGGCTCAATGATAATAATTAGATAAAATGGAGGTTTTAATTTGAGTCAACTTTATAAATTAGATTTCGAATCACCAATTGGAATGATCGAGATAGTAGGAACAGCTGAGGGGATTTGTTCAATCCTGTTCTCTGAACGAGAGCAAATAGAAAATAAGTTGCATAACGAAACTCCCCAGGTATTAGTGGATTGTTTTGAACAAATGGATCAATATTTTAAAGGGTTACGTCAAGAATTTACATTCCCCTATATTTTTGAGGGGACAAACTTTCAACAAACAGTGTGGGACGCTTTAACAAGAATCCCCTACGCTGAAACGGGCTCCTACAAGGATATTGCTGTTTCAATTGGAAACGAAAAGGCCGTTAGAGCAGTCGGAAGTGCAAATGGCAAAAACAAGTTAAGTATCGTGATTCCTTGCCACCGAGTTATCGGTTCAAATGGGAAATTAACCGGCTATGCTGGTGGTATGTGGAGAAAGGAATGGCTGCTTAAGCATGAAAGATCTATAAAAAACGCTTGAGGAAAAGTTATTAATAAGGAGAACAGTGACTGTGAACTGTTCTCCTTTGAAGTATTTAAATTGGTGCGGACCCCTACTTGCTTCAAATAAACATAACCATGACTTGTAGCGAAGATTGGTTCATTTCTTGCTTTTAATAGGTTAATATCCCCGACAATCGCCTGTCTGCTGACGTCTGTTTTGGCAGCTAATTCACTTCCAGTAATGGGAGTCACGGTTTCTTTCAGCATTTATAAAAGCAAAAATCTTCTTTCTTCCCCGATTAACTTTTTCTGACCTGTCATGGAAACACTCCTATTTATTAATCAAATATAAAATCCATCGCTTCCTTTTGGGCCATAGATTCAATGTCTTGAAAAAGTAAAGCTACAAACATTCCTTTGCCTTAATCCATACTTTTTGTGCGAAAAATCTTGTTTTTAGTTTAAATCTATGTAAATATAGATGTCAAGACAGATGTCAACCTTTGGAGGTATACACTATGAAAAAGAGTGACGTTCTAATTATTGGCAGTGGAGTTGCGGCCTTGCAACTGTCCATTTTGCTTAGGCATGATAAGAATGTGAGAATCCTCACAAAATCACATATAAAGAATGCAAATTCTTATTTGGCGCAAGGTGGAATTGCTGCTGCTATCGGAATTCAAGACGACCCCTCGAAGCATTTCGCTGATACGTTTGAGGCGGGAAGATTTCATAATAATGAGGATACCGTTCGTGAAATAGTAAACGAAGCCCCCAAACTGATTGGTGATCTTGCTAAACAAGGTAATATTTTTGACAAAGATCAACTTGGAAATTTGCAGCTTGGATTGGAAGGGGCTCACAGTGAAAAAAGAATTGTTCATAGCGGCGGCGATGCAACAGGAAAAAATGTAATAGAATACTTGATTAGTAAACTTCCTGAAAATAGTAAAGTCGAAGAGAATGTCTTTGTTTACGAATTAATCATGGACCATCAGCAAAAACGGTGTATTGGCGCCAAAGCGAAAACTGAAGATGGCACCATCCGTTATTTTTATGGAGATTATGTGATTCTTGCGACAGGCGGCTGCGGCCAATTATATCCCTATACCTCAAATGCACCTACTGTAACTGGTGATGGGATTGCCATGGCCTATTTGGCCGGTGCTGAAATTGCCGATATGGAGTTTATTCAATTTCATCCAACACTTTTGTATATAAATGGGGAAACAAAGGGCTTAATTTCTGAAGCGGTTCGAGGGGAAGGGGCCACTTTAGTGACGGAAGATGGAACACCGATTATGGAAGGTGTCCATCCTTTAAAGGACCTCGCCCCAAGACACATTGTTTCTCAGACCATATTTAATTATATCGAAAAAGGCCATGAAGTATTTCTGGATATTAGAAGCATTAATGACTTTGAAACGAGATTCCCATCCGTTACAGCGATTTGCCAGAATAATAAGGTGAATTTGTCAGAAGGGAGAATCCCGGTTGTTCCTGGCAGTCATTTTTTAATGGGCGGGATAAAAACGGATGTAATGGGGCGTACGTCCATAAATGGACTATTTGCCATTGGAGAAGCCGCATGTACAGGTCTTCATGGTGCGAATCGCCTGGCCAGCAATTCCTTATTAGAAGGGCTTTATCAAGGGAAAAGACTTTCCCAATGGATTAATTCACAACAGATAAAAAATCTCATTCCTGATTTTCCTGAACTTGTTCCTTTCCTTCCAGAAAAAAGTGTCTTTCTTCCGGATGTGCAGGTTTTAAAGGAGCAGATGATGAAAAGGGTCGGGATTGTCCGTTCCAAAGAGCTCTTGGAGGAACAACAAAATTGGCTCGAGCAGCTGGATGTAAGCGAGTTAACGGAATTTGACGCTTATTCGACGGAAGACCTTACCGCAATTTTTATGTACGTCAATGCAACCCTGATTACGGGGTCTGCCTTAACCCGGACAGAAAGCCGCGGCGGTCATTTTAGAAGTGATTTTCCAGATGAAAATGATGAAAACTGGTTGAGGAAAATAATCATTCAAAAACACAAAGGGGAAGTGGCAATCAATCATGAATACGTTGAAACTGCGCTCGCTAATTGAGCAATTTTTTATTGAGGACATTGGAGAACAGGATGTCACTACCGATTTAATCTTTTCAAACCAGACTAAAGGGCAAATCGTCTTTATAGCAAAAGAAGATGGAGTCTTTTGCGGGGAAGAAATAATTAAGACGGGCTTTCACTTGTTGAATTCGCAAATTGACATCGAATTATTTGTCAAAGATGGTGACAGATTCGAAATTGGGCAGCGATTAGCTGTGGTATCAGGCGAGGTTTCCTCTCTTTTAAAAGGAGAAAGGGTCATCCTTAATCTTGTTCAGCGCATGAGCGGCATTGCCAGCTTAACAAAAAAAGCAGTAGAGACGCTGAATAGCTCTTCTACAAGGATTTGCGATACAAGAAAGACAACACCAGGACTTCGAATGCTCGAAAAATACGCGGTTCGATGTGGCGGCGGCTATAATCACCGTTATGGTCTTTATGATGGAGTCATGATAAAAGACAATCATATCTCTTTTGCTGGCTCTATTAAACGCGCGGTCAAGTTGGTCCGTGAGAAAACGGGACATATGGTTAAAATCGAAGTGGAGACAGAGACAAAAGAACAAGTAATCGAAGCGGTCGAAGCAGGCGTGGATGTAATTATGTTTGATAACCGGACTCCGGATGAAATAAAGGAACTTATAAAATTGGTGCCTGACACCATTATTACGGAAGCATCAGGCGGAATTCAATTAAACAATCTGGCTGATTATCGCGATTCGGGCGTTCATTATATTTCGCTTGGCTTTTTAACTCATTCATACAAAGCACTTGATATTAGCGTCAAGGTCTTACTTGGGGAGGAACAATAATATGACAGTTACTGAAATGCAAAGCCGCATAATAGAGGAAATTCAAGAATGGAAGAAAAAGCGTAATGCCATTCTGCTCGCTCACAATTATCAACTTCCAGAAATTCAGGATATTGCAGATGTGCTGGGTGATTCCCTTGCACTTGCCCGTGCAGCGGTAAACACTACTAAGGATGTCATCGTATTCTGCGGCGTTCACTTTATGGCGGAAACGGCTGCAATGTTGAATCCAGAGAAAACTGTGCTTCTTCCAGACTTGGAAGCAGGCTGCTCCTTAGCTGATTCCATCACAGCAGACCAGCTTCGTGAATGGAAAGCTGAGCATCCCGGGGCAGTAGTCGTTGCTTATGTCAATACAACTGCTGAAGTAAAGGCGGAAAGCGATTATTGCTGCACCTCTTCGAACGCAGTGGATATTGTCCGTTCCATTCCGGATGATAAAGAGATCCTTTTCTTACCGGATATGTTCCTAGGTTCTTTCGTGAAGCGGGAAACAGGCCGCGAAAACATGCATATTTGGATGGGGGAATGCCACGTTCACGCAGGGATTGCCCCGCATCAGGTAGAAGAAGTGCTTACAGAGCATCCGGAAGCCGAACTGCTTGTCCATCCGGAATGCGGCTGCTCAACTTCCAGCATGTATTTAATGTCTGAAGGCGTACTGCCAAAGGATAAAACTCATATTCTATCAACGGGTAATATGCTAAAACATTCTAAAGATTCACAGGCAGATGAATTCATCGTCGCAACAGAAGTAGGGATTATTCATCAAATGGAAAAACAAAATCCAGAAAAACGATTCGTCGCAGCCAATCCCGAAGCCATTTGTCCATTTATGAAAATGATTACACTTGAAAAAGTTTTAGCTGCTTTAAAAGAAAACAAACATGTGATTACAGTTCCTGCCGATACAGCCGAACGTGCAAAGCTTTCAATTGAACGAATGGTATCCATTGGTTAACTATATTGAATATTGGTGCCTGTCCCCCGATGCAGTAATGCTTTAAAACACTGGGGACAGGCCCTTTTTTCTTGGATACTCCTTTGGTCTTTTGGTCTTTCTGTTCAACATTCCGTCAAAACATTTCAAACAAACTGTGAACTTACTACTATACCCATGTTGTTTAACAAAGAAAGGGATTATAGTGTAATCATAAAGAACAAACAAATTTCGAAAGGCGGAATGAACTCATGTTTAATAAATTTTTAAGAGAAAATAAAATTGCAGCGGCTATCTTAACTGTCTTACGTTTATACCTTGGCTATTCTTGGGTAACAGCTGGTTACGGAAAATTATCAAGTGGCGGCTTCGATGCGGCTGGATTTTTAAAAGGAGCCATCGCGAACCCAGTAAAAGGCCCAGATGGTACCGTCGTATTTGGTTGGTATGTTGACTTCTTAAAACACTTTGCCTTACCAAACGTTGATGTGTTTAACGTGATTGTACCTTGGGGCGAAACATTAATCGGTTTAGGATTAATCTTAGGCTGCTTAACAACTACTGCTATGTTCTTTGGATTAGTCATGAACTTTAGCTTCTTCCTTGCAGGAACAGTCTCTCATAACCCAAGAGACATTTTTCTAGGCTTCATTATCTTAACAGCTGGTTACAACGCTGGAAGAATTGGTTTAGACCGCTGGGTCGTTCCTTTCATCACAAAAATGAGCAAAAAAGGTACTGGTGAAGACAAAGCAAAAGCGAGTGCATAAATAAACTTTCAACTAAAAGGCGATTCGGACTTTCAACTTCCGAATCGTCTTTTTATTCTCGTCAAGAGGACAATATTTTTCCCATCAACACTCGGAAGCCTGTGAAGTGTCCAAGAAGGTGGACCAGGCAGAAAAAAGGTATAAAAAACAGCTTGATAGAATATTGGTGCCTGTCCCCCGATGCCATAATGCTTTAACACACTGGGGGAGAGGCATCTTTTTTTAGACACCTTTTTTTCTGACGGGCTTGTCCATATATGAATACTATGCCAATATATAAGAATATCAAGAATTCCCTAATAAAATTCCAATTCGCTATCTTAATCGGCGTAAATTTCGATATTCAGGAATATACAGGGATAAATGGAGGAAACAACGATATGTCTAATTTGCCAAATTGTCCTAAATGTAATTCAGAATACACGTATGAGGATGGAAGTTTTTTTGTTTGCCCAGAATGTGCCCATGAGTGGGCTTTGGAATTAGAAACTGAAAATAATGAAGACCAAAAGATATTCAAAGATGCAAATGGAAATGTTTTAACCGATGGGGATTCTGTGACAGTAATCAAGGACTTGAAAGTAAAAGGAAGTTCATCAGTTTTAAAAGTAGGTACGAAAGTTAAAAATATCCGTTTAGTTGCTGGGGACCACAATATTGATTGCAAAATTGAAGGTTTTGGCGCAATGAAATTAAAATCTGAATTTGTTAAAAAGGTTTAAATAAAATCATAATATTGGTGCCTGTCCCCCGATGTGTGGTAATGCTTTAACACACTAGGGGACATGCATCCTTTTCCGTTAATGTAAAATCCACCAATCAGCGTAGGTATAATGAATAATAATTATTACTTTCCCCTAGCGAACAGTGACAGCCACGATTCGCTTTTGTATGGTGTTTATTCTGTTTCTTCTCCAGAAGGCCGAGTCGTTTGGGTTGGCAGGGTATTCCAGAAGCTTGTATTAGCTTTCTCAATTGAACCATCGGCGATTGCTCTCGTTGTTGCATCAAGGGTGGTGATCGTTTGCTTAATTAAATAACCATTGCTTTTTTGTCCGAGCACGTAAGATTCATAGTTGTGATCAGACATGCCCCTCATTTCAAAAAGAAGTGTTGAAATATCGTATTGAACTGCGGCTCCATTGCGGCCAATGGTTTCCTCTGAACCGCCATTGTATTTTCCGATATTTCCCCATCCCTTTGCGTTAACAGCATTGAACACGACCGCTCCTAATCTTTTCGACCGTTCTAGGACTGCCGGCTTAACATTCCGATTTGTTGGATAAAGGATGGAACCTGATACATATTTCCCATCTATTTCACTTTGAGTTCCTTGATGATGGAGATCAATCATATAATCAATTTTGTACTTTTTTAACACATTATTATGCAAGGCTTTGGTCTCTGGGTGTATTTTGGCAACATGGTCACGGTTTAAATCGGCACCAACAGCATTATAGCGAGTCAAATGCCTGCCGCCGTCAGCGACATAGTCATCAAGGGAAAAGTTGACATCTCCCATAGCTCCATCAGCATTTAACATTGGTACAATCAGGATGTTTACGTTCTCAAGAACTCCCTTCATTTTATTCGTTCCTAAGTGTTTAATAAATTCTAAAGCACCTTCTGTCGTCAGCTGTTCATTTCCATGTTGCTGGGTTAAAAAGAGAATAGTCGGATTACTAGGGTTTGACATATATTTCGCGAGGAAAATGTCACGGCCTTTAACAGTTTGACCAATGACTTCTAGTTTCATAGCGCTTTGTTTAGCATCTTGGGTTTTTAGAAAATCAACTAGTCCAGTGTATGTATGTAGAATAGAAGTCTGAATCGACTCATTTCCGCCATAGTTTGGCCCTTCTCCAACTGCACCAGCAGAAACGGGAACGCTTAAAATTCCGCCAATTGCCATTAAACTAGATAAAGATAATGCTAGGACTTTCTTTTTCATTTTTAAAACCTCCAATTGATATAATTATTGAAAATTAAAAATATTCGATACGCGAAGAATATTACATATAAAATGGCAGCTTGTACATAGTGATTAATTACTGAATTTTTAATCCAACAAATTACCTACTGAGGTGGATTTTGGAAATAAATATAGCCTGCCCCCCTAGATCGAAGACATTAAGATAGTCTTGTCTTTCGATAATCTGACGGTGTAAGACCAAACGTTTTTTTAAACGTCTTACTGAAATCTTTAAATGTACGCCTCAAAGTAGGCATCAGATACTCCAATAAAATTAGCTACATCCTGAAGTGATTGAATTTCATAGGGAGGTTAAAGGGATAATGGTAGAAACTGTGGCGAACAGTGACAGGCACTTTTCTCATTGTCAAAGTGAGAAATGGTGTGTTAAATGCTGTCCTATTTACTATGTTAATCATGGTGAACGTAAAGGAGGCTTGTGATTTTATGTTAAAATATATAAGTAGTTGAAGAATTTCTGAAACTTTACACGTAAAGATATCTGGCTATATGGCGGAGCAGGTCTTATTACAATTTTACTTGTTGATGAGTTTAGATTATCTGTTCACCCAGTTATTTTAGGAAATGGAAAACCTTTATTTATTGACATAAGGCAAAGGGTAAATCTAAAGCTTGTGGATTCAAGAACATTTTCCTCTGGTGTTATTCAACTATGCTATCATCTTAATGAGTAGTAATAAAATTTACAAATAACCTTGCACAACAAATGGGCGCTTTAGAATAACAATACAATATGAACAGCACATAAATATGCTTGATTCAATAAATGCGTATTTAAGTGCTGTTCATAGTGCTATTTTGTGTGCTATCTTTCTGTGTTTTTGTAACCTATTTGAACTGTGAATTTACATACCATTCATTGGACTTATCCACGGATGGTGTCAGGCGCCATCCATTATTATTTTCTCCACATCGACACGCCCTGAAAAGAAGGTGGCGCCTCCGCCCATATCTGCGACTCGATCGGGAGTTAGGATGTTAATTGGCGTATCTGCCCAGAGGCCTTGAGTGACAACTACCCCGGGTAAAACATTTTCGCCAACGGAGACTTTCAGTTCGCAGGCTCCACGATGATTCCAAATTCGAACCCGTTCTCCATCCTCAATCCCTGCTTTCAGAGCATCCATCCTATTCATATGCAAGCGGGGTTCTTTTTCCAAAGTGATGTGTTTTTCATTATTGGAAAAAGTTGAATTTAAAAAGTTGTGATTGGGTCCTGCTACAAATAAAAAAGGAAAGTCTCCATCGTTTACTATGGGGATGTAGGTTGGGAGGGCAGGGTAGCCATCCTCTTCCATTTTCATTGAAAGTAATTCAATTTTCCCGCTTGGAGTTGGTAGTTGATCAAGAAAAAGCCCTTTCCTATTGGATTTCATATACTGCTGTTTCACCAATGAAACAAAACGAATCCCTTCAAGGTAGGGGTTAGTTGAATGGTGTAGGGCATCGGCCATCATTTTTTCTTCTGTCTCCTCGAAACTAGGGTTGTCAAAGCCCATCTCTTTCGCAAGTAAACGGAATACTTCCACATTTGATTTCGATTCTCCATAGTGGTCAATAACAGGCTGTTGAATTTGGATATAGTGATGCCAATACGAAGTGTAAAAATCTGTATTTTCAAATGCAGAGGTGGCTGGAAGCACAATGTCCGCAAATTTAGCTGTTTCTGTTAAAAATAATTCGTGGACGACAAGAAATAAATCCTCACGAGCTAAACCTTCTCTCACCTTTTTGCTATTAGGTGCAACGATTGCAGGGTTACTCTCATAAACGAACATCGATTTTACTGGCGGTGTTAATTCCAGTAATGCTTGGCCAAGCAGGTTCATGTTAATCACGCGTGTTTGTTTATCACGGAGCAGGTCAGGACGTTGCAAGATGTCTGTATGATGGGCCAAAAAGGCTGTATTTGACTTAATCGCTCCGCCTCCTTTCACAAGCCATTGACCTGTAAGTGCCGGCAGGCAGGAAATGGTTCGAATGCACATGCCGCCGTTATCGTGATGCTGGGGTCCATTCCCGATTCGAATAAACGAAGGGGCGATGGTTCCATACATACGGGCAAGATTAACGATATCTGCCACTGGTATGCCTGTAATACCAGAAACGGAGACAGGATCATACTGAACAACATGCTGCCTTAGTTCCTCATGTCCGACTGTATATTTTTTTAAAAAGGAAGGATCGACCAGATTCTCTGCAAATAAAATATGCATGATACCAAGAGCGAGAGCACCATCTGTACCGGGAAGAATCGGTATAAACCAGTCAGCTAACCGCCCCGTTTGATTTTTATGGACGTCAATCACAATGATTTTCGCTCCGTTTTTACGGGCTTTCTGGGCAAGGGCGACTTGGTGCATATTCGTACTTACGGCATTAATTCCCCAAAAGATAATCAGTTTTGAGTGAATCGTATCTTCTGGGTCTGTTCCCAGGCTGCCGCCCATTGTATATTTATATCCTTTTGACCCGGCAGCTGTACAGATAGTACGATCTAATTGTGAGGCGCCAAGCTGGTAAAAAAAGCGGCGATCCAGCCCTTCAGCGTTCAATTTTCCCATATTGCCATAAAAACTATAGGGAAGAATACTTTCGGGGCCATCTGTTCGGATCATCTCTTTCCACTTGGAGGTGATTGTTTTTATCGCTTCTTCCCAACTGATTCTCTCAAATTTTCCTTCGCCTTTTAATCCGATTCGTTTCATCGGATATTTTATTCGCTTTTCATCATAAATCCGTTCCGCCATATGACGAACCTTATTGCAAATATTCCCTTTGGTGACAGGATGGTTCGGATCACCTTGTATCTTTATGATTTTTCCATCCTCCTTATGAACAAGCAAACCGCATTGATCAGGGCAATCGAGTGAACATACAGATGGAAATACTCCGTTTTGTTGCTTTACAAAAGAATTCATATGGTAATCTCCTTTATCTCTGGATGAAAGGTTGGAAAAGGTTTTGAGTGATGTTGAAATGAATCATTTAAAATTGACTTTACTACTTTCAATATTTAATATAATAAAGTAATTCCAAAAATCATTCAATTCATAAAATTTATTATTGACTTTACCAATTGGAATTATTAGAATTATGTTAATCAATACGAAGATAGTGAATACTAAAAACTATATAATCATTTTTCTATCAAGAGAGGTGGAGGGACTGGCCCTATGATACCTCGGCAACAGATTTTACTGTGCCAATTCCAGCAGGCAAAAAGCCTGAAAGATAGGAAGGTAAGCAACGTTCTTCTTTATTAGAATTTATTGCCTCTTTCCGTATCTTGGAAAGGGGCTTTTTATTTTTATCTCTTTACTGCCAAAGACGAAATTCATGATGAAAAGGAGATGGATGAAGTGAAAATATTAATAACGGCTCCATATAATCAAAAAGCCCGCGATCAGCTTGAGGATCAAATTGGAGAAGTAGTCTATCATTCTTGGAAAGATAACGGGCAAACTTATTCAACCGCTGAATTGGTTCAACTATTAAAGGAAACAGAAGCAGAGGGGCTTATCACTGAACTTGACCAAGTAACAGAAGATGTGTTGAAAGAAGTGCCTTCTCTACGGTTTATAGGGGTTTGCCGGGGAACACCATCAAATGTAGATGTAAACGCAGCAACCGAAAGAGGGATTCCGGTCTTTTATACACCGGCACGCAATGCACAGGCTGTTGCTGAAATGTTCGTGGCTAACTTAATTACGTTTTTAAGAAATACGATTCCGGCTGTAACGTGGACAAAAGAAGGAAAATGGAATGGCGATCCTCTTACATCGTACCTCCACTTTAAGGGAAATGAACTAGCTGGAAAGACAATTGGAATGGTAGGCTTTGGTGCAGTAGGACAACGAATAGCCGGGTTGGTTCAAGGATTCCCATGCAACATCCAGTTTTATGACCCATATGTTCAAAATGAACATCCTGACTATAAGCAAACCACTTTAGAAGAAATCTTTACAACGAGTGACATTGTTTCGATTCACTTGCCAGTCACTGAACAGACAAAAGGCATGATTAACCATAACTTGATCGCTTTGATGAAAGGAGATTCGATTCTTGTTAATACGGCAAGAGCGGTTGTGGTTGAACGTGAAGCCTTAAGATCAGCTTTAAAAGAAAATAAAATCCGCGGAGCCATATTGGATGTGTTTTATCATGAGCCGCCTGATGAAATCGATTGGGAGATGATGAATTTGCCCAATGTGCTGGCTACCCCCCATATTGCAGGTGCGACGTTTGAAGTAGAGGACCACCATGCTGCGATTATGAATGAGGCGATTATGAAATGGACCGCAAACCCAAACGTTCCTATTAAATCATTATTTAATAAAAGCATTTTACATGTTAAATCGTAAGGAGGATTCCCTATGCCGTTACAAAAAGGATATTTGGTGTTTGACGTTGGCACTGGCAACGCAAGGGTAGCAATTGTTGGAACGAATGGTCAAGTATTAGCAATCGAGAGAGAAGATATCACGTATGAAGTGGAATCCCTCTATCCTGACAGTCATTATTTTTCCCCCCAGAAATTATGGGTGCAGCTCTTAAGGATTTCAAAGAAGGTATTGAACAAGACTGATGATGTTGAATTATTGGCAATCACCTCTACGAGTCAAAGACAGGGGATAGTGTTATTTGATAAGAATGGAGATTCCTTGATTGGACTCCCGAATTTGGATAACCGAGGACGTGAATGGGAACAGGAAATTTCCCATCCGGAAACGATTTATCAAAAAACTGGGCGGCTGCCGAATGCCTTATTCTCAGGATTGAAATTATTCGCGGTGAAAAACAAACAGCCATTGCTATGGGAAAAGGTTGCTGCGTTTACAAGTATTAGTGATTGGATTACTTATCAGTTGACCGGGAAAATGGTGTACGAACCGTCCCAGGCAGCAGAAACATTGCTTTACGATGTACATAAAAATGAGTGGTCTGAAGAGCTTTGCCAGCAGTTTAGAATTTCACCACAGTTGCTTCCAACCATCACTTGGTCCGGAACGGTACTTGGTTTCCCTTCTGATTTAATGGCAAATGATTTACAGCTATCCACTGAACTTCCTGTTATTGTCGGCGGCGCTGACACACAGGTAGCTGTTAAGGGCACTCGGGCTTCCGTTGATGACCTTGTCATTGTATCCGGAACGACGACACCGATTGTGCAAGTCGTGAACGAAACAGTTCAAGATAGCGTGGAATACAAAACATGGTTAAATTCTCATATTGAAAACGGAAGGTGGACAGTGGAAACCAATCCGGGAATAACCGGATTAAATTATCAACGATTAAAAACGATTTTTTATCCAAATGAAAGCTATGACGTGATGGAGAAGGAGATTGCGCAAGCTGGAGAAGCTGTAATTGTTGCTTCACTAGGCTCCTATATGACTCATGAAAAGAATGGTTTAGTAAAAGGCGGCTTTATCTTTAATGCGCCTGTCCCACCGGAATTAAGCCGAGCCCATTTTATCTGGTCTGCCCTTCGAGAAATCGCTTTTACTATTAAGTGGCATTTTGATGCATTAGCAAATATCACCCGAACAAAGCGGGAATATGTTTGGGCTTGCGGCGGAGGTTTTCAAAGTCCTTCTTTCGCTCAATTTCTCGCCGACTTGCTGCAAAAGGACATTCGAATTTCAGAAGGATTCATGCATGCATCGATTGCAGGTGCAGCAGCGATTTGTAATGAAGCCCTAGAAATAAACATAGGGCAGAGTGTTTCTGCCGCTATTATTAAGCCATCGAAAGAAACAAACGCAGCGGCGCTATATGAGGAATGGAAGGAAGCCCAGCAGTTCTATGCGAATATCACCCATTCTTACAAAAATAAAAAAGAACCGCTATTGAATCATAGTTGAACATTCGCCCATCCTTCATTTATCAGCGAATCAGCGTCCATCTTTTTGAAAAAGCCATATAAAAAATTCAAATGAAAAGGGGAAAGCATATGTTATCACGGAAAGCATTAAAGAAGATTATTTCGCTGCCACTCCTGCTAAGTATTTTACTACTTTCAGCGTGTACGATTGGAGGTCCGGCAAAAAATACGGATGCAGGCGAAAGTAATAAAGCAACGGCAGCCTCTTCGAATGGCAAAGGAACAGGTGTTGTTGGGATTGATGGCCAGCCTGTTCCGTCTCTTAAAGGGAAAAAAATTGGGGTTGCCGCGATTGGAACCGACCATAACTTTGATCGCCAGGCCTATCAAGGACAAATCGATCGGATTAAGGAATTAGGTGGTACTCCGATTGCTGTTGACGGGGAACGCAACGACCAAAAGCATATTGCAGATATCGAAAATTTAATTTCACAGAAGCCCGATGCGATTATCAAAATGCTAGGGGATACAAAGGTTTTTACACCGGTCCTTAAAAAGGTCTCAGATGCCAAAATCCCTCTTTTTACTGTTGACCATCCAAGTGAATACAGTATCGCCAATCATATGTCAGATAACTATCTAATCGGTGAAGCCTTGGCTCGGAAAATCTTTGAAGATATGGACGGGGAAGGTAAGATTGCGGTATTTAACGGATTCTATGGTACAAGAGTATGTGCGATTCGCTACGATATGTTGAAATATGTAGCAAAGGACTATCCGAAAATTGAATTTATTGAGCCGGAATTACAAGATGTGATTCCTGGTACAGTTGAAGACGCACGTAAAAAGACGCAGGATTTACTAACTAAATATCCGAAAAAGGGAGATTTAAAAGCCATTTGGGCTGCATGGGACAGCCCAAGCATCGGTGCTGCACTTGCTGTCGATGCTGCTGGCCGCTCCGATATTAAAGTATATGGTGTTGACGGTGACCCCGCTGCAATTGACATGGTTGAAGACCCTAACAGCTCTTTCGCTGCTGATATGGCCCAAGTCCCTTACGCTATTGGTCAAGCCGCTGCTGATTCCGCCGCTCGCTATTTAGCCGGCGAAAAGGTCCCTAGCTCTGTCTATGTAGATCCTGTTCTGGTTACAAAAGATAACGCAAAAGAGAAGAAGAAGATTTTATTTACGAAATAGAGATCTGATAAGGGATAGAGACTTCTCTATCCCTCCTATCATTTTTTACAGATGAGGTGAATATCCACAAATGAGTGAAAAGTATATGTTAGAAATGGTAAACATTAATAAGAGCTTTCCAGGTGTTAGGGCCTTGCAGGATGTCACATTCCAACTCCGTGATGGGGAGATTCATGGCTTGATTGGAGAAAATGGCGCCGGAAAATCTACATTAATGAAAATTCTTGCGGGTATCTATCACCATGATCATGGTGAGATTAGGTTTCAAGGGTCTAAACAAGGCCGCTGGACAGCAAGGGTGATTGAGAGGTTAGGAATTCAGTTTATTCATCAAGAAAGGCATGTCGTTCCCTACTTGACGGTAGCAGAATCCTTATTTTTAGGAATCGAACCTACTTACTCACCGTTAAAATTGATTAACCGGAGGAATTTGGAAAAGCAGGCTTCAAAGGTGCTTCAAGAAAAAGTAGGGTTAGTTGTAGAAGGAAATAAACTAGTTGGGGAGCTTACGGTTGGGGAGCAGCAGTTAGTGCAAATCTGCAGAGCGTTGCTTCAAAATCCGAAGGTGATTGTATTTGATGAGCCAACAGCTGTTCTGGCGAAGCGCGAGGCAAATCGCTTGTTTGAGATTATTCGAGAATTACAGAAAAATAAAATTGCTATTATCTATATTTCCCACTATTTTGGTGAAATTATCGATATATGTGATCGGATTACTGTACTTCGGAACGGTCAAAAGGTAGATACGGTTGGGATTGAGGGATTGACGATTGAAGATATGGTGCAAATGACAGTTGGACGCGAAATCGTTGATCAATTTTCTGAAAAGAATCAAAGTACAGACGAAGTTTTACTAGAAGTAAAAGATTTAACTCATAAAACCGACTTTCGCCATGTAGATTTTTCCGTTCGAAAAGGAGAGATTGTGGGAATTACCGGTTTGATGGGATCTGGCCATACAAGTCTAGGGATGTCCATCTATGACCATTACGGCGTTGTTAATGGAGTTGTTCAGTTGGAGGGCAAACCGCTTGGGCGATTAAAACCTGAAGGAGCGATAGCAAAAGGGATCGGATATGTACCGGAGGATCGACGTAATTTAGGAATCGTCCAGGATTTATCTGTTCGGGAAAATATCACTCTGGCTAGTTTGAAAAGGGTGAGCAGAGGGAGTGTCATCAACCAAAAGGCTGAGAAGCAAAAAGTAGCTTCATTAATTGAGAGGTTAGCCATCCGCACGCCAAACCAAGAAGAACCTGTCAACTTCCTTAGTGGCGGGAATCAACAAAAAGTTGTGATCTCTAAATGGTTAAGCAGCGGTGCGAAGCTCTATATCCTAAATCAGCCAACAGCGGCAGTAGATGTGGGTGCGAAAGCGGAAATTTACTCCCTCATTCATGAGCTCGCTAAAGAAGGGGCGGGAATTTTATTAATTTCACAGGATTTGCAGGAATTGGTTGGTCTCAGTAACCGGATTTTGGTCATGTTTCGTGGCGAGATTATCGATGAGCTGGAAGGAAGCAATGTAAC
This sequence comes from Neobacillus soli NBRC 102451, assembly GCF_001591665.1. Lineage (GTDB taxonomy): Bacteria > Bacillota > Bacilli > Bacillales > Cytobacillaceae > Neobacillus > Neobacillus soli. The sequence continues at coordinate 68,531 of NZ_BCVI01000058.1, read as the reverse complement.
AACAGATCAAGTGTTGGTAAGCATGATGGGAGGGGAACAAAATGGAACAGACGACAAAATCAGTTAACACGAAGGCGATTGATTTCCGGTACCTCCTGAAATATAGCGGCTATTTTGCCTTTTTCATTGTTGCATTATTTTTTGCTATCCAATCCTCCACATTTCTAACGCCAAAAAATATTATCAATCTTTTAGTTCAATCAAGTCCCTTAGGAATTGTTGCCTGTGGAATGGCCTCGGTCCTGATTGGGGGAGGAAATCATGTGATCAGGGGGGGAATTGATTTATCACTTGGGAATAACCTCGCACTGAACGTTGCGGTGACTGCTGTTTTAATCAATGGCGGCTCCTCTTTTATAGCGGCCTTTGGAATTGCCTTTCTCTGCAGTGTGTTAATCGGCATCATTAACGCTTTTGCCATTGTAAAATTAAAAATCATTCCTTTGCTCGGGACACTTTCGATGATGTATTTGCTACAAGGCATCATCCTGCTTGTTTCAAATAATAAAGTGGTTAGTGTTAATGATCCCATCCTCATTTTTATTGCGAATAACGCTTTTATCGGGTTACCGATACCGATATGGATATTCACTTTTGTAGGCCTTATCTTTTATGTGGTTCATCATCAGTCGGTTTTTGGTAATTGGGTTTACGCCGTAGGAGGAAACCCATTAGCTGCTAGAACAGCTGGCATCAATGTCAGCAAAGCATTGACTTTAACGTATGTGATGGCTGCAATCACGGCGGCGATTGCAAGTATACTAGTGACAGCACGTTTATCAGGAAGTGTACCAGGAGTAGGCGATATTATGTTATTAGATATCATGCTAGCTGGTTTGATGAGTGCCATATTTAGCCGCTTATCTGTGCCGAACATTCCAGGAGCGATTCTTAGCGCTATTTTTGTTGGAATGTTATCAAATGGGTTTACGTTAATCAATGTGCCTACCTATTGGGTCTATGCTATTAAAGGTGCCTTAATATTGGCGGCTGTTTCAATCACGACGGCACAGCAAAGGAGAATGATACGTAATGTCTAAGCCTATAATGAAAACAACCGTCCAGACTGGGAATTGGGTAAAAAACGGCGTGGATGTAACGCGTTATACGACTGTCATTGCTTTAATAGGGGTCACCATCCTCTTTTCGCTTATTTCACCATCCTTTTTTACGGCAACTAATATAGCGAATATATTCAGTCAATCGGCCATCCTTGCTTTGGTTGCGATTGGATTGTGTTTTGTTGTGGCCAGCGGCGGCATCGATCTTTCCGTGGCCGTCTCCTTTGACTTAGGTGCAATGACTGCTATTATGGCACTGCAAGCGGGAATGGGGTGGATACCGGCGATTCTCCTCGGTCTATTGGCAGGTGCCATCATTGGATTATTTAATGGATTTTTTGTCGTGAAATTGAATATTACTCCTTTTCTTGTTACGCTAGCCACTTTATTTATCGGCGAAAGCGTCCAGAAGATTTTTACAAAGGGTGGGGAGCCTATCTTTCTAACAGGAATGGACGAGATGTATAAATTTCTGGGCCGTGGCAGTGCTCTCCTCATTTATACGGCAGATGGAGGGAGAATTGATTTTAAGTTTTCGATTATTCTTGCGGTTGTTTTAGCCGCTGTCGCTTATTTTATTCTAACTCGGACTATTTTCGGTCGTCAGCTATTTGCTTTAGGTTCTCAAAAGGAGGCCTCCTATCTTTCGGGTGTACCTGTAAAAAGATACACGGTCTATGCATTCGTATTAAGCGGCGTTATTTGTGCTTTTGCAGGAATGGTTGGTTCCTCTGTGTTAGCGGCGTACACCCCATTAAGCGGCCGTTATTATTTGATGGATGCCATTGGTGCTGTTTTCATTGGGAGCACCCTTAATCGCCAAGGGCAAGCAAACATTTCCGGAACTTTGATTGGCGTTCTATTCTTTGGGGTTTTAGCAAATGGATTAAATTTGGTGGGAATTAATTTTTACTGGCAGTCTGTTGCGCGCGGGCTACTAATCTTCCTCATACTTGGGCTGAATTCTTATATTTCACAGAAGAGTTAGGGATTTTGGAAGGGACAGGCCAATATCATCAAGACAAGTTTCAAAATATTAGCAAAAGCCAAAGCCCATACGCCTCTAGGGGTATTCGATGGGAGATTATAATAAACTGACTTTGATACTAACTAAAATAAGGCATTAGGATGCTAGGGGGTGATTTCCTCTTTTCACAGACCCCTGCCATCCCATATAGGTAAATAGCATTTATATACTGTTCCTGATTCAACAAAAGCAGAATATATAGCAAAAATAGGTGATAGGATGAAATACAAATCTGCCACCGATATCATCCATCCGATTCTTTTTTTAAAAACTCCCATCAGTAATAGAGGGAGTTTTCCTAATCACATTTGGTTTGTGAATTAATTCACTTAAGTTAATAATGCAATTGTTGTGGTTTAAGGATTAAAAAGAGAAGGAGAGCTATGTGAGGTAAGAAAAATGGCTTCACCAAGGCGAACAGTGACTGTCACTGTTCGCCGTGTAAAGGAGATGAGGAATCAAAATAGATGCCTGACCCTCTATGTATTAAATCTTTAACACACTGGGGGACAGGCACCATTTTTCTTAAATTTCACGCTGGTTAAAGTATGACCTTTTATGACCGTGCTCGATAAGCCATGCTGTCAGCCGATTTATCGTTAATCCATATATAGACTGCTATTCATACGTTCCCCTTTTTCCGTAAAGCTTCCCCTTTTACCACCATATCAAAATTGAATTAGCTCTAAGTGGAGCTTAGGTTAATTACATACAATTACTTCTCGAATAAATAATCCCTTTTTAGCAACAGCTCGGTCAATAATCGAAAAACCTGCTTTTATTAGGATTTCATCGACGGGTTCAACGGTCACCACGACCACTTTGTCAGCGAACCTACGCGCGCTCTGGAGCATTTCCAGCTGTTCTTCTGGGGTGATTACCGAACACAAGTTATAAGGCAAATCAATTATGGCCACATCATAATGATTGGTAATATCGCGAATATCTGCTAAGTTTATTTCCCCAGTAAGACCAAAGTGTGCCATGTTTTCTCGTGCTCCAGGGAGAATTAGCTGATTTCGGTCGCTTCCGACCATATCAATTCCCATTGACCGGGCTTCAACTAGGACGGTCCCAATTCCACAGCAAGGGTCGATTGCTTTAATTCCGGTTGGATTGGGGATGGCGATATTCACCACTGCTCTAGCAACACGTGTGCTGAGCGCAGTGGAGTATCCATTTGGCTTCTTTTGATGTCGATACCAAACCGCCTCACTTTTCACATGCTCACCGAATACCCATCTTCCATTAACATGCATAACGCCAAACAATCGATCCGGGTGACGAAGGTCTGCTATTCCGTTGACATGTAAACCAATCTCTCGTTCAATGGCACGTCGTTTCTCGAACCCTTCGTTTTCATTTTTAGTCTGACCAATATTTTTTACATAAGTTACTTTAAACGTTTCTCCGCTTAGCTGTAAAGCCTCTACCTGCTGATAAAGATCGGCCAGGCTTTTTGCTTCATATATCACACTAATTCTATCTTTAATAAAAGGGCTTCGACTCGGATCAATTTTTATAAAGCTTTCCAAGACATTAGATTGATAGACCTCACCGAATAATGAGCGCATTTCCAAAGCACACAAAGAGCGTTCATCCTCAGAGCAGGCATAAGTATATATATAGGTCGTTCCATTTTGTGGAGTACTATCCAATACATTATCAAACATTAATTTTTCTATTTCATCTTCACCTCAAGTGTTATCTAAAAACATTAATATAATTAAAACGATTATTTCTTTGCTTTACTTATTGATTTATTATACCAGGAAATGAGGGATTATTTGAAATTACCTATAATGGGGCGCCTGACACCCTATTATTAGACAACAATCTCGATTGGCGTCTTTCTTCAAAAAATGATGCCTGATCCTCAGAGCAATTACCTTCTATGTTTTTCAAGTACCTTTTTCCTTTTCCATTCTTAGATTGGGGAAGTGCATGATTCCGCTTAAATACTATCCTATTAAATCATTTTGTAAGATTGGAAAGTTGCAATATCGGTGCCTGACTCCCGTTACGTTAAAGCTTTAATAAGCTGGGGGTCAGGTACCGATTTTTTGAATGATAAACGCGCCTTAGATTTACAACTCGAAATGTAAGGTAAAATGAGCATCAAAAGGCGCCGCAATTGCGGTGCCTTTTGTATTTTGGCCATAAGAATAGCTCAATCAAAAATGATTGAGCTATTCTATACCTTAATCTAGAGGTGGATATTTTAATTTTTTCCTTTCCAAATTACTAAGTCCACTGCCACCCCATTGTTGTGCCTTTATATGTTCGGCTCCTTCGTAGTACGCTTGAAAAAAGACTTTTTTATCTCTATAAGAATATAAATAGTAAATATCGCGCTTTTCCCCTTCCACATAAGTAGCTAGAAAATAGCCCCCCATAGTGTAATCTCTTTGAAAAGCAGTATATTTTAATTGATTTTCTTTTATTCCTTGTCTAGCGATATAGTCATATATAGACTTTTTCGCATTTTCTTTGGTATAAAACATAAAACTTGCCACTAAAATTATTGGTATTAGGACAACCGCAGCTAAAATCGCATATCTTTTCTTCATAAAAATCCGCCTTTTAAAATTAACTTATTACTTAGTTTAGTGTAATTTTACACTAATCCTATTAAGATAACAAGAATATTTTTTCTAGTTTGTAGGGACAAATTAAAATTTATAACCTTCGTATTAGAGATTACTTAGGCTTGATTTTCAAATGAACCAACTCCTATTTGCTGGTAAATGTATGTCACCCAATTTGAATAGTAATATGTATATAATATTGCTGATATATACCAGTAGTATATATCAGCAAATTCAACTACAAATTGACATACAAATTAACATATAAATCGGGGGTAAAATGCCTTTATACCAACAAAAAATGCCTATCAAGTTAGCCCTCAATTCGATAGACATTTTATATTACATTTTCTTTGTTTGCGATAGGGAACGGAACCCGTTAAGCTACGACTCCTTGTTTTGCTCAAGCCCTTGTTGAACAAAAAGCTTTCTTTTCGTGTATGATCAATCCCGTGGTTATTTGCTCTTTCAAAATCTCCAAAAGGTGAACCCTTTATCAATTATCAGTGCTTTTCTCAGTTAAACACTCTTCTTCCGGCTTGATGTTAACCTGTTTCCACTCTTCATTGACTACTTTCCGAAATTGAGCAATTTCTACATCAGTTCCATTCGTCAATGTAACAAAAATAAAACAATAATCCGCTCCATCTGTACCATGAAAATAAATATTTTTAAAGTATCCATTTTTCACAGTTGGGTACATTTGTTTTATCAATTTGCACCAACTTCCATATTTTACTTCTACGACATCTTCCCCGTCATGGTCCCAACCATGATATGGTGCACATAAAAAATCCTCTTCAACCTTACTCAGTTCTGAAATTCGAAAACCTTCTATTTCATGAATAAGCTGAATAAATCCGTATGAATAACCAAAATACTCAGCTCGCTTACCTTTAAACCCCTCAATCGTTTCAATTTCATAAAAAAACTTTATTCCTCTTTTTCCATCAGGTACTCGACAAAGCTTTATTAAACTCGTGTGCCCTATTCCTGCAAACGTATTAAAATATTCATCATAGCTTAATTTAATTTGATACTCTTTAGACAAAAAATTATATGCAATAGGAAATGGAGTACGTGCCTGACCAACCGTACCGCAACTCCTCCCTCCCATATTTTCAGCTTCACGCAGGACGCTAAAATAGTTAAGAAGAGTATCTTCGGGGGTTCTGGTCAATTCAGGAGGTAATTTGATTTGGTCATGAGTCTTTTCAGAAAACAGTGAAAAGAACTCCCAATTGTCAAATCTTAAATTTAAAGCTTTCAAGCAAGATGGACGAAAATATTTTTGATGATATGAATGTATGTCCATCCGGTTCCGTTTTTGCATAATCATCACCCTGATTTCAGTTTATGGGTGATTGAAGGATATGTGAAAGACCTGTATTTCCTGTATGATTAAAATGTTTGGGCAAATAAGGAAATTATTAATTGCTTAAAAGAACTTCCGAAGGATATAATGCAACAGCTAATCAAGAATAATAAGGACTTGCATACACGCTTAAAAGAGTTGAAAGTAGAACACGGCCTTGAAAAAAACAATGCTCTAAAGGCCTTGTATCATTCAGAAGTTGCTGACGGGGGAAAATACCAGTTAGCCAATCAAGCGCTTGACCAGCCTATAAAGTAGGCCCATTTTCGGCATTTGAAATATAGGGAAGGTGCGATTGTTTAGCTTTAAACATTGTACCTTCCCTATTTAGATAGTGTCGCTTAAAAACTAAAGGACCGACTAGGCTATGCTCATTAAAAGCATAGGAGCCTAGCTTTTATTTTATTCGGCTCCAAGGGGACTGTATTCATGGTTCCCACGATCACAAGAATCTTCCCCATGATCATTGGAGGCAGGAACCTTTGCAGCCAATTTCCGATAGAAAATCGCAAGCAGCATTGATGGGATGGTACAAATGATCATCCCGATAAAGGCGTATCTTGGCTCGATTTCATATAAATATCCCCCGAAGAACGTGAACACCGCTGTACTCCAACTTAGTGCCAGTGCTGTATACATCCCTTGTGCATTCGGAATCTGTGCTTGTGGAATATGCTTGGTTAAGTACTTCATAAAGGCATAATGTCCCATCGCAAACGAGCAGGCATGCAAGGTTTGAGCGATACAGAAGACAATAATATTGGGAAAGAGAAATATGAGAATCCATCTTACTGTTGACCCCAATGCCGCAAGTGTCAGCAAGGATCCGACTGAAAATTTATGAAAGGTCCGGTCCGCGAGTAAGAAGAAAATGATTTCTGCCAGCACAGCAATGTTAAGAATCAAGCCAATTAAATATTTGGGTGCATGGATTTCTTGTAAAAAAATATAGCCATAGCTGTAATAGGATGCGTGTGCCGCTTGTAGTAAAATCACAATAACCAGCACTAAGCCAAAGTGTTTGATGCGAAATAATTCCAGCATCCCGTCTTTTTTCCTTTTAGTGGCTTGCGGTTTTTCCATTAAAATAACAGGGGCACGCATAAAACTAAGACACACGAATACCAATATGCCGAGCAACAACGCCCATAAAATCACTTCATCGCCAAGTGCTCCAGTAAAGACCGTTAACATCATCCCGGATATGACAAATCCAATGGACCCCCACGATCGGCTCTTCCCGTAATCTCGTAATTGTCTTTTTTGCACAAGGACGCCTGCTGCGCTATCCAATGCCGGCATCAAGCTAGGATAAAAGAAATTCAACAGTAAAGTGACAACTAATAAACTCGTATAAGAGTTCGCTGGAATACTGCACAGAAGGGATAGTAATGTGCCGATGGCCATCCCGTTTAGTAAGGTTCTGCTGCTAAATTTCCCCGATAAATAAGGAAAGACAAATAATGTAGAAAGGCCGCGAACAACCAGCCCTAGACTCATAATCAAACTTGCCTGTGAAACCGTCATTCCTTTTGTATGAATCATCCACCCTGTCCAATAGGGCAGAAAAACACCCCAGGTGATAAAAAAACTAAAAAATTGTCTGTTCATCCATCGTTGCGAATTCATTCTTACCCCTCCAATGTTTGCATCATACCATGGAGAAACGTACAATAATATGAGATATCTCATATTTAGGAGGAGATTAATGGAAATTTATAAAACAGAGAAAAGGCAGCGCTATTTGGAAGAATATTCGATTGGCTATTTATTCTCTTTTCCAATTGAGGAATTTTTAGAAGTGCATGAATATAAGCGTGAGGAATGGATTATTCAAGAGGGCATGCGTCCGGATTTCTTATTTTATGTCATAGAAGGGAAAGCGAAAATCTATGTGACGCACCAAAATGGAAAGGTTTCATTGATTAATTTTATCAAGGAGAAAGACTTTTTTGGAGAAATGGAATTATTAAATCCGATTTATTATACAAAAGGGATTCAAGCCACTACCAAGACTGTTTGCTTTGCCATTCCTTTTCATTTCTGCCGTGCCAAAATGCTTGAAGATACTGCCTTTCTCCGTGAACTTGCGAAGTTCTTAAGTGTAAAATCCACCCAAATGGCGGCAAAATATACACAAAGTCTCTCCTTCCCGCTGGAAAACCGGCTTGCGGAATTTATTTTGCAAACAGCAGATGGGGAGATCTATAAAGAGAAACACGTAACCGTTTGTGATTTTTTAGGCGTCTCTTACCGCCACCTATTATATGTGCTTGCACAATTTTGCGATAAAGGCTATTTGCAGAAGGAAGGACGTCACTATCGTATTCTACAGCACAACGAACTAGATGGACTTGCCAGGGTGTTGATGAATGAATGACTCCCTTTTTTTATTCATAGGTTTCTACTGGAAGTGAAAGCCCATATATATATAAGTAAAAGCTAACAGGGGTAGAAATCAGTGGACAAACAAAATAGTAAGTTTAGATGGGTTGTCTTTGCGTCTGTCATGTTTACTTACTTATTATCGTTTTATTTATTGGCTGCCGGAGGGGGACTATTAAATTGTTATAGAACCCTTTCCTTTTGGCTCAGTCCGATTTCAACTTTCAATTCACCGGAGGCAAAATAATTAAGAATTAAAATTTCCACTTGACTTCCATTTCCTAAAAGGAGATTCTTGTAAAAAAGGGCAATTTTCGAGGTGACTAAATTTTGAGAGAAGCACTACATGTGATAGATAATGAAATAACTAGTCTCCCAGATTCCGCAACTAAAGAAGAAGTAGATAACCTAAAGAAGTTGGCGGAGAAAGGCCTTTTTCAATGCCCTTACTGTAAAGCAAAATTAATCGTCAAGTATGGTGAAGAAAGAGGACAATATTTTTCCCATCAACACTCGGAAGCCTGTGAAGTGTCTAAGAAGATTGATCAGTCCGAAAAAAGGTATAGAAAGCAGCTCGAGCGTGAAACAAAGAATCATCATGCAATGCTCGCAATACTCCATGATGAACTGGCTAGCCAGGCTAAAATGAATGAAATGATACAACTTGATTATGGCTATAAAGCAATACAGGAACTAAAAGAGTATCCGGATATTTGGGTGAAGATTGGTGAAAAAGAGTACGGTCTGTCAATTGTGACGAATGTTAAATCTTCCGTGGATAGCAAACTATCAAATCAAATCACTAAAAGACAGCAAAATTTCCTTGAACAAGGGATGGAACCGATTTGGTTTATCGAAAAAGAAGAACAATCAATAGAAATGAGTAAAAATGCCTTAGTGCTGTGGGATGCAGAATTATCGATTTCTTCTAAAACCGAGGAAGATAAAAAGTGGGATGCCATGCTTACTGAACTGGTCAAGGATCAGCACTTTTTTACTTATTTCAATTACCCTGTTTCAATGGATCCTCCAACTGTAGATGTAAGAAGTATGTATTACATTTATTCAAATGGAGACAGTATTGTGGTTAAAGTCATGCGTTTCTTAAAGGATCGGGTGGTAAAACCATACCGTGCCTTTTTATTAAATGAGGGCTATGAGATTCCTTTTGCTGATGCTTTAGTGGTGAAAAAAGAAATCTTGTTGAGCCAGCCAAAGGTGGAAGAGGAAAATCGGAAGGAATTTATCAAGAAATTTCAGCTGCTTCAGATTCAATTTCAGGAGCAGCAAAGAATTCTAGAAGAGCAAAAGCGATTAGAGGAACGGCAAAGGGAAAAATTAAGACTGGAAAGGATAAGACAAACTAATCATCAAGAGAAAGTTAAATCTGCTTGGAAATTGGATATAGAAAATAAGAGTCTTTCAAACACCTATCAACCATCAATAAGTGGAAATGAAATACCAAATAAAAACCGACTAGATGAACTAAATGAATTGCTCGCAAAGACAAGTGTCCTAAATGAAAAGCCCCTTTCATTAATGTCTAAATCAAAACACCAACGAATTATTGAAGAGATGTCTAAAATCTGGGGGACTGAGAATCCAAGTAATCAAGTTAATATGTCCCGTACTAACATCCCTCCTGAACAAAAAGTTGATGATGATAAAAGGAATAAATTAAAAGAAGAGGTATTATCACACTATGTGAATGGACAGCAATACATTAATGGCAGCCAAAGGAAATGGAAAGAATTTGTCTTATATCGATTTAATCGGGTGTATGAGAAGAAGTTAACAGTCAAAGATTTGGTGGTATTATTGAAAAATGCAGGGATTACCTTTAATCAATCGGAAAAAAATGTTTACTATCCTATTAGAGATTATTTAATCTTTATTGGAAAAAAGTCACAGAAGCCATTGAATTTAATGTAAAGGCTTTTCACTGTCAAAAATGTAAAGTGAATATTACTTACGTTAATGAATTAAGGCATGGGGGAATAAGCACCAAATTAAAAGGATTTATATATTGAAGACTTTGTGACTATTATAGGGAGGGGGGGTTTGGTATGATATAATGATTTATATCATGAGACAAGGAGGTAATACCGTTAAATGAAATTTAAAACAATTGCTTTTACTTTATTGGCTGCCGTTATGTTGGCCGCTTGTAGTGGTAAAAGTACTGATGAAGGAAGTTCTTTAAAGGAAAATGCACCAAACTACATTAAGGGACTGGTTCACGAATATAGTACAGGAAAAATAAAAACTCAAAGTGCCTCCATTACATCGCAGCAACTTTTAGTGACTGACAGTAATGGAAAAGAGTCGGCCAATGACTTGCCTAAAGAAGAATTTTTTGTGTCTATTGCTCCTTACGTCGAACAAACTCATCCTTGAACCAATCATAGCTTGACAGGTTGTCAAGGTGAACTGGCGAATAAAGAGTTTCAAGTCTACATAGAAGATACAGAAGGCAATGTGGTGCTGGACGAAATCGTTAAGACCCAATCTAATGGATTTATCGATTTTTGGCTGCCACGTGATAAAACGTATAAGATAAAGTTTGAATATGACGGAAAAAAGGCAGAATCAAAGATAGCCACATTTGAAGGTGATCCTACCTGCATTACAACCATGCAGTTGAAGTAGGGAAAGTTTCTTCTTTGTTGTTGTAGATAAAGGACTTACAGCAAAATAAAGTGTAGGTATAAAAACTGGAGGAATGTAGCCTCCAGTTTTTTGAAATTTACTTTCATCTGCTCGATTAAACCTACTGTTCAATTCACATTTTATTCAAATTTCTAACATTAATATGTTAAAAAACTGTGAAAGTCGTTGCCATTTGAATCCAAATTGCTTATATTTAAAGTGTAGAGAAGATAGTGAAAACAATCACAAACTTCATTGCAAAATCCAGCTGGCTGACCAGCCCCTTATCGAAAGGGGACACAAAAATTTTTCGATAAACTTGTGAAATATTTCACAAGAATAAATAGGAGATAATTGTGATGAGATGGTACAAAACCCCTCTAGCAGCAGGTGTTTGGACAGTTTTACGTATATGGCTTGGCTTACAATGGATTGAGGCGGGTCTTCATAAAATAACAGGCGGATTTGATGCTACCGGATTTCTAAAAGGTGCTCTAGCAAATGCCACAGGTGATCATCCAGCAGTACAAGGATGGTATGCTGAGTTCTTACAACAATTTGCCATGCCAAACGTTCATATCTTTAACGTATTAATCCCTTGGGGAGAATTACTTGTTGGTATTGGTTTAGTCGTCGGTCTAGCAACCATTCCAGCCTTAGTTGCCGGAGCCTTCATGAACTTAAACTTTTTGTTAGCAGGTACAACAAGCACGAATCCAATCCTTTATACAGCAGCAATGATTCTCTTATTTGCAGGAGCCGGTGCATATTACTTTGGACTTGACCGAATTGCGGTTCCATATTTCAAAGGCTATTTCAAAAAAGGTCATGGAAAAACTGCTGGAATTACCCGATAGCAGTAATGAAATCTATTAATGTAACAGCAATTAGAATAATCATAGAAAATCAGGTAACCACTAAGATTACCTGATTTTCTATTTTGGAAACGAGGCACTTATGAACTTCTTTGTTGGGATTCCTCCATCATTGAAAAATATTTATTTTTCAGAAACAAAGGAATGGGAAGCCTAATCACTCCGTATTTTTGGCGAGGAATTAGGCTTATGATTTTCACAATCGCCTCGATTCCAGTATGAAATTCCTGAAAGTGAAGCTCTAACACGCCAATAATTTACATTCGATGTCAATCCACGTTCCGTTAATAATGTCCGATGTTTCAATTCATCTGTTAGCTATAATTCCCGTACCTAATAACACCAAAAATTAATAACACCACTAATGCAAAAATGCATATTGTTCCGATTAAAGCTAAAACATTAAGGATTTTATTTGCTTTTGTACTAAACAGCTTACAAAATACAATATAAACTCCAACTCCAATCATTCCACCTAATGTATTTCCTAAAAGGTCAGTAATATCGCTGCCACCTATAGCAAAGATGAATTGCAATACTTCAAATAACAAACTAACTCCCGCTATTGGTACAATCCTTTTCAAGAAAGGCCGGTTTGGTTTTAGCATACTGATATAAATTCCAAATGGGATAAATGCAAATACGTTATAGATTATTTCACCAATATCTTTTTGATCGTTTTTAATAATTGAACCAGCAAAAGGGATTAAGTTGATTCCCCTAAAATCCGCGAAATGACGCAAGTCTTGAAATGAAAATTGCATTTTAAAGAGTATAATCCATGTTAATACCAATAAATATACGGTCAACAAACCAGCAGTTATTTTATTTTGATTATTTTTTGATTTCTCCATATAAATCCCCAATTCCTACTTACAATCTAAGCTTTATATCCTTCTTTACAATTGAATCCTAACATTTTTCTAGAAATAATAATATTATTTATTAGGGAATGTTTCTTTAAAAGATGAGATCGCTAATATTGTTCAATTCATATCAAATTAGAAAAATAAATGCTATTACACAAAAAGTGTTCTTTGAAGCAATGCTCCTTAACACTTTCACTAATTCGCTGGTTTATTGTTATTAAAAACTAATTGACGGGTAGTTGGATGTCGCGCCAGCCAATTACATCGCATTGGCCATATTCATTATCACCCACTGCAACTACCGTGCCATCCGATTTAAGCCCGACAGTATAGGCACGCCGCAATCGCCACGATATCGCCCCAACCATTTACATTACACTGGCCATACTTATTATCACCCACCGCAGCCACGGTACCGTCCGATTTAAGCCCGATTGTATGATAACTACCCACCGCAATCGCCACGATACCGCGCCAGCCGCTTACATCGCATTGGTCATGTTTATTCAAACCCACAGCTGTCACAGTACCGTCCGATTTAATGCCAATTGAATGGAGATAACCCGCTGCGACCCCCACAATATCATTCCAGCTGCTTACATTGCATTGACCTTCATTATTTCGCCCCACTGCTACCACTGTGTCATCCGATTTAAGCCCAATGGTATGACGCCAACCCGCTGAAACTGCCACAATATCGCGCCAGTCGTTTACATCGCATTGGTTATGCTTATTCCACCCCACTGCCGCCACAGTACTGTCAGATTTTAGCCCAATTGTATGAGCATTACCCGTGTTTGTTGCCATATGAACATTACCAGCTGCGACTGCCACCATATCACGCCAGCCGCTTACATCACATTGGCCATATTTATTATCACCCACAGTCGTCACCGTGCCGTTCGATTTAAGCCCAACGGTATGACGACGACCAGCCGCTATGGTATCTTTAGGCCACCGTTTCACCAGTAACATCCTGTCTTTCGGTGAATAGAAATCCATGTTTTACCTCCTTGAATGTAAGCAGCCTTCCATTTACCTGACAAGTATATGTAACTTTATGATTGCTCGTCAAATGGAAGCAATTGTATGGTTGTGATAAAGGAAGTATATCAAATTGTCATTTTAGTTTATTCCATTATTGGACTGGGTTGTTGTAAACCGCATTTATCCGATTAGTTTGTTAAAGTAAAATATTAATATGATATATGGGTATCAGTATAATAGAAGAGCCATTCATTATCCAATGAACTTCAAGAGATGAAATCAGGACAGACTTTCTTACTGGAAAATTGTGATCTATCTCAGCGTCAATATGAATTATTAACATACCTGTGTATACGAAATATCAAAGCTTTTCCTCTTCGTGAATTGGTAGAATTGGACGAACAGGCGCAATTAAAAGACGAACGGCTATTTAATGTAATGAAGTATACGATCTTTTTGCCAGGAAAACATATTGATCCTCCTAACGCAGCGGGGGGCAGGAACCCTGGGTTCAATATAATGAGTTATTCCGAGAATTTAATAAATTCCAACAATCGAAATGAGAGTGGAAGAAATGGCTATTTTGAAAAATGATTGGGCACCATTACTTGAAGAAGAATTTGCGAAACCTTATTACCAGCGATTGAGGAAAATACTGCTCGAAGAATACCAAACAAAAGTGGTTTATCCGGAGCAATTAGATAATTATAATGCACTGCATTTTACTTCATGTAACGAAACGAAAGCAGTCATTATTGGCCAAGACCCTTATCACGGACCAGGACAGGCCCATGGTTTAAGTTTTTCAGTTAAGCCAGGTGTACGGATTCCTCCATCATTGAAAAATATTTATAAGGAGCTGCAAACAGATTTGGGTTGCTCTATCCCTAATAATGGGTACCTAGTAAAATGGGCGAGGCAGGGAGTATTGATGTTGAATGCGGTTTTAACAGTACGGGCAGGAAGCCCAAACTCACATAAAGGTATCGGTTGGGAAGAGTTTACTAATAAAGTAATTGAAGCATTGAATCAAAGGGAGAAACCAGTTGTTTTTATCCTTTGGGGAAATTTCCCGCAACAAAAACAACAACTAATCACTTCATCAGGGCATTTCATCATAAAGTCGTCACATCCCAGCCCATTTTCCGCCAATAAGGGCTTTTTTGGAAGCAAACCATTTTCCCGAACCAATGCGATTTTGCGCGATTTAGGGGTGGAGGAAATTGACTGGCAGATACCAGATTTATAGAATGGGCTTCATGCAACTTTAATTAAGTCTTTTAGAGATTTAATTAAGTTTTAACCGGTGCCAATCCTCAAGATTAATATATGGTACAGTGAACCGTATCACAAGTGATGGTAAACAGGAGAATAGAATTTCCTATCGAAATAAATAGACTATATGAATTAAGAGAGAGCCAAAAAGTACATTGAGGAATACTTAAAAAAATGGCGTTAACGATGGAAGTATGATCGTAACATTAAGTTTAATACAATATACAGAGGCGATATTTTTGGAAGTTAAAAAGGAAAAAATGTATAGTATTCATAAATTGTCAAAAGGGACTTATGAAGATTTAAATAAGATGATGTATAAGATAAATTCTTATCGAGAAAATCTCCCTATTGTTAAAATGTCCAAGAGTAAAGCATTAATGGAATTATTAACGATACATTCGGAGCTTGCCTTTTTACATGTTAATGGTAATGCTAAAAATATACCAGATTTAAATCCTGCATTAGATGAAAGACAGAATGAGAGGTTTATACAAGAGTCGTTAAAATGGGCAGTTAAATGGATATTTGATTATTGTAACGATGATATGAAGAATATGTCATTTAAGCCTTCTAGAAAAGAACTAATAAACATGCTTATATTTTCATATAAGTACGAAATGCTTAGAGAAATACTTTTTTCAGCCTCACGAGGTGCATATTCTATAAAAATAGATAATAAGAAGATTGAATTTGTCACTGAAAATGATAACCATCATGCTTTTCTGGCATATAATTCTTGGAGGCAAGCGCATAGGGAACGTTTACAATTAGACAATATAAAAACTCGAAATATTAGTGCAATCCAGGAATTACAATCTAGTGAATTTATCATGCCTGAAACATGGAATTTAGGTGATTATACCTTAAAAGAATATAAGTCTTTTAGTGTAAGCTTGGATGGATTACTTACAAGATGGATGATGAACCATGCTAAGAAAAATCCAATCATTTTTATTGGGCAATACAAGTCACAAGACTTAATAAAGGTTTTTGATAAAAAATGGTGGGTAAGTCAAATATCTAAATTATCGGGATTATCTAAAGATACTGTTGAGAATATTATTACAGATTTAACTTATGTAAATAGAAATAACAATGATCCAGCTTATCAATTTTTTATACCATTATCAGAGAAAAAATTAGCATTGTCTGTGTGTTTTACGAATGTGTTTGTTAGACCGGAAAGAAACTTAATGGCTTTACTTCCTAAATTAGAGGATAAGTCGTTTCATAGACTCTCAAATGATTGTGAAAATCAACAGATAAACTTGATTAAAAAATTATTAGATAATAAGAAGATTATTATTGGAGAGAAAAGAACAAAGGCTCAAGAAAAGAGAAGTGGAATGGATATCCTATTTCTAGATTGCGAAACTCTAGATTTACTAATAGTTGAATTGAAGTGGACAATATCTCCTTCTACTACAAGTGAAATGTATGCTGTTGATGAACATGTTAAAAAAGGTCTTAATAGCTTACCAATTGCTTATGAATATATAACTCAAAATATCGATGCAATTCTATTGGAATACTTTGGTCCACAATATAAGGGAAAACGACCTAGGAGATATGAAAACTGTGTTGTAATGAATGAAAGTATAGGAACAGGTAGATATAGTGATCCTCTTGCACACGTTATAACTTTAGATCATTTGATTGAGTTACTGAATAAAGGACTAGGTCATACAATTGATACATTACAAAATAAAAAGCATCGCATTCCTAATGAATTTTATTCAGAAGTTCCAGTAAGATTTAAAATTAATGAATATGAGATTCATTGTTCTGGAACTGATCTTGAAGGCGAGTGGCTAGATCATACATTACCCGCTTTAAATAGTAATTTTATATGATAACATGTTGAAATGAAGTTTTTATTAAATGGGCCTCTTTTCTAAATTCTTATACTTTTGTAAATGTATCCTAATCTTTTAATTCTATCATCACTTGATGATAGAATTCTCAATTGCTGATGCAGCTAAGCTAAAGAATTAAAGAGATAGTTGATCCAAATCAAAATTCTATAATTCTTTGATTATCCACCTAGGGTTTTAGAAGTTGACCTTAATAAAGGTATAAACATTAATGTAATATTAATAGCTGGTAGAACTCCGGACGATTTAAGTGAAAGTAAGAAACCACAGGACCTAAGCTTACTTGGATAAGAAAAATGAGAAGCATTAATATTTAAAATAAATAATATGACAGATTTGTTAAGAGTGTCTCAAAATTTGAGACACCTTTTTATTTTTTATTAGAAACACAATACAAATAGTTATATATACAGAATATACTATATTTGTTGTCGAATTATGGTAAGTTATATTTATTCAATGTTAAAATATGTAATAGTAGAACCTTCAAGGGGGAAAAGAAATGAAACCGCCAATTGAATTAATAAAAAAAGAAAATAAAAAGAATATATTAGTATTTATCCATGGATTTACTTCTGATTTTCAAACATGAACAAATGTACAGATGATATTGATGAAAGCAAAGAAAATAAAAAAGAAGGACTAGACGACCGTGCCGGGGGTCAGGCCCGCTAAAATTTAGATCGGTACTGTTTAGCATTAGTACAAATTTTTTCGAGCTGAAAGAAGGTTTATTATGAGTTATTTGTCTGCATTGAACTACAAATATAAGCAAGAAGATTCAGAGGAAACTTTATTTGTTTTTGATACTAATTATTTCTTATATGCTTATCAAAGTTACTCTAATGGAGATAGTTATATAAAAGCATTAGAGAATAAAGAGAAGGATATATATATTCCTTTTATGACGTATATAGAGTTCCTATCCAATATAAATTCTGTAACCAGTTCCTTGAAAAGTGATATTAAGATTTTAGAAAACTATGTTAATTCAGTTGTTGAAGAAGTAAAAATATTTGATATTTCAGCAATTAAGCAAAAACTAAAATCTGAGAGTTTTAGAAACAAATCGAAGAATTATGATCAATTAAATAATTTACTGAAAAAGGATATAGAAGAAATTATAAATGAATATGTTGAAAGTTCTGTAATGGAAGTTGAAAATAAGTGTATTGAAATAGAGAATATACTTAATGAAAAGTTAAAAGGATTTTCTGATTCAGAAAAGAATTTACCTAAGATAGCAGAGTATGAAAAAAAAATAAGAGACCTTACAGATCGAATTGATAAATTGTTTAAAAGTACAAGTGTTGTTGGAGAAATGTATACACAAGAAAATATTGATGAATATATATCAGATATGGATGTTAGGTATGCAAAGAATATCCCCCCAGGATTTTGTGATGAAAGTAAAGGTGATAAAGAAAAGATATTTGGAGACCTAGTTATTCCTGATAAAGCAGGAGATCTTATCTTATGGAAAGATTTAATAAATTTGTTACAAGTTGATGAAGAAAAAAAAGAGAAATTCTCTAAAGTTGTAATTGTAACAAATGATGGTTTGTCAGATGAAAAATCAGATTGGAGAATAAAGTTAGGAAAAGAAAGAGTAGTACATGATCAATTGAAGATAGAGTTCTACCAAAAAACGGGAAAACTATTAGATTTAATGAGGGTTGAAGATTTTATTGAATACTTTAGCCTGGAAGATGAAGTTACTAAAGAAAACATAGCAAATGAGATTAAAACATTTAAGGAAGTATATTCTTCAAAAGAAGAAAAAATTGTATTTACTTTGTTTGGTACTGTGTATACTTTAAATAATCAGAAAGAAATGATGGAAAAAGTATTTATTACATTAATTAATGTGAAAGATTTAAGATACAAGGATTTAAGAGACTTGCCGTGTATATCAACTAGACATGAAGAATTAAACACAACTTTTGATTCATATTCAGAATTGTTCTTAGATGAAGAAACTGAAATATTATTGGGAACTAGATTAAATAGGACTGATAAATTAAGGTATATTTATAAATTATTTAAAATTGCAGGGTTTGACCCAAAAGATTTAATATTTGGTAGTAAAGAGTTACAAAAAATATGGAAAAAATTTCCCCAAAGTAAAGAAAGACTATTATTTTCAGATGAGATCATAGTCTCATTAGAGAGACCTGAAAATCTATTAGGAATATCTGTTATTGGAGATGTAAAATTTTTAAATTCAGGAGAAGAAATAGAAAATAATCTAACTAGTCAAATACGAGATAAGTTAATAAATTGTGAATTTCATGATGAGTCAAGAGAGCCAAAAGAAATTGAATTTAAAGATATTATGTGGAACTTAGGATATAATGTTGAGAATCATCTTGTTGATTTTGATGATTTTTAATTTAAATTGTATTCAACTATCATCTATCATGGTTCAAATTGGTTCAAATGCTATCTACAAGAGTCCATTTTTATCTGTTTTAGCCCATAGCGAAAGCCAACAGAATGTTGATATAAAAAGGATTCATATAGATTAGCGTTCTTAAAAAACAATGATTCCAGTTCTCAAAACGTTAATAGAAAGGTATTGGAAGTAAATTCGAAATTGATACTATAGAGTTAATTGGGATTTTAAGGATATTATTGGACTTTCAAATAATAGAATCCTATATAGCAATTGGGCTTGCAGCATATAAAAGTGATGAAGGAAATACATTTGCACATACAGGTGCACTTCCATGGAAGTTTTTGAATGTAAAGAGTGTTTTGTTTGCGGGTTGTTATTGATCAATGGAATCAAGAATCCAGGTGATTTCGGGATACGTTGGGCAGACGATATTTATACAGGAGAAAGATATGATCGTTTCTTTCACTGGGATAGGGGAAAGTTTGAGTCAGAACATGGACATCCCCTTGAGAAATCCCTACTAAATAAAGGATTTCCAGGCTATTTCGACCCCGACTACCGGTATACTGTATGGTTACTAAAAAAAGAATAATGACCACTGTAAGCCCGAATAATAAAAATAATGCGCACCTTTCCGGTACACATCACAATTAGCCGTAAATCGAGATTTTTTAAATCGGATATACGGCTTTTTTCATTTATTTACTACATTCTGCCTGAATCATTTTTGACCAGGGCATGAATTGGTCTAAAATTTCAGGGTTTTGATAGATGTCGAGATTTGGTAGAACCGTCAATAGTTTCTTTATGTATTCGTAAAAATTCACCCGGTTACTTTTGGCGGTTTCCGCAATACTCAAACATATGGCGTTTGCTTTTGCGCCAGCTTCACTTACCGAAAAAAGCCAATTTTTCCGACCAATGACATTGGGACGAATTGCGTTTTCGGCTGGATTATTATCAATCTCAATGCGGCCATCATTCAAGAACTCTTTGAGTCCATTCGCTCGGTTCAATGTGTATTCTGCTGCTTTTGAGAGAGCATTTTTTCCGAAGAATGGTGATGTTTCAATCCAGTTAAGGAATTCTTCCACGATTGGCTTCGAGTATTTCTGGCGTTTTTTTCTACGCTTGCTCGGAGACAAATGTTTGAATTTCCTTTCTAGTCGATACAACTCATCACAGTAGTTCACACCGATTCGTCCATTTTTGCTGTCCGCTTTCAGCCAATATCGACGAACATGCGCCCAACAATTTGCGAAAGTAATGCCTTCCAACTTACCATAGGCAGAATAACCATCACAAACAATCGTTCCAGAATAGCCTTCCGTGAAATTTTCAAGGACCGATCGAGCCCGTGATAATGAGCTTTGAAAGAGTGTAATTGGTGGCCCTTGGCTTGGCACACTTCGATACACCCAATTATAGGCATTGGATTGACCAGATTTCCCATCAGATCGGTTGATAATTTGCGCATATGTTTCATCGACATGCAAAATGGATTTATCCATCATTAACGCTTTCATTCGTTCGTAAATAGGAAATAGCCAATCGTTTGCTACAAGAATAACCCAATTGGAAAGGTTCTTATCATTCGTATCCAGCCCATAACGCGCCCATTCATTTACCTGACGGCAAAGTGGTAAGTATTGTATGAATTTATCATAGATGACTTTGGCGAGTACGCTAGGACTAGCGATACTGCGTTGAATAGCTGGTTGTGGTGCTTTTCCACTTTTAATTTGCGCTGGCTGAGATGAATCTCCTTTGCAGCTTTTACATTCATAAGCAAGTGCAATGTGCTGCACTTTCATCATCTTTGCAGGAATAAACTTGGCCTCTTCACGGACAATTGTACCACCCATTTCAACCATTTGATGTTGGCAACAATCACAGATTGTGCTTTCTGGGTGATGGTGAATCGTTTCAACCTCCACGTCATTACGCAATGAATCATTTTGTTTTTTCCTTTGAATCTTCCGTACAACAGTATAAGAAATTGTCTGTTGGCTTTGTTCTTCTGTGTGCTCAGATTCGTTAAAAGACGGGTCATCTTCAAATAATGACACTTGTCCGTCCGGTTCGTTATATTTAGATTTTTCCGTTTTAGATCCAAATAGAAGTTTTGTTAATTGGTGAAGTCGCTCGGTTAATGCTTCGTTCTGTTTAATAGCTTTATCTAGCTTCTCCGAGAGATTTTTGTTTTGTTGATTGGCGGTAGCCAATTGTTCTTCGAAAAGTTTAATTAATTTCTCGTATTGATTCTCGTTGTTTGAAGAAACATTAACCATTTATTTCACCACTTTTCGTTCGTATAAGTTAATTATATTATACCATTTTGAACGTGAAAAATGAAGGTAAAAGTGGCTACAAATCAACGTTTTAATAGATTTAGAACACTCCCTTTAGTGATGTTTGAATTGCTTTTGGCTGCTGATTGGATAACCCTTCAAGGAGCCAGCGAAGCGCCTGTTGTGAAAGATTACGTACTTCATTTTCATCTTTAGGCCATTGAAGTTTGCCATTATCCAGACGTTTATAGAGCATAGCGAATCCATCGCCATCAAAATATAAACATTTATATCGGTCTTTACTCCACCCAGAAAATAAGAAAATGGAATCGCCATATGGATCCAATTTAAAAGAATCTTGAATCAGTGTTGCTAGCCCATCAATCCCTTTTCTCATATCTGTCTTACCGCAAATGATGTAAATGTTTTTCACACTTGTATAATCGTGTTTCATAAATTTTTCAACTCCCTCATGACGGTTTGGATGATGTACTCATCTATGCCATTGAAGAAGGATATTTCAGCGTTTGCCGTTTTAATCGTGCAAGTGCTATTGGCAAGAGTTGTTGGAGAAATAGATGTAACGCGGTCTGTATTTTCGGCGTGAAGTGTAACGGGGACGATCGTTAATTTCTGTTGTGGCATAAGAAAAGCACCTCCTTTATTTGATATATGTATCGTACCAAGAGGCGCTGTTCGTTTATATGCGTTGTTTGAATGGGGGCTTACAGAGTCTCAAAATGAAGAACCCGAAAAAGGAGTTTCAAGAGGACGATTGGCAGCATTTCACGGACAGTATCGCAACGTTATCAAAGGCGAATTTACATATTTTTGACCGGGCAGGGATGGACGTCCCTTATATCTGGTCAAAGCTCCGCAAGATTCGCAGGGAGTACGATTGTGAAAAAAGAATTCTTGTGGTGAGGGATTTACCATAGGGGAAAGAATAGCGAAGTCCACAGATACTGTTTTCATAGTGTTTTTGGGGGGGAGTCCCGACCAGAAACAATGATAGGTTCACCTTCTATGACAAACAATTTCGAGGGAGGGATATGTCCATCTTGGAAATACATATTTATCAATGATCTCAGGTTTAAATTTATTTATATAAATTGAATTAGTTGGTGGAAATGACAGCTCCAAAAGGTTACCCATGATTAATCGACAAAACGTTTGTAATTAACTTCAAATACTTGAAATTAATTTAAAAGTTACAAAAATCTTAATTAATAACTTATACTTAATAATTATATAAAATAAAAATTGGGTGATTAAAATGCAGTTAACATTCTATGATGAATTAAATAAAAGTTTTAGTGGTGCAATAATTGATAAAAATGAAGAATACCGGTACTCTTTATGGAGAATATGGAATGAAAAGCTCCCAAGGATTACTTTCGTTATGTTAAACCCTAGTACAGCTGATGATAGAGAGGATGACCCTACACTTCGTAGATGTATTAAATTTGCCATGGGTTGGGGGTACGGTTCTTTGGAAGTTGTTAACCTTTTTGCATATAGGTCAACTGATCCGAAATTATTACTTTCAGTTTGTGATCCTATTGGAGAAAAAAATAACGAATACATAAGCAAAGCATTAAGTAGGTCTGATAAAGTAATACTAGCTTGGGGAACCAAAGGAAGCTTATTGGACAGGGATAAAGAAGTTCTAGAATTGATTAAAGAAATTAACACTCCTCTGTATGCTTTAGAGCTTACACGGGAAGGATACCCTAGACATCCACTTTATGTTAAATCTAATAAGGTACCTGAACCATTTTTTAAATAGGGCTAAACCGTCAAGGTGATATTTTCTTGACGATTTAGCTTTTTTTATTAGTTAAAATATGGGTTATTAGTGTCGGAATAAAAATTAACTTTTTTCTTATTAACTATCGCATAATTTATCTCTTTTTTTGTGCTACTACCGATATAGTTGTTTACATCAATAACAAATATTTCAAATGATAAATCAATCTTTTTTTTATGTAATTGGTCAAGCATGACTTTATGTTTAGAATCAATATTAATTTGTTTAGAATGGACAAATACTCCAACACTAAGAACAATATGGCCTAATAGAGTTAATTTTTCATTTACTAATTCAAACTCATTTTTAAATTTTGTTGAACCACATAACGTAATTATCTTCATTTATATCTCCTAGTTTTTAGTTTTACTACAATTATCATATAATCCTTAAGACTTACTTTCAAGAGTTGTTAAAAATAAACAATTTTTATAGGTTTTAGGTATTTTTGAATACTTTAAAACTGTATAATTAAGCTATATTGATTTATGGAGAGATGGGAATGAAGGGACTTTGGATTACCTTTGAAGGAATTGGTGGATCTGGAAAATCAACTCAAGTAGGTCTTTTGTATGGATACCTAAAGAAACATTTATTAAATGTGGTATCTACAAAGGAACCTGGTGGAACTATATTGGGCGGTTCGTTAAGGAATATACTGGTTAACAATCTAGAGGTTTCTCCGGAACGTTTATCAGAGTTATTTCTATTTGAAGCAGATAGACATGAAACTTTTAAGAAGATTGTCGAGCCTAATATAAGGGTAGGTATAATTACCATTAGTGATAGAGGTATCGATGGGTCAATAGCCTATCAAGGATTTGGAAGAGGTCTGAATGTCGATATGATTAATACTCTAACAAATCTTGCTACTGATAATAAAAAACCAGATTTAACTATTTTAGTAGATTTAGCGCCAGAAATTGCTCAAGAAAGAATCGCCCAAAGGGATAACAAAAATTTGGATAAATTTGATTTGGAAGAAATCGAATTTCAAAAGAGAGTTCGTACAGGTTTTTTATTCGCTGCAAGAAATGACCCGGGAAGGATCAAGATTGTTGATGGAAAAAAAGAAGTTGAGCCTTTACATAAGGATATCGTAGAGATTATTGATACCTTCCTAATGAAAGTAGAATATAAAGGATGATATAAATGCAAGAAGATATAGTTGAGAAGATTGCAAACTATTTAGAAGATATCTGCGGAGATAGTTCTGAAAGATTATTAAATGAAGTTGAAGTTTATGGAGATACAGAAGTTGAATCAATCTTTTTTCTTGAAATAATTGGTATGTTAGAAGAGGATATGGGCATTAATATACCAGTAAAAGAAGTACATAAACGCGTTAAATCTTCTTTTAGAGATTTTTGTACATTAGTTGGTGAACTCTTGGAGGGGAAATAAAAATGAGTATTAATAATAGATTAGCAAATGCTCGTGATTATATTGGTTTAACTGTAGAATCAGTTTCGGAATTATTGAATCTTCCCTTGGAATACATGATGAAAATTGAAAATGGACAGGAAGAACCCAAGATTGAAGATTTGGAGAAGTTTTCCAAGTTATATAAACACTCCGTTAATTATTTTTTAAATAACGATTATAGTTTTAAATCTGATGTTGAGGTTTTGGCAAGAGCAACCTCGGATTTATCAGACATTGATCGTGAACATGTCATGAGGTTTTCTAACATACTTTCAAACATGAAATAAGGGGTGTAACAATGAGTTTGTCAAGACAGGAAATAGTTAAAATTGCTATTGTAGAAGCGTCTAGAGTTTTTGCAAAATGTAAAGTATCTTATACAGAACCTATAAACATTTTTGAGTTAATTGAAAAATATAGTATAGTTCTGAATTTTCAAAAAATGGAAAATTTAGCTGGTGCTTATTTGCCTGAAACAGAAGGAAGTAAGCCGGGTATCCTTATAAACGAGCAACTACCTTTGACACGGCAAAGGTATACAGCCGCACATGAATTTTGTCATTTTATAAGGGGAGATTCAACTAGCTTTGATACATCCTCAGAGCTATTTTATGAAAATTATAAAAGGGAAGATAAAGAGAGAATTGCAGAAGAATTTGCTTCCTGTCTATTAATGCCTAGAAAACTCATATTAACTACCCTTGCAAAGATCGGTTTAAAGGACCAAGAATCACTTAATCCTAAAGCAGTTTATAACCTTTCTTTACGTATGGGGACAAGTTACCAAGCTACAGTAAATAGATTATTCACGCTGAATATGATTAATTCAAAGAAATACCGAGAATTAGATATAGAACCAATTGAAATAAAGAGAATGTATGGCACAGGAAATCTCTCTTCAAGTTGGAATAACATTTGGTATCTAACTGAGGAGGATAAAAACAGTACTATCTATCCTAATGTTGGAGACGAAGTAAGAATATTATTGGAAGAGAACCCTACAACCGGATATAAGTGGATACTTCATCCTGAGGTTGAAAAAGTAAATACTTTTTGGGAACCGATTCAAGAAGATACTAGTAAGTTTGGGGCAACAGGCTATAGAAATATTACCTTGAGGATCCAGGAAATTCAAGGAATCAAACTGAATTTTTACCATAATCGACCTTGGTTACCTTTATCCAGTTCCATTAATACATACAATTTGAATGTTTTAGTTCAAAAGAAAAGACACGGTATTCGCTTAGAACAATTGATTGCTTAAAGGGGGTTTATTATGAATGATGAGTCATAAATACAGTTTTTCAGTGGATTTAAGATTAAATTTTCCAGAGGTAAGAGATCAAGGTAGAAGAGGTACATGTACTGCTTTTGCTGTTACCTCTAGTCATGAGCATCATAGAAATCTAAATGAACGATTGTCTGAGGAGTTCTTATTTAGTTGTGCTAAGTCTCTTCAAGGAGCATATGATGATAGTGGTGTAAGTATACCAACTGCTTTAGAGTCTATAGTTCGTTGGGGGCACACAACAAATACATTATTACCCTATAATGAAAGTTCAGTTTTACCGTTAAAGTTTAAAGATATCCCACCTGTGATACTTAAAGATGCTAAAAGTAGAAAAATAGCTTCATATAATACTATTAATCAAATTATTACACATATTGAAAGCCAACTAAAGAAAGAGAGATCGGTTATTGCGGGTGTTGTAGTACACCCTACTTTTTGGTTAACTGCTGATAATAATTTCATTGATGTACCTGCAATTGAATCAGTTGAGGGTTATCATGCAATAGTCATTGTTGGTTACGGGGAACGCGATGACGGAAAAAAGTGTTTTATTATCAGAAATAGTTGGGGTTCAGACTGGGGAGATAGTGGATACGCTTATATATCCTATGATTATTTCATTAAATATAATATGGGAGCCTGGATTATTCCTAGGGGGGCATAATTATGAATGATGTTATAAAGGGTAAAAATGTTTCTGATGCGTGGATACAAGCAACTAACCACTTACTACAGAATGGTAGAGAAGAATATAATCTTGTAGTTGAGATTGAAAATCCAACACAAGATGATATTGAAATTAGAAGGCAGTTTAATAAAATTTT
This sequence comes from Neobacillus soli NBRC 102451, assembly GCF_001591665.1. GTDB lineage: Bacteria > Bacillota > Bacilli > Bacillales > Cytobacillaceae > Neobacillus > Neobacillus soli. The sequence goes on along the minus strand of NZ_BCVI01000058.1, from coordinate 41,524 downwards.
ATCAAATATGAATGATCAATCTATTGAAACTGTTGCGAATACAATTTTCCCCTATGGTATATGGTCTAAAAGTGATAATAGGTTTAATTTATACGATAGATTCATTAAGGTATATCCAATATTAAGAAAAGTACAAGAAAATAATAAAGGGACTTATTTCGGCAGATTAGTTCAATGGAGCTATGGAACAGAAAAGTGTTTTAATCAAGTTGAACATACTATCTTTAAATTAAGAAGAGAGAAACAAAATGGAAGAGGTATAAGGGTAATGTATGAAATGTCTATATATGACCCAGTACTAGACCTTAATAATCAAATGGGGTTTCCATGTATGAGTTTTATTAGTGTGAAGATAAGAAAAGGGTTCTTAGATTTAACTGCTATATATAGAAACCAATACTTTGTTCAAAAGGCCTACGGAAATTTTCTTGGATTAGGTAGATTATTAGATTTTATTGCAAAAGAATCAGGCTATGAGGTAGGGAAACTAACATGTATTGCTACTCACGCAGATTTAGGTCAAATAAAACCTAAATCAAATTATCTTAAAATGGTTGAGATATGTAGCAATCAAGAGCAGGTGGAACTAAATTTTGACTCTTAATGTCCTAACGAATAAAAGTAATTCTTTTCTCCTTAATAAAAAAATATACGCATTCTTTAAGGGTTTTAGTGTGAATGATCTTCATAACTTACATAAAGAAGAGTTAGAGTTATGGGAAAACAAAAAAAAATTTTTGAGAAATGGAGAGAACTGGGTTGTTGGAAGAGTTACAGCAAAATATTCCATAATCCAGTGTATAGGTCTAAAGTCCGAGGACATTACCAACATAAATATCAAGAATAGGCAGAATGGTGCGCCGTTTTGTCCTAATCTTGATAAAAAAATTAAATTTTCAATAGCACATTGTAAAGGTATTGGTTTTTCCTGTAGTAGTTCAGAATTCGATACCATTGGCTGCGACATAGAAAAGGTTAGAGTTAGGCATTATAAATTTCCTAATTATTTTTTATGTAAACCCGAGAAAGAATTGTGGATAAGAGAAAATAGGAATGAAGATTTACATACACTGTTCACTATTGCTTGGAGTTGTAAGGAAGCATGTTATAAGTGTTTATCTTCTGCTGGTTACTTCATTGAAACAGTATTTGATATACGAATTCAGACTGTTTTGTTCGAAAAAGGATTGTTTTCATTCTCCTTTAAGGGTAAAAAGGGGATAGGTTATTGGGATAAGCATCTAGATTTTGTGTTAAGTATAGCGGTTACAATATAAAAGTTTGTATAGGGGAGATCTCCTTGTTAACTGTATTAGGTAATAATTTTACTGAAGTTTATTACAATTTATTAAAAGAATCTTTAAGAAGTAATATATCTACTACGAATTCTAGAAATGGAGAGGTAAGAGATTTTGGCCCAGCATACTTTGAGATTACTAATAAAGATATATTTAGGATTCCTTTATTAGATGGTAGAGGGTATAATCCCTTTTTTGCTCTTACAGAGTACTCATGGTTAATTAGTGGGTCTAATAAGTTAGAACCTTTAAATTACTTTATAAAAAATTATAATGTTTTCTCAGATGATGGAAAAACTCTTTATGGTGCTTATGGCTATAGACTTAAGAAGCTTGACGGGGAAGACCAAATAAGAAAAGCCATAAAAGTCCTGAAGAATGATAAAACTACGCGAAGAGTAGTTCTAACCATGTGGAGACGTAAGGATTTGGGATATGATTCAAAAGATATTCCTTGTAATGTATCCATAATGTTAAAGATACGAAATGATCATTTAGATATGACTGTTATAAATAGGTCGAATGATATCTATTTAGGAGTTCCTTATAATGTCCTAGTTTTCTATCTATTACAATGCTATATTGCCAATCAAATAAATTGTAAAATTGGTCATCAGAGGCATTTTACTGATTCACTACATTTATATTCAAGACACTTTGAAAAAGTAAATTCAATACTAGAAAAAAACAATCCAGTATTGATTGATAATTTATTTAAAAATAAAGAAAATTTCGATATCTCGACTTTTATTAATTTAGAGCATGATAAAATAATTGATCATATATATAATGATATATCTGAACCTTATCATAGACTATTTGAAACATATAGACAATATAAGTATGGTTTAATTGATTCAAATTCTGCAATTAAAACCTTACCTGAAAATCTTCTTGGTTATAGTGCGTATCTCTGGTTCAAAGAAAAGAAAGATTTCCACCATAATGATTTGAATCTGTTAAATGAATAATTTTGGTCCGCGACTTATGAAGTTCTGAATAAAATGTAAATCTATTTTATCTTACTTTTCTTACAGAACCAAAATAAATTAAGCTGAAGAAGTTATGGAAAAGAGAACAAAAAGAACATAGTAAAGTCTATTTTTGAAATTGTACGTTTCGAACATAGGACTTTTACTGAAATGCATGTAAGATAAGGATGTTTTTATAATTCATAAACAACTGTAAGATATAAATTCCCAACTCTATTGAGTATATGTGTGTTATGCGGAATATTACTAATCTCATTTCGTTATCACATATATCAGTCTCATATGTATGTAGTTAATCATTTTACAACATATTCTCTAAAAAATATTGCCTCTATTTGCTTAAATAGAGGATCTTTTTATTTCCCACAAACTATAGTACAATTTTACATATCCAATAAATAACAATACAGAGATAGACAACTATAGTTAGGGGAAAACCAATGGAAGCAGTAGAAAAGAAACTAATCGTCAACTCCGACAAAGGGAACTTATTACGAGAACTAGTAAAATCGATGAACGAGTGTGTGCGGTTTTATTTTAGTGTTGCTTTTATCAACTTCAGCGGCTTGCAGCTTCTGCTTGATCCTTTAAAGGAAGCGGAGCAAAAGGGCATTAAAGGGAAAATCATCACGTCAACCTATCTCAATTTTACCGATGCCAAGGCATTGGAGAAAATCAAAGAGTTTCAAAATGTCGACCTGAAGGTGTTCGTTACCGATAAAGAAATTGGCTTTCATACGAAGGCATACATATTTGAGTATCAGGATAGCTATAAGGTCATTATCGGCTCGTCCAATATTACCCAAAGTGCTCTGAAAAGTAATATTGAATGGAACGTCGAAATTATTACCAAAGAACATGGCCGCTTTATTCAGGATGTTTTAAAGGAATACGATGGGCTCTGGGACATGAGCGCAGAAGCCGATCAGGCTTTTATTAGTAGATATGAAGAGTTCCTGAAGAGTCTAAAGAATACGCAAAAAACTCATCAATTAATATATGAAAATATGCAATATATTGTCCAAAATAGGATGCAGAAACGAGCAACCGAGAATCTAGATAGGCTGAGAAGCTTTGGTGAGAAAAAGGCATTGGTTATTGCCGCTACTGGGACAGGTAAGACCTATATGTCGGCCTTTGATGTGAAAAATTTAAAGCCAAGGCGACTCCTGTTCATAGTCCATCGCGAAGAGATTCTCAAAAAAGCGAAGGATACCTTCGAGATGCTGTTACCCAATGAGGGGTTTACGTTTGGATTGTTGACAGGGAACCATAAGCAGAAGCATGTGGATTATGTATTTGCCACAATCCAAACCATCTCAAAGTGTTTTCATGAATTTGAAAGAGATGAATTTGATTATCTAATCATCGATGAGGCTCACCATGCCACAAGTACGACCTACCAATCGGTTTTAGACTATTTCGATCCACAATTTACGCTAGGGATGACGGCGACCCCTGAACGAAGTGACGGATATAATGTGTTCGATCTGTTCGATAATAATGTGGCCCTAGAGGTTCGCTTACACGAAGCCTTAGAGGACGAGCTCGTGATCCCTTTCCATTATTTTGGAATCACTGACATTGATGGTGTTGATTTAAGTGATGTGGATATTGATGATATCACTGAAATTACTAAACGGTTAAAGGTCAATGAGCGTGTTGATTTTATTATTGAAAAAATGGATTTCTACGGTCATGATGGTGAGAAAAGAAAAGGCCTTGGTTTTTGCGTCAGTATCGAACATGCCCAATATATGGCAAGTGAATTTAATAAAAGAGGATATAAGAGCGTTTGTTTATATGGGGCTGATTCACCGGATATCCGGGAGCAATATATTCAAAGGTTAGAAGATGACCAGGACGAGTTAGAATTCATTTTCACCGTAGATATCTTTAATGAAGGGGTGGACATTCCTTCTATTAATACCGTATTAATGTTGCGACCAACCAACTCACCGATTATTTTTATTCAACAACTCGGGAGAGGCTTGCGGAAGCATGCGGATAAAAGCTTCTTGACGGTGCTTGATTTTATTGGAAACCATCAGAAAACGTTCCTCATTGCATTAGCGTTAAATGGAAGTCGCTACTATGACAAAGAAAGCTTAAAGGTAGCGGTGGCAACTGGATTCGCTAATATTCCTGGTTGTACCCATATCCAAATGGATAAGATCTCACAGGATAGAATCTTGGAGCAAATTGATAAGGAAAACTTCAATTCTATGAAGTATCTGAAGGAAGAGTATGGTGAATTTAAAAAGCTGAATCAGGGGCGGATTCCCTATTTGTTATTGGATTACCTGAAATATGATGGTGCTCCAGATCCCGTTAAGTTTATTAATCGCGAGAAAACATACTTATCCTTTGTGGCCAAGGTTGAGAAAGATGAGTATTTAAAGGAACTTTTACTAAATGAAGCCTTTGAGGCAGCGATGAAGGAATTATCAAGCAAGCTGCCGCTTAAACGGATTTATGAGTTTGTTATCCTGCGTTATTTGCTAGAGCATGAAGAGATTAATCTAGAAATGGCTAAGCAGCAAATACTAAAAATGATTGATCATGTCGATGATGATAGCATTTTACATGCATTTGAGTGTCTGAATCAAAACTACTATGATAGTGGGCAGCTGAAGAATAAACCTAAATTAGTGCGATATAGCAATGGTATTCTGACTAAGACTGATATCTTTACAAAGCTATTAGAAAATGAGGAATATCGGAAGTTTATTGAAGACATTATCACTTATGGTATTTTTCGATACGAGAAGGATTTTAAAAGAGAATACTACGGTGTCCCACATTTCAAATTGTATGAGCAATATCAAATGATCGACGCTGCGTTATTGTCGAACTATCGGAAAATCCATAGTTCCTTTAGGGGATCGGGATTACTGGCGAATGGCAATGAATATTTTCTCTTTATTGATTTGCATAAAGAGGAAGACGTAAAGGAAAGTATCAACTATAAAGATAAATTTATTAATCCACATGAATTCCAATGGCAATCGGTTAATAATACGACACAACAATCTGAACGAGGGAAAAACATCATTTTTAATCAGCAGCGTGGGGTTCATCTTCATTTGTTTATTCGCAAGTATAAAGAAATGGATGGAAAGACGGAGCCTTATATTTATATTGGTAAAGGAAATTCTGTTGAATTTGAAGGGGACAAGCCGATTACGGTCCGAATGGAATTGGAGAATGAGGTACCGGCAAGTTTATATACGGAGTTTACAGAAAAAGTGTAGTCGTCTCATTTCGAGAAGACTACACTTTTTCTTGGATTAATTGTTCAACTGCTGGAACATCGGCCGGTGCCCATTTAAGAGAATCTAAATTTTCCCGTTTTAACCAAATTAACTTAGAATGTTCACTTTTTGAAGGAGTTCCTTCGACAACTCGACATTTAATTGAGATTAAGTTAATGATAAAGGTTTCGTATTCATGGGTATTATCGTTAAATACTTCATCTGAGGTTTCTATTTTACAAGCTAATTCTTCAGCAATTTCTCTTTTTAACGCTGAGAAGATATCCTCGTTGGCTTCCACTTTCCCTCCTGGAAACTCCCACATATTTGGAATCGACATTTCAGGAGATCTTAGGGCACATAAAATTTCATTTTGTTCATTTTCGATGATCGCTGCGACTACATTGACGAGTTTTTTCATGATTGCCTCCAAAATTATTCTCCTTCTAATGATAACATGTTTTGAGTAGATTTCTACTTTACCAAAATGATCTAAGCAATCAGATTATCAGTTCCCTATTGGAGAAATAATCCAAATATTCTATTATAAGATTAGATCAATATAACTATTAGTATGGAGGAGCTTAAAACAAAGGGGAAAACCGATTTCATTAATTGAAGATGAAGGAATGAGTGAACATCTATGGATAAAAGAGCATTCAGGGCAAATGTATTGTACATATTGGAACAAGATGTAAGCGGACTTTCAACAGAAAAGAAAATTAAATTTATGAAAAAATGGATAAGAGATTATGAACAAGAAAGTCAGGAAGCTTCGAAGGTGGAGGATACACATGATCTGATTAAAGTGGGAATTCTAGTCCGAACAACCATGGAGAAAATTGTTAGAGAACAATTAATGACAATCGATAGAACCGAACTATTACTGGATGTGAAATATTGTAAATCGACATTCGATATAAATTATCCCTTTTTGAAAAAGGTTGTTTGGGATTCACCGCTTTCGGATCAGAGAAAAATAAATGGATACGACCGTTACTGGGCTAAAGATATAACCATCAACCAGGAAAGATATTTAATATGTAATGATTGGTATGAAAGAAACAAACCAAAGTTTCTTAAGTGGTTAAAGGAAATAGAGAATAAATAGAAGTTCTTAACTATGACCTATTATATAGGGGGAGAGTAAAAATTGCTTACATTAAAGGACAAAATAATTGAGTTATTAAAAGTTGATGATGGTTTTACAGATAGAGAAATTACTGACAAGATAATGGGTCATGGAAAGCCTCAGCAAAATGTGAATATAGCATGTAGAGATATGGAATCACGTGGATTGATTCAACGAGTTAAAAGGTCGGATGGAAAGATTGGGAATTATTTAAGTGACTCCAAGATTAATAATGTTCATGAAAATCACATCATAGAAAAACATACAGACGGATTATCTGAAGATGAGATAAAGGACATCATTAATAAGGACCTGATATCTAAAGGCTGGGAGACTCAGGTTGCGTGGGCAAAGACTCCAGGGATTGATATTGATGCTTTTAGGGTTAATGAAAGATGGATAATCGAAGTAAAAGGGTGTGGCTCAAGAAATGCGATGCGACTGAATTACTTTCTTGCCATACTAGGGGAGACATTACAAAGAATGAGCGACCCGAATGCCAAATATAGTATTGCTCTGCCAGATTTGCAACAATATCGAAATCTATGGGAAAGACTACCTCGGCTTGCAAAAGAGAGAACAGGATTTACTGCATTGTTTGTTAACGAGGTTAGCGAAATTGAAGAGGTAAAATAGAACCGACTAGAGAACAACAATTGTCTGACATTGTTTGCTTATCATATAGGAGGAAAATACTCTTGACCCAATATATTTATCTAGCATCACCTGTAAACCTGCCGGAGGGCACCTATGGCTTAAACCCAGTGTCTCCTGAACAGCCCAATATATTTGAAACTGAATTGGATTTTGCCCATTTATCCTTTGAAAATAATTATAATCGTGAATCCAACTCGAGATTTTCCTTTAGTCCGCATTTTAATTATCACTATCAAGTGGCTTGCAGTAATAATTTTCTGTTTTTAAAAGAAGGTTTGAAAGGAAATGCAACCGATGAAAAATGTTTGGGGCTGCTCCATTCATATATTGGCAATGCCCTTCAAGCTAGTGGGATTGTAGAATATTATACTAGTTGGAACGGTGAAGAAGCGCTGCCTATTACGAGTAAACGAAGCATACCGTGGGCGAATATTAAGACACTCTATGATCTTGTGCTAACAGATCGTGAATTTTGGGAAATTACTTTGTAGTATTTTTGAAGAAAGGGAAATCAGCTGGTACAAATATATCCAAATGTAGTTGAGGAGGCGATTGAGAATAAAACTGAAATCCCGCATCGATTTCCAATTCGTGACGAAAATTGTTTAGGAAAAAGCTTTCATTAGTGATCCGGTCAAAGAATTGTGCAAATAGGAATGAGAATAACCAGTCGAATCATGAATTCGATCATCATGGACCTCCATTAGCATGACTTTGTATAGTTTCAGTAAAAAGGCAGTCTGTTAATCTCTGATAAACTAATTGTAAATAAAATGTAAATCATTTAGTTGTTTGATTTTTTATCGTCTAAAAAGGGGAGAATTTATGAAGAAACAAACATTAGTTACCTATGGAATCTTTGCTATTTTAGTAGTAATCATTTTTTTATGGGATATGAAATATTCGAATTAAGAAAAGAAATCAAAGAGACACCATTAACAACGGGTATTGAGGTAAAAAACTCTTTTATGGATGATAATTTCGAAGCTTTAACACAACTTTATCTTAAAGGAGTAAATCCATTATCAAAAGAAAAATTTATTCAAATTAAAGACGGGTATAGTGGAATAACGGATTTCAAAAACTTTGAAGTTCTTGATTTTGGAAATGGTACAATGGCAATTATTCATCTTACTCATAAAGAAGATGCTTCTAGCATTAAAGTACAAGATATAAGGTTAATTCCAAAAGAAATGCAGTCTCTTTTTAAATAATGTCTCTGTACTATACAAAAATGATGAAAAGAATATGTTACTATTTGATCACTTGCATCATAATTTTGGTGACGTATTGTTCATTACGATTCATCACAACGGTATCATAAATATATTCTTCAAAAACATATTCCCCTAAGGCTAAATTAAAGCGGTCTAACTCGGAAAAAAGACGCTTATATGTTTTATGGATGGTTTTCTCTTCCCCAATATGATAGCCAATGAGAAAATCACCCTTAACGCTTTTAAAATATGGATATCCTTCCTTTGGATGTGGCTGCTCGATATATAAATAGCTATAATTAGTGAATTCTCCCTTTATTACTTGCTTGCGTTTTCTGATAATACCGATTGGATATCCTGTATCCAGCTGGGATACGTTCAATTCATTAATAAAATCTGAAAAGGCCTCTACATATTCTTCATCGGATAAATTTTCAATATTTCTACTTAAATAAAGTGTTACTTCGGGTAATTGCTCAAGCGTAACTTGATGAAAATCTAGATGTGACGCTTCTTCCATTAAGGCTATTTTTGCCTCAATCATTTTTTCCTTCATTTCAATCTCCTGCCGTTTTTTCACGATCTCTTCTTTTTTTTGATACATTAAAGACAAAAAACCTTCAGGGGATTTATGTTGCGTATAGTGGTGAATATCATTTAGCGACATACCAAGCTCCTTTAATAAATCAATCACAAAGAATAGCTCTATCTGGCGAATTGAATAATAACGGTAACCTTTTTCATTTTTTACAACCGGAGACAAAAGCCCAATCTGATCGTAATAAAAGAGTGTCTGTTTGTTTACTTTGCAAAGCTTCGCGAATTCCCCGGTCGTTAAATATTTTCCCTTTTTTTTTTTCATTTTTTACAGCTCCATGCTTGAGTATATAGTTACTATATACACTAGGATAGAAATAGTAAACAACATAAGGTAGTTGGTTTTTTTAAGGGGATGTAAAAGATGAAAACACATAAAGTCTCGTTAGGATTAGTTTTAATGAATTTATTTATAGCCTTTTTGGGAATTGGTCTGGTCATTCCTGTCTTACCTACATTAATGAATGAATTAGGCCTTACCGGAATGACGATTGGGTATTTAACAGCAGCATTTGCCATTGCTCAATTGATTGTTTCACCCTTTGCAGGGAAAGCAGCAGATACATTCGGCAGGAAAATTATGATTGTCATTGGCTTATTTATTTTCGGTCTTTCAGAATTTTTATTTGGGATTGGCAAAGAAATCGAGATCCTATTTATTTCGCGTATTTTAGGTGGAATTAGTGCGGCATTCATTATGCCGGCGGTTACCGCTTTTATTGCGGATATCACAAATTTGGATACTCGGCCGAAAGCACTTGGGTATATGTCAGCTGCCATTAGTACAGGATTTATTATTGGACCGGGTATTGGCGGATTCTTAGCCGAATTTGGTACACGGGTACCCTTCTATTTTGCAGGAGCGCTTGGTACACTTGCGGGAATCCTTTCGCTTCTTTTATTATCTGAGCCGAATCGGAATGAAGATCATCATGAACAAGTCTCAGATGGGAAGAGTGGCTTCAAACGCATTTTTGCCTCGAGATACTTCCTTGCGTTTATCTTAATTTTTATTGCCTCATTTGGGTTAGCGGCTTTTGAATCGTTCTTTAGTCTATTTGTGGATCATAAATTTCAATTTGCTCCTTCCGATATAGCTATTGTGATCACAGGTGGTGCGATTTTTGGCGCTGTTTCGCAAGTCATCCTATTTGATCGGCTTACACGAATGTGGGGTGAAATTAAACTGATTCGATATTGCTTACTGTTATCTGCCGTACTTGTCTTTTTCATGACGGTTGTTCATACTTATTTAACAATTTTATTGGTTACATTTCTTGTTTTTGTTGGATTCGATTTATTCCGACCAGCGGTTACTTCCTACCTTTCAACTGTTGCCGGGAATGAACAAGGTTTCGTTGGTGGAATGAACTCAATGTTTACAAGTTTAGCGAACATAAGTGGACCCATTTTGGGAGGAATCTTATTTGATATGGATATTAACTATCCTTATTATTTTGCGACTGTGATCCTAGTTCTGGGAATCGTACTTACATTGTTCTGGCAGAAGCAAGCAAGTAATTCTTCCAAAAAAGTGAAGGCAAGCGTAGCTAATTAATCAAATATTGAGAAGGAATCGAAAAATAGTATTAACTGAGTTTAGTTAAATTAGAATCAAGGGTAAAATTTTGAGAATTAATGAAGCCTATGGGGAAATATGGCTTGGGGTTTCAAAAATGGGTAGACCAGTGTATAAGAAGTTTGGGTTTACGGAAACGGATGAATTTCTAGAATTCTTCTTTAAAACGTATGCAGCATATAATCTTTTAATGTACTAAGAACCAGACACATCAACAGGATATAAGCTAGACCAATGACATTTCACAAGAATGGCCCCCCCAACCTTGATATGAATGGTTCTTTTTTAGAGATTGTGTGAACTAAGAAACAAAAAACAAAAAATCACTTAATACTACTGATATAAACATTGAGGCATCTTGATTCATAAAAATACGATTACCATGATAGAATGTCGTAATTTCGATTGATGTAAATCCAACCTTGGTTAATCTTTTTTTTCAGTTCTTCATGTGAAAAACCGTTATGAACTTTCGGATGATTTATTTTATCGTTTTTATCAAAATCAATAATTATTAGCTTGCCAACTGGATGCCCTCAAGAATGGTTTTCGAACCATCTTGAGGGCTATTATTTTTCTTAAAGATGTTCAAATGGGGGGGGCCTATCAAAATCAATAGTCATGTAAGAAGGTATTTGTAAATCGAGTCACGAATATTATTTATATTGTTTGTACTTAAAAGTGGCAACTTACTTACAGATTTAGCTAAGGGGAGATAAAATGAAACAGGCTTTACTGATTATTGATGTTCAACAGGATTTAGTCGAAGGTAATAGTGAAGAGCAAGGAGTATTTAAGAAAGAGAAACTGATACAAAATATTAATACTGTAATTGAAAAAGCGATAAATGAGAGAGTGCAGATTGTTTTTATAAGAGATTTAGATGTTTCGAATGGGGAGGGGCCAGGATTTCAGATACATAAAGATATTAATGTGCCCTCCACTGCTGTCATATTTGATAAAGCTGCTACAAATTCATTTTATGGAACACCGTTAAAAGAATATTTACAGGATCAAACAGTAGAACATCTTGTTATTATGGGATGCAAGACGGAACATTGTATTGATACGGCAGTTAGAACAGCAACCATTAATCACTATGATGTAACATTGGTTGGAGATGGCCATTCTACTTCGGATTCAGAAATCTTATCTGCAGAGCAAATCATTCTACATCATAATAAAACCCTTCACGGTCATTATAATGTGGATAATTTTTCACTAGTTAGAAATTCAAATGAAGAGTTGTTTAAACCTGATCACAATCAATACCGATAATTTTAGGCATACAAACTGAGAGTGTTTTGGCTGGAAACTCAGCGAAAACCCTACGTGATATGGCTCAATGCAAACAGTATTTTTGCATCTTAAACATGCAAATTAAGCATTCGATAGAAAGGAAATGATGTACGGATGGAGGATGAGCGTTACCCAATAGGGCAGTTTCAATGTCCTAAAGTGGTTTCAAAAGAAAATGTACAAGGTTGGATCGAGGAATTAAAAACATTCCCACAAAAACTAAAAGAATCTGTTGAAAACTTAGATGACAAGGTATTGTCCTATACATATCGTGAAAATAGTTGGACTATTCGTCAGCTTGTTCATCATCTTGTCGATAGTCATATGAATTCTTATATTCGATTTAAATTAGCCTTAACTGAAGATCAACCGACGATTAAGCCTTATCAAGAAGACAAATGGGCAGAGCTGGTCGATTCAACAATGCCGATTATGGTTTCCTTAACGCTGCTTGAATCACTTCATAAACGTTGGACCTGTTTACTGGAAACATTAACTGATGAACAATTAAAGAGAACTTTCATTCATCCTGAGTCAGGTGCTGTCTCACTTGAAAAAAACATTGGTATTTATGCTTGGCATGGTAATCATCATTTAGCACATATTCATCAGGCGTTAAAACGTGCTGGGGACTTTTCATAATCAAAGGCTATGTTAATGCTCTTGTCTAGTCTAGAGATCTAGATGGTGAAAAGAAGGGGATGGGGATCAATGTTAGTTAGAGAAGTGACGGAAAATGAATACTTAGAAGCAATCAAACTGTCAGAGTATGCGTTTCAATATAAGGTTCCTGAAGCTGACAAACCAGCTAGAAAAGAATTCTTGAAAAACCACAAGATTTTAGGAATTTGGGATGACAACATGCTGGCGGCCAAACTGCACTTGATTCCGCTAAAAGTTTTCATGAAGGATGCTGAATGGGAAATGGGAGGGATCGCGGGAGTCGCTACCTACCCGGAATATCGACGAAATGGTTATGTAAAAACACTCATGATTGAGTCGTTAAAACACATGCAGAATAATGGGCAGATTGTATCTTTGTTACACCCTTTTGATATCTCTTTCTATCGGAAATATGGCTGGGAAATATTAAGTGAACAAAAAAAGGTAACGATTGAAAAAATCGACCTAAAGTTCCTCGAAATGCAGCCAGGATTTATCAGAAGATATACAAAAGAGACTCATAATGAAGAAATCGAAAAGATTTACGACCAATTTTGCACTCAATATACAGGAATGCTCAAACGCGATACAAATTGGTGGAAACAAAATGTATATGGCGAAAATTCGAAGCTAGCTGTTTATTATAATTCCAATCAGGAGGCTAAGGGCTATATTCTCTACGAGGTAAAGGAAAGAAAAATGAAGGTGGAGGAGCTCGTTGCTCTTGACCACGAAGGAAGAATTGGACTTTGGAATTTCATTTGCCAGCATGATTCCATGGTGGAGACTGTGACAATTAACCTCTCCATTCATGATCCTTTACCATATTTAATGCCGCAGCCAAAGGTGAAAACAGAGTTATATCCTTATTTTATGGCGAGGGTCGTAAATGCAGAAGAGTGTTTGCGGAGATTTCCGTTCATTCAGGGCAGTGAGTCCCTATTCCTGCATCTTGAAGATGTACATGCACCCTGGAATAATGGGAGCTATTTGCTCGGAAAGGGGGAAATCAAAGTATATAAAGAAAAAACCGGAGCTCAATGTGTTCACCCTCCGAAAAAAGGAATCCAATTAAACATCAATTCTCTCTCAACGATTCTATTCGGTTACAAAAGACCAATGGAGCTTTATGATATGGGATATATGAAAGGTTCCAAGACAGAGATTGAACTTTTTGAAAAAATGGTTCCAGCGTTTAAATCATCCTTTTTTGACTTCTTTTGATATTTTTCAAGAAATCCTCAAAAAAGACCTTGCTACTGTGCAGCAAGGTCTACTTTATTGCCCGAGCACACTCCTTTTTCCAAGGTAACAGGGGTATGGTGCAGAAACCGTATTGGTCGTGTGAGCTTGGCCCCCGATGCAGTAAAGCTTAATACACTGGCGCTTCAGGTACCCAATTTTCCCGTATATTGTCGTTTTGATCGACACTATTCGGGGAGCGGCAGGCATTGTTTTTCATTCAAAACTATTTAGCCATTGTATTAACGATTAATCCGATATGTGTAAAGTAATTCATCACTCCAAATACAACAAAGATGATTCCTGCAATTGTCCAAAGGAATTTGATAACTTTAGCATAATTCGGATTAGCGTTTTTGTTTAAGGAAAAAGGTAATAATACTGCTCCTATCCCTGTAATCGCGTATAATCCAGAAATAAAAGTAGCCTCTAGCATTGGATAATCAGCAAATGCCCCTGATATTGGTTCTTGTGGCGGTGCTGCAAATAATTGATATTTAATGCCTGCAAATGCAATTGAAATGAGTGCTAATCCCATTGCTGCGGCAAAATAAGATAATGGTTTTATCAAGTATGGCAATTCTTTATTTAAAGTACTGGAAACTATTTTCGAATCGTTCATATTAATTCCTTGTCTTATATATAGATTAGATTTTCTCCATAATAGGATGGATATTGCTATGAGCATAATACCAAATGCGAGGGATGGCTCACCAAAAATAATATCGTCAAATGGAAATCCAATCTTTGATAATGGCCAAGTAAGGATCATATGAGTTCCTGTTATCGTTAAAATAAACCCGGGTATCCCAAATCCTATTGCCCAACCTTCTAATTGTCCAACTTTTTCTTTAGCTAAATGGGAACCAAATCGAAGAATTAATAATAACCCAATTCCCGTCGAAACCGACATTATTGTGTTATAGACTGCTGATACTGACCAATCGATTACCATAATAAAAACTCCCTTTCTAAATATCTCAAATTTGAGATATTGTAATTCCGAAGTAATTCTATTCCTTTGTCACAAATTTGTCAATAAAATATAGATCTGAAATTACAACTTTTTAAATATCATTTACCAAATTTAAGTGCTGTATGCCCACATTGTTCAATCATGGAGAAATAAATAAAAGGAGAAGATTAATTTTACTTTCTGAGAACTTATCAATGGTAGAAGGCAGGTATGTACCTGAACATTAAAATACATATTGTAACTTCATATGAATCGATGATTCCTATTATTCAAGAATGTATCCCGAAATTTCCTGAACTTGATATAAATTATTCCATTGGAGATTTAGATGAAGGGTTATTCAGGCCAAACAAGCGCAGAAAAATGGAGCTGAAATAAAAATAAGTGCCTGTCATCACCCACATTTTGTCGAATCGTTCGACGTTATCTGGGGCATGACTAGGTACTTTTTACATGAGTCATGAAGAGTGGGTTTCATGGCCTGAATAGGCAAAAAACAGCTCACTCGGGTCATGAAAGGTGGTCTCATCGGCCAGCCTTTTCCAAAAACTCTTGTTTTGTGCTTTTTATCAGCGAATACTCCTAGTTAATCAGCGAATTTCAAGGTTTTATTAGCGAATCTAAAAAGTTAGGCAAGTTGTCAGAAAAGAGGTGCCTGACTCCCGATGCTTTAATACGCTGGGGGTAAGGCACCTCTTTGTGTTTTCAATTATAGCTGCCGCGAATTTGACGAGTTTTTTCATGATTGCCTCCCAATTTATTTCTTTATTATTGATAACTTTTTTTGCGGCTTTCTTACTAGGTAAATTTGAAATGATTTTTAGTATCAGAAAACTTATAAACTTTTATTGGGAAAATAATACTAATACATTATCATTAAGATTAGGTATTCGAAAATAGATATAGGAATTTGAGTATTAATAAGTATTCTCAACGAAAAAGAAAGTTGAAGGGATGAAATAAATAATCATAGACCTAATCTAAGGAAAAAGAGGTGAATATTCTTTTGACCCAATACATTTATCTAGCCTCACCCCTAAACCTGCCAGAAGGTTCCTATGGCTTAAACCCAGTGTCTCCTGAACAGCCCAATGTATTTGAAACTGAATTGGATTTTGCCCATTTATCCTTTGAAAATAATTATGATTGTGAATCCAAATCGAGATTTTCCTATAGTCCGCATTTTATTTTTAACTACCAAGTAGCTTGCTGTTACAATTTTCTATCCTTAAAAGATGGTTTAAAAGGAAATACAATCGATGAAAAATGTTTGGGGCTGCTCCATTCATATATTGGCAATGCCCTTCAGGCTAGTGGGATTGTTGAGTATTTTACTAGTTGGAACGGTGAAGAATCGCTGCCGATTACGAAAAAACGAAGCATTCAATGGTCGGATATTAAAACACCCTATGATCTTGTGCTAACAGATCGTGAATTTTGGGAAATTGCTTTGTAGTATGAAAAGAGGGGATATCAGCTGGTACAAATATATCCAAATGTAGTTGAAGAGACGATTGAGAATAAACCTGAAATCCCGCATTTTGTTAAAAATAGGTATCCAAATCGTGATGGAATTTTTAGAAAAGGCTTTCGTTAGTGATTAGGTCAAAGAATTGTGCAAATGGGAATGAGAATAACCAGTCGAATCATGAATTCGATCATCATGGACCTCCATTAGCATGACTTTTTATAGTTTCAGTATAAAGACTGTTTGTTAATCTCTGATAAACTAATTGTAAATAAAATGTAAATTATTTATTTGTTTGAATTTTTATTAGGTGTTTTTGATGATTAAGGCTATTTTAAAAGGTCTAATCATTATTTTAGTAAGTGGTCTTATAATGGAAAGCGGGGAATGCCTCTTATGAATGTGATTGAAAAAGCCCTACAGGTTGCAAGTAGAGCACATGTAAGACAGTGTAGAAAACATACCGATATTCCCTATATTACTCATCCGGTTGCGGTTGGGATGATGTTAATGAAAGCAGGGTATGGTGATGATATCGTTGCTGCAGGAATCTTACACGATACAGTTGAAGATACAACACTTTCATTAGCAGATATTGAACGGGAATTTGGCCTTACAATCGCTAGTATTGTAGAAGGATGCTCGGAACCTGATAAATCATTATCTTGGGAGAAAAGAAAGCAGCATACAATCGAGTTTTTAAAGACTGCCCCAGAAGACATCAAAGTTGTTGCCTGCGCAGACAAATTACATAATATAAGGTCCATCATGAATGATTATGAACAAATCGGTGACATGGTCTGGGAACGGTTTAACCGTGGGAAAGTGGAGCAAGAATGGTACTATCGGAACGTAATTGAAAGTCTGGGTTACCAGTCTAACTTTAAGTTAATAGATGAATTAAAGGTGGAAGTAGAGCGATTTTTTGGACCTGAAGATACAGAAATCCCAAGTAGCAATGAGTAGTAGATTCCCGTATATCTAGATAATCGAGACTGTGAGGTAGAAGGAATGGTTGGATGGGTTATAGTCTTTTTCATTTTATTTGTTGTTCTTTATGGCTTTTACGCAATTAATTTATTTCTACCAAAAAGGAAAAATCTTAAATATGTAATTTCTCTCTGCTTCTTGATCATTGGTTTACTAGGATGGCTGTATATTTGGTTTGGCTCGGGCTGGTTAAGGACGGGCATTATTAGTACTGCTTTTTTAGTGTTATCGGCCATCTCTGTTTTTGTTGCTTTACTGTTGGATTTAGGTACAAAGTTAAAAGACAAGCGCAAATCCACAATAAATTAATGTCTGAAAGTTGGTGTATAATCCTCAGCGTAGAAAGCATTAACGTAGTGGGGGTACTAGGAACCTTTCTCTGTTCTGAGTCTTTTTATGTTCATATAATTAAACATTACTCCCCGTTAGCTGCATTATCAGGGGTGGTTGCTGAGGGACTTAAGCTGATTTCGACTTATTTGTACTCACTGGTTTGATGAAGGACAAATCGAGGCCTTTCTATTAGGGATTAGACCTTCAAAGGTTTGATGAAGGACAAAATGCAGCTTTTCTAATAGGGATTAGTCCTTCATAGAATGATGGAGGACTCTCCGTCGCAATATCCTCCAAATATGCAGCATAAGAACGCCATTAATGAGATATCACCATTTTGACAACAAACTAAATTTACTAAGGTAAAATTTAGCAAAAGTTACCAATCTGGATTTGGATGGCACCAATCCCAGTTTCAGTAGCTATCAATAATTCCTTTTAATAAAGTAATTTTTAGAAACGGCTTAACAGGGCGTAGGGAATTTATGATGATACTTCAGACGTTTCGAACTGAGCGTGTGAATCTACATCACGTTGTTGGTGATTATCGGATTGAAGTAACTGGCGATAAGGCTACCATGCAAGTGTACCGTTTGGTTCCATACAATGTATCAAAAGAAACGCTATACAAGAATATTTTTGGTGCAACTTATAATTGTTCTTTACGCCGGGAAGAAGGTTTGTGGAAACTGGAAAGATTGACTTATACAGAAGGACATATGTTTGAAGTTTAGTTGTAGGGTGACAGAAATTTAAAACCTGTGGGTAATTTAAAGATAAGAACAGTCAGGTCTAGCTCCAGCGCCCAGCAACTAGCGAGACATCGTTTACCTCCGTCCGTTATCAGCTGTACCTTCATGGTTCAAGACCGAACAGTTTATAAAAAACATGGATACGGATTCCCATCTCGGTCACCCTTAATTGAGGAACAAGTGATAATTAAATAAGCGGAGATTTTCCGTTTAGAATGCAGAATAGAGCTCGATTCTAAGGATATAAGCGGAGGTTTTCCGATTAAACAAAGAAAAATGACCCATTTTCACGTTTTTAGAGTCAATAGCCGGAATCTTTCCGTCTATTTAAGCGATTTTTAGTGATATTTCCTAATTAAAAGGAATTTCTCCGCTTATTTATCAAACTCACTTTAGCATCTATTAAACTTGTACAAATTAAGAGTGCTTTAGTAAATTTTAAAAAGGCTTAGATAAATTTACAACTCTAAGCCTTTTTCACTTTGAAATATACTGTGAAGTTTATGTGATTTGCTATGTGATTAGGTTTGTGATTTACCGTTTTGTACCTCACGAGTAACCCCGCTAATTTATTACAGACTCTTTCAACCATTTCCACAAGCCTTCGATTAGATTAAATTGTGGGCTGTATGGAGGTAGAAAAACGAGCTCAAGTCGGTCAACTGTTATCGCTGCAAATATAATGAGAACAAAAGCCATACCGTAAAACCCTTTTTCACTTAACTCAATACTTTCTGCATTGTATAAACCAAGTTCTTCTAAGTATCTTTTTCGATTTTTTATATGATGATTTAATGCAACTTCTTGGATTTGTCAGACATATCTTGAGCTATTCGTTACAGCCATCGCTTGGCTGATCTTCTCGCCGATTTCTTGTAAAAGGGGCAAAAAGTCCTCAAGCAGTACCTCTTTTGAAACCCGTCCGGCGTGGACAGAGCAGTTAAAGGCGGCGAACACTTTGCCGGTTCCATGACGTAGGGGAACGGCAATGGAACGGAGTCCTTCTTCTAATTGCTGGTCAACGCCACCCCAACCTTGCTCCCGAACATCCTCTAATATAGCGAGTAATTGTTCCTTATCCACAATTGTTTTGTCCGTAAATTTTTCGAAATCGATGGACTCTAAGTATTGTTCTAACTTCTCTTTTGGTAAGTTTGCAAGCAGAACATGCCCCATGGATGTCGCGTAAGCCGGTAGGCGCGATCCAACATCCAAATTGATGGACATAATCCGTTTGGTGGAAACACGTGCAACGTAAATAATATCTGGGCCATCTAAAATCGAGATGGAGCAAGATTCTCCGGTTTGATGGACAAATTCACGCATGAACGAATGGGCAATGCTCCAGCTATTATTAGAAGCTAAGTATGCGTATCCAAGTGATAGGGTACGAGCTGTCAAAGAGAATACACTGTTGTTGGATTCTGCAAAACCTAGATGTTCTAGTGTCAGTAATATCCTACGAGCGGTAGGTCTACTAAGCCCTGTTAGTTTCGAAACATCACTAATAGTAAGTGCTTGGTTTTCTTGTGAAAATGCTTGGATTACTTGGAGTCCACGCTCTAATGATTGAATGTAGTCTCCAGACTGTTTGAAATTATCTTTTTTTTCTGTTGACAAAGATATCACCCTTCATGTTAAAATAAGGTTGTACGAATAAGGAATAATTGTACGCATATCGTACAATAAAAAAGTTGATTTTGCAAGTGGTGTATAAAGATTTTTATTTTTTTAAATAAAAATGAATACGTTTACAAAGATGGTGTGGTCGGGAATTATCAAACAAAACGTAAGGGGGAAATAAGAATGGCAGAAGCAGCAGTAAAAAACACAAGAGTATTAGAGGCATATGAAGGTTTTGTAAAACATATGAAGGCATTCCTTGACGAGCAGCAGTTTAACCATGAAGAATATACGAACTTTGTGAAATGGGCAGATCGATTAGGAAGAAGTGGAGAAATTCCATTGTTCTTAGACGTTTTTGTGGAAACGCATGTTTTGGAATCCAAATATAAAAACGCTCCGGGTACAGAGCCATCACTACTTGGACCTTACTATGAAGAAAACTCGCCTTTACTGGAAGGATCAAAAGTTGTTATTCCACAACGTCCAGAAGAGCCGGGTGATAAATTGAAGTTCTACGGCAATGTTAGTTCTGTAAATGGTCCAATCGGAAAAACGAAAGTCGAGTGGTGGCAGGACGATGCGGAAGGATTATATTCGAACTATGATTCTACAGCACCTGATTTCAATTTAAGAGGTCAGTTTTATACAGACGAAAATGGGGATTTTGAAGTGGAATCGATTGTACCAATTCCATATCAAATTCCAACAAGTGGTCCTACTGGTGAATTTACATTTGCTGCTGGTTATCATGCATACCGTCCGGCGCATATTCATATTAAGTTCGAACATGAAGGACATGAGACATTAATTACGCAAGTGTTCTTTGAAGGAGATCAATGGTTAGAGACAGATGTTGCTGGCGGCGTTCGCTCCTCGCTTACTACTAAACTAATCGATAAAGGTGACTATAAAGAAGCTTCTTTAAATTTTGTTATGCGAACTGAATAAGATTTCAATTCCATAGCTGTCAGGTAAACTTGACAGCTATTTTTATTAGACTTTTTAGGTTATTTTGATACAATGAATATATATATTGTACGCATTAGGTTAATATGTACGAATAACGTACAAAAAGGGGTGCGATCATGAATTTTTATAAAGTAAATATAAATGGTAAAGCGATTCAAGTTGCTGATTATCCAGGAGAAAAAGGACCGATCATTGCAATCCACGGTCTAACCGGTACACATAAGAACATGCATTACTACGCAGATCGATTTAAAGGAGAATATCGTTTTATTTCGGTTGATTTGCGTGGACGTGGGAACAGTGATGAAACAGACGAAGAGCCCTCCATTTTCAAACATGCCGATGATATTGTCGGTTTACTAGCAGAATTGGAGGTTGAAAATCCCATTCTATTAGGATATTCAATGGGTGCTTTTATTTCGGCAATTGTTGCAAGCCGTTTGAAATCAGTGCAAGGTTTGATATTACTAGACGGTGCTGCAAAAGCGACGGAACACCAGCGAGGAATTGTACAGCCATCTTTAGGACGAATTAGTAGGGCATTTACGTCACAAGAACATTACGTAGAAGAGATAAAAAAAATCTACACGAACTTAGGTGTTGTGTGGAATGACATGTTACAAGATACGGTTGAATACGAGGTAGGTTCTGTAGGAGATCATTGGGAGAATAAATCAACAGAAGCACGCATAGTAGCTGATTTTGACAGTTTCTATACATTTAGTCCAAAAGAAATTTGTTCACAAATTGAATGTCCGGTATTGCTCGTTTACGCAAAGGGTAATATTGGCTCGATGCCCCCGCTTTTTTACATGACAGACTATGAAGAAACACAAGCCTTTACAACGCAAATCGAAACCGTTGTCTCGGATTGTAATCATTACACAATGGTGTTTGAAAAGCGTGAAGATATTAATAGCTATATAGAAACATTCTTACACAAACTTTCATAGAGGTGAAACCGATGAGTAAAGGATTGGAATATTTTAAAGAAGTGTACGACGAAGTTCCGGGTTGGGTGCAGAAAATGCACGATTATAGCCCGGTTGTGCTTGACCATTATACAGGATTACGGGGCGAAATTATGCAGGATGATGCTCTATCTCGAAAGGAAAAAGATGTACTATTAGCGAGTATGAATGCCGCCCGATTGTATGTACGTAGTATGGGATATCATACGAAAGGCGCAATCGAATTCGGCACTACGCTTCCCGAGCTAGTGGAGTATTTTTTAGTTTCTTATCTATATGGAGGAACGGCCGCTTTAAAAGTGTCATTGGAAGCGCTCGCTTATGCGCTTGAGTTAAAAGGTAAACGAGTAGAACAACCTGAAAAGGATCCAGAAACGATTGAAGAGATTTTTGAAACGATGATTACGTGGCTAGGTGATGAGGATACTAGCTTTTTAGTAACATCTCTAGCCGCTATTCAAAACGGAGACAAAGAGAAAGTGGAAGAAACGCTTCTCGGGGAAGGGCATGTTTCCTCTCGTATGAAGCATTTAAATATGGTTGGAAACTATATTACGCAACTACGAGGGGCGGATGCGATACCTTGGATAGAAAAGGCAAGGGCTGTTGGTGCAGCGGAAGCTGAACTTGCGGACGTCGGTTTTATTTGTGTATTAACAGCCGGTATTCCAGCGTGGTTTGAAATTAGCGATTCATTACAATTGGTAACGAAGTAAGGAGGGAGTAAGTTAAGATGTCAAAAGTGACAAGTGATATTCAAGCGGCTTTGGCATGTGTAGAAAGTGGCGATATCGTTTTAGTAGGTGGTTTTGGATTAATAGGGGCACCTCTTTCATTAATAGAAGGCTTGACTGAAAAAGACGTGACAGATCTAACGATTGTTAGTAACAATCTTGGAGAATCAGGAAAAGGGCTTGGGATATTGCTCAATCAAAACAAGATTAAAAAAGGGATAGGATCTTATTTTACAAGTAATCGGGATGTCGGGGATAAGTATCAAAAAGGAGAAATTGAGCTGGAATTGCTTCCTCAAGGGACGTTAGCCGAATCTTTACGAGCCGGTGGAGCGGGCCTTGGAGGGTATTATACAACGACAGGTGCTGGAACCGATCTTGCAAAAGGAAAAGAAGAACGCGAGATTGATGGCGTAACGTATATATTCGAAAAGGCAATTCGGGCAGATGTTGCACTGATTCGAGCACATAAGGCAGATACACTAGGGAATCTCGTGTATTACAAAACAGCACGTAACTTTAACCCGCTCATGGCGACTGCTGCAAAGAAAGTAATCGTAGAAGTGGATGAAATCGTTGAACCTGGCGAGTTGAATCCTGAAGAAATCGTCACGCCATTTTTGTATGTCGATACAATCATCAAAGCGCAGCAAGTGTTGACGAAGGAAGGGGTTATGAACAGATGACTACATTGAGTAAAACAGAGATGCAGCATTTAATCGCAAAGCGTGTAGCTGCGGAACTTAAAGGACCTTGTGTCGTAAATTTAGGAATTGGTATTCCTACGCTCGTTGCAGAATATATGGAAGCAGCGGATATTTATATGCATACGGAAAATGGTCTACTCGGAGTAACGGATGTGGAAGAAGCAGATATCGATCCGAACCTCGTCAATGCGGGGAAGTTACCAGTTGGGGAAGCAATCGGTGCTTCCTATTTCAATAGCTCGGATTCCTTTGCGATGATTCGTGGGGGGCATGTAGATGTAGCGATTCTAGGAGCACTTCAAGTGGATCAAACGGGTGTGATTGCAAACTGGGCGGTTCCTGGAAAGAATATTATGGGCGTTGGCGGGGCGATGGATTTACTAGTCGGTGCAAAGAAAGTGTTTGTAACAATGAGCCATACGTCAAAAGATGGCAGTAGTAAACTGTTAAAAACGTGTACATACCCGATTACTTCCACTAGAAATGTCGATATGATTTTTACAGAACTTGCAGTATTTGAAGTAGTAGATAAGCAATTGAGACTAGTGGAGTTAATGCCGGGTGTCACAATTGAAGAGGTACGAGCAAAAACCGAAGCTGATTTTGTACATTAATTAAATAGAAGAGAGTTGGTTCCTGATGAAAATATGTTCTTTTGATGTTTATATATTAGATTTACCAACGATTCGCCCACATCAATTGGCGATGCATACGATTGTCTCTCAATCGATTGTTGTAGGTTGTGTCAGAGATGAAGAAGGAAGAGAAGGCTGGTCTGAAGTAGCTACTATTGGGGGTGCTTCTTATGGAGAGTCTACACCGGAAGCGATTAAAGCGAATATTGACGCGTATATTGCACCACTCGTAATTGGGAAAGATCCTATTCACTTTGACAAAATTATGTATGAAGTATCGAAGCAAGTTAGAGGTAATAATTTTGCGAAAACTGTAGTGGAGGCAGCGATTATTGATTTAGCAGCCCGCAGTAAAAATATACCGGCGTTTGAATTATTCGGAGGCCAAATCCATACTTCATTACCAATTGCATGGACGTTAGCGAGTGGGGATACCGCAAAAGATATTGAAGAAGCGAAAGAATTTTTGCACCAAAAGCGACACAATATATTCAAATTGAAAATTGGAAAAGGCGATCCGTTTAAAAATGTAGAGCACGTCCGGCAGATTAAACAAGCAGTTGGAGATGAGGCGCGCATTACAGTCGATGTCAACCAAGCATGGGATGAGGATACGGCAAATTATTGTATCGCCGCCTTAGAAGATGGTGGCGTTTCAATGGTGGAACAACCGTTGCCGACATGGAATTTCGAAGGCATGTCTAGGCTTACAGCTAAGTTTAATGTACCAATAATGGCAGATGAAGCAGCAAACAGCATACAAGATGTGTTCCAAATTACGAAACACCGTGCAGGAAATTGCATTGCGCTGAAGCCGTGTAAAGCTGGAGGATTAACACAAACAAAGAAAGTAGCAGGCATTGCAGAAGCAGCAGGAATTGGGTTGTATGGCGGTACGATGATTGAGTCGAGCTTAGGAACAGCCATTTGTGCGCAAATATATGCAACAATTCCAGAGATAAAATTCGGCACAGAAATATTCGGTCCATTATTATTTAAAGATGATCTTACTTTGGAACCTATTAAATTTGAAAACTTTGAAGTCATCATACCGAACGGTCCTGGTTTCGGTGTAGAAATTGATCGTGAAAAAGTGAAACATTATGCCAGAAGTCTGTAGTGTGGAGATGATGAAATGGAAAATGTAGTAATCGTAGATGCTGTACGTACGGCAATAGGAAAACTTGGCGGTAGCATTGGCAATGAAACAGTAGATTTTCTCGGATCACATGTAATAGAAGAATTGATACGTCGCACAGATCTAGAAAAAACTGCTGTGGAAGAAGTCATTTTAGGGCAAGCAAAACAAAGTGCAGATGTATCCAACTTAGCAAGAGTAGCGATGCTTCGTGCAGGAATTCCTGTAGAAATTCCAGGGTATACCATTCATCGACAATGTGGGTCAGGTGTACAAGCCGTAAATTCTGCTATGCAACAAATTCAAACAGGGTTAAGCGATATTATCATTGCTGGTGGAGCGGAGTCAATGAGTACTGCACCGTACTATGTAAATAGCGTGCGTTTTGGTACAAAATCAGGGGATGTTTCACTGAAAGATCCGAATACTGCAAGTCAGCCTGGCTCCCAGCCGAGGGAAATTTATGGTGATTTGAATATGGGGATAACAGCAGAAAATATAGCAGAAAAGTATGGAGTTTCACGAGAAGCACAAGATGAATTCGCATTAAGTAGTCAGGAAAAAACGAAAAATGCGATAGAAAAAGGATATTTTGAAAAAGAGATTGCACCCTATCCAGTGAAAACTCGTAAAGGTATCGTAGAGTTTAAAGTAGACGAGCACCCAAGAGAAACAACATTAGAAAAGTTGGCATCGCTAAAGCCAGTTTTCAAAGAAGGTGGCACGGTAACTGCTGGAAATGCGAGCGGTCGTAATGATGGAGCGGCGGCATTATTAGTAATGTCCGAAAAGGAAGCATTAAAACGTGGGTACAAACCAAAAGCAAGAATCATCTCCCAAGCTTCTGTAGGGTGTGCACCTGAGTTGATGGGAATGGGACCTGTATATGCGATGCAAAAGGCATTGAAGCAAACTAATTTGTCGATAGCGGATTTGGATGTAGTGGAATTGAACGAAGCGTTTGCATCACAAGCAGTTGCCTGTGTAAATGAGTTAGGTCTTGATTATAGAAAGGTGAATCCAAACGGAGGAGCCATTGCGATGGGGCATCCGATTGGTGCAACAGGTGCAATACTATTGACAAAGTTAGTGCATGAGCTCGAACGTACAGGTAAGAAATATGGCGCAGTAACGCTATGTATCGCAGGCGGTATGGGAATCGCAACGATTGTAGAAAATATGCAAGTTTAATTGGAAGTTAAATTATCAAATAAACAATTACTTTAGGTCCCAGCAGAGAAGAATGGAACCGAAAGAGAATTTCATAGGAAGATTATAGGAAATATAAAAAACGACTTCACTACTACAAGCCGGACAAAATTTAGTCGGTGTGGGTGATATTGCTGGTGAATTTAACCAAAAAGTTACATGAAAATAAATTGCCAAATACCGCTTCTCCTTTTGGTTTAAATATCATGGTAAGTTTACTGCTAATTTTTGCGGGTTTTGCTTTCTACCGTTACTCAAGAAAAAACGAGAATGCGTAATCAAAAAAGGTGGAGAAAAATCGCTTCCCTTGCGGCGATTTTTATTGGTGTAACTATTTTCAGCTATAACCTTTACTGGCTGAATCGGGGATTTTCGGCTTATTCTAAACCAGAAATCACCCCAAGCTACTTTAATGACCAAAGCGAACCGATAAAAAAGGAAAAATTATATAAAAGCAAACCTGTCCATGGTGAAAAAATCGGGGTTCTTACCATCCCTAAATTAAATCGCTCCCTTCCAATCCTAGAAGGAACCAATCCAGACGTGCTAAAACAGGGTGTTGGACACTTTGAGCATAGCGTCCTTCCGGGTGATAACAATAATTCGGTTTTATCCGGGCATCGGGATACTGTTTTTCGAGGACTTGGAGATGTAGGCATAAATGATGAGCTAATCGTCACAACGGACGCTGGTGAATTTTTGTATAAAATAAGGAAAGTAAGGATTGTTAACCAAGACGATCGGACGGTAATTGTACCGAAACCAAAAAGCACATTAACGGTAACAACCTGTTACCCATTTGGTTTCATCGGGAAATGTCCCTAAACGGTACATCCTTGTCGCTGATTTAGTATCGGAAAAATTAAAGAACTAAGAAAGTTGGTGCCGACCCCCAGTGCAGAAAAGCATTAACGTAGTGGGGGTCCGGCCCTTATTTTCGAGGGGAGATACTTTATGGCTAAACGGCGTAAGCGCTATTCCTATCTCTCTTGGTTTTTGATATTGACCTATTAAAAAGAGAAATGAGTATTCCTTCTTTCTTAAATAGAAAAGAATGATTTAGAATTATGAAAAATGTGATGACATACCTCAACTATTGAAAGCTTCTTAATTTGGGATATGGTTTTAATAGATTCTTTCATCATGGAAGGATGGGTCATCTTTCCAGTGAAAGGTCCTTCAAAAGGCCATGGACCATCTGTTTCGACCATGATTTGCTGAAGTGGATAGGATTGAACGAGATGTTGAATTTCCTCCTCATACAAAACATCGGGCGTGACAGAAATGTAGTACCCGTTTTCTGCCATTCGGAGGATCGTTTTGGAATCACCTTTGAACCAATGGAAATGGGCTTTTGGAAGGGAGTATCTCTCCAAAAGATCACAAACGATGGGTGCATCTTCATAAACAGCATGAAGGACGATAGGTTTTTCTAATTCCTTACTTAGTTTAATAAATGCTTCTAATAGTTCAATGTATTGGCTACGTTGAAGAGTCGTTAGTTTTTGTTCTTTTCCTAAATAATATGGAAGCCCTACTTCACCAACTGCGACCATGTCATTTTGATGGCTCTTTATCCAACTAAAAAGTTCATCCATTTGTTTCTCCGTAGGGGGCGTTTGTTCAGGATGATAGCCGAAAGCTGGCTTCACCTTTAAGTATATGTTGGCAAGATCTTTATTTTTTTTACTTGATTCTAAATCAAAAGAAACGGATATTAGTGCTTCTAGAGATGAGTCCCTTTCAATGATATCCTTCATTTCTTGATCGTTATAATGATCTAAATGAATATGTGCATCAATCATTTTTAGCAACGTAATCACTCTCCTGTTTTTTTGAGAGAATAGTAAATTTTCCTTTTCCATTCTAAGAACTCGTCTTCTAGAAATAGACTCTCCTCTCTTGGACGTGAAAAAGGAACTTGAAATTCGGCAGCCACCTGAGAAGGTTTATTGGATAAAACAATAATTCGGTCAGATAGAAATAATGCTTCTTCAATATTATGTGTCACAAAAAGGATGGTTCTTCGATGTTCTTCCCAAATCGATAATAGCCATTTTTGCATATCAAGTCGTGTTAATTCATCTAAGGCTGAAAAAGGTTCGTCTAAGCAAATGATGGATTGTGGACTTAATAATGCGCGAATAAAGGATGCCCTTTGTTTCATACCACCTGATAATTCATGAGGGTAAGCATTTTCGTAACCCGTTAATCCAGCAATATCAATCATTTCTAATGCTGCTTTTTTTTCTTTTTTTCCTTGAAGCTCTTGCCCAAGCAATACATTTTCGACAATCGTTCTCCAAGGAAGGAGAGAAGGGGTTTGTGGCATATAGCTAATAAACCCCCGTTTTCCGTTAATGACTTGATGATCTAAGTGAATGGTTCCTTGATCTGGTGAGAGGATTCCTCCGATAAGACTGAAGATCGTACTTTTCCCACTACCAGATGGCCCAATAATCGAAACAAACTCATTCTTATCAATTGTGAATGCGAGATTCTTGATCACTTCATTCTTGTCAAATTTCTTAGAAATATTTGAAACGGTAAGATGACTCACTTTCATTTCGCCCCTTTCAACTGCCACCGAACGAGCCAGCGTTCAATCAGAACGATGATAGAAAAAAATAATAAACTTAATGCCACAATAGAAAATATGGCTACAAAAACTCTATCTGTACGGAAGGATGAAGAGGCGAGGGTCATATAAACACCGATACCATCTTTTGCTCCAAGCCATTCGGAAATAACTGCACCCATGACACTGTAAGTAGCGGATATCTTTAAACCTGAAAATAGGGAAGGAAGGGCATAGGGAAGCTCTAGCTTCCAAAATAATTGCTTATTCGATGCTCCTGCCATAATCATGTAATGCTTTAACTCATTGGAAGTTTGCTTAAATCCATCTAATGCAGCAACGGTGATGGGAAAAAAGCAAACGAGAGTGATGACGATCATTTTTGGTAATAATCCAAAGCCAAACCAAATCACTAAAAGAGGAGCTAGGACGATAATAGGAATGTTTTGTGAGATGATTAGCAACGGGTAAATCGATTCCCGAATGAAAGGGAGCAAGTGCAATAGAATAGCTGTAAGTAACCCGATTAATAAACCTAAGGCAAATCCGAGTAAGGATAATTTGATCGTTGACAATAAATCTGGATAAAAGTTAGCCCAACCATTGAAACCCTCATAAAATATTTTTGTCGGAGTGGGTAAAAGCCAATCTGGAACTCTAGATTTAATCGCAACCGTTTCCCATACAATGAATAAAAGGAGGAGAACCAATAACGGTCTCCACCCTTTCGCTATGATTTTCATCATTATCTATATTTCTCCGTAAGCTGACCCATGGAGATGCCTGATGGCTGGTACAATACTTTTATTTGCGAGATAACGTTACTGCTGCCAATTTCTATCATGCGATCATTCATTTTCGTGATCACCTGCAGCAATTGCTGTAAATCGCCCTCCATTGTGGTTTCAAGAGGATGTACCTCGAATTTTACCCCAGACTCTTGAATCACTCGAATTGCTTCATCTACATACGGAATAACACTTTCGCCATCTTTTGTTTTTGGTATGATTTGAATACTGATCAGTGAATTTGTCATTTCATTATCCCCTTATTGTGGTAAAAATTGATCTGTAAATGCTGTTTTAGCGTCAAGCTTTTTCTCTAGAAGTCCATTTTCAAACATCCATGAAGCATAGTTTTCCCAGACTTTTTGTTTTTGCTCGCCCCATCTTGATGCATCATCCTGATATTTAGAGGCCAGCCATTCTTGACTTTTCTTAACAAGCTTTGGATCCAAGTCAGGCACTGCCTTAATTAAAATGTCGGCAGCATCGGATGGATGTTTAATTGCAAATTCATAGCCTTTGGAAGCAGCTTTTACAAAAGCTTTTACTGTATCTGGGTTTTCTTTTATCATGTTTTCATTCGTTGCGAGAACTGGTGTGTAATAATCGAGTTTATCAGAGTAGTCTGTTAGATATACCATATTGAGCTTTTCTCCACGTAACTCTGCCTCAACACCAGTCCAGGCATAATAAATCCATGCGAAATCGATGTCTCGTTTCACAGCTGTAAAGAAATCAGTATCTCCCATATTGACAATCGAAACTTTATTTACATCGGCATTTTCTTTTTTCATTAAGGAAGAAATAACCGATTTTTCAACAGGTGAGCCCCAGCCACCGTATGTTTTCCCTGCAAAGTCCTTTGGTGAAACAATGTTTTTTGAAGCTGGTGAGGCAAAACCAGATGTATTGTGTTGAATAACGGCTGCGATGGAAACAAGTGGAACCCCTTGTATGCGAGCTTGTGTGATCGATTCCTGATAGCTTACGCCAAACTCTGCTTTACCTGAAGCCACAAGTTGATCTGCTCCAGCATCACCTGGCATAATGATATCCACATCTAATCCTTCGTCTTTAAAATAGCCTTTTTCTTTTGCCACATATAAACCGGTATGATTCGTGTTTGGTGTCCAATCTAGTACGACAGATACCTTTTTCAGAGATTGCTTGTCTTTCTTTTTCGATTCTGATGCTGAATTTGAATTGCTACAGCCCGCAATCATGAATAATGAACATAATACGATTAACCACTTCTTCATTCCTCTTCCTCCTATGTACATAATAAAAGCGCCCTAGGGGAGAACCCAGGGCGCATATAAGCAAACAATATCAATTGTTTAAGAACATGTTCCCTCCGCTGGTTTCAACCAGATCAGGTTCTAAGAGTCAGCATCTTAAGGATGCTATCTCAACCGGCAACACCGGTCCCCCTACAATTCTAGCTATTAAATTTTATTCCAACCACATTATAACAGAAACCTTTATTTTGACAAGTGCAAAAATGGCAATTTGGTAGAAAGGAGTGAAATGAAGAGATTATTTTTTTAAAAGGTTGGAAATGGAGTCGTTATTAACATCATTCAAGTCCATAGTGATTTTCCCTTCCATCCCCCATTTTGGACATTTAAGTTGCTAATCGTTGCTATCTTAAATTAGAGTATGAATCACCAATTGGAGTAATCGAGATATTCAAAAAACAGCAGTGCAAATGGAAAAAACAAGTTAAGTATGGTGATTCCATGTCCCAAAAATGTAAAAAAGGCAATCCTTCTTTAAATGAAGAATTGCTTTTTTGAATTGGTTTCTCTGTCTTCTCGCAAGAATAAATTTCATTTCCTGTTACAAAATTCAAATCAGATTACACCTTAAATCGATAACCTGCACCCCAAACCGTTTGAATATATTGGGGCGAAGATGGATCTTCCTCTATTTTCTCTCTAATACGATTAATATGCACCGCAACGGTTGCATTATCTCCATACGATTCAGCACCCCATATGCGTTCATAGAGTATTTCCTTGCTGAAAACCATATCAGCGTTGATGACTAAAAAAAGCAGCAACTCATATTCCTTGTTTTTAAGCTCAATCTCCACATCTTTTACATATACCCGTCTTGTTTTTTGATTAATCCGAATGGTACCAACGGTCATTTCTTGTGGCTTATTCTCGACATTGGTTTCCATTAATCGTTCAAACATGGCAAGATGGGATTTGACACGTGCCACTAGCTCACTGGGCGAAAATGGTTTGACAATATAATCATCTGCCCCCAACCCTAAGCCCCGTATTTTATCAATTTCCTCTTTTTTAGCGGTTACCATGAGGATGGGGATGTTTATTGCTCCACGAATCTTGCGGCAAATTTCAAATCCATCCATTCCCGGCAGCATGACGTCAAGCAAAATCAAATCATACGCTCCTGTCAATGCACTTATCAAACCGCTTTCCCCATCACTGTTAATGTCCACACTATATCCATTCGCAACCAAATAATCTCTTTCAATAGAAGCAATGGAGTCATCATCTTCAATAATCAGTATCTTCTTCAACTTCCTCCGCCTCCGTTTTCATATATTGGTATCGTAATCACGATGCTTAACCCGCCTTCTGGAACATTTTCCGCCCAGATTTTTCCGTCAAACCTTTCCAAAATTTTCTTAGTAATCGCCAGTCCTAAACCGCTGCCCTTACTCGGATTATTTCGGGAAGGATCACTGCGATAAAATATATTGAAAAGCTTAGGGAGCGCTTCTTCTGGAACTCCGGGACCATCGTCTGTCAGGGTAATCCAGACTTCCTCCCCACGTACAAAACTGGCAATTTCTAATATACCTGTGTCTTTCGCTTTGTATTTAACGCTATTTTCAAAAATATTAATGAGCGCATTACGAAACTGGACGGGATCCACTTGGATAGTAATCTGCTTTACATTCTGGACGATTTTTAGAGTAAGTCCTTTACTTCGATATTCCGCTGACATCGATTTGACCAGCGTTTCTAGTTCAGTCCCAATCGGAAGCTTTTCAGGATAAAAAGGGAATTCGCCGATATCCAACTTAGAGAATAAAAATAACTTATCTACAATTTGATCAATTTCTTCTGATTTAGTTTTTATAGTTTCAAGATAGTTTTTTTGTATCGTTGGTGTAGTGGCGATGCCATCGAGAAGCCCTTCTACAAAAGCTTTGATGGAGGTTAACGGGGTTCGTAAATCATGCGAAATCCCCGCAACTAATTCTTTCCTGCTTGTTTCATCTTTTTTTCTTACTGCAACAGATTCTCGCAGTTTCTCCGCCATAAGATTAAAATCACTGCATACGGATGAAAACTCGTCCTCTCCCGAATATTCAATCCGGTAATCCAAATTTCCCAACTGAATTTGATGGACTCCGTAATTAAGGATTTCCAAGGGTGTCACAATCCGTTTCAGGATAAATTTAGTCAGTAAATAATTGGTCAGCGATACGATGATGGTGATTAAAACAAATAACATAAGTCCCCATTTTATAAACGTCGTTCGATATTGTCCATTATTTACGTCAATCCCCCTATAGTCGGAAAAAGCTAATACCGCGGTATAATGGTTTATTTTTTTACTATAAAAAGCATAATGATCGACAATCACGGTGTGAGTCGTCTGATCATCCAGTAAAGCCTGGACAATTTGGTTCATTCCAGTTTCCACATTCGATTGCGATGGATAGCTGAGTTGATTATTCTCATATAGTAAAAGCGAGATTCTTTTATCATTGTATTTTTGATTAAAGATATCCATTTCTGTCTTAATGGTTTGGATATTGGTATGGCTTGACCAACTGTTAAAGGTTTGATTGGTCTTTTTTATTAATGTAGAAAATAACTCACTATTATTATGTGCTCGATTAATGTTCGTTCCTGTAAAGACTAGAAAAAGAACAAGAGCGGCTATTAAGCTTAAGAAGGCAGGGATAATTAACATGAGGATGTTTGAAACCAACAGCCTTTTTTTTATCGTCACCCTATCCACCTCCACTACTTCAATTTTATTCGCTCTTAACATTCTAACCTTAATTTATTGATAGAAGTAAAAATAAATATAAACTGTTTATAAACTGAACTTTTCTGCTATTTAAATCCATCCCAAACGGAACCCTAATATATCCTCATTTTCCATTCTAAAAATCCCAACTAAAAAATGAAGACCTGCAGCGTTTTATTCTTTTTTATGAAACAGTTTAAGATCTGTTTAACTTTGATTTACAGTCTGTTTATCGAACAAGGTTACAATAGCGAAGAACAATAAGAAATACAAGGTGGAAATTTTTCATAGAAAGCTAAAATACAAGAATCATACTTTTTTCCACAAAAGTTGAGAGAAAAATTCAATTGGAGGACATCATGACATTATTAGAAATCAAACAGGTAAGTAAATCATATAAACTTGCTGGAAAAGAAAAGGTGCCTGTTCTCCGGAATGTGAACATAAAATTTGAAAGTGGTGAATTTGTTTCCATTCTAGGTGAATCAGGTTCGGGGAAGTCCACCTTAATGAATATTATCGGTGGGATGGACTCTGATTATGAGGGAGACGTGATGATCCAAGGCAAGACGCTGAGATCGATGAAAGAAAAGGAAGTTGATGCGTATAGGAAGGATAAAATTGGCTTCATTTTTCAAAGCTTTAACTTAATTCCTCATCTTTCTGTCCTCGAAAATGTGATGATGGCAATGCAAATGACGGATACAAATAAACAAGAACGAATGCAGCGCGCCAAGGGAATTTTAACAGAAGTTGGCTTAGTAGATCACATGCAGAAAAAACCAAATCAACTTTCAGGCGGCCAAAAACAGCGTGTCGCGATTGCTCGGGCCTTATCCAATGACCCTGACATTATTCTCGCCGATGAACCAACCGGTTCATTAGACAGGGATACGAGTGAACAAATACTTGAACTGCTTGATTCCATTGCGAAAAAAGGGGTTCTTGTTATTACCGTAACACACTCACAAAGAGTAGCGGATTTTGGAAGCCGGATTGTATCGGTGGAAGATGGCTCTATTATTGAAGATCAACGATTAAAAGAGCGATACATGGCAGTGAAAGAAACAAACGAGACAAAGGGGAAAAGTTTAAGCTTAAAGGCTTCCTTTAAGCTGGCCATCAAAAATATGCGATTACAATCGAAGAGAAACCTTCTAGTGGCCATAGGAGGTTCGATAGGGATCGTGAGCGTCCTTTTAATGTTGTCATTAGGAAACGGTGTAAAAACCTATATGAATAATGAAATTAATTCCACCTTGAATCCGCTTCTTGTTGATGTAGTAAAATCGCCCGAAGCGGTGAAAGGGCAGCAGGCAGGCCGACTCCCTAATCGGCAAAGAGGCGGAGAACCTTTTACGGAAAAGGATATCAACAAAATCAGTGGCATTAATAACGTTGACCACGTCGAAAAGGTCATTACAATCAAGGGAAAGAGTAATGTTGTCTATCATGAGTCGAACAAAGATCTTCAAGTCCTTGGAACGGTAACAGATTCAATCAAGGATAAAAATATTGAAAAAGGTAGTTTGCCCTCTGACAATGAAGTGCTGCTGACGACATCTTTTGCAAAAAGCTTGAGCAGTGACAAAACATATAAGTCCCTTGTAGGTGAAACAATCAGCCTGTTTATTAATCAAATGGATGAACAAAATCAGCCTGTCACGGTTAAAGCAGAATTGGTTGTATCGGGTGTGTACGATCAAGGAAATACGGGGCCGATGAATGATGCGAATGCCTACGTTTCCTATTCAACACTTGAAAATGCCTATAGCAGCCAAAATTTAACCTTACTCCCTACCCAGATCAATGCGTATGCGAACAATCAAGATCAAGTCGAGAGTATTAAAAAAGCCGTCGACAAAGCGGGATTCATCAGTTCGCCGACGGCCAGTATCATGAAACAGGTGACAACCTATGTGGATATGGCCACTTACCTATTATCAGGGATAGCCGGCATTTCACTACTAGTATCGGGCATTATGATTTTAGTGGTTCTTTATATTAGCGTTGTGGAACGAACAAGAGAAATCGGGATATTACGGTCGATTGGTGCAAGAAAGAAAGATATTCGTCGTATTTTCTTCTCAGAGTCAGCGCTTTTGGGCTTGTTGAGCGGAGTCATTGCTGTTGCGGCGGCATGGGGTATCAGCCTTGGTTTGAACAACCTGTTAGTAAATACCTTTGGTACTGAATTGGTTCAACTCACACCTGGTTACATGGTATTTGGTATTGGCGTTAGTACCTTGATTAGTGTGATTGCAGGCTTGCTGCCTTCTTCAAAAGCAGCCAAACTTGATCCGATGGAATCTCTTCGTTATGAATAATTATGTAAATAGACGTTAATTCGGATCTTTGATATGAGAATAGATATACAGAGCCAGCCAGGAACATTCATAAGCGTTCCTGGCTCTTTTATCGCACAAACGTAATAAAATCGACATTAATCAATATTGGTGCCTGTCCCCCGATGCGGTAATGCTTTAATATACTGGGGGACAGGAACCTTTTTATTGGGGACACGCTGGAAGGAACTTTGTCTTTTATGACTTAAATGGAAATACATTTGATGTATGGAGTGAATTAAGTACGATATTTAAAGAAAAATATCTTGCTTAAAGAAAGATGTTAAGCATAGGAGGGTGGTAACAATTCCAACCTGATTGTGACCGATCAGCTGAATGAATAACGGTACTGATCCAGGAATCGGGCGATTTTTTTTACGTCCGATTTTTAAAAGATGGATGCTATTTTGGGATTCGCCCATTAAACTCAATAATTCGCTCATTGAACCTAAAAATTCGCCCATTGGAAGTCATAATTCGCCCATTGAACGTGAATATTCGCCCATTGAAGGCATCCCCCGATGCACTAATGCTTTAACATTCTGGGGGATAGGCACCTTTTTTGTTCAACTCCTTAACTGAAAAAGGACACTTTTTAATGTTGCAGGTGAAAACAGTGTGATTGGGTGCGCTTTTAATTGAAGAACATTGATTAGTTTTTCGTATACAGCTTCATTCGTTTCGCAGGCTAAAATGACCTTTTTTACATACCACATCAGAAACGGCAGTCCAAATGGTTTTTTTTCCAACCGTTTGAGTGAAGCGGAAGTCTTCCGTTAGGGCGACTAACCAAGGAATATCAATAATTTTGCTGAAACTCCGATGGGTATGGATGGAGATTTGAGCTAGCCCGTTTTTATGCACTGCTCTTTGAAGTTCCTTCTTCAATGCAATGGCCTCTAAGGCAGAGATACTCATACCTTGGCCAAAGACTGGATCCATTCTGCAAAAAGCATCGCCCATGACAATGAGACGATCAGGAAAAGGAGACAATTTTTCATAATGAAAACGCCGCAATGCGGGAAAGCGGTAGACTGTAACATCCGTCTCAGGCTGCCCTTCTTCGATGGCCTCATAGATATCTGGCTTTCCCAAGCATTTTGTATAAGCTAAAAATTCTTCCCCGCTGTTTGGAGGCGAATCAACCCCATACCCAAGTAACGTGACCATCCAGCGCTTATTTTCAATGGGGGAAATGCTGCCGCCCCTGTTTTGTGAAGGGGGATTGGGATATACCAATAAATTACTCCAATCTTTATTTTTCGAGGAAAGGGAACGATAAATTCTGCTGGCATAGAAAAGGTTGACCCTCACTTCTGTTTTTGCCGGAGCCTGATAACCTAATTGCTTCAGCCAGCTAGAGGTTTGCGATCCTGCACCTGCAGCATCAACAACTAGGTCAGTCTGGATTTCCAAATCCATTTCCCCTTCTTTTTGAATTACAATTCCATTGATTTGCGTTTGATCATTATTCACCAGAAGCTTTTTCGCTTTGGTTTCATACATATAGCTTACATTTGGTATTTGCTTGAGCCTGCGCTGGATATGCCATTCTAGGAATGGGCGGCTTTGCTGGATAATGGACATGCCTGCATGATATTTCAATTTCCAGCTCCCATGGTGATTCCAGGCCAGTCCACCCGCAAAGTCGGATTTGACGGAACCAGCTTCGATTAGTTCATCTATAATTCCTGGAAAAAGGTCATTCAGAATCTCTTCCCCGCTTTTTAAAAGAGCATGGCCGTGCGAACCTTGCGTGACTCCTATTCTTGGTATATGTTGATTGCTCATTTTATCTTTTTCGATGATGATGACTTCTTCGAAGAAATCGGATAGTACTCGAGCTGCCAGCATACCGGAGATACTGCCGCCAATAACCACGGCTTTTTTTCCTAAAAAATCTTTTTCTAGCAATCCTTTTGCCATTGATGATGTGCCACCATTTACAATAACCATATAATGGTTAGCATTATATCAAAATTTTTTTGGTTTAGGGATTATTTTTTTAATAGAATTAGTAGAAGTAGTTATAGAGTTGGAAGAGTGAGTTGGATGAATGGGCAAAAAACTAATTAAACGTTTGATTGAATCGGCCAACCCGTTGGCAACATCGGTTTGGAGAATTTAACTAAACTTTTGATTGAATCCTTAACTTGTTCTTTTTAAATGTTCTTTAGTGAGTGAGCAGTTTACGATACGATAGATTAAAATAGGTGATGATTGGAGTGAGATGTAATGAAGATTATTCAAAAAGAATTTTTCATTCATAATTTACAATATATTATCAGGTACGCTCTAGAAGAAGATGCGCAAAACTTGTCTGAAGTACGAGTGCAGATAGATGGCGAAACAGAAAACATGGATAGGGAAAAAGGCGAGGCGTACATAGATGAAGCGGGTTTTAAGGCGATCATACAAGACGATACAGAAAAGATGAATCATCTATTTTTGGTTGCTGAGGTAAATGATAGAATTGTAGGTTTTTCAAGATGTGAAGGGAACAATTTGAAAAGGACTTCTCATAAAGTCGAATTTGGGGTCTGCGTATTAAAAGAGTTCTGGGGCCATGGAATAGGGCAAAACCTATTAAAAGAATCCATTCACTGGGCAGACGCAAATGGCATAAAGAAAATAACCTTGAATGTTCTAGAAACCAATGACAAAGCGATCAAGCTTTATCAAAAATATGGCTTTGAAGTCGAAGGCATTCTAAAAAAGGACAAAATTCTATCTGACGGGAATTATTATAATACTATTTTGATGGGAAGGATTAATGGATAGGATTTGAGGACAATTTGTTTTTCTATAGAGAACTTTATATCAATGTTTTGACTCAAAACCCACTGAAACATCGAAGTAGAGGGGATCTACTTCAATGCTTCGATGTTTTAGCTTAAAATGCGCAGGTATATCTAAGTAGCATAGCGGGGGTCAGGTACCCCCTTCCTTATTATGTGAAATTCCCTGTCTAGTTGAAGAAGAATAGTTATAATATTACTCCCGCAAAATTTCCTCTCAATACTTGTTTCTCATTCTGATTTGTACATAGGAAAGCTGCCACAATAGAAATTCTATTATTATCTTGCTTTTCATATTTCTCAATTGTTACTTCACATATAATTGTATCTCCTGTAAAAACGGGTCTCAAAAACTCAAAATTCATTGTACGAGCCAATACATTGTTATCTCCACCAACTTTTGTAGGTAATGTAGCTGTCAGCAGCCCTTGTATGACAAGTCTTCCCTGATCATCAGGAGTAGTATGGTGAGTGCCTTCATCACCTGAAACCTTAGTAAACAATTCAACATCTTCCATTGTGAAAGTCCGTTCAAATGTAATAATATCGTCTACTTTTAAAGACATCGTTATTTCCCCCTATACTATTAAATTAAAACTCTCCTCAATTTATATGTGAAATATATTCAAATGTTGTTGTTCCATATACGCATTAAATTAAAATGGCTATAGTATATTATTGCAGAATTAGATATAGCCCACATACCTTTTAATTTATGAGAGAAAATCTTGAGGTTTCCAATCATGCGGCTTTATGTTCTTATTCATACATTTCATTTGTGGT
The DNA here is from genome assembly GCF_001591665.1 of Neobacillus soli NBRC 102451. Lineage (GTDB taxonomy): Bacteria > Bacillota > Bacilli > Bacillales > Cytobacillaceae > Neobacillus > Neobacillus soli. The sequence goes on along the minus strand of NZ_BCVI01000058.1, from coordinate 1,777 downwards.
GCTTGGTAGGGGATGGTGGCGATTAAATAATTATTATGCCAGCTTGCTGCTCCGGAACGAATCATTTCATTGAGCAGGATTTGAATAAATTCTTCTGGCTGAAGCTGGAAAGAGTAGCGTGCAAAATCTTGGAACCAACCACACTTTAATAGGTAGTTATCGATTTCTTCTTTTGCCAATCCGTTTTTTATGATTAATGTGAATGAAAAAATCCTCTTACAGGCATGCCATGAAACTTTTTCCGGCATCTTGAGCCACTTTTCAAACCTTTCCCTGGCTGCATCAATGGCAGCCAGGGGATTCTCAATTTGAGGTCCATGGCCAGAATATGCCCGCCCAATCCGTAGCTTCGACAACCGATCCAAACTTTCTATCGACCGCTGGATAGATGCCACACCCTCACGAAAGATATTCAACCATCCGATATCATTTTTGTGAAAGAGATCCCCGCAAATTAATACCTCCCCTTCAGGTTCATATAAAGAAATATGCCCTAACGTATGTCCTGGTGTGTGCAAGACTTTTAAGGTTCTACTTTCTGTATTAATCTCATCGTTATCTGAGAGCTTTGTATTGACTCGATAGGGTTCTACAGGCTGATCTAACCATTCTGCACTACAGGCTTCGGGGTCACAGGAATTAATTAAATTGGCATCCCATTTATGAGCAGCAATCGTTACACCATAATTTTTTTGAAAATGAAAATTGCCTCCTACATGGTCACTATGATAGTGCGTGTTTACAATAAGGTGTAATTCTTCTGGTGAAACACCTTCATCTTTAATTAGTTGCTCTGTATCTTTCACATCACTCCCAAAACCAGTATCAATAAGAATCGGGAGCTGATCTTTAATTAGGATCATATTTGCACTTGGAAATTTTCTTTCAAAGAAAATAATACTGTTTTTTTCCATTTGCTATTCCTCCTTAAGTTCAGAGATTAAACAATTATGATTGAACGCTCGCTCAATTATATTATAAACCATTTGCAGAATAGTTAAAAAATATTAACGCTTCATTTGTAATTACAAAAAGTTGGAATCTTATTTCACTAACCTTGACTTCGCCCCTTGGATAAATCCAAAAAGTTGGTGCCTAGTGCAGTCTTCCTCTTTTTATCTTTGTGAGCATACTGTTAGAATAATTTTCCCACAATAATATAATGAGAAATAGAAGGAGATGTTGATCATGACACAATCATTAAAAGGAAAAGTAGCGTTTGTAACAGGTGCTGGAAGAGGTATTGGCAAGGCAGTTGTAATTGCATTAGCAAATGAAGGTGTAAACATTGGTTTACTCGCAAGAACTGAGACTGCCTTAAGGGAAGTCGTAAGTGAAGTGGAAGGTTTAGGAGTAAAAGCAGCTTATGTGGCCGTTGATATTTCATCTCAGGAAGAAGTAGAACAAGCGGTTAAAAAATTAACTGATGAGTTGGGCACCGCTGATATTCTGATCAATAATGCAGGGATTGGGAAATTTGGTACGCTATTAGAAATGGATCCGAAAGAATGGAAGAGAATCATTGATGTTAACTTAATGGGCCCCTATTATGTAACACGTGCAGTTCTTCCTCAATTAATTGAAAAAAACCGCGGTGATATCATTAACATTTCGTCTACAAATGGGTTAAGCGGCGCAGCCACATCCAGTGCCTATAGTGCATCTAAATTTGGAGTAATCGGCTTAACGGAATCATTAGCACAAGAAGTCCGAAGGAATAACATCCGCGTTACAGCATTAACTCCGAGTACCGTTGCTACTGAACTTGCGGTTAAAA
>NZ_BCVI01000057.1 GCF_001591665.1 Neobacillus soli NBRC 102451 | reverse complement strand
GGTAAAAAGGGGTTTCCGCGGTCAATGGAGAAGGGTTTCATTGACCGAAAATGGGGTGCATTAAATGATTTTTTGCCCTTTCTCTATTATGAAAATTCCTAATATTGCAAAATAAGGAGTGGTCCACAATGAAAGAACTACTTTATGAAGGAAAAGCAAAGCGAATTTACAAAACTGAAGAAGAGAACGTTGTTTTAGTCGAATACAAAGATTCTGCCACCGCTTTTAACGGACAAAAGAAGGCGGATATCACAGGCAAAGGCCGTTTAAATAACGAGATTACCAGTTTGTTATTTTTAAAGCTTAAAGAAAAGGGAATCGAATCACACTTTATCCAAAAAGTCTCTGAAACAGAACAGCTAGTAAAAAAGGTAACCATTATTCCGCTTGAAGTAGTCGTTCGCAATGTCGCCGCAGGCAGCCTTTCAACAAGATTAGGAATCGAAGAAGGCAGCAAGCTATCAACGCCGCTCGTAGAATTTTACCTAAAAAATGATGACCTGGGCGACCCACTCATCACCATTGACCACATCCTTGAACTAAAAGCAGCAACAGCAGAGGAGGCAGCCATTTTACGAGAAAAGGCACTCCAAATCAATACAGTTTTATCAAGCTTTTTTGAGGGGCTCGGCATTCGTCTCATCGATTTCAAGCTCGAGTTTGGTAAAGACCAAGAGGGTCTAATCCTGCTTGCAGACGAAATATCCCCTGACACATGCCGACTTTGGGACCAACAGACGAATGAAAAGCTCGATAAGGATGTATTCCGCCGTGATTTAGGAAGTTTAACAGATGCCTATGAAAATATTTTAGCGAGATTGGGAGGTCGTCAGCATGTATAAGGTAAAAGTGTTTGTAACATTAAGAGAAAGTGTATTGGACCCTCAAGGAAAAGCTGTAACAAATTCCTTGCATTCTTTGAACTATCGTGAAGTCTCAGATGTACGTATCGGTAAATATATGGAACTGACCATTGAAAAATCAGATCGTGAAATTAACGAAGTAGTAAACGAGATTTGCACCAATCTCTTGGCCAACCCGGTCATTGAAGATTACCGTTATGAAGTAGAGGAGTGTGTGGTGCTGTGAAGTTTGCGGTCATCGTCTTTCCAGGATCGAACTGTGATGTGGATATGTACCATGCTATCAAGGATGAACTTGGCGAGCAGGTTGAATACGTGTGGCATGATGCTGAAAGTTTAGAAGAGTACGATGCAATCCTCCTGCCAGGCGGTTTTTCATATGGAGATTACTTGCGTTCCGGGGCCATCGCTCGTTTTAGCAACGTCATGAAAGAAGTGGTGAAAGCGGCGGAAGCAGGCAAGCCTGTTCTTGGCATTTGTAATGGATTCCAAATCCTTCTCGAAGCGGGATTGTTACCGGGAGCTATGAGGCGGAATGAAAGTCTCTCATTTATTTGCAAACCGGTCGAACTAAAGGTCGAAAACAATCAGACGATGTTTTCAAGCGCACTCACAGAAGGGGAAACCATCATGATTCCTGTTGCTCACGGAGAAGGAAATTACTATTGCGATGAGGAAACACTCGCAAAGCTAAAAGCTACTAACCAAATCGTATTTACCTATGGGCAGAACCCGAACGGAAGTCTCGCCGATATCGCTGGAATTGTGAACGAGAAGGGGAACGTTCTAGGGATGATGCCTCACCCGGAAAGAGCGGTAGATGAGCTTTTAGGCGGTGCCGATGGACTGAAATTGTTTCAATCGATTGTAAAGACTTGGAGGGACGCACATGTTGTCAACGCTTGAACCAAATCCTAATCAGATCAAAGCAGAAAAAATTTATCAGCAAATGGGTTTGTCCGATGCGGAATTTGCAATGGTTGAAAACATTCTTGGACGGACACCGAATTATACCGAAACAGGGCTGTTTTCCGTTATGTGGTCCGAACATTGCAGCTACAAAAATTCCAAGCCGATTCTTAGAAAATTCCCGATCACAGGTGAACGAGTTCTTCAAGGACCTGGGGAAGGTGCGGGAATTGTTGACATCGGGGATGAGCAGGCGGTTGTTTTTAAAATCGAAAGTCATAATCACCCATCAGCTATTGAACCCTATCAAGGAGCGGCAACAGGTGTGGGCGGGATTATCCGCGATGTTTTTTCCATGGGGGCAAGACCCATCGCCATGTTGAACTCGCTTCGCTTTGGCGAATTAGACTCCGCTCGCGTACGCTACCTATTTAAAGAAGTCATCGCAGGAATCGCTGGTTATGGAAACTGTATTGGCATTCCAACGGTTGGCGGCGAAATCCAATTCGATCCTTGCTATGAAGGGAACCCGCTCGTTAATGCGATGTGTGTTGGATTAATTGACCATAAGGACATTAAAAAAGGGCAGGCACATGGGGAAGGTAATACCGTCATGTATGTCGGGGCTAAAACAGGCCGTGACGGTATTCATGGTGCCACATTTGCTTCCGAAGAATTAACCGAACAATCGAATGAAGATCGTCCCGCGGTTCAAGTAGGCGATCCATTTATGGAAAAATTACTACTTGAAGCTTGTCTAGAATTAATTCATTTTGATGCACTTGTTGGTATTCAGGACATGGGTGCGGCCGGATTGGTAAGCTCATCTGCTGAAATGGCGAGTAAAGCGGGAATGGGTATTGAGATGAATTTAGACCTTGTGCCCCAGCGCGAAACCGGCATGTCTGCCTATGAAATGATGCTGTCTGAATCCCAAGAACGAATGCTGATCGTTGTAAAAAAAGGAAGAGAACAAGAAATCGTTGAGCTTTTTGAAAAATATGGTTTGGAAGCAGTCGGAATAGGGACGGTTACCAACGATAAAAAGCTTCGCCTTATTCATCAAGGGGAAGTTGTCGCAGACGTTCCGGTTGATGCCTTAGCCGAAGATGCACCGGTTTACCATAAACCATCTGCAGAACCTAGCTATTTTGCCGAGTTCCAAGCAATGGAGAATGAAATTCCGCAGGTTGAAGATATGAAAGAAACGCTTTTAAGCATCTTACGTCAACCGACCGTTGCAAGTAAAGAATGGGTTTACGAGCAATACGACTACATGGTGCGGACAAGTACAGTCGTTTCACCGGGTTCGGATGCAGCGGTGGTTCGAATTCGCGGCACCCGTAAAGCACTGGCAATGACAACAGATTGTAATTCACGCTATGTTTTTCTTGATCCAGAAATGGGCGGGAAAATCGCGGTTGCGGAAGCAGCACGTAATATTGTTTGTTCTGGTGCGGAACCATTAGCGATTACAGACAACCTCAATTTCGGCAACCCGGAAAAGCCAGAGGTATTTTGGCAGATTGAAAAAGCTGCGGATGGCATGAGTGAGGCCTGCCGGGTGCTTGGGACGCCAGTGATTGGCGGTAACGTCTCATTATACAATGAAACAAGCGGGACAGCCATCTATCCAACACCAGTAGTTGGGATGGTTGGATTAGTCACAGATATTGATCATATTACCACCCAGTATTTTAAAAAGAACGGTGATCTCATCTATTTAGTCGGGGATACAAAGGCTGAGTTTGGCGGCAGTGAACTGCAAAAGCTATTGAACGGACGCGTTTTCGGAAAAGCACCTGAATTAAACGTACAAATTGAAAAAGAAAGACAAGGTCAAGTTCTAGCAGCTATTCGTGCGGGATTTGTACAATCTGCGCATGACCTTTCAGAAGGCGGCTTGGCTGTAGGTCTGGCGGAAAGTCTTTTTTCTGCAGAAAAACTGGGCGCGGAAGTGAAAATTACAGGTAATACCGTTTCTGCCTTATTTAGTGAAACCCAATCCCGATTCCTTTTATCGGTTAAAAAAGAAAACCAAGCGGAGTTTGAAAGTTTAGTAGACGCCACTCTAATCGGCGAAGTCAATGATTCTGCTGAAATGCGAGTTTTAAATGAAAATGGACCAGTACTTGAAGCTTCTGTTCAACAATTGAAAGATGCCTGGAAAGGGGCGATCCCATGCTTGCTGAATTAAAAGGATTAAATGAAGAGTGCGGCATCTTTGGTGTTTGGGGGCATGAGGATGCGGCGCAGCTCACCTATTACGGGCTGCATAGCCTGCAGCACCGCGGCCAGGAAGGGACCGGCATCGTTGTCTCCGATGGAACTAAGCTTAAAGGAGTAAAGGGCGAAGGACTAGTATCTGAGATTTTTACGGCCGATGCGATGAAGCAATTAAACGGCAATGCGGCGATTGGTCACGTTCGTTATGCAACAGCAGGGGGCGGCGGTTATGAAAACGTTCAGCCTCTCTTGTTCCATTCCCAAAGCGGCAGTCTTGCCCTTGCCCATAATGGCAATCTAGTGAATGTCAATGCATTAAAACATCAGCTCGAAGCCCAGGGTAGTATTTTTCAAACAAGCTCTGATACCGAGGTTTTGGCACATTTAATGAAAAGAAGCGGCTTTGCGGATTCGAAAGATCGGGCCAGGAATGCCCTCCCGATGTTAAAAGGAGCCTATGCGTACCTCATTATGACAGAAAACGAATTAATGGTCGCTCTTGACCCGCATGGTCTTAGACCCCTATCACTTGGATGCCTTGGGGATGCCTATGTGGTGGCATCGGAAACATGCGCCTTTGATGTGGTTGGAGCAGAGTATATTCGTGATATCCGCCCGGGCGAGCTATTAATTATCAACGATGATGGGATTACATCTGAGCAATTCGCGGTTAATACAACGAAAGCCATTTGTACCATGGAATATATTTATTTTTCAAGACCTGATAGTAATATTCAGGGAATCAACGTTCATACGGCCCGCAAAAACCTTGGGAAAAGATTGGCAGTAGAAGCACCGTTCGAAGCGGATGTAGTCACAGGTGTCCCGGATTCAAGCATTTCCGCGGCGATTGGCTATGCGGAAGCAACAGGAATCCCTTATGAAATGGGATTAATAAAAAACCGCTATGTCGGCCGAACCTTTATCCAGCCCTCGCAGTCGTTACGGGAACAAGGGGTAAAAATGAAGCTTTCACCAGTACGAGGGGTTGTCGAAGGAAAACGTGTGGTTATGGTTGACGACTCGATTGTACGGGGAACGACTAGCAGAAGAATTGTGACGATGCTAAAAGAGGCTGGAGCAACGGAGGTTCACGTTGTGATTAGTTCTCCGCCGATTAAAAATCCCTGCTTTTATGGAATTGATACATCGACAAAGGAAGAATTGATTGCCTCTGATAAATCGATTGAGGATATGAGGCAGCTCATTGGTGCTGACACGTTAACGTTTTTAAGCGTGGAAGGAATGGTCGAAGCGATTGGTAAAAAAGATGGGGACGGAACGAGCGGCTACTGTCTTGGATGTTTTACAGGAAATTACCCAACGGAAATTTATCCAGATACACTTCAATATTATTATCAAAAGGGGTGACAAACTTGTCTAATGCGTATAAACAAGCAGGCGTTAATATCGAAGCAGGCTATGAAGCAGTGGAACGCATGCAAAAGCATGTCCAAAAAACAGCCAGGACCGGCGTGCTTGGCAGCTTGGGCGGATTTGGCGGCATGTTTGATCTGTCTGCACTGAACTTAAAAGAACCTGTTTTGGTGTCAGGCACCGATGGGGTTGGCACGAAACTGATGATTGCCTTTTGGATGGATAAGCATGATACGATTGGGATTGATGCAGTGGCGATGTGTGTCAATGATATTGTGGTCCAGGGTGCAGAGCCGTTGTTCTTCCTTGATTATATTGCTTGCGGAAAAGCGGAACCTTCAAAAATAGAAGCCATCGTCAAGGGTATTGCGGACGGCTGCGAGCAGGCAGGCTGTGCATTAATTGGCGGAGAAACAGCGGAAATGCCTGGACTATACAGTGAAAACGAGTATGATCTTGCTGGATTTACGGTTGGGGCTTGTGAAAAATCGAAGGTTATTACAGGCGAAACAATCAAGGCTGGAGATGTTCTAATTGGTTTAGCTTCAAGCGGAATCCACAGCAATGGCTATTCTCTCGTTCGGAAGGTCTTCAACAACTGGCCCTTACTAGATTTTGTTGATGAACTCGGGTGTACATTAGGAGAAGAATTACTGAAGCCTACTAAGATTTATGTAAAACCGATTTTGTCCGCATTGAAAAAATTTGACCTTAAAGGGCTGGCGCATATCACTGGCGGTGGATTTATTGAAAATATCCCCCGCATGCTTCCTAATGGCCTTGGCGCGGAATTGAGAGAACGGAGCTGGGAAATACCAGCGATATTTAATCTGATATCTTCTGTTGGACAGATTGAGTACCAGGAGATGTATAATATTTTTAACATGGGAATTGGGATGGTTATTGCAGTTGACCAGGAAAACAAAGCGGACCTGCTAGAACATTTTAAACAATGTGGTGAGACCGCGTATGAAATAGGCGTGGTTTCTGAAACTGAAGGGGTTCACTTTATAAATCATGGTGGCAGGTTATGAAAAATGTCGCTGTGTTTGCCTCAGGAAACGGAAGCAATTTTCAAGCGATCATCGATGTTGTTCAAGCAGGGGAGCTTGATGCCGCCATTTCACTTCTCGTATGTGACAAACCTGGAGCGTATGCCATCGCACGTGCGAACGATGCTAATATTCCAAGCTTTGTTTTTAATCCAAAGGTATATAGCAGCAAAGAGGGTTATGAAAAGGAAATATTAGAGAATTTAAAGAGTCATGGCGTGGAATTTGTCGTGCTTGCCGGATATATGAGATTAATTGGCCCAACTTTATTAGGAGAATATAAAGGGAGAATCGTGAACGTCCATCCTTCACTCCTTCCTGCTTTTCCCGGTAAAGATGCAATCGGTCAGGCTTTGGCGGCAAAAGCGAACTGGAGTGGAGTCACCGTCCATTTTGTCGATGAAGGAATGGACACAGGGCCAATTATTATCCAAGAGCGGGTTCAACTTGAGGAAAATGATACAAGAGAAAGCCTGCAGCAGAAAATCCAGAGAATCGAACACAAGCTATATCCATCCATCCTGCAAATGTTATTGATACAAGGAGATGTTTTTTATGACAAAAAAACGCGCGCTTATTAGTGTTTCAGATAAAAATGGAATTACGGAATTTGCAAGAGAATTAGTCAGCCTTGGCTTTGAGCTTATTTCTACAGGGGGAACGAAAAAGGCCCTTCATGAACAAGGAATTCCTGTACTTGGAGTAAGTGATGTTACAGGTTTTCCAGAAATTTTAGAAGGTCGTGTTAAAACGTTAAATCCGTTTATACATGGCGGCTTACTCGCGAAACAGGATGATGTGCAGCATCAAAAGCAGCTAGAGGAACATGGGATTGAAGCAATCCAACTTGTTTGCGTCAATCTCTATCCGTTTCAGCAAACGATCGAAAAGCCGGAGGTCACCGTAGCGGATGCGATAGAAAATATAGATATCGGCGGCCCGACCATGCTGCGTGCCTCCGCGAAAAACCATCAATATGTGACGGTTGTGGTGGATCCAAGTGATTATGAAACGGTTATTGCAGAATTGAAAGCTGATGGTACTACGAAACTTGAGACAAGAAGAAAGCTCGCAGCGAAAGTATTCCGCCACACGGCTGCCTATGATGCATTGATTGCGGAATACATGACTGACTTAGCGGGGGAGGAAACTCCAGAAAAATTAACGGTTACCTATGAATGGAAGCAGACACTACGTTACGGGGAAAATCCGCATCAACAGGCAGCTTTTTATAAAAGGCCGCTTGGCTCCACGTTCTCCATTGCCAATGCAGTGCAGCTTCATGGGAAAGAACTTTCCTACAATAATATTAATGATGCCGATGCAGCGTTGCAAATTGTCAAGGAATTCACGGAACCTGCGGCGGTTGCCGTGAAACATATGAATCCGTGCGGTGTCGGTACCGGGGAAACGGGATATGAAGCGTTCACCAAGGCCTTTGCGGCCGATCCTGTATCTATATTTGGCGGAATCATTGCTTTTAACCGTGAAGTTGACGCGGAAACTGCCGGAAAACTTCATGAAATTTTCTTAGAAATCATCATTGCCCCATCTTACTCAGAAGAGGCATTAGCCATTTTAACAGCGAAAAAGAATCTCCGCCTGTTAACGATTCCATTTGATGATGCGAAAAAACCTGAACTGAAAATGACGACGATTGAAGGCGGCTTGCTGGTTCAAGAGCAGGACCGGTACACGCTTGAAGATGCTAAGGTCTCAGTTGCAACAAAGAGACAGCCAACGGATGCTGAATGGGAAGCCTTAAAGTTGGGCTGGAAGGTCGTGAAGCATGTGAAATCAAATGCCATCGTTGTAACAAATGAGGATATGACGATTGGAATTGGCGCCGGTCAGATGAACAGAGTCGGGGCCGCGGAAATTGCCTTGAAACAAGCGGGAGCTAAAGCTGAGGGTGCCGCACTTGCTTCTGATGCCTTTTTCCCGATGGACGATACCGTTGAAGCGGCGTCCAAAGCAGGAATTACCGCGATTATTCAACCTGGCGGCTCGATTCGTGATGAGGATTCAATCAAAAAGGCAGACGAATATGGAATCGCGATGGTGTTTACGGGAGTAAGACATTTTAAACATTAATTGGGGGTGTAATCGATGAAGGTCCTAATTATTGGCCGTGGCGGGAGAGAGCACGCGATTTGCCGAAAGGTATCCGAAAGCTCACTCGTTGAACAGGTATTTGCAGCTCCTGGGAACGATGGAATGAAAGATGTTGCAGAACTTGTTTCCATTGAGGAGTCGGAACACGAACAGCTCATTCAATTTGCAAAAAATACGGGGGTTGGCTTAGCGATTATTGGACCGGAAGTCCCCCTCCTTGAGGGGCTTGCTGATAAATTCGAGGCGGCCGGTTTAGCTGCGTTTGGACCGCGGAAGGCCGCTGCTGCGATTGAAGGCAGCAAGTCTTTTGCAAAAGAGCTAATGAAGAAATATCAAATCCCAACGGCAGATTATGCGGTTTTTACTTCTTATGAGGATGCCCGCAACTATATAGAAGAAAAAGGTGCACCGATTGTTATTAAAGCGGATGGGCTAGCAGCAGGGAAAGGTGTCACCGTGGCCCTGACGAAAGAGGAAGCACTTGAAAGCCTTGAAGAAATGCTTGTTGATGCGAAATTCGGCGCCGCATCTTCCCAGGTAGTCATTGAGGAGTTTTTAAGCGGTGAGGAATTTTCGTTAATGGCCTTTGTGAATGGCGAAGTGATCGTTCCACTTGAAATCGCTCAGGACCATAAGCGGGCCTATGATGGTGACCAAGGCCCAAATACCGGCGGAATGGGTGCTTACTCTCCGGTTCCTCATATTGGTGAGAATACCGTTCAAACAGCTATTGAAAAAATCCTTATACCTGCAGCCAAAGCAATGGTGCAAGAGGGAAAAAGCTTTTGCGGGATTTTATACGCAGGTGTGATCAAAACAGCTGCGGGTCCAAAGGTGATTGAGTTTAATGCTCGCTTTGGTGACCCGGAAACACAGGTGATTTTGCCAAGATTAAGATCGGATTTAGTTGAAGTAATTTTGGAACTATTAGATGGCGGTAAGCCGCAGCTTGAATGGGATGAACAAGCCATGATTGGGGTTGTAGTAGCCTCTCAAGGGTATCCGGAGGCTTATGAAAAGGGTGCTGTACTAACGGGGTTAGCAGATTTTGATGATAAAGAAGTAGTTACTTTTCATGCAGGCACAGTCAAAAATGAATGTGGTGAGTTTATCACTGCTGGTGGCAGGGTGCTGCTCGTCGGTGCGAAGGCTGAGAGCCTCAATGAGGCACAAGAAAACGTGTATCGAGAGCTGGAAAAACTAAAGTGTGATGGTGTTTTTTATCGCAAAGATATTGGGGCCAAAGCAATTCTGTCTGTCCGCCGCTAGAGAGGGCTCACAATACTATATTCATGAGGACAAAAAAGTGAATTAAACATGATTCCTGTCCTCATGAGCCCTTCATGAGGACAGGAAATGTGATTTAAAGATGATTTCCGTCCTCATGAGTCTTTCATGAGACCAATAAGTGTGAATTAAACATGATTCCTGTCCTCATGAGCCTTTCATGAGGACAAAAAAGGTGAATTAAACATGATTCCTGTCCTCATGAGCCCTTCATGAGGACAAAAAATGTGAATTAAACATGAATCCTGTCCTCATGAGCCCTTCATGAGGACAAAAAGTGTGATTTAAAGATGATTTCCGTCTTCTTGAGCCCTTCATAAGGACAATAAATGTGGTTTTAAGATGAACTCGGTCCTCAATTAAGTCTTCAAGAGACCACAGAGGGGGCTGTTTTAACATTATGACGGATTATAAGGTACCACCTGATCCCCGTCTAAGTTGGTCAACCCTTCCATTCCATCCATGGAGTCAGGGGAACCTTCCTCCATCATGCCCTGACACTTTTCAAATAAAGCCGTCACAGGACAATAGCGGACAATTCCCTCCGCCACCTTCATCGCCCCGCATAAGGCCACAAACAAAAGAGAATCCCTCCAAGGGTTTTTGACAAGCTTGGAAGTACTCCAGGCAAGAATTGTTAACCCCAAGGTAATGCGAATTAACGCGTTCAAAATACCAATATTCGGCTTAATATTCATTTTGTTCACTCCTTCACAAGACTTTTACAATATTTATCAATTCTTTACTGCTTTAAACAGTAAAATATGATAGTATAATAATTAAAGAAATTTTTGTAAGGGCTTTCTTTATTATTAAATCAGCTTTTCATTATATAGATAGTTCTTTTGAAAAGGGAGGGACATGGTATGCTGGAACAACGCTACCGCTGGAAAAACAAACACTTACGCATGCATGTATCCGTTTTGGATGGGAAAACATCTCCGACCATTTTATTGAAAAACGCTTTGTATTTAAATCAGACGTTTCGCCAATGGATGAGAGCAAATATTTGGATTTATGATGATCGGATTGTCTATGTTGGCGAGAACCTGCCAACACATATCGAAGACTGCGAAATCATTGATTGCACCAACGAAATTCTGGTTCCAGGCTACATCGAACCGCATGCCCATCCGTTTCAGTTATATAATCCCCAAACACTCGCTGCCTATGCATCACAGTTTGGGACAACAACATTGATTAACGACAACATCGCCCTGATGTTAAATTTGAAAACAAGGGAAGCATTCTCATTATTAAAGGACCTTCGTTCGATTCCGACAACGATGTTTTGGGGGGGACGATTTGATTCCCAAACGGAAATTTTGAATGAAGAGGAAATATTTTCGCATAGTAATATTAAATCGTGGCTTGAGCATGATGCGGTCCTTCAAGGCGGGGAACTGACAGCCTGGCCGAAACTGCTTGATGGCGATGATATGATGCTTCACTGGATTCAAGAGGCAAAGCGGATGCGCAAGAAAATCGAGGGTCATTTTCCGGGGGCTTCTGAGAAGACATTGGCAAAAATGATGCTGCTCGGTGCCGATTGTGATCATGAAGCGATGACGGGAGAAGAGGTTTATAAACGCCTCATGCAGGGTTATATGGTGTCTTTAAGATATTCATCGATTCGGCCCGATTTGCCGCAAATTTTAGATGATATGAAGCGACTGGGCATAGAGGCCTATGATAGATTAGTATTTAATACAGATGGCTCATCATCTACCTTTTATGAACAAGGAATGAACGATCAGATGATTCGGATTGCGATTGAAAAAGGTGTTCCCGCTATTGATGCCTACAATATGGCAACTGTGAATATTGCCCGCTATTACAACATTGACCATCTTTATGGTACTATTGCCACCGGCCGCGTTGCCAATATCAATTTCTTATCTAGCATTGAAAATCCGACACCTGTTTCCGTCCTTGCCAAGGGGAAATGGGTCAAACAGGATGGGGTTAAAGCGGCTGATGCCTATCCGCCAATTACGTGGGGCGAATATGGGCTAAAGCCGATGGAGCTGGATTGGGAAATATCAATGGATGATTTACAATTTTCCATGCCTTTCGGAATAAAAATGGAAAACTCAGTCATCACAAAACCATATTCAATTTCCATCGATGCATCGGGGGACGAACTTCCTGCAGACCATGATGAATGTTTCTTCACGTTAATTGACCGAAAAGGAAAGTGGCGGATTAATACACTATTAAAAGGCTTCGCCACAAAGCTGTCGGCTTTAGCCAGTTCTTTTTCGAATACAGGGGATATTATTTTAATAGGAAAAAACAAACAGGATATGATCCATGCTTTTAATAGAATGAAAGAATTAGGCGGGGGCATTGTCATGGTAGAGGATACCGAGATCATTTGCGAGCTGCCCTTATCACTAAATGGAATTATGTCGGATCTTCCTGTCGAAGAGTTAATGATCCAAGAAAAGGCTTTGTTTAAGCAGCTGGCAGAGCGCGGCTATGCCTTTTCAGATCCTATTTATAGCCTATTGTTCTTTTCGTCAACACATTTGCCATACATTCGAATTACCCAACAAGGAATGTATGACGTCATGAATAAAACAGTACTCTTTCCGTCAATAATGCGTTAAACTGTTAATAACTAACGAGGTAAAGCGTGAAAGTATTTGCGATATATAAACGGAATCGAGGTGTTGATCCATATGAAAAAATGGGCTGTTGCTGTGGCAGCTGTCTTATTATTTTTATCCGGCTGCAGTAATAAGGAAAAGGTAAAGGAACCAGTGAAGAAAGTAAAAGTCGTTGATAAAGAAGCGGACAAAGAAAAGGAAAAAACGGAGACATTCCCGTATTATTATCCTTTGACAGGTATAGGCTCTGATACTGTAACGGAGGGAAGAGCCGTTGCTGTAATGATTAATAATCATCCAAAAGCAAGGCCGCAATCGGGTTTGGACAAGGCTGATATTGTCTATGAAGTACTTGCGGAGGGTGATATTACCCGTTTTGTTGCCGTTTTTCAAAGTGAACACCCGACCAAAATCGGACCTGTTCGGAGTGCGCGCGACTATTATATTGATCTGGCCAAAGGACTTAATGCCCTATATATCGCGCACGGCTATAGTAAAGAAGCAAAGAAAATGCTGGAGTCGAATTATATTGATAATTTAAATGGAATGGTTTATGATGGGACCCTTTTTCGACGGTCTAGCACAAGGAAAGCACCGCACAACTCCTATATTACCTATCAAAATATTTTGAAGGGTGCTAAGCTGAAAAAGTATTCGATGGAGAAGACCCCGCCAAGCTTTAATTTTTTGACCGAGGAAGAAAGCAAAAATATAGCTGGCAAAGAGGCGACCTCCGTTAAAATTACTTATTCTAAGGGTGGAATATCTGATTCCATTTACGAATTTGACGATACACTTGGCAAATATAAGCGCTTTTCAGGCGGAGAGCAAACAGTCGATTTAGACACACAGGCCCCTGTTTTGCTGGATAATATTTTGATAATTGAAGCCGTCCATCAAATCGTCGATTCGGTTGGACGCCGCGACATTGATTTAGAGTCAGGCGGCAAGGGCTATTTGCTACAGAAGGGCAAGGTCATGGAAGTGGATTGGAAGAATAAGGACGGCCAAATTGTTCCAGTTAAGGATGGGGAAGAGGTTCCGTTAGTACAGGGAAGAACATGGGTAAACGTTGTTCCAACAAGCCCTGGGCTTCAAAAAATTGTTTCGTTTAATGTAAAGTAATCAGCTAATCTAACTAAGGGGTAAAAAAATATGCAAATAAATAAATTACGAGGAAAAGAGCTTGATCAATTATTCAATGCCGTTCTTTCATTAAAAGATTTGGAAGAATGCTATCGCTTTTTTGACGATTTGTGTACCATTAATGAAATTCAATCATTATCGCAACGCTTAGACGTGGCAAGAATGCTCCGCGAAAAAAATACCTATCAAAAGATTGAAACGGAAACTGGGGCAAGCACTGCCACCATTTCCCGTGTCAAACGTTGTTTGAACTATGGAAACGATACGTATGATATGGTTTTTGAACGCATCAATAAAGAAAATAGCACAACTGAACAAAAATAAAAATAGCGGAACTGCTTAGGCGCTGCAGTTAGATAGTAATAAAACCGAAGAGACAATCTTCGGTTTTTCCTTTTGGTTAACATTTCTAAAATATGAATGACTGTTTTCTTTTTTTATCGAATCAGCAAATGCTATAATGGTGGAATGGATAGACGAATGGGAGGACCCTTGGATGTATGATTTTCGCGAGTGGCGGCATGTGTTTAAACTCGACCCCAATAAAGAAATTACAGATGAACGATTGGAAAAAATCTGCGAGTCGGGAACGGATGCGGTTATCGTAGGTGGAACAGATGGTGTGACCCTTGAAAAAGTCCTTGAATTAATGGCTAAAATTCGCCGCTATACCGTACCATGTGTCCTTGAAGTTTCAAGTATCGACACCGTGACACCAGGATTTGACCTTTATTTTATTCCGACGGTCATGAATAGTCATGATCCAAACTGGATTACAGGACTTCACCATCAAGCCGTAAAGGAATTTGGAGAAATCATGGATTGGGAAGAAATCGCGATGGAGGGCTACTGCATCTTGAACGAGGAGTGCAAAGCTGCTAAGCTGACGAAAGCCAATGCGGCGGTAACGAACGAGGATGTTTTGGCCTATGCGATGATGGCTGAAAAGATGTTTAAGCTGCCAATCTTTTATTTAGAATATAGCGGTAAATATGGAAATGTCGACTTGGTTGCAGATGTGAAAAGGGTCCTTGAAAAAACAACCCTTTTTTACGGCGGCGGAATATCAACTCCCCTACAAGCAGCAGAAATGGCTCAGCATGCCGATGTAATTGTCGTCGGGAATGCTATTTATGAAAACTTTGAACAAGCCTTGGAAACGGTAAGAAGCGTTCGGTAGAATTTGCAAGCGAACGGGATTAACGTTAAAATAAAAGTAAGAACAAATGTTTGTAATGGTGGTGGGAAAATGCAATATTTAACAGATAAATTATTAAATGGGCTGAACCCAGAACAACAAAATGCGGTTAAAACGACAGACGGCCCGCTTTTATTAATGGCAGGTGCCGGAAGCGGCAAGACCAGGGTGCTAACACACCGAATTGGTTATTTAATCGTCGAAAAGCGTGTGAATCCCTATAATATTTTGGCAATCACATTTACCAATAAAGCGGCACGCGAGATGCGCGAACGGATTAAGAAAATGATGGGCGGGGCTGCGGAGGAAATTTGGATTTCCACGTTTCACTCGATGTGTGTAAGAATTTTACGCAGGGATATCGACCGGATTGGCTTTAATCGTAATTTTACGATTCTTGATTCAACCGACCAGCTCTCCGTGGTTAAAGGTATTCTTAAGGAAAAAAATATTGACCCAAAGAAGTTTGATCCACGGGCAATCCAAGGTTCGATCAGCTCGGCAAAAAATGAATTAATCGAACCAGAAGAATATAAGAAAACAGCGGGCGGGTATTTTGAATCGGTGGTAGCTGATGTGTTCGAGGAATACCAGAAGCGCTTACGCAAAAATCAGGCCTTAGATTTTGATGACCTGATTATGATGACGATTCAATTATTTAAACGTGTTCCGGAAGTGCTGGAATATTATCAGCGCAAGTTTCAATACATTCATGTTGATGAGTACCAGGATACGAACAAAGCGCAATATATGCTAGTGAAATTCCTTGCGGCTCGTTTCAAAAATCTATGCGTGGTCGGGGATTCTGACCAATCCATTTATCGATGGAGAGGCGCTGACATTGCCAATATCCTTTCGTTCGAAAAAGACTACCCGAATGCATCCGTTATTTTACTAGAGCAAAACTACCGATCGACAAAGAGAATTCTGCTGGCGGCAAATAAGGTCATTGAAAACAATATGAACCGGAAGGCGAAAAATCTTTGGACGGAAAATGCTGAAGGAAATAAACTCGTTTATTACCGTGCCGATAGTGAGCAGGGAGAAGCACAATTCGTTGCGGGAAAAATAAAAGAAGTAACCCGAGACGGCAGCCGCAAGCTTTCAGACATTGCGATTCTATATCGGACCAATGCCCAGTCCCGTGTCATGGAGGAAGTACTGCTTAAATCGAATATCGAATACTCGATTGTCGGCGGTACGAAGTTCTATGACAGGAAAGAAATTAAGGACATGCTTGCCTATTTACGCTTGATTTCAAATCCGGACGATGACATCAGCTTACAGCGTGTCATCAATGTCCCGAAACGCGGTATTGGATCAACCTCAGTCGATAAAATGGCTGATTTTGCCGGTATGCATGATTTATCCCTTTACCAGGCACTTGATTCTGTTGAATTAATTGGGTTAAGTCCGAAAATCACAAAATCAACGCGTGAATTCCGCGATTTAATCAGAAATTATACCAATATGCAAGAGTTTCTATCTGTAACAGAGCTAGTTGAAGAAGTACTTGAAAAGACAGGTTACCGTGAAATGCTTAAAGCAGAGAAGTCGCTTGAGGCACAAAGCCGTCTCGAAAACCTTGAGGAATTATTATCTGTGACAAAAAGCTTTGAAGAATCAAGCGAAGATAAGAGTCTTGTTGCCTTTTTAACGGACTTGGCATTGGTAGCTGACATTGATTCGCTCGATGATGATGGCGAAAAGGCCGACTCGATTACCCTGATGACCTTGCACTCAGCAAAAGGCCTGGAATTCCCGGTTGTCTTCTTGATTGGAATGGAAGAAGGCGTCTTCCCGCATAGTCGTTCCTTAATGGAAGAGGTTGAAATGGAAGAAGAACGGCGCCTTGCCTATGTAGGGATTACCAGGGCAGAGCAAAGCTTATTTTTAACCAATGCGCAAATGAGAACATTGTACGGAAGAACCAATATGAACCCGGCATCCCGTTTTATTAGTGAAATACCGGAAGACCTTATAGAGGGTGTTGAACCTGAGCAAAGAATGAATACGCCGTTTGGGTCAACGGGAAGATCATTTGGTTCCGCAGGGGGCTCGTTTGGATCCCCAAGATCGTCATTTGGCACACCGGCTACGGCAAGAAAACCAGTCATGCGCCCAGTTTCAGCAGCTTCCGGCGGCGAAGATGTCGGTTGGAAAGTCGGCGATAAAGCACAGCACGGAAAATGGGGAATTGGAACAGTCGTCAGCGTAAAGGGCCAAGGCGAAGGAATCGAGCTGGATATTGCTTTTCCAAGTCCTGTTGGGATCAAACGCCTGCTGGCAAAATTTGCACCGATTAAAAAAGCATAACTAAATGGAGATTTCCTTTGTGAAAGGGCTGGGTATATGGACCTTCAAAATGCTGAACAGAGAATCACTGAGATTAGAAGCATGTTAAATCATTATGGCTATGAATATTATGTTTTAGATAAACCATCCGTACCAGATGCCGAATATGACAAGTTAATGCAGGAGCTGTTGGAGCTTGAGGAGATGTTTCCAGCCTTAAAAACAGCGGATTCCCCTTCTGTAAGGGTAGGCGGTGCCGTCATTGATTTATTTGTAAAGGTTGAGCACCGGACACCGATGCTTAGTCTGGGCAATGCTTTTAACGAACAAGATTTAAGGGAGTTTGACCGCCGTATCCGTCAGGCAGTGGGTGAAGAATTTTCCTATGTATGCGAGTTGAAAATTGACGGCCTGGCTGTTTCGCTGCGCTATGAAGACGGTCTTTTCGTCCAAGGGGCTACACGAGGGGATGGAACGATTGGGGAAGATATTACCGCTAATTTAAAAACAATCAAATCGATCCCGCTTCGGTTACGTGAAAATGCAACGCTTGAGGTCCGCGGTGAGGCCTACATGCCAAAGCGTTCATTTGAAGCGTTGAATAAGAAGAGGGAAGAACGAGGCGAAGAGCTGTTTGCCAACCCTAGAAATGCGGCGGCTGGGTCACTAAGACAGCTGGATCCGAAAATTGCTGCTTCAAGAAGGCTTGATGTATTTTTATACGGGATTGGCAATACGGGCGAAAGTGGAGTCGCAGCTCACAGTGAAGGTCTCGATTATTTGGACCGGCTTGGCTTTAAAACCAATCAAGAGCGAAGAAAATGTGCCACGATAGAAGAAGCCATTGCCTTTGTCAATGGCTGGGTCGAAAGGCGTCCGCATCTTCCCTACGAGATTGATGGGATTGTTATCAAGCTGGATTCCCTTACGCAACAGGCTGAACTCGGAACCACGGCGAAAAGTCCACGCTGGGCAATTGCCTATAAGTTTCCGGCAGAAGAAGTGGTCACCACTCTCCTAGATATCGAATTAAGTGTCGGCAGAACAGGTGTGATCACTCCAACGGCGATTCTTGAACCCGTCAAAGTAGCGGGTTCAACCGTCCAGCGCGCTTCTTTGCATAACGAAGATTTAATCCGTGAAAAGGATATCAAGCTGGGAGACAAGGTCGTCGTCAAAAAAGCAGGCGATATTATTCCGGAAGTAGTCAATGTTTTGGCAGATCAACGGACAGGGAATGAAATGGATTTCCACATGCCAACTCATTGTCCTGAGTGCGAAAGTGAACTCGTCCGTCTGGAAGGGGAAGTAGCGTTACGCTGCATTAATCCGAAATGTCCCGCGCAGATTCGCGAAGGCTTGATTCATTTTGTATCAAGGGTTGCCATGAATATTGATGGTCTTGGGGAAAAGGTAATTAGTCAGCTTTTTGCAGAAAAGTTGATTGCTGATGTTGCGGATATTTATAAGCTGACAGGTGAACAGCTTTTAGCTCTGGAAAGAATGGGTGAGAAATCGGCGGCTAACCTTTTAAAGGCGATTGAGGTTTCGAAGGACAATTCCCTCGAAAAGCTTTTATTTGGTCTGGGGATTCGCCATGTTGGTGCGAAAGCTGCTAAAACGCTGGCACAGGAATTTGGAACAATGGCTAAACTGGCAACAGCTACAAACGATGACTTAATCGCGATTAATGAAATCGGTGCTAAAATGGCCGATTCCATCGTGGCCTTTTTTGAAAAGGATGAAGCGAAGGAGCTAATTAATGAATTGGCCGCTGCCGGGGTCAATATGGAATATAAAGGCGCAAAGCCAGTGTCCGTGGAAGATTCCGATTCAATTTTTGCTGGAAAAACGGTTGTTCTAACCGGGAAGTTAGAGCAGTTATCCAGAAATGAAGCGAAAGAAAAGATTGAGGCACTTGGCGGAAATGTGGCCGGCAGCGTTAGTAAGAAAACACATCTTGTCATTGCAGGCGTTGAAGCGGGTTCAAAGCTAGCCAAGGCACAAGAACTAGGGATTGAAGTATGGGACGAGGAGAAGCTCCTAGAAGAAATAAATAAATAAATAAGAGGTGTATCGACGTGAGAAAACTCTCATTGCTCGCTCTCTCCCTCGTCTTTTTGCTGAGTGCCTGCGCACCAAACTTTCAAAAGCAAAATGAAGTGGTTCAAACGAAGGAGAAAGTGAAAGGGAAGGCGATTATTCCCAAGTACAATATCTCGAATAGCTATTATCGGACGATTTTGCCATTTGAGCCGGGGGAAGCCCGCGGGTTAGTCGTCAATAATATCAATACAAGATATGATTTAAACGAGTTTGAAATGGGCTTAATGAGAATTGCTCAGAATTCCTTTGACACCGACAAATATTTGTTCCGTGAAGGGAAGGAAATCAAAGAAAAGACGGTAAGACAGTGGTTGAACCGCAAGTATACAAAAGAGCAGCTTAAAGAAAACAAATTAAATGAGTCCGATAATATTGGATTAAACCCAGTTGATACTGGAAAGGGCGGTGAACCAAGCACCCCGATTTATTTAGCCCATCTTTTGGAACACGATTATTTACTGAAAGATGATAAGGGCACTGTAAAACTCGGGGGTGTTACGATTGGCCTGGCCTTAAATTCTGTCTACTACTATAAATTACAAAAAGACGGGGATACCCTTGAGAAAAAAATTCCTTTTGCAGAAATCCAAAGGGAAGGGAAGAATATCGCGGCTGAAGTGGTTAAACGGATGCGGGCTATCAAAGACTTAAATGATATCCCGATTACCATTGCATTGTTTGAGCAGGAGAGTAAATCTTCCGTGGTTCCTGGCAACTTCATTGCTTACGCAACGGCTGACAAAGGCAGTTCTTCATTAAGTAATTGGGAAAAGACAGATGAAAAATACTTTCTATTCCCTTCAACGGATGCTAAGGATAAGCACCGAGCGGATGTTACCGATTTTTTAAACTTTAAGCAAGATGTCGAAGAGTATTTTCCCAACTTTAGTGGGGTAATTGGCAGGGCTTTTTATATTGGGGATCAGCTCCAGGATTTGAATATCACCATTCCAATCCAATTCTATGGCAAGACAGAAGGAATTGGTTTTACGCAATATGTGACAGGCTTGGTGATGGAGCGCTTTCCAAAGTTCCTTCCGGTTTCGGTAAGTGTTACCTCTGTTGATGGACCTGAAGCACTGATTGTCAAAAAGGCAAATGAAACTGAGCCTTTCGTTTATATTTATCAATAAGACCCGGCCGTAGTGTCTGGTCTTTTTTGCCGATTGGAAAGTATAACTTTCCAATCAGGCATAAGGGCAACTACGCCTCATGAACCCCCCTAACGGGCTCGCCAATCGGCGAGTTTTCTTTACAATTCTTAAATCATTGCGGCTCAGAAAAGAATCATGATAGAATGGACAGTGGATGTAAACGTTTTATTACATAGGAGGGTTAAAGAATGGTACAACCTTATAAGCACGAACCATTTACAGATTTTTCGATTGAAGAAAACCGCCAAGCCTATCTAAAGGCGTTAGAAACCGTTGAAGGCTATTTAGGTCAGGACTACGATCTAGTCATCGGCGGCGAAAAGATTACAACAGAAGATAAAATTGTTTCCTATAATCCAGCTAATACCGCACAAGTTATTGGCCGTGTTTCTAAAGCGAGTAAAGAACTTGCTGAAAAAGCAATGCAGGCAGCTGTCGAAGCATTTAAAACATGGAAAAAAACTAAGCCCGAAGTTCGCGCGGATGTGCTATTTAAAGCAGCAACGATGATTCGTCGCCGTAAAAGCGAGTTCTCTGCCCTTTTAACAAAAGAAGCAGGTAAATCATGGAGAGAAGCAGATGTGGAAGTGGCAGAAGGAATCGATTTCCTTGAATATTATGGCCGCCAAATGTTAAGTTTGAAAAATGGCGTACCCGTTAATAGCCGTCCAGACGAATATAACCGTTATGACTATATTCCACTTGGAGTAGGGATTATCATTTCACCATGGAACTTCCCGTTCGCTATCATGGCAGGTACAACGGTAGCAGCCATTGTTTCTGGTAATACAGTTCTACTAAAGCCAGCTTCAACCACACCGATTGTTGCGGCTAAATTTGTTGAAGTAATGGAAGCAGCAGGTCTGCCAAAAGGCGTATTAAACTTCGTACCAGGAAACGGCTCCGAAGTGGGCGACTATTTAGTTGACCACAAAGATACTCGTTTCGTTAGCTTCACAGGTTCACGTGAAGTCGGACTTCGCATTTTCGAACGTTCTTCTAAATTGAACGAAGGCCAAGTTTGGATGAAGCGTTTAATTGCTGAAATGGGCGGAAAAGATACCATCGTTGTTGACAGTGAAGCCGATCTTGAGCTTGCAGCACAATCCATCATGGCATCATCATTCGGATTCTCCGGACAAAAATGTTCTGCATGTTCCCGTGCGGTAATTGTGGAAGATGTTTATGATCAAGTATTGAACCGTGTTGTTGAATTAACGAATCAATTAGTGATTGGGGATCCAGTAGACAATTCCAATTACACGGGGCCAGTTATTGATAACAACGCCTTCAAAAAAATCATGGAATACATTGAAATTGGCAAGCAAGAAGGTAAGCTAATGGCTGGCGGAGAAGGCGATAACTCTAAAGGTTATTTCATCAAACCAACAATCATTGCAGATCTTGCTCCAAAAGCGCGTATTATGCAGGAAGAAATTTTTGGCCCAGTAGTCGGTTTTACAAAAGCGAAAAATTTTGATGAAGCTATCGAAATTGCTAACAATACCGAGTATGGTTTGACAGGTGCAGTTATCACCACAAATCGTGCCCACATGGAACAAGCACGTGAAGACTTCCATGTTGGTAACCTTTACTTCAACCGTGGCTGTACAGGCGCGATTGTTGGTTATCAGCCATTTGGCGGCTTCAACATGTCCGGAACCGACTCCAAAGCAGGCGGGCCTGACTACTTACTACTTCACATGCAAGCGAAGACAACTTCAGAGATGTATTAATTCAATCCTCAAACCCCCTTCTCGATCTTAGGGGGGTCTGAACTCTTTCTAGTAGTATAAAGCCTTCATTCCAAAAGGGATGAAGGCTTTATCTATCTTAACTATCTCCTTCTGTGGAAACCTGCCTCTTAAATCATCAATCCCTAACAAGTGTTAAAGGAACAAAATTTGCTAGGTGATAACTATAATTATTCATAAAAATGCTGAAGATAAAAGATTCAAGTCTCTAGATATTTCTTGACGGAATTAAACTTTAATTTGAATAAAAGGTAGAATTATATATTAGGCGTTAGTATACTTAATATAAGTTAGAATATTATTGAGTTAAGGGTGAGCTAAGATAAAAAATGAGCCTCTATACCAACAAATTAAAAATAAAATTAAAGAGCAAATTCAATCTGGTAAGCTTCGAGTAGGTGACCGTGTTCCCTCTGAAAAAGAGTTAACTGCAGAATTTCATGTTAGTCAGATTACGACTAAAAATGCACTTGCTGGTCTTGCCGAAGAAGGGATAGTTGAAAGGATTAAAGGGAAGGGAACTTTTGTTTGTGAGAGTAACCTAACAACTCCAATCAAACAACCGAATAAATCGAAAGGATTAATTGGATTTATTCTTCCAAGTATGAAAACGAAAATTGACCAAGAGTTTGTTAATTATATTGAAAAATATGTTTCAAAGAATGGACATAATCTTATAATTAAGATCACAAGAGAGTCTCAATTTGAAGAAGCAAATGCTATAGAGATGTTTCGAAAAATGAAAGTGAGCGGAATGATTATTTTTCCTACAGAAAAAGAAACGTATAATGATGCTGTGCTAAGACTTTCTTTGGATAAATTCCCATTTGTATTAATTGACAGGTATATGGAGAATATTTTAACTTATAGTGTGACCTCTGAGAATGAGCTTGGAACTTGCGAAGCTATCACACACTTATTAAATAAAGGACATAAAAATATTGGGCTTGTATCTCCAATCATGACAAATACAGTAACTGACGAGAGGTCTAAAGGATTTGAAAATGCCTTTTTAAAAAGGAAAACGACAATTAATAAGAATCTATGGCTGACATTGGGTTTTAATGAAATATCACCCAATAAAACACCAAAGCTAATTAAAGAATTTCTATTGAGTAAACCTGAAATAACAGCTGTATTTACAATGAATGCTGAATTAGCGCTTTATACTCATTTAGCCATTAGTTCTCTAAAGAAAGAAACATGCCGGGAGATTGAATTACTAACCTTTGATCCACCAGGTATACCAGGTGTTTCGTTTATAAAGCAAGACATTGCTGAATGCAGTAAAAAGACAGTTGATCTCCTCTTAGAACAAATTGAGGGAAAATATGAGCCGAAAAGAATGTATGTACCTGTTACGCTTAAATTGAGTGAAGAGGTGGAATTGGCAGAAACAATATTAACGTAGATTATGCGGCTCTTATGAAATTAATTTCGTTCAATGTAGGTATCCAGTTTCAAAATATGGGTAAAACCCAAACATAGACATGATCTCTGTCTTAGTTTGGGTTTTATTTTTTTATGTACATTTTAAATTAACTATTTGGTAAAGTATATTTTATACTAAATTTAGTATATGAATGTTATATAACTTAATATAAAATTTACTTGTAAGCACTTTCAAGTAACAAAACACTTTGATTATTTAATAATTAGTAGCTATTTAAAGGAGATATATTGAATGACAGTAGAAAATATACCAAGAAAAGAATATCCAAGGCCGCAATTTGAAAGGGCAGAATGGTTGAATTTAAATGGGGAGTGGAATTTTAAATTTGATAAAGAGAACAAAGGTGAACAGGAAAAATGGTACAAAGAAACAAAATTTGATAAAAAAATTATGGTGCCTTTTACATATGAAACAAAAGCTAGCGGTATTGGAGAGGAAGGATTTTGTCCTAATGTCTGGTATCAAAAAAGCATAACAATTCCTAGTGAATATGAAAATAGGGAGATTATACTCCACTTCCAAGCAGCTGATTATAAAACAAAGTTATGGGTGAACGGCGCATTTGTTGGTGAAAGAAAGGGTGGGCAAATAGCTCTTTCCTTTAATATAACTGATTATTTAGATGGGACAAATGTATTAAATATTGTAGTGAAAAACGAAGATAGTCAAAGCTGCTACCAGCCAAGAGGAAAACAGAGATGGTTAGATCAAAATTATGAATGCTGGTATGTTCAAACAACAGGGATTTGGCAAACTGTATGGCTTGAGTTTTTAAATAAAACACATGTTCAAGCGGTCAAAATAACACCAGATATAGATACTGAATCGGTTGAGTTTTCATATGAAATTTCAGGCGACCTTAATCAGACCCTTCTGTTAAAAACATCCATATTGTTTGAAGGTCAGCTGATTCAATCATTCGATCAAACCATAAGCCGTTCGAATCAAACAGTTACAACAAATATTGCAAGTGATTTTCATCATTGGAGAGTTGTTCGTTGGAGTCCACAATCCCCCAACTTGTATGATATAGAATTTACATTATTTAAGAATGGTGAAGTAGTAGATTATGTGAAGTCGTACTTTGGGATGAGGAAAATCTCAATAGAAAACGGGAATGTATTGCTTAATAATATTCCTCTCTACCAAAAACTTATTTTAGATCAGGGCTATTGGCAAGAGTCGCATTTAACACCACCTTCAGAAGAAGCGATTATTGAGGATATTGATCGAACATTAGAGATGGGCTTCAACGGAGTAAGAAAGCATATGAAAGTGGAAGATCAGCGATATCTTTATTGGGCAGATAAAAAAGGTCTACTCGTTTGGTCGGAAATGGCTGCTACCTATGAATTTTCAGATGAGGCGGTTCAAAATTTTACAGAGGAATGGATAGAGGTTGTTAAACAGCATTATAATCATCCATGCATCATTACATGGACACCGTTTAATGAGTCCTGGGGTGTGAAAAATATATATACAGATCATAAACAACAAAAGTTTACAGAGGGGATTTATCATCTTACAAAAGCGTTGGATAGTATGCGTCCAGTTATTGTAAACGATGGCTGGGAGCACACGATTTCAGACATTATTTCCTTACATGATTATGTAGAATATGGTGATGAATTTTTAAATCGATATATAGATAAAGAAAAAGTGGTGAATAACGATATAGCATTTAATAAATTTAAGCATGCTATGGCACAAGGCTATCAATATAAAGGACAGCCTATCATTATAAGTGAATATGGGGGTATTGCATTCAATTCTGATAAAGGCTGGGGCTATGGGAATCAGGTAAAGAGTGAAGATGACTTCTTACATCGTTATGAATCTATTACTCAAGCAATTAAAAATACTTCATATATTAGTGGATTTTGCTATACACAACTTAGCGATGTGCAGCAAGAGGTTAATGGTTTACTAAAAGAAGATAGGGAACCAAAAGTAGATGTTAACAAAATTAGAGCAATTAACAATAAATAAATATTCACAGTAAAAGGAGAAGGTTATGACATTACGACAGGAATACCCTCGCCCACAATTAAAAAGAAGTGACTGGTATAATTTAAATGGTGAATGGGATTTTGAATTTGATGATCAGAATATAGGATTAGAAGGAAAATGGTTTGAAAAAAAGAGGGAATTCAAACAAAGAATAAATGTCCCCTTTGCATATCAATCAAAGCTTAGCGGGATAAACGATTCTACCTTTCATGATTGGGTCTGGTATCGTCGCCAATTCGACATTCCTGATTCAATGGCTGGCAAGCAAATTATTATGCACTTTGGTGCAGTAGACTATCGGGCAATGGTCTTCATAAACGGAAATTTCGCAGGTACTCATGAAGGTGGACATACACCATTCTCATTTGATATAACTAATTATTTGAAAAATGGAACGCAATCAGTTGTTGTAAGAGCTGAAGACCCTTCTAGTGAGGAAACGATTCCTCGAGGAAAGCAATCTTGGATTGAAAAGTCGACCGGGATTTGGTATACACGGACTACTGGTATTTGGCAGACAGTATGGTTGGAGGCAGTAAACAAAACTCATATAAATAAGGTGAAATTCACGCCAGATATTGACAATGGTGATATTATCATTGATTTTGAACTATCAGGTGACTATGTGAATAAAATTCTTGAAATTGAGATTACCTTTAAAGGCGAACATGTAGCAAACGATACCGTAAAAATTCATGAAGGTTTTTTCAGAAGAGCTATTAATCTCTATAATAGGAAAATATTTCGAACTGGGTTCCATCATAATGGTTGGAACTGGACACCAGAAAGTCCAAATTTATTCGATGTAAAGATTCGTGTGGGAGAACAAAATCATATACTAGATGAAATTACATCTTACTTTGGAATGAGAAAAATTCATACTGAAAATGGGATGGTCTATCTAAACAATAAGCCGTATTATCAAAAACTAGTACTTGATCAGGGGTACTGGCCAGAAGGTTTATTAACTGCTCCAACAGAGGAAGATTTAAAGAAAGATATCGAATTATCAAAGGAAATGGGATTTAACGGATGTAGAAAACATCAAAAGGTTGAAGATCCACTATTTCTTTATTGGGCGGATCAATTAGGTTTCCTTGTTTGGGGAGAATGTGCTTCTTCTCCTTCGTATAGTGAAGAAGCGGTTGCACGTCTGACAAATGAATGGATAGAAATCATTAATCGTGACTACAATCATCCATGTATTGTAACTTGGGTTCCTTTGAATGAAAGCTGGGGAGTTCCTCTCATTTGTAATAATGAACAACAAAAGCACCACTCGGCAGCGATGTATCATTTAATCCATTCTCTTGACACAACAAGGCTAGTTATTTCTAATGATGGATGGGAATTAACAAAGACTGATATATGTGCTATTCATAATTATAACCATGGACGAAAAGATGAAGTTGAAAAATACAATGAGTTTCGAAATTCAGTATTAAATAAAGAAAACTTACTTAAATCTAGACCAGCAGGGCGAAGGATTTACACAAAAGGATTCGATCACTCCGATGAGCCCATTTTGCTAACAGAGTTTGGTGGAATCGGGTATAAAGTCGGAGATGAAAGTGGATGGGGTTATACTTCCGTTTCGAATGAGGAAGATTATATAGCCGATTATGAACGAGTCCTGAAAGCAATCTTTGATTCCCATTCATTACATGGATTTTGTTATACACAGTTAACAGATGTAGAGCAGGAAATTAACGGTATACTAACTTACGATCGAATCCCAAAATGTGATTTAAAAAGGATCCGGGAAATTAACGATATGTGGCATGTCGATGTTGTCAGTTAGCTTATTTTTTCTTCATTGATAATAGGTAAGTATGATCCAACTTGATTGAAAATTATAAATATTCAATCAAGTTGGTTTTATATAAAAATAATATCTATTTAAACGTGTTCTATCTATTAATTAACTCGGAAGGAAGAAGGGGGGGCAGGATACAAGCTGAAAGGATTTGTAGTTATATTATAAAAAAAATCAGGGGGAAATTAAATGAAGAGAAAAGCGGTATTAATGTTCTCTATACTTTTTGCGATTATGATGGCTTTATCAGGCTGTAGTTCATCTAGCTCAAGTTCTTCAGGTTCAGCTAAAAACGAAATTCTATATTGGAATCCGTTTACAGGACCTGATGGCGAAAATATGAAACAAATCGTTAATGAATATAATAAGACAAATCCAAAATTCAAAATAAAGAATGTTTCAATGGTTGCGGATGATATGTATAAAAAGATCCCAACAGTAGTGAACTCAGGAAAAGGTATTCCTGATCTAACAATTGTACATGCTGAGAGAATTAAACAGTTTGTTGGCAATGACTTATTAACAACTTATGATGATAAATTGGCTGATTATCCTGAAATTAAAGCAGAAAACTATGTACCAGCAGGATGGGATATAGGTGAAATTAATGGTAGTAGATATAGTGTTCCATTAGATGTACACAGTTTTGTTATGTATTACAATAAAGATTTACTAGAAAAATATGCACCAAATGCACTCGATGATAACGTTATAACATTTGATGAAATTAAAGAAGCTGGAGAAATGTCTAAAAAGGACAAAATCACAGGTGTTGGAATAACTTGGACCCGACCAATCTTTTTATCCATTTACAATCAACTTGGTGGAGATATTACTAGTGACGGTGAGACACCAACACTTAATACTCCAGAAGCTAAGGAAGCACTTGAATTATTAAAAGGTTTAATTGATAACAAGATTGCTAACAAGGATGGAGAAGACCCTGGTCAGTTATTCAAATCCGGTAAAGCAATCTTTTATCCAGAAGGTATATGGATGCAAAATAGCTTAAAAGATTCGAAAAAGTTAAATTGGGGATTAACAAACTTTCCTCAGATTTCACCTGATAAAATTGTAAACTGGACTTCCTCTCATCAATTCGTTATGTTTAAGGACGAAAATCGATCTAAAGAGAAGACAAAAGGAATAACGGATTTCCTTGATTTTGTCAGAGAGAACTCACTTCCATGGGCTAAAGCTGGCCAAAACCCTGCTTCATTAGTGACATTGGAAAATCCGGAGTACCAAGATTTACCACAATCATTTTTAGTCAAAGATCCTGAATTGCAAAAGTCTCTTAAAATATTTGATTACAAATATAATGGCTTTGTAGCCGAAGAAATTGATAAATTAGTCGGTGATGCCATTTATGGGAAATTAGATATTACCAAAGGACTAAAAGCGGCTCAAAAAGCAGTTGAGGATAAAATAGCATCAAATAATAAAAAATAAGATTGCTGAAAATTGGCTTGGTAAAATTGGTATTAGGGGAATTATAGAGAAATCCTTTTTAATCGATAAGGATTTCTCTCTCTATTCGATAACTAAAGAATAGGAGTTTAAAATTATGATAAATACTGGAGTGAACAAGGAATTAAATATGTCTGCAGTAATAGAGAAAAATTCGGGTAAAAAACGTTTTAACCTTTCTCCGTATCTTTACATCGGGCCACATCTAATTTTATTTGCTATTTTTTTTCTTTTTCCCACTTTATATGGTATTTATATTTCATTTACCAACTGGGATTTAATAGGAGATCCGGAGTTTGTAGGATTGGCTAATTATAAAGAAATTTTGTTTAATCATGAGTCTACATTCTACGATCAATTACACAATGGATTGGGGAATACATTTAAATTTGTGCTTTTTACAGTTCCAGCTTGTATTATTGTTCCTTTACTTTTAGCGGCAGGCCTAAATACTAGACCAAAGGGATTGAAGTTTTTTCAGGCATTATTTTACATGCCAACCTTGTTCTCAGTTTCTGCAGTAATGATTGTATTTTCTATGCTTTTTAGTGTTTCCTTTGGACCAATCAATCATTTTCTAAATGTTGAAACTAACTGGTTATCTACGCAGCCATACGCTTGGATTACATTAGTTGTAGTTACTATTTGGTGGTCAATCGGTGCAAATATGATTATTTATCAGGCTGCTCTTAACGGTATTTCAAGAGATTTATATGAAGCTGCCTCTATAGATGGAGCAAGTAGTATTCAAAAGTTTTTTAGAATCACTCTTCCTAGCATAAGAGCTCAAATTTTATATACAGTTGTTATTACGACAATCGCCCAATTTAATGTATATGGGCAGCCACTCATGTTAACAAAAGGTGGACCAACAAGCTCGACTTCAGTATTGTTAATGTACATTCAACAGAACGCCTTTGGTTCAGGCATTTCCATTGCAGGTATAGGGTCAGCCATGGCTGTTATCCTGGGTTTATGTATTATGGTCGTTTCTGCCATTCAATTCTTCTTTTTAAGACAACGCGATTAGGAGGTGTTTATCTTGGGTAAAAAAAGAGTTACAAAATTTGTTTCATTAATCTTTTTACTATTCATGGCAATTATATGGATTGTTCCTTTATTGTATACAGTGACTTCTTCATTCAAAAGTGAAGATGATATCCAATCAAGTGCTTTTACAATTCTGCCAATTCATTGGGTTATTGGAAATTATCAGGATGTGCTTTTTGAAAACACAAGTGCACCTGTGGCAAAATGGTTTATGAACTCGCTCATCATATCGGTATCACAAACGGTATTAGTTTTAGCAATTGTTTCATTAGCTGGTTTTGGTTACTCAAGAATGAAATTTAAGGGAAGAAACGCGATCTTTCTCTTTTTAATGGCAACAATGATGTTTCCAGCAGTTGTGAATCTGATTCCACTCTATAAAATTATTGATAGTTTAGGATGGGTAAATAATTATTTAGCAGCAATTGTTCCTGGAACAGCTGGAGTATTTAATATCTTTCTCGTAAGACAGTTTATGCAAGGGATTCCCAAGGATTTTGACGAATCTGCCAGGGTGGATGGTGCTTCTGATTTTCAAATATTCTCTAAGTTGATATTGCCACTAATAAGACCCGTCTTGACGGTTGTAGCGTTGTTCACATTTACTGCCTCATGGAATGACTTCTTATGGCCATCCATTGTATTTAATGATGTAGAAAAGATGCCAATTACCCCAGGATTACAATTACTTCAGGGGATGTATGCACTTGATGTTGCGCATGCTTTAACGGGAGCACTGGTAGCCATTGTTCCAACATTTATCCTTTATTTATTCACACAAAAATACTTTATGGAATCACTTTCCTTGTCATCTGGGGTTAAGGGATAATAAAAACAAATTCTTCCTGTTAAGGAGGTAGGATTAATGGTGAATAGAAAGTTAGAGAGAAGATTAGTTATGGTCGGTTCTATATGGCAAATTGTTTCAGGCCTTCTAACAATTTTTGTATATGCTTCTTATATAAAAAATAAAGGATTAAATTCTTCATATAACACTCTAGCAAAACTTGAGGCTGCACAATCCATTTTTGGTAGTTTGTATATGTTTTCAGTTTCCTTTGGAATGCTATTCGTTATTCTAGGAATCTTAAACTTAGTTTTAGCGAAAACATTGAGAGATCATAAAACTGAAGTTAAAAAACCTATCTGGTTTATTCTTTTAGGGTTCTCATCTTATTTAGTAATGGATATTTTAGGATCTTTAATGTTTCTATCTGCAGGAATTTTAGCCTTAGCTAAAAACAAATCAATATCAAAGATGGTAAACTATCAGTTGCAAAATCAATAATATAT
This sequence comes from Neobacillus soli NBRC 102451, assembly GCF_001591665.1. Lineage (GTDB taxonomy): Bacteria > Bacillota > Bacilli > Bacillales > Cytobacillaceae > Neobacillus > Neobacillus soli. Next base: position 59,932 of record NZ_BCVI01000057.1, on the reverse strand, counting down.
ACCCAAAGGAAAGTTTTGCTGCCAACATTTCCTTTGGGTATAGGTGATTTATTTTATCTCAATTTTTCCGAATATTACGTTAGTTTATTGCGAATAAAAGTGGAGCATCTATTTTAAACAGCCATTAAGTGAGGAATAAAATAAGGAGGAGATTTTTCTGAAAAAGCTTATCTCTATGGTAATTGCGACCAGTTTGTTCATGTCCATCCCATTATCAGCATTAGCCTACAGTAACCCCTTTAAATTATCAGATTCTTGGAAATGGGATACAGGAGTGTTTTATGGAGAAGGAGATCCCTATATTTTAAAACACAATGGTATTTATTATCTTTATGTTAGTACGGTGGATGATAAAAGTGGAGTAAAAGCGTGGAAGTCAGAGGATTTAGTTAATTGGGAGTACGGTGGATTAGTAACGAAGGAACCAACAACCAAGGCTGCCTATGCACCTGAGGTTGTTTATTGGAATGGTGATTTTTATATGTACACATCACCTGGGGGACATGGGCATTATGTGTACAAAAGCTCAAATCCATTAGGTCCTTTTGTGAAGCAAACCGATAACCTTGGCATGGGAATTGATGGACACGTGTTCATTGATGATGATGGAAAATGGTATTTCTACAGTACAGGAGATAAAAGAATTGATGCGCGTCCAATGACAGATCCCTATACCTTTGGTCAGGTATCAAATACTGGTGCAGAAATGAATGGCTGGACGGAAGGACCAACCGTTTTGAAAAGAAATAATAAATATTATATGACCTATACAGGAAATCACGTTTGGAACAAGGCGTATCGTGTTGACTATGCAAGCAGTGATAGTCCAATTTCTGGCTTTTCTCAACTGCTTGCACAAAATCCAATTTTACTAAATTCAGAAGGACCGAATGTAGGACTAGGGCATAATTCTATTGTTCGAGGGCCAGACCTTGACTCTGAGTATATGGTGTACCACAGTCATGCAAATCCAGGAAGATATATGAATCTAGACCGAATCGCTTGGAATGGTGAAAAAATGCTCGTTCTTGGTCCAACTACTACAGAACAGCCTAACCCGGACTTACCTGATTTTAGTGAGCGGTTCACCCAATCATCGCTTGATAAGAATTGGGAAAATATAAATGGGGGAAGCTGGGGTATTGCTTCGGATATGTCAGGGTGGCTTCAACAAACGACAATCGATAATACCAATCCATTTAAACAATTGACAAAGGCATCCACTGCCTCAGACTACACTGCAGAATTCAATATGAAAGCTATTGAACAAGGATCGAAAGGTAATCCGCAATTAGGTGCTGTTTTCTCTTATAAGGATGAAAATAACTACGGCTTAGCGGTATTAAGTCCCAAGAAAAATCAATTAGAAACCTTTTTTATTGTAAATGGAGTAAAACAAGGCACAGAAGCAACGGATTTACCAGTAGGGTATGATTATTCGAAGCTTCACCAAATACGAGTAGAAAAGTCTTCTTCAGCCTTTAAGATTTTTGTAGATGGAATGCAAAAGCAAACTCGTGTAATTGCTGGGCTGAATGGAGGGAAAATTGGATATACAACATCTAATTTTCATGCTGCATTTGCCTACACTGCATTTAGCAATAAAGTAAACGGAAGCAATGTATTCAATGCTTACAAACCTTTACCAGGAAAGATCGAGGCCGTTCATTATAATACAGGCGGTGAAGGAGCAGGTTTTCATGATACAACTGTAGAGAATACCGGTGATCTATATAGAAGAGATACTGTTGATATTAAAGTGAATTCTGAAGGTGGAAATAACGTAAGCTTAAATAAACCGGGTGAATGGTTCAACTACAATGTCAATGTTGCAGAAGATGCTGCTTACAATGTAGACCTAAGAGTATCAGCATCAAGTGATGATGCACAAGTAAAGTTAGTGTTGGATGACTCGACTGATTTGACTGGTGTATTAAATATTCCGAAAACAGATGAGTGGAAAACATTTTCGATTGAGGGTATTGATTTACCAAAAGGCAAGCATACTTTAAAAATAGTCGTTGAGGATGGAACGTTTGATTTAGCTAATATGAATTTCCAAAAAAATAAAGAAGTAATTCAAATGTCCTCCAATTTCAATGATGGAAAAAGTGAAGGCTGGGAGGAAATAGAAGGATATTGGACGGTTAAAACAAATAAACCTAGCTCTTTTGATGCACACAAACCTATATCTGGTTCAATTGGTGCTGCCTACTATATAACTGGCGGTGAAGGGGTGGCCTATCATGAAACAACAGCTAAAAATATAGGCGGAGTATTAAGAGGAGATGCTGTCGATATCCGTAACAATCCAAAAGGCGGTACTGCTGTTGGATGGAATCAAACAGGAGAATGGTTTAAATACAATGTATCCATAAAAGAAAAAGGTCTTTATAATGTTCAACTAAATGCGGCAACAACATTTAAATCGGCAAAAGTTCGTTTATGGTTAGATGACGAGACCGATTTAACCGGTGTGTTGGATGTTCCTAACACAGGTGATTGGAATAATTGGCAGCCTGTTAGGAAAGAAGGAATAACATTGCCGGAGGGTGACCATACGATTAAGGTTGAGATAGTAGAAGGAGAATTTGATTTTACTAGTCTTGATTTTACGTCGTTTGATATTCATAAACCGGTTCCTGGAATCATTGAAGCCGCAGATTACAATCTTGGTGGTGAAGGTGCAGGTTACCACGATAATACTGCAGGGAATAGTGGCGGAAAATACCGAGACGATTCTGTAGATATCCGAGTGAATTCAGAAGGTGGTTACGCTGTTACTTCCAATCAACCAGATGAATGGCTGGCATATGACGTAAACATCGAGGAAGAAGGAGCATATGGTTTAGATATACTTACATCTGCAACCCAAGATGGCGGAAAAGTAAAGCTCCTTTTAGATGATAAAACTGATTTAACAGGAGAAATAGACATACCAAATACAGGTGATCGGGATAACTGGAAAAACACTTCTTTAAAGGACATTTCATTACCAGCTGGAAAACACACATTAAAGCTAGTAACCCTACAAGGAGAATTTGATATTTCTAGATTTACACTTCACAGGTTTGACAATCATAAGAAGCTGCCAGGAAAAATAATGGCGGCTGACTATATTACAGGTGGAGAAGGTATTGGTTATCATGATCAGTCTCCTGAAAATATTGGTGGTCAATATAGGAGAGATTCTGTAGATATTCGCTTAAATCCAGAGGGCGGTTATAATGTTGGCTGGAATCAAGCAGGAGAATGGTTAAAATACAATGTCGATATTGAAAAAGAGGATAAGTATCAAGTAGATATACGAGTTGCAACGGATTTAGAAGGAAGTCAAATTAGGCTTTGGCTTGATGATACTGTTGATTTAACAGGTATCATAGATGTGCAAAAAACAGGAGGCTGGGATAACTGGGAAAGTGTCATTAAAGAAAATGTCTCTTTACCCGCTGGCAAACATACGATTAAGGCGGAAATGGTAAAGGGTGAATTTGACTTTAGAAGTATTAATTTTACTTTAGATAAGGGGGAAGGACCACCGGCAACTGAAGGAGAATATTCTGCAGCACCAGGTACCTTTGCGAAATCTGTAATCGGAGATAGTAAATGGAAGGATTATACAGTTGAAGCTGATATTAATATTGGCGCCGGGACAGGTGACGGTGGTTTAATTTTTAGAGTAAATAATCCAGCCAATGGCATTGAACTCAATCAAAATAATCCCGATTTTATGCAAGGTTATCTAGCATATATCAATAAAGATGGTGTTCATTTAGGGAAATTTAATTATAATTGGTCGTACTTAAAAGGTGCAAAAATCAGTGCTCCCCTAAATACATGGCAGCATATGAAAGTTGTTGCAAAAGGAACCAATATAAAGATATTTGTTGGAGATATGGAAACGCCTAAAATAGATTTTACAGACAACAGCAGCACAGCATTTACACAGGGAAAAGTAGGACTCAGATCAAACTATAATTTTACGAGATTTGATAATTTTCATGTGAAACCAATAGAAACAAGTCACAAAACAATTATGAAATTGCTTGATAAATACAATGTTTCTGGAGAAATAAATCACAGTTTATATAAACAATTAAGCAATAAACTAGAACAGTCACAACATCATATGGAAAAAGGCCATATTGAACAATCCTTAAAACATCTAAATGATTTTCAAGAATTTCTTGATAAAGCAAATGGAGATCATGTATCTAAACGTGCAAAGGAAGAATTATTGTCAGATGTAGATAGATTACTAAGGGAATTAAAAAGATTATAAAATTTCAACAAAAAAGTAAATCGTCTACCTTTTTTAAAAAATGAGTAGCGTTTTGTCCTTAACGATAAAATCAAGTCAAAGATAGTCGTTATAATCCAATATGGTGGTGCTAATAATGGAAACACAAACCCACAACATCATTACGAGTCAAAATAATGAAATGTTTATGAATCCCCTGCTTGAAAGTGGTCCAGATCCTTATATTTATAAACATACAGACGGCTACTATTATTTAACCATTACTTTATCTAATCATATAGCAATTTGGAAGAGTCGGACCATAACGGGAATTTCGACAACAGAGAAAAAAATAATATGGTCACCTCCAGCAGAAGGTCCATATAGCCACAATATTTGGGCACCTGAAATACACTATATTAACGGAAAATGGTTCATTTATTTTACTGCCAATGATGGTGGTGGAGATGACACTCGGCATATCTTTGTCCTTGAAAATTCTTCACCCAATCCATTGCTGGGCAAGTGGCATTTCAGGGGTGTGGTGAATACCGAGCATCCTGGTTTAGATGGAACCGTTCTTCAGCATAAGAATGAATTATATTTTCTATACTCAGGATATGGATATTTTCCGGATTATGGATCAGCACTTTACATTGCAAAAATGGAAAACCCGTGGACACTAAATGGTGAAAACATATTAATATCGGCTCCGTCGGATGAATGGGAGAAACAAGGTGGAATGGCAATAAATGAAGGTCCTATAATTCTAAAACGGAACGGTAAAGTTTTTCTGGTTTTTTCTGCAAGTGCAACATGGTCTGATGACTATTGCTTAGGGATGCTTACAGCATGTGAAACGGCTAATCTTCTTGATCCTGATTCTTGGGCAAAGCATCCAGGACCAGTTTTCTCGAAAAGTGTAAAAAACCGAGTATTTTCCCCTGGGCATAATAGCTTTACTCAATCCCCAGACGGAACTGAGGACTGGATCGTCTACCATGCATTTTCGTTTTCGGAGACTGAAGGGGACCATGGTCTGGGAAGGCTTCGGAATCCAAGGGTTCAAAAAATCAATTGGAAACCAGATGGTACCCCTAATTTTGGTACTCCACTACCAGCCTATACACCGACGGTCAAACCTTCTGGAGAAGTGTAGACTTTATGTTTAAAAGCAGGAGGGGGTTCCCCTAACTGTCTAACCCACACGGACAAATATTCGCAAAGGGTGTCAGGCACCGACTTCAAGAAATGTATTAATTTATGCATTCAAAAACCCCTATTCAACTGTAGTAGGGGTTTTTTGCTTATTTATTCGGTACATCTATGACAAAGGGAACGGTCAATACCTTACCCTGGTGTTTAAACTGACCCCAAACTTTATAAATTCCGGGTTCAGGGAAGATGGTCATAAAGATAATATTCGGGCCATTCCCGGCGGTTTCCATCGGGTGGATGTGCAGGTATTTTTCGGCATCAGCACTCATGGCAACCGTATGGCCCATTGCCCCTAAATAGGGCTGCAGATTGTTGATGGGCTGATTCGTTTTTGCCTCTTTAATTGTAAATGTCATATGCAGGGTCTTATTTGCCGCAAGTTGACTAAACGAGAGGGAAACCTTTTTTCCATCCACCACTTTGGTCAATTCTTTATCAGGAACGAGAGGTTCTTCCTTAGCCGGCTCTCCCTCAATATGAACCCAGTGACTTTCTATACTGCTATCCCCACCGCCCTTTGGGGTCACATCAGCAATAATTTTATAATCCCCTCCGGCTGGGAAGGTAGTCGTAATGTCAAATTCCCCTTTTCCTTTATATGTTGGGTGAATATGTGAAAAATAAGCTAAATCCTTACTCACAATAAATAAGTGCATCTTTTTCTCATGAACCGTTTGAAATGATTCGATTGGTTTATCGGATTTATCCTTAATAAGAATGGAGATTGGCGTTTTTGCACCTGCTTGTGGATGCTCCGCCATTTTCCAAACTGATTTCGTCGGCACGACATCAGTCGGTGTCGCACTCATTTGATGATCCATCATCGATTTCGGGACTTTTATCGAATTACAGGCAGATAGTAGGACAGTGGAGAGAAGAAAAATTACAATGATTAATTGTTTCAGAAGTCATTCCCCTTTCAATCAAAAACAGTATTTCCGGTTTCCTTTTATGTTTTAGCTTGTTGGTTCCCTTAAATTTTATGCAATTTACAGAGGGTATGTAAAGAAGTAAGCCTTACATTGAATGAAAAGGATGGAAAAATGATGGAAGTAGTATTTTAAAAAAATTGTCACCTTTCTAGGTTCATTCGTTTATAATAGAGATTAGAGTTTTTTTGCCTATTAAATCCAGTTGGTGAAAATTATGTAATGGGTTTAATTTTAGGTCCTTCAAAGAATCATAATATAAAGGAAACCAAAAGTGAAACGTCTTAACATTAATAAAAAGCAATCCATGGAGGGATTGATCCTTGATACCGTTATATTTATTCCACGTTACAGCAGTAGCGCACAGTGAAAATTTACTTTGGACATTTTTAATTTGTAACGTTTTTGTTGTCACTTCTGGAATTATCTTTATGTACAAATTATTCACACAAAAAGATGCCCGTATTATGGGAATAGCATTTGGAATTGCGTTGGCCGTTAATTATATCCTAATCGCCATATTTGGCGATATATTTGATTTACTGGGATAGCTAGAGAGGGGATGATATCATTGAAATATTATCGTTTATGGGTACTTGCCTTTTTGTTAAAATTTATTGGGTCTGCCTGGGATGCTTCGTATCATTTTAAGTATTTGTTTGAGGAATATTCAATTCCCCATATTGTTAATACGCTTGGTTTTGCCCTAGGTGCGGTTTTGTTATTTCAAGAGTGGCGGCGTAAACAGTATATGGAACGATTTTCAAGAAATCTAATCACAATCGGTTATGTGCTATTCCTAATTGGAATTCCGTTAGACTTTACCTACCATATCGCCTATGGGATTGATTTAACAACCTGGAGTCCAACCCATTTTATTTACTATATTGCAACGGACATTATGATTTTTGGAGTCTGGCGCGGCTATTTCCTCTATACCCGGGAGACAAAGCCGACCTGGAAGTCGATGCATACATGGTTTGCAATGTTCCTGCTCGAATGCTTCATGTTCCCAAATATGCAACAGGAAAACGGAGCGATTTCCTATAATCAGTACATTCATGGGAAATCGATTGCCTCAAAAGAAATTTTGGACCTAATCTCAGATCCTGCCTCACAAATTTTTGGAGGCATTCCAGAATGGGTTTATCCAATCTATTCCGTGCTGTTTATCGGGTTACTAACGGTGCTAATCATTCGAATTTGCCGCGATGTTACGATTCCTGTCACGGCAACGCTTCTTTATATCCTGTTACGTTTTGTTGGTAAAGGCATTTTCTCAGCGGTCGGTTATCCAACGTCCTATGTTCCGATTACGCTTTTATTAATTCCACTAGCCTTTTTATTGTTTAGAAAAACTAAATGGCTGGCTGGGCTTGTGGGAAGCATGGCTTACTTCCTTGCCTTGTTTGCGATACACAAGTCCGGGATTCTGATCACACCGCCATTGGTAATGTGGGAGCTCGTGCCTGTAGCAATAGTTGGTGTTCTTGTCCCGGTGGTTAATGGACTGGTAAAGCCAATCACTCAACAAAATAAAGATAAACAGACTGCGTGACGAAAAGAGGGTGTCCAAATGACACCCTCTTCTAACATTTATTTGGGGCAATGTATTTTTAACAGGCATGTCTTTTACTGCCTTCTCCACCGGGATTAGTAATGCAATCTAAGAAAGTCCATAACTATTTGATTAATTTCCCCTAAAAAGTCTTCATCGGGAAAATGCCCCATATCGAAAACTTCATAGTTCGTTAGGTTGGGGATGATTTCCTTTGCCGCTTTGTAAATTCTTTTCTCTGGAAAAAAAACGTCCTTATGACCAGTGATAACCATCGTCGGCGAGGTGTAGTTTTCTAATTCCCTTTTTTTAGTTAATTTCGGCATTTTCTGTTCAAGTTTGACATATTTAAAAATACTAGCAAGGATTTCCTTATCTAGTTCTTTCATACTAGAATCAGACATTATATCTGCAATTTTATTAATTTGCTCCCTTGAATCATTGATTTTATAAATTAGTAAAGGAACAAGAATTTTCCTAATCATTTCTAATTTAGAACCAAGTTGAATTCCAGCAGGTGATATTAAAATGGAACAAGCAATTTTTTCTGGGGAAAAGGCCGCCAACCTTAGGATGATTCCAGCACCGTAAGAAGGTCCTACAAAGGCCGATTTATCAACATAGAAATGCTTCATTAATTCAGAAATCCAGCATGCAAAACTCTCATCCTTCGCAGAAATTCGATTCTCGTCACTAAACCCAGGATGTCCAATCGTGTCTGGTGCATATATTCGGTAGTTTTCAAAAAGGGGCTTGAACCACGATAATGTCATCGGATTAATACAATTTCCACCTTGAAAAATAAAGATTGGCTTTCCTTCCTTTGGTCCCATTACTAATACATGCGTCTTCCCGTAGGAAGTTTCCACAAAAGTTCTTTCAATAGTAACCTCTAGTTCTTCTAAATATTTTTCATAGAAACCAAGAATAGCCTGTTTTCCTTCTTCGTTTTTATAAATGGTATGTTTCGTCATTTAACACCTCAAACGTGTTAGATTATTCCAATTTATCTAATTATCTATGCTGTTACGCTTTATGACAATAATGTGAAATGATTCACAAATGCACAACAAGATGTGACGTACCTCACAAATTTATCTCATCAGGGAAATTACAATATAGCTATAGAGATAAACATAATAATTTATGATTAAACAAATAGGGAGCGACCTAAGATGAAAAAATTAGTGATGATTGGAAACGGAATGGCTGGAGTCAGAACGATTGAAGAAATTCTTAAAGTGTCCCCGGAGCCATTTGAGATGACTATTTTTGGACAAGAACCATATCCAAACTATAACCGGATTAAATTATCAAATATCCTCCAAGGCGAAACAAACTTTGATGATATCATTATTAACCCGCTAGATTGGTATCAAGAAAATCAGATTCAATTATTTACAGGCGAAGCAGTGGTTAAAATTGATGTGGACGCAAAACGTGTGATTAGTGATCAAGGCCGTGAAGTCGACTATGATGAATTGATCATTGCCACCGGCTCAAATTCCTTTATCCTGCCCATTCCAGGCGCAGACAAAATTGGTGTGACCGGATTTCGTGATATTAAGGATTGTGAAATGATGATCAAATCAGCGGAACACCATAAAAAGGCAGTGGTCATCGGCGGCGGGCTCCTTGGTCTTGAAGCGGCAAGAGGATTGCTGAACCTTGGGATGAAAGTAGATGTTGTTCACCTTATGCCTAACCTTATGGAACGGCAGTTGGATCCGATTGCTTCGTCGCTGTTAAAAGCTGAACTAGAATCACAGGGTATGAATTTTTTCATGGAAAAAGAAACCGTCGAAATCCTAGGAGACAATCGCGTCAGAGGACTTCGCTTTAAAGATGGCTCAGAAGTCGAGGCAGATCTTGTTGTGATGGCCATTGGGATTAAATCCAACATAGAAGTGGCTAAAGGCAGTGGAATTTATGTAAACCGCGGCATTGTTGTCAATGATTTTATGGAAACCAGTGTACCCCATGTTTATGCAGTGGGAGAATGTGCTGAGCATAGGGAAATAGTCTACGGTTTAGTTGCGCCATTATATGAACAAGGAAAAGTGCTTGCAAATCGTATTTGCGGTACGGTTGCAGAACCGTATCATGGCTCGGTTGCCGGAACGCAGCTTAAGGTAGCTGGCGTTGACCTGTTCTCAGCAGGAGAAATTTTCGAAGATGGTTCAACAAAAGCCATCATGGTTTACAACGAATATGACGGTATCTATAAAAGGGTTTTAACAAGAAATAACCTGATTGTTGGCATTGTGCTTTATGGCGATACAAAAGATAGCACGAAGCTGTACCGGATGCTGACGAAAAAGGAAGACATCAGCGGGAAAGCAATTTTTCAAACAGACTGTGGAACAGGGGACAGTAGCGATATTGCTCCGATGCCAAATGATGAACTTATTTGCGGCTGTAATGGTGTCACAAAAGGCACGATTGTCGAGGCAATCCAGACACAAGGTCTAACAACGCTGGACCAAGTAAGTCATTGCACAAATGCCGGACGTTCTTGCGGACGCTGTAAACCGATGGTTAGCAGTATTCTTGCTTACACACTTGGTGACCAATTTGATGCAGCAGCAGCCCAGAAAACAAGCCTTTGCGGTTGTACGACTTTAAGCCGTGACGAGGTGGTCGCTGAAATCAAGGCAAAAGGTTTAACAAGTGTGAAAGAGGTCATGAATGTCCTGGATTGGAACATGTCAGAAGGCTGCACGAAATGTCGTCCGGCGATTAACTACTATCTTGGTATGGTTCATATGGATCAATACAAGGATGATCGTGATTCCCGTCTCGTCAATGAAAAAATACATGCTAATATCCAGAAGGACGGAACATATTCGGTTGTGCCGAGGATGTACGGCGGGGTCACAACAGCGGCAGATTTGAAAAGGATTGCCGAAGTCGCCGAAAAGTATGATGTTCCATTGGTAAAATTAACTGGCGGCCAGCGGATTGGATTGTTCGGTGTGAAAAAGGAAGACCTGCCACGGATGTGGGAAGAGCTGGATATGCCATCAGGTTATGCTTACGGAAAAACGCTCCGCACGGTAAAAACTTGCGTCGGTGCCCAGTTCTGCCGCTATGGTACACAGGATTCAATGGCACTCGGAATTGAACTGGAGAAGAAATTTGAACGGCTTGATACCCCACATAAAGTAAAAATGGGTGTATCTGCTTGCCCAAGGAACTGCTCTGAAGCGGGAATTAAGGATATTGGCTTCGTTGGAATTGATGGCGGCTGGGAGATTTATGTGGCAGGTAACGGCGGTGTCGACCTTCGCCCTGGCGATTTATTGTGTACGGTGAAGTCACAGGAAGAGGTGATGGAAATGACCGGTGCTTACCTGCAATACTACCGTGAAACAGCGAATTACTTGGAGCGGACCTCTAAATGGGTGGATCGTGTTGGTTTGGACCATGTACGGGAAGTCCTTTCCAATGGGGAAACCCGCAAAGCTTTAAACGAGCGGATGGATCAAACATTGAAAAAGTATATTGAACCATGGAATGAAGCGATTCAAAGTGAAGAAATCCAAGATAAATATTATGCAAAACACACCATTAAGGTCGGGGAGTGATTCAAATGATTGAAACGCTAACACGCATACCAGTAGCACACTATTCGAATTTAAAGGCCAGAGCTGGCTATTCTATTAAAATTGATGACAAAGAAATAGCTCTTTTTAAAATATCAAACGGCGAGGTTTATGCGCTTGAAAATCGCAGCCCCCATCCAAAGGGTGGTGTCCTTTCCGAAGGACTTGTCAGCGGCGAATATGTTTATTGTCCTGTCTATGATTGGAAAATATCATTGGTAGATGGTAGGGTTCAGGCACCTGATGAGGGCCAAGTAAGGACATTTAAGGTAGATAGAGAAGAAGATATCATTTTTATCGTGCTATAAGGGTTGTTTTTTAGAATTTGTAGCCGCAAAGCGGCATTTTAAACCCAAAAAATATTTTATCGGGGTTTTACAAGTTTTATCAGCGAATTTGAATGAGTTATCAGCGAATATTTCGTTTTATCAGCGAATCTATCATGTTTATCAGCGAATCTAAAAAAATAACCATCTTTATAGCACAACAACAGGGAAGGAAGGCTGCAGGATGAAAACAGGTAAAGTATTTTTAGTCGGAGCGGGGCCGGGGGATGTTGGTTTAATCACCGTAAAAGGATTGGAAGCCATTAAGCAAGCGGAAGTCATTTTATATGATAGACTTGCCAATCCAAAACTATTGGAATTTGCCCCGGCAGATTGTGAGCTAATTTACTGTGGCAAATTGCCTGACCGCCATATTTTGCGTCAGGAGAACATCAATGATCTTTTAGTGGAAAAGGCACTTGGAGGCAAAAGGGTTATCCGTTTAAAAGGCGGCGATCCTGGCGTTTTCGGTCGTGTTGGTGAAGAGGCGGCAGCCCTGGCCCAATACCAAATCCCTTTTGAAATCGTTCCTGGCATTTCATCGGGGATTGCAGCCCCCCTTTATGCTGGTATCCCTGTTACCCATCGGGAATATGCAGAATCCTTTGCGGTCGTCACCGCCCATGATAAATCTGAAGAGGGCAAGCCAATGCTCGACTGGAAAGGCCTTGCCCGCGGCGTTGATACAATCGCTTTTTACATGGGGGTTGGCAATTTACCGTTTATTTGTGAAAATCTCATCAACCATGGTAAATCAGCGTCCACACCGGTTATTTTGATTCAATGGGGTACATTTGGCCGCCAAAAGACATTACAGGGTACGCTGGCCAATATTTCAGCGAAGGCCTTGGAGACGAAGTTCAGCAATCCCGCCATCATTCTTGTCGGAGAAGTCATCGCTCTTCGGGAAAAAATCAGCTGGTTCGAGAGTAAGCCGCTTTATGGCCGGCAAATTCTGCTTGCCCGTACCGGTGTCGGTCCAAGCGAATTAGCGAAGGAATTAATGGGCCAAGGTGCAGACGTGATTGAATTTCCAAAGTGGAAAAGTGTCCCTGTACCGGTTGAGCAAAATCAGCTGGATAATCTCTCAAGCTATAAAGACATTTTGTTCACATCACCTGAAAGTGCCGCTGAATTTTTTAAGCTTTTGAGGGAGATCCGCGTTGACATCCGGCAAATAACGGCGGATGTTTTCGGGGTTTCTATCAGAACCATTCATGCTTTACAAGAATACGGTTTTATTCCTAGATTGGTTGACGAAATGTCCAAGGAAGGAAAACGGCTGATTGTCGGCGATAATAGCATTTTGAAACATAACTACCCGCATGCTGATATTTTGATAACTAGTAAAAATGAGCTGGACCAGCAGTACCTGCCGATTTTTAAAGGAATGCTGGATGAAGCAGACGTCAATACGATGGTATTCCCATGCCGAGCTTCTGTTGAGCCATTTATTGAAGGGTTGAAGGAATGCGGCATTGAGGCGTTGGCGCTTTTAAAAGATTTGCAGGTCATTAGTATGGGAAGACAAACAAGAAATGCCTTGATTAGCGCTGGTCTTCCGTCAAATGGAATGCCGGAAAAGGCAACGAAACAAGCTTTGCTTGCTTACATGGCAGGGCGGCCGGTTGAGGAAGTCCAGACATGAAGGCGACTATTTATATTGGACATGGAAGCAGGCGGGCCGAGGCAAACGAGAAGTTTATTTCTTTTATTAAAAAAGTAATGCAGCCGTCTACAGCCGTGATTCAAGCCTTTGGATTCCTTGAACATGCCGAGCCATCCATCGCTCAGGCGGTCGAAACGTGTATCAAACAAGGGGCAAGTGAAATCACGGTTGTCCCTGTTTTTCTATTGCCTGGTATCCACGCAAATAAAGATATTCCTGCTCAATGCAAAAGCTATCCTGATATTGTATTCCGCTATGGGAAACCGCTCGGCGCCGATGAAATGATGGTAGAAATTCTTGGTGCCCGGTTAACTGCAGCTGGTTTTGAAAAACGGGAAAGTGAGGCGGTACTGCTTGTTGGGCACGGAAGCCGTGAGCCAGCAGCAGCAGTTGAATTTGAAAAACTAGCACAGCGGATGGCGGAGAAAATTGGTCAACAGGTTCATACTTCCTATGTCACTACACCGGTTTTCTATCATGATATGGCAGCAAAGTTCGTGGATAAGAAGGTTTATATTCTTCCTTACTTCTTGTTTTCTGGTGGGTATACCGTCAAAATGAAGAAAGAGTTAGATGGGGCGAGCGGAGATATTATCTTTTGTCACCAAGTTGGATTCGATGCAAGGTTGATACCGCTTATACAAAAAAGGGCAGGTGAGGCGCGAGAATATGAAGGGAAATTATCCGATTACGCTGCAGCTCGAAGGGAAAAAAGTAGTGGTCGTTGGCGGCGGCAAGGTTGCTGAGAGGAAGGTAAGCGGTATAATTGGTACTGGTGCCAGAGTCACCGTGATCAGCCCTGAAGCTACCGATGAAATGAAAAAGCTTGCGAGTAAGGGTGAAATTAACTGGCAGCAACGGTCGTTTTCGAAGGATGATTTGAAAGATGCGGTGTTGATTTTTGCGGCAACAAATGATAAACAATTAAACCAGCAAGTGAAAGATTCAGCGGGGCGCCACCAACTTGTAACGATGGCAGATAACCCGGAGGAATCGGACTTCCATGTCCCCGCCCATCTTAACCGAGGTCGTTTAAGCATTGCCATATCCACTTGTGGAGCGAGTCCGACTTTAGCCGGCAAAATTCGCGAGCAGCTGGAGCAGCAGTTTGATGTGGAATATGAGGATTATCTTGAATTCCTTTTTTCAAAACGGCAATGGATTCTTAAAGAAGTGACAGACGCCTCTTTAAAAAGAAAACTATTAACAGCGATTGTTAATCCGGATTTTTTACATTGTGAGAATCGGGAGGAAGAATTTCAGCATTTATACGAAAAGATGATATAAAGCGGATTCCCTAATTGCTGGTATCCGCTTTTTACTATGATTTTTTTCAAACGTTGAAGGTTTACCGAGGTTCTTTAACCATTGTCATAAACTCAAGATCCTCGATATTAAATTCCATTTTCTTTGTAAACCCAAGTTTTTCATAAAGGTGAATAGCCCGAGAATTAAACTTTGCTACGGTTAAGCGGAGAGAGATCCTGCCAGACATCTCTTCAATGTAACTAAGAATGAATGAAAAAAATGAAGAACCCAGACCTTTACCGGTAAGCTCCGGCTTCAGGCCAATTCCGATATCAATGTGAGTCTGTTCGTATGCACCAAAATAGGTGCCGATCGGTACTTGTGCAGACTTGCCAATGCAGAAAAATCCAATTAATTCTCCCCGATTATCGATGATCGCGAAATAAGGGTTATCAAGCAATTCCTCTAATGCCTCCATACTAAACTCATTGCTATAGAGATCATAGGGTTCCTCGTATTCCCAATTTAATATCTGCCGCGCAAAATGTTCATTCATTTCCATAACAGTTGAAATCATAAAATGCCTCCAATATCCCCATTATATAGGAAATTTTAACGACTGCACCAATCATTTTACAAGTATCTCCTTGAATAGTTTCAAAAGGATTTGGTATGGTATAGGGTAATTTTACCTATTTTTATAAAATTTTCAGAAAAGTAGTTCCATTTTTGAAAAGTGTGTTATATAATACAAAACGAAGACAGTTACTGTATTATAACAAAGAGGTGATTTAGTTCATGTCGACGCAAACGACAGGTATTGAAGTGGTTGGGGCTGTGAAAGCCCAGTATGATGAGATTTTAACCCCAGAGGCTTTAAATTTTATTGAAGAGTTAGAGCAAAATTTTGGTGCAAGAAGAGTGGAACTGTTACAGTACAGGCAAAAACGCCAACAGGAAATTGATAATGGAAAACTGCCAGATTTCCTTCCAGAAACGAAGCATATTCGTACTGGTGACTGGACAATTGCGCCACTGCCAAAAGACCTTGAGGATCGCCGGGTAGAGATTACCGGGCCGACAGACCGTAAAATGGTCATTAATGCGTTGAATTCTGGAGCAAAATTGTTTATGGCTGATTTTGAGGATGCTACCTCACCAACTTGGGAAAATGCCGTCGAAGGACAAATCAACTTAAGAGATGCAGTAAAACGGACTATTTTCTATGAAAACCCTAATGGAAAGAAATATGAATTAAAGGAAGAAACGGCGGTGCTGATCCCAAGGCCACGCGGACTACATTTGGAAGAAAAACATGTGCTATTAGATGGCAAGCCCATTTCAGGAAGCCTTTTCGATTTCGGAATGTACTTTTTCCATAATGTAAAAAATTTGCTTTTAATGGGTTCTGGCCCTTACTTTTACCTGCCAAAGCTCGAAAGTCATTTAGAAGCACGACTTTGGAATGATGTCTTTGTTTTTGCACAAGAAAAGCTAGGGGTCGCTCAAGGAACCATCAAAGCAACGGTATTAATCGAAACAATCATGGCGGCATTTGAAATGGATGAGATTCTTTATGAGTTAAAGGAGCACTCAGCCGGATTGAACTGTGGCCGATGGGATTATATTTTCAGTTTCATTAAAAAGCTTCGCAATCAAGAGGATGTTATTCTTCCAGATCGGTCTCAAGTAACGATGACTTCGCCGTTTATGCGCTCGTATTCGTTATTGACAATTCAAACATGCCACCGTCGCAGGGCACCGGCCATGGGCGGAATGGCCGCACAAATTCCGGTGAAAAATAATCCACAGGCAAATGATGAGGCCTTCGCAAAGGTTCGTGCTGATAAAGAGCGCGAGGCACGCGACGGTCACGATGGTACGTGGGTCGCGCACCCAGGACTTGTCCCGGTGGCAATGGACGCATTCAATCGCGAAATGCCGACGCCAAATCAGATTCACACAGAAAAACAACAAAAGGTTACGATTACAGCCCAAGATTTACTGGAAGTACCAGGCGGAACGATAACAGAAGAAGGTGTCCGCACGAATATCAATGTCGGCATTCAATATGTGGCTTCTTGGTTATCTGGAAAAGGGGCCGCGCCCATTTACAATTTAATGGAGGATGCGGCAACAGCCGAGATTTCACGGGCCCAGCTTTGGCAATGGATTCGCCATCCGAAAGGTGTTTTAAAGGACGGCAGGAAGGTAACTGTGGAAATGTATGAGCAGCTAAAGGTTGAGGAATTGGAAAGGATTAAGCAGGAAATCGGCCCTGATGCGTTTGAAGGCGGTCGATTTGATGAGGCGGTTGTGCTGTTTGATGGCCTTATTTTAAATGATGAGTTTGTTGACTTTTTAACTTTGCCTGGATATGAGCAATTGTAAGGTGAAACTTCAATCAGTGGGGAGGTTCCATCCCCCACAGATTGTTAGTTGAACCAATCGGGCTTTTACGGGCAGTTGATCCCCACTTATCCTTTTTGGACCTCAAAGTATTGAAGTAGGGTTCTTACTGCCCGTTAATGCGGGATAAAAAATACCTTAATAGATTGATAGGAGGAATTTGAAAATGACAGATGTAAGAGTAACGGAATTGCAGGAAGGCTGGGAATTAGATAAGCGTTGGAATGGGATTACTAGACCGTACACAGCCGAGGATGTAATTAAACTGCGCGGTTCGATTGATATTGAACATACTTTGGCTCGAAAAGGGTCAGAAAAGCTTTGGAAGCTGCTTAAAGAGGAGGATTATGTCAATGCCTTGGGTGCATTAACAGGGAATCAAGCCGTGCAGCAAGTAAAAGCGGGGCTAAAAGCCATTTACTTAAGCGGCTGGCAGGTTGCAGCCGATGCCAACCTTTCAGGACATATGTACCCTGACCAAAGCTTGTACCCTGCCAACAGTGTACCAAGTGTGGTAAAACGAATTAATCAGGCCCTTCAGCGTGCCGACCAAATCACCCATTCCGAGGGAGACGACTCGATTGATTGGTTCGCACCAATTGTCGCCGATGCGGAAGCCGGTTTTGGCGGTCAGTTAAACTGTTTCGAATTGATGAAGGGCATGATTGAAGCCGGCGCTGCAGGCGTCCACTTTGAAGATCAGCTTTCTTCTGAGAAAAAATGCGGTCACTTAGGCGGTAAAGTATTGCTGCCCACACAAACAGCGGTACGGAATTTAATTGCGGCTCGATTAGCTGCCGACGTAATGGGCGTTCCAACCGTGCTAGTTGCCCGGACGGATGCCAATGCCGCTGATTTGATCACAAGTGATATCGATATGAATGATGCTCCGTTTTTAACGGGCGAGCGGACTGGAGAGGGATTTTTCCGGGTTAACGCAGGGATTGAGCAGGCAATTGCCCGCGGGTTAGCCTATGCACCATATGCCGACCTGATTTGGTGTGAAACTTCCGAGCCAAATATTGACGAAGCAAGACAATTTGCTGAAGCGATTCATGAGCAATTTCCTGGCAAATTGTTGGCTTATAACTGCTCACCTTCCTTCAACTGGAAGAAGAAGCTTGACCAAGAAACGATTGCGAAATTCCAAGATGAACTTGGTAAAATGGGCTACAAGTTCCAATTCGTTACCTTAGCTGGTTTCCACGCATTAAATCACGGCATGTTCGAGCTTGCCCGCGGCTACAAAGAGCGCGGCATGGCCGCATACTCCGAATTGCAGCAAGCGGAGTTCGACAGCGAGCAATACGGCTATACAGCAACACGCCACCAGCGTGAGGTCGGTACAGGTTACTTTGACCAGGTATCGATGGTGATTACAGGTGGAACTTCTTCAACGACAGCGTTGAAGGGTTCGACTGAGGCCGAACAATTTACAAGTTCGCAAAAATAATGATTGTAGTGGTTGAATCCTTCTCTCCATTTGGAGGGGAGGGTTTTTTGGTTTTGAGTGGGGGTACTGGTAGATAGGGTGGAGCCAACTTGCGGATAGGGCGCTCTAACTTGGGTATGGAGTGAGTTAACTTGTGTATAAGAAGCTCTAACTTGCGGATAAAGCGCCCCAACTTGCGGATAAGCAATTTTACCTGTCAAAAACCCAATTCCCCAGCACTACTTTTGGAATGGAACGTTTATTAGGGTATTATCATAGATAATAATAGCCTTTTTAAATGGAGATGATTTGTTTGAAAAAGCCGACTGTTGATGAAATTCTCCAGCAGGGTATATATGGACCTTTGGAAACCAAACCAGATGAGCGGCGCAAATTTTTGGGAACCATAAGAGAACGAATTATAGTGGCCCTCAAGAAACGCCAGGTAGGAGAAACAGAAATCTATCCACAAGTTGAGCAGTATATGAAGGGAAAACCCCAAGCACATCTTTTTTTAAATGGAAACATGAACTATGGGGCATTATCGAAATATGTTAAGCTTGCCACTAAATATAAGCTTGAACATACCATTGTCACGAACAAAGAGCATGACACAGAAATTGGGTTGGTCTTAGCGATGGACCATGCAATCGATAAGGAAGAAATTTATATTACAAAAAAAGAAACCTTCCAACCGGAAGCCAAAAAGAGCAAAGGCTTTTTTGCAAAAATTTTTAAAAAGTAAAAACGATATGGAAAGTGTGTGGCTTCAATTGGGGCTGCACACTTTTTTATTATTGGGATTTGTCATAAAATTAAGAAAGTAAATGATAAGGGTGGGGAGTGACATGATGCCAATCCAGAAACCTATTAAGAGAAGCCAACTGAGGATTTATTTAGGAAAGAAATATTATCGGCTGAAAAGAAATTGGGAATGGTACACCGATGGGAAAAGGTACGCAAGGCAAAAAGAAACAGCAAAATTAAAACATGTAATTTTTACCCATAAGACCCCTTTGCTGCGCAAGTTGAAGGATGTGGACATGTGGCTGCAGCATAATAAGGTAAAGAACTTAACGATTGCTTCCAAAACATTAAATGGGCTTGTTTTAAAACCGGGGGAGACCTTTTCTTATTGGCGGTTACTAGGCAATACAAGTAAACGAAAGGGCTATGTTGACGGGATGATCCTCCACTACGGAAAGGTAACTACTGGAACGGGCGGGGGCCTGTGCCAACTATCAAATCTCATTTATTGGATGACCTTACATACACCGCTGACGGTAACGGAACGATATCGTCACAGCTACGATGTTTTCCCCGATTCGAAACGGAACCAGCCGTTCGGAAGCGGGGCCACCTGTGCCTACAATTATCTTGATTTGCAAATGAAGAATGAAACAAAGACCACCTATCAACTAGTAATCTATTTAACGGGCACCCATCTCGTGGGGGAATGGCGGTGCGATGCTCCTCAGATAAGAACATATGAGATATATGAAAAGGAACATCGGATCACTCAGGAATACTGGGGTGGCTATGTAAGACATAACAAGATTTTTCGAAAAGTATATAACTTAAATCAGGAACTACTGGATGATGAATACATTACTGAAAATAACGCGATTATGATGTACGCGCCACTTTTGACAGGTGGCAGCTGATTCAAAAATAGAAGGTGATTGTATGTCGTTAAAAGAATTAACCATTTGCTATTTTCCGTTTCTAATTTAAATTCAGACGAGTATCCATGAGGACAAAAATCGTAGAGAAAGGGTCCAACCTGTCCTCATCAGGTGTTCATGAGGACAAAAATCGTAGAGAAAGGTTCCAACCTGTCCACATCAGGTGTTCATGAGGACAAAAGTCGTTAAGCAAGGGTCCAACCTGTCCTCATGAGATGTTCATGAGGACAAAAATCGTTAAGCAAGAGCCTAACCTGTCCTCATGAGGCTTTCATGAGGACAAGAATCGTTAAGAAAGGGTGCAACCTGTCCTCATGGGGTGCTCATGAGGACAAAAATCATTAAGCAAAAGCCTAACCTGTCCTCATGAGGCGTTCATGAGGACAAAAATCGTTAAGCAAGGGCCTAACCTGTCCTCATGAGGCGTTCATGAGGACAAAAATCGTTAAGCAAGAGCCTAACCTGTCCTCATGAGGCGTTCATTAGGATAAAAATCGCCAAGAAAGAAACCAACCTGTCCTCATGAACCCTAAGCTCCTCTGTTTTTCACCCCGCCGCTATTTCCACATTTGCCTGCAGCTCAATTTCCACATTCCCCTGAATGGCACGACTAATCATGCAGGACGATTCTGCTTTTTTCGCAAGCCTCCCCGCCAATTCAATGTCTTTTACAGTAGCTTCTGCTTTTAAGACAACATGTGGACGGTGAATAATTTTTTTATAGGTGATAACTCCCCTAGTTACATCGACAATTCCTTCCGACTCCATCGTTAAGCCTTCCTTCTCAAGCCTGCTCCGTTCCATCATGGCCGCAAGGGTAATAATATAGCAGGTTGCTGCAGCCCCAAGCAGCATTTCATCGGGATTGGTGCCGACACCTGGGCCGTCCATTTCCGGCGGGATGGAGACTTTTGTTTTTAAATTCCCGGCCTCAATTTCTCCGACATCATTCCGTAATCCTGGCCAGTTTGCTTTTAAGTGAAAAACATGTTCTGCCATTCTAAATTCCTCCAATTTGAGAATTGTCCCCACATAATTTGGAAAATATGATATGGTTATTTTGAAACGTAAAAAATGGAGCAGTGAATGAATGAAAATTATTATAAAAATTATCCTGACACTTATTCTTTGTTTATATCTAGCTATTCTATCGAAATTAATATTATTTAAATATATCCCTTTATCGGAGATTATTCAGCATTTTAACTTTAACTATAATGAATACCACTGGCGCTCGAATAATTTTATTCCTTTCAAAACGATATACTTTTACTTATTCCTAGCAGATATCAATTTGAATATTCGGATAGAAAATCTAGTAGGGAATATTATCGGTTTTGCGCCTTTCGGCTTTATCTTACCATTGCTGGCGAAAAGGATTCAAAAACTAAGCACTGTCACCCTTGCCACCTTTTGTTTAAGCCTAATGTTTGAATTGTTGCAGCTGATATTCGAATTCGGCAGCTTTGATGTGGATGATTTGATATTAAATACCCTTGGGGGAATTTTGGGTTACATCCCTATTAAAATTATTTTATTTTTCATTTTCTCGAAAAGAAAGGTCTAAACAAAGGCTAGAGTTGCAGAGTTTATTGGTATTCCAGAATAAGAAAAAAATGCTCAATAAAGCTGAATAGTATCGGAGGGGAAGTTGGGTGGCAAAAGGATTCTTTAAACTATTTGCAAAAAATATCAAGAAGTCATTCGGGCCTGGGCAATATCAGGCAAATGGAATACAAGTTACCTGTATTCATTGTCAACATGATCGGTTTGAGCATGGTTATGCCCAGTTAAATACGGCATTGGCTACGCTTTTTAATTTTGATTTTGCCAATCGCTCTGCAACGATATTGACCTGTCACCGCTGCGGGTATGTTCATTGGTTTAATAAGAAAGTAAGTAGAATAGATATGTGATATAAATTAATCTACTAAAAATCCTCTTGTAACTTCTTCATCAAGGGCACCTTCGTCAAATTAAGGAATATTAAAAAACAACCGATGGAATCTTAAAAAGATCCCTCGGTTGTTTTTTCGCTATTAGTTACTGGAACGCTTTCGACTAATAATTGAATGTTTTTAGTTACCTTTGTACTGTAGGTAAAATCACCATAGCAATAGGGATAACGAAAATTATTCTTATTACCACCACAAGTATAAAGATCTGGCTTTTCTTTTACCCGAAGAAGAGAGAATTCCTTCGCCAATTCCTCACTATGTTTGCCGCCATGCTGTGCGACAAAACTAATATAACCGCTGCCCATATTATAAGCCTGTAGAATCGTTGGAAAATCCACCTTCTTCTGATTTCCATAGGTAAGCACCCGTTGAAAATGTTTGACCCCAACCTGAATGCTTTGTTTAGGGTCGGTAATCGTATTTCTTGCCCAACCTGCTGATTCGGAGGATTGCATCGGGTCCCCGCCTTTGCCGCGACTTTCCTGCTGCATTAAGGCTACGAGGACATCGGTGTGACTTTCAAGCTGATATTTCGCTAATTCATCGTGTATTAAGGGACTATATTTTTTTACATCAGCAAAGGGATCGTTTTTTACTATATGAGGGTTGCTTTGTTGTTGAAAATAATTTTGAAACATCGCCAAAGCGCAAAAAAGCATAAATAACACGAAAAAGGTTTTAAATTTCTTCCGTCTTCGTTTTTTCATTCAGTTACTCTCCTAAATTCATTTCCTTTTTGAACATTATATAGGAATTTATCATCAACTGTCAGGTAGCAAGTTTTTCTAAAAAGAATTCAATAATCTAAAACACTTCTCTTTTGTTAATACTGAAGAAGGAATCATTGCGGTAAAGCGGAAAAGTTTGGTATCATCAATATTAAAATAACGTTGGGATGGGAGGTCAAAATAGATGTCACAAATTTCGAATGAACAGGTGAAACATGTTGCCAATTTGGCACGATTGGCGATAACGGAAGAAGAGGCTGAAAAGTTTACAAAACAGCTTGATGCAATTATTACCTTTGCCGAACAGTTAAATGAATTAGATACTTCTAATGTAGAACCTACATACCATGTACTTGATATGAAAAACGTATTACGTGAGGACATTCCGCAAAAGGGATTGCCGCTTGAAG
This sequence comes from Neobacillus soli NBRC 102451, assembly GCF_001591665.1. Taxonomy (GTDB): domain Bacteria; phylum Bacillota; class Bacilli; order Bacillales; family Cytobacillaceae; genus Neobacillus; species Neobacillus soli. The sequence goes on along the minus strand of NZ_BCVI01000057.1, from coordinate 36,517 downwards.
AGGTACTTAAAAATGCACCGGAGCATCAGGACGGGCAAATTAGAGTACCATCGATTTTGGGAGAGTAAGGAGGGAATACGTTGAGTTTATTTGATTATAAAGTTTCAGACCTACATGAGCTTTTACATAAAAAAGAATTAACAGTATCTGACCTTGTCGATGAATCGTATCAACGAATTGGCCAGGTTGAGGATAAGGTCCAGGCTTTTTTAACCTTGGATGAAGAACGCGCCCGCCAAACAGCGAAAACGCTTGATGAAAAGATTAACACTGACTCCCAAAGAGGACTATTATTTGGGATGCCAATTGGTGTTAAAGACAACATCGTCACAAAAGGCTTACGGACTACGTGTGCGAGTAAAATCCTTGAAAACTTTGACCCAATTTATGATGCCACTGTCGTTCAAAAGCTTCAGCAGGCTGAAACCGTGACGATTGGCAAGTTAAATATGGACGAGTTTGCGATGGGATCATCAAACGAAAACTCTAGTTTTCAAAAGACACGCAATCCATGGAATCTTGAAAGGGTTCCAGGAGGTTCTTCAGGCGGTTCAGCGGCATCGGTCGCAGCAGGAGAAGTACTATTTTCACTGGGAACTGATACAGGCGGCTCGATTCGCCAGCCAGCTTCTTTTTGTGGAGTAGTCGGAATGAAGCCGACCTATGGCCGTGTTTCCCGCTTCGGACTTGTTGCCTTTGCCTCATCGCTTGACCAAATTGGACCAATTACGAGAACCGTTGAAGACAATGCCTACCTTTTACAAGCAATCTCTGGTCTTGATCCTATGGACTCTACATCGGCAAACGTGGACGTACCGAACTTTGCTGGTTCCTTAACAGGTGATGTGAAGGGACTCAAAATTGCCGTTCCGAAGGAATATCTAGGCGAGGGAGTCAGCGAAACCGTTCGCCAATCCGTGCTGGAAGCATTAAAGGTCCTAGAGGGTCTTGGCGCGGTTTGGGAAGAAGTTTCACTGCCGCATTCCAAATATGCACTTGCAGCCTATTATTTGCTTTCTTCATCAGAAGCATCGGCAAACCTTGCTCGTTTTGATGGAGTACGCTATGGTTACCGGACTAAAGACGCAGAAAGTTTAATTGATTTATATAAAAAGTCAAGAGCAGAAGGTTTCGGCGATGAAGTGAAACGCCGGATCATGCTCGGAACGTTTGCGTTAAGCTCAGGCTACTACGATGCTTATTATAAAAAAGCACAGCAGGTTCGGACCTTAATTAAGAAAGATTTTGAAGATGTTTTAGCTAAATATGATGTTATCGTGGGGCCGACCACGCCAACGCCTGCTTTTAAAATTGGCGAAAATATCGAGGATCCATTAACGATGTATGCGAATGATATTTTAACGATTCCTTTGAACCTAGCAGGTTTACCGGGGATTTCAGTCCCGTGCGGCTTTGACGGCGGATTGCCATTAGGCTTACAAATTATCGGCAAGTATTTTGATGAAGCAACAGTTTATCGGACTGCGCATGCTTTTGAGCAAGCCACAGACTTTCATAAACAGAAGCCAGGATTGTAGGGAGGCGCGGACAATGGAATTTGAAACAGTGATAGGACTTGAGGTCCATGTAGAGTTAAAAACAGCATCAAAAATCTTTTCATCAAGCCCAAACCATTTTGGCGCCGAACCGAATACCAATACAAGTGTCATCGACCTTGGCTATCCCGGAGTATTGCCTGTTCTGAATAAAAAGGTAGTAGATTTCGGGATGAAGGCGGCAATGGCCATTAATTGCGAGGTTGCGACCCATACTAAGTTTGACCGGAAGAACTATTTTTACCCGGACAATCCGAAGGCCTACCAAATTTCGCAATTTGACAAGCCGATTGGCGAACATGGCTGGATTGAGATTGAGGTCAATGGTTATACGAAACGGATTGGCATCACAAGAATTCATATGGAAGAGGATGCCGGTAAGCTCAACCATGAAAAAGGGTATTCATTATGCGATTACAATCGCCAGGGGACTCCACTCGTTGAGATTGTATCAGAGCCGGATATTCGCACACCTGATGAAGCCTATGCTTATCTTGAAAAATTAAAGTCAATCATTCAATATACAGGCGTTTCTGATTGTAAAATGGAAGAGGGTTCACTTCGTTGTGACGCCAACATCTCCATTCGTCCGGTTGGGCAAGAGGAATTCGGAACGAAAACCGAATTGAAAAACCTGAATTCGTTCAATTTTGTCCGTAAAGGCCTGGAATATGAAGAAAAGCGTCAACGAGAAGTGATTTCAGCAGGCGGTGTCATTGAACAGGAAACTCGTCGATTTGATGAGGCTACTGGCGCAACACTGCTGATGAGGGTTAAAGAAGGTTCGGATGATTATCGTTACTTCCCTGAACCAGACTTATTGGATATATACATTGATGAGGATTGGATGGCGCGTATTCGTGCTGAAATCCCTGAGCTTCCTGATCAGCGTCAAAAGCGTTATGTCGAAGAACTCGGCTTACCTGTTTATGATGCAAAAGTGCTTACGGTAACGAAAGAAATGGCAGATTTCTTTGAAGGAACTGTTAATGGCGGTGCTGATGCAAAGCTTGCCTCGAACTGGATCATGGGTGATGTTTCCGCTTATTTGAATGCCGAGTCGAAGGAACTTGATCAAGTTGCGTTAACGCCAGCAGGCCTTGCTGGAATGATTAAGCTGATTGAAAATGGAACGATTTCTTCAAAAATCGCCAAGACCGTTTTTAAAGAGTTAATCGAAAACGGCGGTGATGCCGAGCAGATCGTCAAGGACAAAGGGCTTGTGCAAATTTCTGATGAAGGAACGCTTTTAAAGATTATTTCTGAAGTTCTTGATGCCAATCCGCAATCCATTGAAGATTTTAAAAATGGTAAAAATAAAGCAGTTGGCTTCCTTGTAGGTCAGCTGATGAAGGCAACAAAAGGACAGGCCAATCCACAAATGGTCAATCAATTATTACAGCAAGAATTACAAAAGCGCTAAACAAAGGCTGGCAGATGCGATTCTGCCAGCTATTTTTGTACAAAGAAGGTCGAAACAATCTTCGACATTCCTTTCGTCATTTCCCGGGAAAAAAGTCTTTTGTGAAAAGGGTATAGGAAGGATTTAATCAAACGTTTGGTTAATAAGGAAACATCGGATAACTTGTCGAAATGTGTAATATTAGATAGGAAGTGCCTTTTTTCACCATGGTTAGCGAGTAAAACGGAAAAATCGCTCCCAATATTCGACCCTTTTCTAGCTGATTGTAAGGGGTGAACCCTTTATTTACAGGTTCTAGTCCCATTTCAATCAAATGTTTGATTAGTTTATTTTTATCCACTCAAACGTTTGATTGAAAATGAAATTTCCCTTGATATCATGGGACTTTCCTATAAAATCAGTTAAGAAATTTGTTGAAAAATAGTTTTATAGAAAAAGACATCTTAGTTTCGATAATCTCTTTCTTAATTAGTGAAAAACTCCTTATTTTAAAAGTAGGCAAATCAATTAAATTAGTATGTTTGATTAGTTTAATTAGAGAGGGAAAGTAGTTGAATATTAGCTGGATTCCCTCCAATCCTTTTACGCAGAAAAATATCTTTAATTTTTGAAAAAATATGTTAATATACAAAATAAACCAATTGGAAAGTGGGGAAGAATTATGTTTATACATAAGATTGATGACGAGGTTTCTTTGAGGTTAATAGGATTACAGGATGCTGAAAGAATATTTGAGCTAACAGATCATAACAGAGGACACTTGAGGGCGTGGCTCCCATGGCTTGATACGACCACAACGGTTGAGGATACAAAAGGGTTTATTCAAATGTGTTTAAAAGGTTTTGCTGAAAATAAGAGTTTGAATACGGTTATTTTATTCAAAGGGGAGGTCGTCGGAGTTGCCGGCTTTAATGAAATCGACTGGTCGAACAAAATTGCCTATATTGGTTATTGGCTTGGAGCGGGGTATCAAGGAAATGGGATCATGATCAAGACTGCCAGGGCTTTGACGGATTATGCTATAAGTGAGTTAAAGTTAAATCGAGTTGATATAAGGGCCGCCGTGGAGAATAAAAAAAGCAGAGCCATACCCGAGAGATTGGGCTTTGTAAATGAAGGCCGGATTAGACAAGCGGAATGGTTGTATGACCATCACGTCGACCATATCGTTTACGGAATGCTAGCTAAGGATTGGAATGAAAGATAATAGATTTCCGTTAAAAGGATAGACCACTTTGTTACGAAAAGACATACCAAATTTCGATAAATTTTTTCTGCGTTAGTGAAGTTAAACCCTTTATTTAAAAGGGTTCACATCAAATTTCATCAAACGTTTGGTTGGTATCGAAAAAACCAAAAACTTGTGGAAAAAGGTAGATTTGCAGAAAGATACGCATCCTTCGTCCTAGTTAGAGGTTGTTTTTAAAAGGTGGATACAATAGACGACAAATTTTTTTAGAGGGCAAAGGTCTTTATTCAGAAGGGTTCTAGGTACTTTTAATCAAACGTTTGATTAGATTTTATTTAGATATGAACTTGTTTTCTTGAATATAATTCATTGCTAATGGCTAGAAAAATTCAATTCGCAAATAAAAGATACATATTCGCAAATAAAACTGATAAATTCGCAAATAAATCGCATTAATTCGCAAATAAACCGTAAAAATTCGCAAATAAAGCGGTAGAGAAGTCCTATTCCTTCGGTTTAATGGCTGGAAATTTATTAAAAGGCATGTTCTATACACCGTTTTTGAATAATTGTCTTCTTTTTAAAAGGTAAATATCATGTTTTTTGCAATAAAAATGCATTTTCCCCAGGAAGACAAAAAAGAGGGTATCCAAAAGTTCTTTGGATACCCTCAAAGTAATTAAAAAGATATCATTGCGCCGCGTCCATCAAAGACCGAGCTAGGATTCCAAGCCACTTCCCATAGGTTATTTTCGGGGTCGGCGAAATAGGCGGTGCGCCCTCCCCAAAAGGCGTCACTTGGTTCTCGTAGGATTTTTCCACCGGCTGCACGAATTTCCTCAATAGTTGAGTCAACGTGTTCAACATGCTCCACGTTAATGGCAAAGGTCACACGGGGAAAGGTTTCAGTGGATTGCGTTATTTCAATGCCGGCATCCTTCGCTAACTCAGCAATCGGAAATAATGAAAGCAGCACACCGGCCGTTTTAAAGACAGCATATTGGTCAGAGCTGAATTCTGTTTCTTCCCAGCCTAAAGATTTATAGAAAGCACGGAGAACGGGTAATTCGAATGCACCGATTGTTAATAAACTTACTCTTTGTGGAACCATCATTCTATTCCTCCATTCAAAGTTATTATTTCTTTCTTCTCCAAACCATTACTAATTCCCTTCTATATTAAAAAATCATGTTAAAATTCTTAATTCCCAATCTTGACAAGACTTTTGCGGGATTGTAGTGTCAAACCCTTTCAATGGTAGTGATTTCGCCTTTTTAACCAAACGTTTGATTAGTCTTGAAATACTGGGAAATATGTCGGAGATTTGAAGTTTATCAGTTAGCCTGTAGTTTAGTTTAACCAATTAGTGGTAAGATTTAGTGAAGATGATTGAAAAAAAGCGAGGTGCCTAAATGCCTATTTATATTGCCCTGTTACGGGGTATCAATGTTGGCGGTCACCATAAAATCAAAATGGCGGACTTGAGAAGTCTATTAGAAACGATAGGCTTAAGAAAGGTAAAAACATATATTCAAAGCGGGAATGTTTTATTTGAATCGGAGGAGGCCGCGAAACAACTGAGCATGCGAATGGAAGAGGAAATAGGTAAAACATTTGGTTTTCCGGTGCCAGTTATCTTAAGAACAGCAACAGAATTCGAACATATTATCCGGAATTGCCCCTTCGCGACAGATACTTTAAAGGAAGGCGAGAGTATTCACGCGGCCTTTTTGGCAGACGAACCCTCCGAGAAGGGCATCCAACATTTGAGCACCATTAAAAGCGAAATGGATGAATATAAGATTGAGGGGAAAGAGGTTTATTTCTATTTCCGCGAGAGTATCCTAAAATCCAAGATTGTAAGTCAACTTCCAAAGCTAGGCGTTCCGGCGACAGTCCGCAACTGGAAAACGGTTATTAAGTTAGCAGCGATTGCAAAGGAAATAGCGGAATGAAAAAAATGCTCGAATCCAATTATGAATTCGAGCGTTTTCTTATGGCTATTCCTCTTTTAATAAACGAACACTTTCATTAAATTCCTTTTCAATCTCCTCATTTTTCTTATAGGTGATTAAGCTGACAATAACAGCTACAATCAGGTTGAGGAGGAAGCCTGGAACGATTTCATAAAGAGATTGACCAAAAAGGACTTTACCAAGGTCAGCATTTTTCCAGACGATAACGGTAACAGCACCGACAATCATGCCGAACAAGGCGCCCCAATTCGTAATCTTTTTCCAGAATAAACTTAATAAAATGACCGGACCGAAGGATGCCCCAAAGCCTGCCCACGCATAGGCGACGAGGTCTAATATTGTGTTATCTTGCTTAAAAGCAAGAGCTGCAGCCACAACAGCAACGATGAGAACGGCCATTCTTCCTAAAAAGACCAGCTGTTTATCCTTCGCATTCTTGTTCATAACCATTTTGTATAAATCCTCCACAAGTGCACTTGATGTCACGATTAACTGTGAAGAGATTGTGCTCATGATCGCTGCTAGAATCGCCGCTAGGACAAAGCCGGCAAAGATAGGGTGAAATAAAATTTTACCCAGTTCGATGAATACGGCTTCAGGATTTCCTAATGTGAATTGTGGGTTTTGCTTGAAAAAGGCTATTCCGACAAGGGCGGTAAAGATAGTCCCTATCAAGGAGATAATCATCCAGCCCATCCCAATTCGGCGAGCACTTTTTGTTTCCTTGATTGTTTTGATGGCCATAAAGCGAACAATGATATGCGGCTGTCCAAAATAGCCAAGTCCCCATGCCAACGCCGAAATAATTCCGATAAAGGTTGTTCCCTTTAGAAAATCCAGTTTAGCAGGATCGATGGCTCGAATCGTATCAAAGGTTTCGGCAGGACCACCGGTATGGAAAATCCCAATAGCCGGAACAAGCATCAAGGCAATAAGCATCATTAAGCCTTGAATAAAGTCGGTATAGCTGACCGCCAGGAACCCGCCAAATAACGTGTAGGCAACGACAACGCCGCCAACGATATAAAGGCCTGTGTGATAGCTCGTCCCAAATGAACTCTTAAAGAATACCGCTCCCGAAACCATCCCCGAGGAAACATAGAAAGTAAAGAAAAGAAGAATGACAATACCTGAAACAATGCGGAGAAGTTTCGTCTTATCTTTAAAACGGTTCTCAAGATAGCTTGGAATCGTAATCGAATCATTGGCCACCTGAGTGTACGAGCGCAGGCGGGGTGCAACTAAGAGCCAGTTAAGATAAGCACCAATCGTTAATCCGACAGCAATCCAGGCGTCCGCTAAACCGCTTACGTAAATACCTCCAGGAAGTCCCATTAAAAGCCAGCCGCTCATGTCCGCAGCTCCAGCACTCAAAGCGGTTACAGCAGGTCCCAACGACCTTCCCCCAAGCATGTAATCCGTCAGATTGCTAGTCTTTCGATAGGAATACCAGCCGATGAATAACATCATCGCGATGTAGATTCCTATCGAAATCAGTTGTAGTGATTGATCGGACATATAATTCCCCTCCTTTGTTATTGTAGAAAACATTTTAAATAATATTCCCTTTATAAAAAATATTCTATCAACTTTATATAACTATTTCTAGTGTTAATATATTGCTTTTTTAAAATAGGAAAAAGTATTTGTGAAATAATGATGGATAGCGGATAAAAGCAGTTCTTTTGTAACATGTGCTGGAAAAGATTATCATATAGGAAAATGAAAGGGGTGCTTTTGGATGATGAATTTAAATGAGTGGTTTCAAAAAGGATTGACAGTGGATGAGTATATAAATGGGATGACTCGTAATAAAAACGAAATGCTTACCATTTATGAGCATTTTACCTTAACTTCTAAGGATAAAGAAAAACTTGCCACCTTAAGGTCTAAGGAATTGCGGGCCATTGTGCTATCAGAGGATTGGTGCGGAGATGCGCTGCTAAACAACCCCGTTTTAATGAGAGTAGCCGAAGCCGCGGGAGTAGAACTTCGTTTTGTCCTCCGCGACCAAAATCTCGAGCTAATGGATCAATATTTAACGAATGGCACGTCACGGGCGATTCCGATATTTATCTTTATCAATCAAGAAGGTAGTGAAGTGGGTGTATGGGGGCCGAGAGCACCTGAAATACAGACGCTTGTGATGGAGAGGCGTGCGGCTTTGCCGGATAAAGACGCCGCGGATTTCCAGGAGAAGCAAATGGAGGTATATAAGCGTCTTGGGGAAGAGTATCAAACAGATGCGAGGATTTGGCAAACGGTTGCAAATAGTATTATGACGACTTTAATTAAATAACAGAAATCCCCGGATGAGTGCTCTCCGGGGATTTCTGTTAGAATCCACTGTTCTTTGGCGGGATGCGGTCATTAATCAAATTTTTATCATTGATCTTCGGCTCAATGCCAAGAATGAAATTGCGGATGTTGGAGCGGTGCAGATAAATTAATAATAGCGAGAATATGATAAAGATAAGTTCTAATTCAAGTTTTGGAGAAACAATCGCATAGACGAGCATACTAAGGCCAACCGTGATGGACCCCAAAAATACAAACTTCGTTAAAAAAATCACTAAAAAGAAGCTAAGATAAGCGATGACTAATAAAGGAATGTTGGCAACCAGCAGGGCTCCCGCAGTTGTTGCAATCGCTTTTCCGCCTTTAAAACCTGCAAAGATTGGGAAACAATGCCCGACAACAGCGACTAGACCAAAGTAAAGCGGTTCCACATCAAGGTCAAAATAAATTGGCAGGTAGGCGGCCAGCGCGCCTTTGGCAAGGTCGATGAGAAGCACGAAGATGGCAGATTTTTTCCCAAGTACCCTTAAGGTGTTGGTTGCCCCCGGATTTTTGCTGCCGTGTTCACGGATATCGACCCCGAAGACCAGCTTGCCCACAATCAAAGCAGTGGGAATGCTTCCAATTAAGTAGGAAGCTAGAAGCAATATCCACAACATAAGCATCATTCCTTCTTATGTAAATTTTCTTATTCAAATAATATTCTATCATAATTAGATGGTGTTTTTTTGAAAAATAACCGCAATTAGGAAGTGGAGGGGGGCTTAACCGATTTATGGCCAAGTTGCTAATAGCTATGCTCACTGAAGAAAAGATATTCCGGAAAGAAGAGTAACCCATCGGCATGATAAGTAAAATAGTTTATAATAAACTCAACACGATATAACAACGTAAAGGATGAGCGATTTGCTTAAAATTCAACAGCCGAAAATACCATCTAGTTTAACCCCGCTAGACTTTAATAATAGAGAAGATTCGTATATTAGCATGGCGCTTATTAGTGACTGTTCGATTTCAAAAGAGGAGATTGAAAAGATCAACTTCGACCAGGTAGTTTTTAGAAATGTGACTTTTATCGACGGTTCGTTTCGATTCGTTGAATTAACAGATGTTATATTTGATCGATGTGATTTATCGAATGTGAATTTCACCGATGCCATTGTCCACCGCGTCGAGTTTCGAGATTCCAAACTATTGGGGTTAAACCTTGCGGATGCTGCTCTTCGTAATGTTTTATTTGAAAATAGCAACATGAAAATGGGTTCGTTTGGCTATGCCGATTTGAAGCAAGTGAAGTTTGACACCTGTTCGCTTCGTAATGCCGATTACTATGATGCCAAGTTCAACAAAGTTGAATTTAACAATTGTGATATTGACGAAGTGAATTTAACAGGAACAGAGCTGAACGGGATTGACCTCAGCAGCTGCAAATTTAACCGACTAAACTTGTCACTAGAAAGTTTAGCAGGATGTACGGTTTCCCCGGACCAAGCAATTGGATTTGCGAAACTATTAGGGTTGGAAATTAAAGAATAACCTTATATGGGAAAAGGGCCGAGCGCCCCAAAAGTGAATTAGTTTAAAAAGCCGTGCGACCACCATCGTACGGTTTTTATTTACGAGATTTTTTCAGTCGTTAAATACAGCATGTTATGATGAGAGAATGGAAAAAATCTTTTTTTTAAAAAAGTGTAGGGTTCCTTCGAAAAGTATTCGTCTATTTATGTGACAGACAATGAGAAAGGGGGAGAGACCGATTAGTGACACCGTATTAATTGAAAAAGTGTTGGACGGCAATGATCATGCCTTTCGCCTTTTGGTTGAGAAGTACCGCAATGATGTGTTCCGGACCGTCTTTGCTGTTCTTCGCGATCAAAAGGAAGCGGAAGATGCCGCTCAAGAAGTGTTTATGAAAATCTATACCTCTCTCCCCAACTATGAAAATCAAGGTTTTAAAACGTGGATAACGCGCATTGCCGTTAATCATGCAATAGATGTCAAAAGGAAACAGGCAAGAAGAAGTGAGGATGTTGTCGATGAGCTTCCGCAGCAGGCAATTGGAACACCGAAAGATAGTGTAGAGAAAGAGATTATCGAGACAGACCGGCGCAGGCTTGTCAGGAAAAAGCTTGATGAACTGCCCGAGAATTACCGCGAAGTGATCTATGGTTTTTATATCGCAGAAAAAAGCTATCAGCAAATGGCTGAGGAACAAAATGTTCAAATCAAGACGATTGAAACAAAACTGTACCGGGCACGCACTTGGATGAGAAAGAATTGGAAGGAGGACGATTTTTCATGAAGCATTACAGTTACGATGAATGGCTCCAATACGTTAAAAATGAAATCAATGAAAAGACCCGAGAGGAAATTGAAAGTCACCTATATACGTGTGACCAATGCCTTGAGGACTACTTACAAGCCGTATCAGCAAATGAATCCTCGCTTCCGACTCTTTCAAACGTAAGCAACTTCACGGATCTGGTAATGGCTGAGGTTACAAAGCAAAAAGATGTGGTTTCTAACACCATAAGTAATCTTAACACGGTGTCAAAGGTTCCCTCGGTGCCTGACACCAAACGTGATGAACGAAAGTCAAACCAGAAAAAGCCTTTTTATCAGCAGGCGGCTTTTCATTATTTGCTGGCGGCGGCGGCGACGATTCTGCTGATGTTTACGGGTGCCTTTCAGTCGCTTGCTACGTATGCGAACTCTGTTGAAAGTCAGCAAGTTCAGGAAAAAAAGCCTTCGGTGACGGAGGGTGTTATTAATAAAACCTTTGCATGGATGGATTCACTAGAAAAGAAGGAGGCAAATAAGAAATGAAAAGTTCAACAAAGGCATTAACATTATCGCTATTTCCAGGCCTTGGCCATATTTATTTCGGTAATATGGTTCGAGGGGTGCTCTATTTACTAACAGTATTTGGAGCAGCTTTCATTACGGTACTAGCTGTATTTGGCCATAATGGTGAGTTTGGAGTTTTGACCTTTTTTATAGGAATCTTTATCTACCTAGTTAGCTTTATCGATATGGGGGTACAGATTTCCAAACAGAAAAAAGTGCTAAAGGCCGCCAACTCGGCCGACCTAGGGGCAGGTTCACAGGCTGCACAAGATTCGGAACGCTTTTATACAATCGTCTTGTCGTTTATCCCAGGTCTCGGCCATTTCCAGCTTGGCTTGATGAACAGGGGGGTAACCTTATTAGCGACATTTCTTGGCCTTGGTATCATGGTTACCTTCGTGACGGCCCTTTCCGGCCGCGGTGAATTTCTCATCTTCATGGCTGGCCTGCCCATTATCTGGGTCTATGGATTTTTTGACGCCGTTCAGCAGGTAAATAAAAAGCAGCGCGGTGAGGAGCTAGTTGACAGAACGATTTATGAGGACCTTGAATTACGGAGGGAAGACGGCAAGAAAAGTAAGGCAATTGCCACCTTTCTCTCCATTTTCCCAGGGGCTGGCCATCTCTATCTTGGCTTACAGCGCCGTGGGATCCAGTTAATGGCGGCGTTTCTCTTTTCTATCTATATTTTAGATGTCTTACGGCTGGGAATCTTCTTGTTTTTAATCCCGATTATTTGGTTCTACAGCTTTTTTGACGGCATGCAAAAGGTGTCGAAATATGGGGATGAAACGGTAGAGGATGTGCCAATTATTGCGTACTTCCTTAACCATCAAAAGTGGGTAGGCATCGGGCTTATCTTAATGGGGCTTTATTACTTATCTACCAACGTCATTCTTCCAGCATTTTCACCAATGTTAAATAGACTGATTAATATCGATGTTATGTATTGGGTGCAAGGCTACTTCCAGACCGGTCTTGTTTGTGTCCTGTTGATTGGCGGAGGGCTTAAGCTTTTATCGGGAAGTAAACAAAAGAGGGAGGCAAAGAATCATGAGTAAGTGGGGAAAAGCAATAGCGGGACTGGCCTTAATTGGAGCCGGGCTTGGGTTCCTTTTTAGAAAGAGAAAGGGTGGAGAAGCGGTATGAGAACCTGGCGTGTTGGTACGTTTTCGATGGGGGCCTCGCTCGTTTTCCTTGGAGTCTTCCTTTTTTTCTCAAAGTTTCTCGGCCTAAATCTTGTCCAAGTAATGACGGCTTGGTGGCCGCTTTTATTAGTTGTTTTGGGGATTGAAATTTTGCTTTATTTAATTTTGTCACGGCAGGAAAAGCCGGTGTTAAAATATGACTTTTTAAGTATCCTTTTTGTAGGATTGCTCGGGACTGCTGGAATTGCGTTTGCGATTTTAAGCACAACAGGGATTATGGGGAAGGTAGAAGAGGTTATGGCGAGGGAAGAGCGCTCGTTTGACCTGCCTGCTTTTTCCTACCAAATGGATGACAGCATCAAACGGGTGGTTGTCAGGACGGTCGGCTACGACATGACGATTGAATCGACAAAAGAAAAAGAAGTCTCGATGTTTGGTACGTACCGGGTGCAAACGGCGAATAAAGCCAAGCTGCTTAAAAGTGCAGATGATATGATTGCGGCTAACAAAAAGGGTGATACGCTCTATTTAAACGTAAAGTCGCTTCCAAATGAAATGGGGCCATTTGATTCACGGGGAATTGTTGCGGCAACAATTCTTGTTCCGAACGATGTGTTGCTAGAGGTCCTTGGCAGTGATAATTCTCTTACCTTAAAGCCACGTACACTTGCGAACGACTGGAATGTTGAGAGTGTCTCATCGGTTGTGGTTAATGTTGCAGCAAATAGCAACTTGAAGGTGGCTGCGGCAGGCGCCCAGGATGTTCGCGGGAAAGAGGGCGAATGGAAATTTGCTAAGAAACCGAATGCTAATGATGGGGACGGATCCAGCGGAAAGAATGCTGTTTATCAATCAGGCGAAGGCAAATACCATATTAATATTGCCAATGGTTATAACGTTAGCCTTATTACAAATAAATAAATTTCAACCTTATTTTTGCAAAAAGATATTGAAGCGTTATGATAGTAGATGGCTGTTTGAAGGAAATAATAAATAATGGCTTTCAATATATTTGTAAGCTATGCTGATAATTGGTAGAATATAGAATTGAGCGGACATCTAATGCTAATTATTGATTTCAAAAATAGGATGATGAAATGATGAAAAGAGCAAGACTGATTTACAATCCCACCTCAGGACGCGAAGTGATTAAGCGTCATCTGCCGGAGATCCTTGCGAAATTAGAGGTAGCCGGATATGAAGCTTCTTGTCATGCGACAACTTGTGCAGGAGATGCGACGAATGCAGCACGAATTGCTGTTGAGCGAAAGTATGATATCGTAATTGCAGCGGGTGGGGATGGAACGATTCATGAAGTGGTTAACGGTCTCGCGGATCAGGAGTATCGACCAAAGTTGGGAATTATTCCGACTGGAACAACGAATGATTTCGCTCGGGCCCTGCACATACCACGGGATGTTGGAACCGCTGTTGAAATTATTACCAAAGGGGAATTAATTCCTGTTGATATTGGCCGCATCAATGATCGATACTTTATTAATATTGCGGGCGGCGGCAGAATTACCGAGCTTACATATGAGGTACCAAGCAAATTAAAAACAATGCTCGGCCAGCTGGCTTACTATTTAAAAGGGGTGGAAATGCTCCCTTCAATTAAACCCTCAGATGTCACGATTGAGTATGATGGCAAGCTTTTTGAAGGGGAAGCGATGCTGTTTCTTGTCGGGCTGACCAATTCGATTGGCGGCTTTGAAAAGCTTGCACCTGATGCGTCTATTAACGATGGTCTATTTTCATTGTTAATTTTGAAAAAGACGAACCTTGCTGAATTTATTCGGATTGCCACGTTAGCGGTTCGTGGAGAACACGTCAATGACCCCAATGTCATTTACACACAGGCAAATCGAATAAAGGTTAGTTCCAATGAAAAGGTGCAATTAAATTTAGATGGTGAATTCGGCGGATTACTGCCGGCCGAGTTTGAAAATCTGTACCGTCATTTAGAAGTATTCGTGCCGCTTGATGATATTCGCCCAAATGACCGCCCAACTGACTGGGAATCAGGCACGCGATATAGTTAAGAAAAGTTCGTTCCTTTAGTGGGGCGAACTTTTTTAATATCGTGGAAAAAAAGGAAAAAGCGTTCCAAGTCTAGAATAGTGTGTATAATGATTTTAAAGACAGTAGTCATGACAGTTAGGGGGATGATGGGTGATGAAGGCATTAATTAATATCGATTACACCTATGATTTTGTGGCAGATGCAGGGGCATTGACCTGTGGGGAACCGGGGCAGGCGATTGAGGGGAAAATCGTTGAATTGACAGAGGAATTTATTCGGAATGGCGATTATGTTGTATTTGCCATCGATGTTCACGATCAGGGGGACAAATACCATCCTGAAACGAAGCTGTTTCCACCCCATAATCTTCGTGGAACCTCGGGCAGGGACTTGTTTGGGGCGTTACAGGATGTTTATTCGGAGAGTCAACAGCGTGAAAATGTTGCCTACATGGACAAAACAAGATACTCTGCCTTTGCAGGAACCGATCTTGAAATCAAATTACGTGAGCGCGGTATTACCGAGGTGCACCTGGTCGGTGTTTGCACCGATATCTGCGTTCTCCATACCGCTGTAGATGCCTACAATAAAGGCTTTCAGATTGTGGTATATAGAGATGCTGTGGCATCCTTTAACCCGAAAGGTCATGAATGGGCGCTCGGGCATTTTGAACAATCGCTTGGTGCTGTGGTTAAATAGACTTAAATGATATTATTGGTTATAATGGTGAAAAGCTGAAATAGTAGTCGGAGGGGCGATTATGAAACATATTTATCATGATGATAGTTTTACTCTACATACGGATCTTTACCAGATTAATATGGCGGAGACATATTGGAGAGATGGTATACATAATAAACGTGCGGTCTTCGAACTATTTTTCCGCAAGCTTCCATTCGGGAACGGCTATGCTGTTTTCGCAGGTTTAGAAAAGGTGATTCAATTTATTCAAGGGTTCCACTTTAGTGAAGATGACCTTGACTATTTGAAAAATGAAGTAGGTTATAAGGCTGATTTTATAGAATATCTTAAAAACA
The DNA here is from genome assembly GCF_001591665.1 of Neobacillus soli NBRC 102451. Lineage (GTDB taxonomy): Bacteria > Bacillota > Bacilli > Bacillales > Cytobacillaceae > Neobacillus > Neobacillus soli. The sequence continues at coordinate 21,021 of NZ_BCVI01000057.1, read as the reverse complement.
TACGGTTCACGGGGACGATTCACTCCATGAAAGAGGGCGAGCTTGTCTTTGCCAATGAGCCGATTTTACGCGTTGACGCCCCTTTGGCAGAAGCACAGCTGATTGAAACAGCCTTGCTCAATATTGTGAATTACCAAACATTAATTGCCACGAAAGCTTCACGAATCAAGCAGGTGATTGGCGATCAAGTGGCGATGGAATTTGGGACAAGACGGGCGCAGGAAATGGATGCGGCCATCTGGGGAACGCGTGCCGCTTACCTCGCAGGCTTTGAAGCAACAAGTAACGTAAGGGCAGGTAAATTATTCGGTATTCCTGTCGCTGGTACCCATGCACACTCGATGGTTCAAGCCTATAAAGATGAATATACAGCGTTCATTAAATACGCGGAAGCACATAAGGACTGTGTCTTTTTAGTAGACACATACGATACGCTCCGTCTCGGCGTGCCAAATGCCATTAAAGTGGCAAAAGAGATGGGCAACAAAATTAACTTTATTGGCATCCGCCTTGATAGCGGTGACCTCGCTTACCTTTCAAAGGAAGCACGAAAATTGCTTGATGATGCAGGCTTTAAGGATGCGATAATCTATGCATCGAGTGATTTGGATGAATATACGATTATCAACCTAAAATCCCAAGGCGCAAAGATTGACAGCTGGGGCGTGGGTACAAAGCTGATTACGGCGTACGACCAAGCTGCGCTAGGGGCCGTTTATAAAATTGTGACGATTGAAAACGAAAACGGACAAATGGAAGATACAATTAAAATCTCCTCCAATCCAGAAAAAGTAACGACTCCGGGGATGAAGAAGATATACCGGATTCTCAATAATACGAACCACCATGCGGAAGGGGATTATATTGCCTTAGAGGATGAGAAGCTTCCGGAAAAGAAGCTGCGCATGTTCCATCCAACCCATACGTACATTAATAAGGTGGTTACGAATTTTACCGCAAAAGAGCTTCATGAAGATATTTTTATCGATGGTAATCTTGTTTATGAAATGCCTTGCCTTGATGAGTCACGTGATTATTTGAAGCAGAATTTGGATGCCTTGTGGGATGAATACAAGCGCATCATGAATCCAGAAGATTACCCAGTCGACCTAAGTCAAAAATGCTGGAATAATAAGATGGAAAATATTAAAGAAGTGAAAGAGAAAGTTGCGGCAATGAAGGAATAAGTCATAAAAAAAGCAGACTCCAAAAGGATGTTTACCAACAGCCTTTTGGGTCTGCTTTTCTGTTTTACTTTTGCTTAAAAAAATTCATAAAGGCATGGGAAATTTCAATACTATGCCTCTTTATTACTTCGACAAATTCCTACAAACTTCGGGGCGTGCCTGGCACCATCTTTTTAGAATTCATATTTTCTGGAATTCTTTAACTCTATAATCCCCTTTCGTAAAAGCCTGTCATTTCTTATAATGAGTAAAGGGCACGAATGTTTTGACTAGATTCTAATGAAAGCGTTTGAGTATGGTCAGGTCAGTAAAGGAGGAGAAAAATGCTCAATTTAGCTCCATTGATGCTCGAGAAGGTTGGAATTATTGTCATTGTTGCTTTTTTGCTAGCGCAGATGCGCTCGTTTCGTCAAGTTATTCAAAATAAGCACAGCACAAATGAAAAAGTTATGCTTATTTTACTTTTTGGTACCTTTGGAATCATTAGTAATTATACGGGAATTGAAGTCCATCATCATACCATAGGAAGGGCTGAGTGGCTTTCTGAAATGAACCAGGAGAGTGCACTTGCCAATACTAGAGTAATGGGGATTGTGATTGGCGGTCTACTAGGGGGACCTGCCGTTGGCATTGGTGCTGGGCTCATTGCTGGCATCCATCGTTACACACTTGGCGGCTTCACTGCCCTTTCTTGTGCTCTTTCTACCATTCTAGCTGGTATTGTGGCTGGATACCTTGGAAAAAAACGAAAACAAAAAGGAAAACAAATTACCCCAGCGTTTGCTGTCATAATGGGAATGGTCTTGGAAACGGTTCAGATGTTAATTATTCTAGTTACCGCAAAACCCTATAGCCATGCCTGGGAACTCGTTCAGCTCATTGGTTTTCCGATGATTTTCGGCAATGGTTTAGGGACATTGCTGTTTATGCTTATTATTCAAATCATGAAACGGGACGAAGAACGCGCTCGCGCTAATCAAACAAACCAAGCCTTTCTGATTGCGGATCAAACCTTGCCATACTTCCGTCAAGGCCTAACCATCCACTCATGTAAGGAAATTTCTAAGATTATGCTAGAACTTACGAATGCTGACGCTGTTTCGATAACCGATGATCAACAAGTCTTAGCACATGTTGGCGCTGCCTCCGACCACCATGTCCCTAAGACCAGGCCTGAGACGGGCTTGACGAGAAAGGTACTCGATAGCGGGAAGATTTCAATTGCTAGAACGAAGCAGGAAATCTCCTGTATTCATAGTCAATGCCCGTTGGAAGCTGCTATTGTTTTGCCATTAAAAGTTAAAAAGAAAATTTATGGTACATTAAAAATGTACTATACAGAGCCTAATAAACTGGACAAGGTGCAGCAGGAATTGGCAGAAGGTCTAGCCAATCTTTTTTCAACACAGCTTGAGCTTGCGGAGGCAGAAAGACAGACAAAGCTATTAAAGGATGCAGAGATTAAAGCCTTACAGGCACAGATTCATCCACACTTTTTATTTAATAGTATTAATACCATTTCAGCACTCTGCCGGACAGATGCAGATAAAGCACGTAAACTACTATTGGAATTAAGCTCTTTTTTTCGGGGAAACCTTCAAGGGGCCAGGCAGATGCTGATTCCTCTGGAAAAAGAATTAGCAAATGTTAAGGCCTATTTATCATTAGAACAAACGCGTTTTCCTGACAAATATACCATTGATTTGCAAATAGAACCGGAGCTAGAAAAGGTACTGATTCCTCCTTTTATCTTGCAGCCTTTAGTTGAAAATGCCATCCATTATGGTTTTCCACGAAGTAAATCGCAAGGGCAAATTACCGTAACGATTTTTTCAAAAAAGAATCTGTTACAAATTATTGTAGCTGATAATGGAAAGGGAATACCTGAAGGTCAAATAGAAGTCCTCGGTAACCAGGTTGTCGATTCTAAAAAAGGAAATGGCACAGCGATTTTTAATATAAGTGAACGGCTAAAAGGAATATACAATGGTCAAGCCAGTTTAACATTAAAAAGCAAAGTCAATCGTGGAGCTACCATTACCATTTCCATTCCGCTCGACAGTAAAGGAGTGTTTGATCAAGATGTTGAAGGCCTATATATTGGATGATGAACCATTAGCGAGAGATGAATTAAAATACCTGCTGATTCGAAGTGAACAAGTGGAAATTTTAGGAGAAGCTGATTGTGTCGAGGATGCAGTCGCTGCCATCACAGAGCTAAAACCAGATCTTGTTTTCTTGGATATTGAATTAGCTGAAGAAAATGGGTTGAGTTTAGCGAGGCAATTAGAACCACTTGAGCAACCTCCAGCGATTGTTTTTGCAACAGCCTATGATGAGTACGCTTTAGAGGCATTTGAATTAAATGCAGTCGATTATATTTTAAAGCCATTTGATGAAGAACGGATTCAAAAAACCTTGGAAAAAATTAAGAAGATGCAAAATATCGGGAATAAGAATAACCTGATTCAATCGTCCGTGAAACAGACTAATAATGGGAAAATAGCGGTCCTTGTTGATGAACGGATTGTTTTACTAACCGTAACAGACATTCTTTATTTAGAATCCAGTGAAGGTAAGTGTAACATTGTCACCATCGAACAAGCGTACAAAGTGGCTGAAGCACTCGTTGTTTTGGAAAAAAAGGTGAATAACGCTAAATTTCTACGTGTTCATCGAAGTTTTATCGTGAACTTGGATCATATTGTCGAAATCGAACCATGGTTTAATTCTACTTATAATTTACATATGAAGGATGGCTCGCAGGTTCCTGTGAGTCGAACCTATGTAAAGTTATTAAAGCAGCAACTTGGTTTTTAGAAAATTTGCATTTCACTAATTAATTTTTGCAACTCACCCTTCTATTTCTGCGTTTTATCTTGAAAACAGAGTAAATGCGTTTTCATTTTGTAAAATGGATGATGTAGAAACAATAGTAAGGGGGATTGGTGAAAATGAATGCGATTACAATTGTTATTGCTTCCATATGTATCCTTTTAATTGTGTACCGTTTATATGGTACTTTCATGGCAGCAAAGGTTTTAAGGCTTAATGATTCAAAACCGACACCTGCTCAGAAGTTGGAAGATGGACGAGACTATGTCCCAACAAACAAGTGGGTCGTTTTTGGCCACCATTTTGCAGCGATTGCAGCAGCAGGTCCGTTAGTTGGGCCCATTTTAGCAGCACAATTTGGTTATTTGCCAGGCTTGATTTGGCTCCTAGTCGGTGCGGTTATTGGTGGAGCGGTTCACGATATGGTCGTTCTGTTTGCATCTATGCGGAGAGATGGAAAATCTTTATCAGAAGTAGCGAAAGAAGAACTTGGACCTGTCGCAGGGTTCTGTACAGGACTAGCCATGTTATTTATTATCACGATTACGATGGCTGGATTATCAATGGTAGTTCTTGGTGCACTTGAAAGGAACCCATGGGGGACATTTGCGGTAGGAATCACGATTCCGATTGCAATGGGGGTTGGCTTATATCATAAAAAGACCGGAAACTTAAAAATTGCCACGATTGTTGGCTTTGCTTTAATCATGATCGCGATTATTTTAGGACCAAACATTCAAGGAACATGGTTGGGCGATCTATTAACCCTTGAGAAAAGTACATTAGCACTTATTCTTCCAATCTATGCTTTTTTTGCGGCAGCATTACCGGTTTGGTTATTGCTGGCACCACGCGATTATTTAAGTACATTTATGAAAATTGGCGTATTCGCGGCCTTAATAATTGGAGTTTTCATTGTCAATCCAGATGTACAATTCCCAGCATTTACAGAATTTCTAAATGGCGGGGGTCCTGTTATAGCAGGTCCAGTTTGGCCATTTATCTCCATCACCATTGCATGTGGAGCGATTTCAGGTTTCCACGCATTCGTTGGCTCTGGTACAACACCGAAAATGATTAATCGATGGACCGATATAAAAGGTGTTGCTTTTGGTGCGATGCTTGTGGAATGTTTAGTAGCGATTATGGCATTAATTGCCGCTGTATCACTGCAACCCGGCGATTACTTTGCGATTAACTCATCACCAGAGAAATTTGCCACACTTGGAATGGAAACGGTTCATCTTGATGAACTTAGCAAAGAAGTCGGCATGGACCTGGAAGGAAGAACAGGCGGTGCCGTTACACTTGCGGTCGGGATGACCTACATCTTCGCTGCTGTTCCGATTTTTGAAAAATTAGCTTCCTATTTCTATCAATTTGTTATTCTATTTGAAGCTGTCTTTATCTTAACCGCGATTGACTCAGGAACACGGGTTGCTCGTTACCTTATTCAAGATTTCTTCGGAGACTTCATTAAACCGTTAAAACGGACAGATTCAATCGGCGCAAATGTCGTTGCCAGTGCATTAGCCTGTTTCGTCTGGGGATATCTTCTTTTCTCAGGGGACATTAGTTCCGTCTGGGCACTGTTCGGTGTATCCAACCAATTGATGGCATCAATCGGCCTCATTGTTGGAGCAACAGTTGTACTAAAGATTGCAGAAAAACGCTGGTACATGCTGACCTGTCTAATCCCGCTTGCTTACCTGTTTGTTACAGTAATGGTAGCCGGATATTGGATGGTGAAAAATGTCTACTGGAATGCAGCAAACCCTGGATATAATGTATTAAATGGTATCCTTTCGATTATCATGCTGACCCTCGGCATCGTCATCATGGTTACTTCCATTGCAAAATGGATTAAGCTATGGAAGATTCCACAAGATGTATTAGTAAAAAATTCTGAACAGGAAGTCGCATAACATGACAGCACCCATTCATGTAAGATTGAATGGGTGCTGTTTTTTCGTTTGGCTCTTACCTAAAAGATTGTTGTTTTTATTGATTCGCTAATAAAATTGTAGATTCGCTAATAAACATCCGAAATCCGCTAATATATCTGTTCTACTTATTAATAAGGTGTAATTTTACACTGATTTAAGGATTTTCGGAAGCATAATGAGGGTTAATAACAACATTCTTTACAAACAGCCTTTCGTTTTTATTGAAGCTTTGCAGAAATAGATTTTAAAAAGCTAAACCCCGATAATTTTAATATGAGTTTTTCCTTACTTCTAATATTTTTTTGTACATAGATGGAGAGATTATCGATTAAAATTTCATGATAATTGTTCAAAGTCTTTGGTTTTCCAGGCACAGCCACCAGTTCCTGCACCCCGGGGGCACAGCAGGCTTTTACTTCCAACGTTTTTACCGTTAACTGATTCCCTTTAGATTCTATCCACTCTTTTGATCCAGCATCTATTTCGATATTCAACCATCATCCACTCCTTGATTTTCCAATCTTCCAACTTAACATGATTTTACTATACTTCTCATTTGAACGGGGCTAAAAAGCTAAAAACATGAAAACGGGCATATTTCGTAATCTCTACTAGAATGTGTTACAATTTTTCTAGTTAATTCGAAGTAAAGGAAGAAATCGATGAATAGACCAATACCAGTAACTAAAAATGATTATATAGATGTAGTTTTTGAAGATTTAACCCATGACGGGGCCGGCGTGGCGAAGGTCGAGGGATATCCATTATTTGTCCCAAACGGGCTGCCAGGTGAAAAGGCAAAAATAAAAGTAATTAAGACGGGTAAAGGCTATGGTTTTGGGCGGATGATTGAGCTTTATGAAAAAAGCCCCTACCGAGTGGATATTGCTAGCAGCGAGCGGCACAAATATGGCGGCACCCAGCTCGAACATATTAGTTATGAAGGCCAGCTAAAATATAAGGAAAATCAAGTTCGCCAGGTTCTGACACGCATTGGAAAACTGGAAGATGTAATTGTTCATCCCATTTTAGGGATGGATCACCCCTGGCATTATCGGAACAAGGCCCAGGTACCAGTAGGGGAAAAGGACGGCAAACTGATTGCTGGTTTTTTCAAACCAAGAAGCCATGAAATTGTCGATACGAATGAGAGCTTGATTCAGCTGCCAGAAATAAATGAAGCCGTCCAAATAGTCAAAGAAATAGCCAGCAAGCTTGGCATTCCAGCCTATCAAGAGGAGTCCCATAAAGGGGTGCTCCGTCATATTATGGCCAGGTACGGGCAGCAAACAGGCGAGCTTATGGTGGTCATCATCACGAGAACAGCAGATCTTCCCCAAAAAGATAAGTTGGTGGAGGAAATAGTGGCGCGCCTCCCTAAGGTGAAATCGATTGTTCATAACGTGAATTCAAAGCGGACGAATGTTATCCTTGGTGAAAAAACGAAGGTCTTATGGGGAAATGAGGTCATTTACGATTACATAGGAGATGTGAAATTTGCCATTTCGGCTCTGTCCTTTTATCAAGTCAATCCTGTCCAAACCAAGGTGTTATATGAGAAGGCGCTAGAATATGCCGACCTTAGCGGCGAAGAAAAGGTGATTGATGCCTATTGTGGAATTGGGACGATTTCGTTATTTTTAGCCCAAAAAGCACAAAAGGTTTTCGGCGTTGAAGTAGTTCCAGAGGCCATTGAAGATGCGAAACGGAATGCCGCCTTGAACGGGATTGAGAATGCGGAATTTGCTGCCGGGGAGGCAGAGGTTGTGATTCCGAAATGGTACAAAGAAGGCAATGCTGCCGATGTGTTGGTCGTCGACCCACCGAGAAAGGGCTGTGATGAAGCATTTCTGGAAACCATTATAGAAATGAAGCCTAAAAAAGTGGTTTATGTATCCTGTAATCCGGCAACATTAGCACGGGATTTAAGGATTTTGGAAGACGGGGGATACAAGACCGTTGAAGTGCAGCCGGTGGATATGTTTCCTATGACGACACATGTGGAGTGCGTGTCGCAACTCATTTTTAAGAAAGGCAACTAACCCTTTGGGCGTTGCCTTCTTACGTTTCTTTTATACTGAGCCGTTGTTTTATTAGAACAAATATAAGTATAGATAGTTAGTTTAACAAAGGAGATTGGGGAATGAGTTTTTTTCAAGATACATTATCGATATTTAAAAAGAGAGATTTATTATTTTTAGAAAGCTACAAAGAATCAGAAGATGTTTATACCTTTCTATTTGAAAAAGAGAAAGATTTAACCTGGAAAGCAGGGCAACATGGATTGTTTAATATTACTCATAAGAAAATAAAAAAGCCAATACGACCATTCACTGTGGCATCTGCTCCCACAGAGAATGGTGTTAGACTAACTATGCGTATTGGAGATAACCCAAGTGATTTTAAGAAAGCGATGTTGGAATTAAAGCAGGGTATGAAGGTTAGAATAAGTGGGCCAGTAGGTAGTTTCTATTTAAAAGATAGCGGTCCTTCACTTCTGATTGCAGGCGGTATTGGAATAACACCATTTCGGTCGATATTAAAACAAATCGAGGCAGAAGGGAATAGAGGGGATAAAAAAATACATCTACTCTATATGGATAGTAAAAAGTCCTATATATATAAAGATGAACTTGATGGAATTGCAAACAATACTTCAATAAGTGTAACTTACCTTGATTCAAGGAATGGTTTACATCAGAAGATAGATAAGTTTACTAGCCTTTATAAGAACGATGGTAAGTACTTTATTGCAGGACCGAAGTCAATGGTAGATGATATTTCTGCTTATTTACAAAATAATAATATTTCAAAACGGAATATCAAAAAGGATGCCTTTTTTGGATATTAGTAGAAGAGAGGTGTTTTCTTAATGACAATTAATAGTATGAATCCAAAGGTTGATCAATATTTACTTGTGGGCTGTATGCGTTGCCCGCTAGGGGGGAACTCTCGACTGTAAGGTCCACAAATGGCCGGAAGAATTAGAGAGAATGAGAATGATTGTTCTTGACTGTGGGCTGAAAGAAGAATTGAAATGGGGAATTCCTTGCTACACATACAATAAAAGTAATGTCATTACAGTAGCTGCTTTTAATGAATACTGTTCTATCAGTTTTTTCAAAGGTGCCCTGTTAAAGGATACCCATCATATCTTAGAAAAGCCTGGGGAGAATACTCAGGCGGCACGTCTGGTTCGGTTCACCAATGTTCAGGAAATTGGTGCACTCGAAACCATCTTGAAAGACTATATTTATGAAACCATTGAAGTGGAAAAGGCCGGCTTGAAAGTGGGGTTTGCAAAGAATCCAGAACCAATCCCTGAAGAATTTCAACATAAATTAGATGAAATTCCTGCCTTGAAAACTGCTTTTGAAGCATTGACGCCAGGACGGCAAAGAGCATATATTCTTCACTTTTCAGCACCCAAACAATCCAAAACTAGGGGTTCAAGGGTTGAAAAATGTATGCAGAAAATTCTCGATGGAAAGGGATTAAATGATTAAGTCATTATCCAATTTTCGTTCATTCGAACTCCTTTTTGGAATGCAAGTATCACCCAATCAAATAATTTAACTTTGAAAAAGTGAATTTATTTGGATACGTTTAATCGGTTATCTTATGCTCCTACTCTTATAACGAAGAAAATACCTATTGGGATGTTGGAAGGATATTGGGTTAGGCTCGGACTTTATCAGGTTATGCTAATATGATTCAGTTTATCCAAGCATTCTCATGCATGGCTTGTATAACATTTTGAATTATTTGATTAAATAAAAAGGGGTACCCAGGTGAAGTTTCATTGGGTACCCCTTAATCTTCATTTAAAACACTTTCGTAGTCCAATCCTCACAATTCCAAATATCGGTCGCAATTTCACGATAGAAATCCGGTTCGTGGGATACCATCAAAATACTTCCGCGATATGCTTTTAAAGCACGCTTCAATTCATCTTTTGCATCCACATCCAAGTGATTGGTCGGTTCGTCTAGAATTAATAAATTCGTTTCTGTGTTTAATATTTTACATAATCGAACTTTGGCTTTTTCGCCACCAGAAAGGACTTCGACTTTACTTTCGATATGTTTCGTCGTTAATCCACATTTTGCAAGAGCAGCACGGACTTCAGCCTGATTCATACTTGGGAACTCGCTCCAAATCTCTTCAATACAAGTGTTGTAGTTGGCCTGTTTAACTTCCTGCTCGAAGTAACCAATGTATTGATACTCACCACGTTCAACTTTACCCGAAATTGGATTAATTAACCCAAGAATACTTTTTAAAAGAGTAGACTTCCCAATACCGTTTGCCCCAACGAATGCAATTTTTTGTCCGCGTTCCATTTTCAAATTCAGAGGGCGGGAAAGTGGTTCATTGTAACCAATAACAAGATCTTCAGCCGTGAAAATATAACGACTAGCAGCACGGGCCTCTTTGAAGTTAAACTCTGGTTTCGGCTTCTCTCTCCCCAATTCAATAACTTCCATTTTGTCGAGCTTCTTCTGACGAGACATCGCCATATTACGAGTCGCAACACTTGCCTTGTTACGAGCAACGAAATCTTTCAAATCAGCTATTTCTTGTTGTTGACGCTTGTAAGCGGACTCTAGCTGTTGCTTCTTCATTTCATATATGTTTAAGAAGTTATCGTAGTCACCAACATAGCGATTCAACTCTTGGTTTTCCATGTGATAGATCAAGTTAACAACATTGTTCAAGAATGGAATATCATGTGAAATCAAGATAAATGCATTCTCATAATCCTGTAAATAGCGCTTCAACCATTCGATATGCTGTTCATCCAAATAGTTCGTCGGCTCGTCTAGTAATAGGATTTCAGGTTTTTCTAACAAAAGCTTAGCTAGCAAAACTTTCGTACGTTGCCCACCGCTAAGATCATCTACATCTCGATCGAGTCCAACATCGTCTAGTCCTAGACCACGTGCAACTTCCTCAACTTTTGAATTAATTTGATAGAAATCATTACTATCTAAAGTTTCTTGTAGCTCTCCAACTTCTGCAAGCAGTGCATCGATATCAGCACCTTCATCACCCATTTTTGCATAAAGTTCATTGATCTCTGCTTCAGCATCAAATAGATATTGAAAAGCAGTACTCAAAGCGTCACGCATCGTACTACCTTTTTGAAGTACAGCATGCTGATCTAAATAACCAACACGAACTTTTCGCGACCACTCTACTTTCCCCTCGTCGGGCTGCAACTTCCCAGTAACAATATTCATGAAAGTAGACTTACCCTCACCATTTGCCCCAACTAGTCCAACGTGTTCGCCTTTTAAAAGTCGAAAAGACACATCATTAAAAATCGCACGATCACCGAAACCGTGACTTAAATTTTTTACATTTAATACGCTCATTTTTTTAACCCCTTATCTAATGTCACATGTGGATATCTTACTAGATTCTGGCTGCTTTTTCTATCTTGAAGTTATTCAGATAGTTCATTCATTTAGGATGGCTCCGTCCCCATGGATAAGGAAGGAGATTTCTTATTGGGCGATTCAGATATTAATCTGGGCTCAATCGGTGGAGTTCCTTTCTATATGCATAAAAGCCAATATAATTATTGGAAGCATACCCAATTAATTATTGATGCAGCGGAAGGTCCAGGAGCGACATTTTCGCTTGATAGTCTAGAAGAAAAGCATTTTATTACACGTTCCCGCGTTTTTACCAATCAGGAACTTGAGGAATTGAAAATCACCAACTAAAGATGCTGCGTGCAGTTTATAGGTCAGACAATCATGAAAGTTTCCAATTTCATGATTGTCTGACCCTTTTTTCCGTGTCAATTAAAATCCATACATGTTAAGACTATAGTAATGGTGAAGCGAATATGGGTAAACTATTAATTAATGTTTTTATTATCAAGTAATGGGTTTAGTTCTGATGGTATCGTTGAACGATTCATTGAAATGTATTAATGCATAGAAAGGATAGTAAAATGTCAGGAATAAAAGATGAAATCATTTTAAGAGGGCTTAAAGAAAATAATTTAAAAAATGTAGATTTAAACATACCAAAAGAAAAAATCATTGTATTTACAGGTCTTTCAGGCTCGGGAAAGAGTTCAGTCGTTTTTGATACATTAGCAACAGAGAGTAGAAGACAAATGACTTTGAACTATCCTCTCTATGTCAGAAATCAAATGCCAAGGTACGAACGACCCCACGCTGACCTTATGCAAAACTTAAGCCCGGTTGTAGTAGTAGAACAAAGACCTATAGGAGGCAATTCCCGTTCAACGGTGGGCACCTATATGGATATTGATCCATTAATTAGACTATTGTTCTCGAGAGTAGGAAATCCACCGATCGGTTCTGCCACTGATTTTTCAAGCCAAGGTTCTTTTGGCAGATGTCCTGAATGCGGCGGATATGGGGAAGTAATTGCACCAGACCTTGATAAGATGATCGATTACGATAAGTCACTTCGAGAATATGCAGTGAAATTTAAACCATTATCGCCTTCAGGCTGGCAAGGTCAATGGATGATGACCTGCGGATTATTCGATCCAGATAAACCGCTAAAAGACTACTCAGAAGAAGAACTCCACCTGTTTTTATATGGTCCCCGAGAAGGTGAAAGAGCTTATGCGCCGTTTCACACAAAAAATGGACCCCATAATGCAGAGTGGGATGGGTTATTACCTAGATTTACGCGTGTTTATATAAATCGAGACATCTCAAAACTAAAACAAGTATCGCAAGATGATGTCTTAGCAGTATCAACGCATTCATTATGCCCAACATGTAAAGGTACAGGCTTAAACCCCAAGGTATTAGAGTGTAAAATAAATGGCCTAAATATCGCAGAATACGACCAATTAGAGCTGCCAGAAATGCTAGAAGAACTAAAGAAAATAAAAGATCCTATGGGGAAATCGATAGCACAACAAGCAATCCCGTATGTAAAACAACTAGTCGACATGGGACTGGGATATTTGAGTCTGTCAAGAAAAATGGGCACCCTGTCCGGCGGTGAAGCTCAAAGGGCAAAAATTGCTCGTCATTTAGGAAGCAGTCTAAATAATATCACCTATATTTTCGACGAACCAAGTGCGGGACTCCATCCAGAAGAAGTGGATATGTTAATACAGATGCTAAAAAGGATAAAAGACCAACATAATACCGTAATCGTAATCGAACACGATCTATCAGTGATAAAAGCTGCGGATGAAATAATTGAGATGGGACCAGGAGCAGGTGTAAATGGAGGAAAAGTTGTCTATCAAGGAAAATTAGAAGGACTAAAAAACTCTCCCACCGCAACAGCCTTAAAGCACCAGCTAAAAATAAATAAAAACCCAAGGGATATAAAAAGTTATTTTACAATAAAAAGAGCAAGTAACAATAACTTAAAAAATATAAGCATCAATATTCCTAAAAGTGTCTTAGTCTCTGTATGTGGAGTATCTGGTTCAGGTAAAAGCTCCTTAATATTGGAGGCCTTCACGAAAAAGTATCCAGATTCCATAACGGTAGGACATGGCGGTATAGGAATCTCCAATCGTTCAACTATGGCTACATATATGGGAATAATGGATGATATTCGCGCGATATTTTCAAAAGCAACAGGACAACCGGCAGGATTGTTTAGCTTTAACTCCTTAGGAGCATGTCCTGTCTGCAAAGGAAAAGGAGTCCTAACGCCAGAAGTAGCATTTGCAGATCCAGTGACGATCCCTTGTGAGGCATGTGGCGGTAAGAGATACTCAGACGAAGCGCTTAGTTATCGCTATCAAGATAAGAATATAGTAGAGATTTTAGATTTAACAATAGACGAGGCCATTAATTATTTTAAAGCGCCAAAAATCATAAAAAGAGTCCATACGCTAAAAGATGTGGGATTAGGTTATTTGACCTTAGGGCAGACGACAAGTTCCCTAAGCGGAGGTGAAATTCAACGTCTAAAACTGGCAAGCCACTTACAAAAAGAGGGCCAAATCTATCTGTTAGACGAGCCATCCTCAGGACTGCACTCAGAAGATAATGAAAAACTCTTAGATGTATTTCAAAATCTTGTAAACAGAGGGAATTCCGTGATAATAATCGAACACAAACTAGACTTGATAGCAGCGAGCGACTGGGTAATAGAATTGGGTCCAGGAGGAGGAAAACAAGGTGGACAAATTATATTCGAAGGAACACCGGAAGAGATGTTAAATGCAGAAACATTGACAGCGAGATGGTTAAAGGATGGAGTTTGAAGACATTCAGGAGTGACCGTATAGTTGGCCAATATCTAAATCTTCAGAGGGTAATTCGAATAAAAGTAAAGTATCGTTAAAGTGGGGCTTTAACACATTAAGGATTTAAAAATAAAGAGCCAAAAATATGCAAGTTTTTTTGTACTACTTGCGTTTTTTTGGCTTTCTTATATTTATAAAAAATACTGCTAATAACAGCATTTTGTAGCAGTCAATAAAAAATCTAATTCTTATTAGAGAATTGCCCCGGACTTTAAAGGCGGTATTGAACCTACTTATTCACGACAATTTTTGCTTTATATACAAGAAATAATGTGGATGGCTCATCCAGGAAAAAGGGCTTCATAACCTAAATTTTCGATGAATACAATTAATATGATACTTCATTCATGATCATCGAAAGAGGGTACAAAGGGATGAAGAGCAAAATTTACCGCTGTAACTGCCGTAAAACTTGGTCCATTCAAAACCGAAAAACAAAAGTTTCTGCACAAACTATTTTGCTTCATGGAGAATGGATGGCCGAATTAAAGCCGGAACGAAAAAGTGACCCTAAGGGATTTGTTTCAACCAATCAAGCTATTATTATTAACCCAGAAGCTGGCATGTTGGATCAATATGAAAAAGTGGAAAAACTGATGTACGATAAAGAGAAGGTACATTTTAATCTAATGAGGGGAAAAGATTTATTTTTTGCTAAAGACGGTACCTGTTACATTATTAAAAAAATTAATAAAAATTGAATCAGGCTGCTTCGGTGAGCAGCCTGATTTTGTTTATCAATTAACCATAGTTTACCTAATTTTACATGCTTCAAGATTTTGGGGTCAGACCCATAACATTTTTTTCGACAACTCATTATTTCCAACAAGGGGTTAATAATAACACTAAACACAATTTTTAGGAGTGAGTTTATGATTGATAAAAAAAGTATTCTCTTTAGCTCAGTTAATCGTTCCGTAGCTAACTGTTCCTTTCAACCATCCAAGCCACGTTGAGACTGTTGTTAGGATAGAGAAAAAGTAGGTTATTATCAAAGAACTTGAAGGTTTTTAAGTGAATATTAATTTGTGTGTTATTTTCCCTCAAACTGATTGTTTGGGGGATTTTTGTTTAGTGGGTCTGTTTTTTTCTCAGAAATAAGGATATATACGTTAAGGTTTGGGTTTTGTGTATTTAGATAGAGGAAAACGACCAGCTAGTCTATACCATATTGGGACGTGCTATCTGCTATAAGAGGTAAACACTTCACCGATACTCGTTTTTAGGATTTCCGCATACAGAAGAAGGATTAACGTTGAGATAAGGGATATGAAAAATTAGGTTTAAATGCAGTTTGTAAGCCATTAGGTTCATTTTGAATTTAGCTACTACTGCATGCTATCGGGTATATGTTAGACTTTAAATAGTTTTACTTTTCGGATTATAATGCAAAATTATAAGTCTTTACGACAAGGAGTGGAGTTATGAAGCTTCTGTTTACATCTGCAGGCATCAATAACAAAAGCATACACGACGCGTTGGTTGACATGCTGGACAAGCCGATCGCCGACTCCAACGCCTGTGCATCCCCACCGCGATGTACGGACACCCCTGGGTTGGCCCCGGCGTCAAAGCTTGGGAGTTCATCAGCGGGAAAGAAGATAATCCTATGGTAGACCTAGGCTGGAAATCCGTCGGCATACTGGAGCTCACGGCGCTACCAAGTATTAGTGAAGACCGCTGGGTGCCGCTGGTACGGGAGACGGACGTCCTGCTGGTAGCGGGAGGCGACGCCCTCTACCTGGGTTACTGGATGAAGCAGTCCGGATTGGCGGACCTCTTGCCGTCGCTCGACGCAGTCTATGTGGGAATGAGCGCCGGTAGCATGGTGATGGCACCTAGAATTGGGGACTTCTTCGTTAGCTGGACTCCGCCGAGCGGTGGCGATGAAACGCTGAGTATGGTCGATTTTGCAATGTTCCCGCATCTGGATCACGAGATGCTGCCGTATAACACGATGGCTGCTGCAGAGAGATGGGCCGCCGGGATGCAGGGGCCGGCTTATGCAATTGATGATCAAACCGCCATCAAAGTGATTGAAGGAGAGGTCGAAGTTGTCACTGAAGGGAATTGGAAATTTTTTACGCCATGATCTTTCTATGCTGCTAGCTTCTTGGGTGCACCCCCAAATGCACCTAGTACTGTAGTTCAATGTTGAGGTATTCATCGGATTCCGTGCAAATACAATTGAGGAGAATAGAAGACTTCGGTTTTTGTTGATGCTTTGTACGGTGACAACATAGCAGTGATGTATTCGGAGATCATATTCGTAAAACATTTAAATACTCACCAGCACCTCATGTGTTGCCACATACACTCAACACATGTGGAGTGTGTATCGCAACTCATTTTAAAGAAAGGCAACTAACCCTCTGGGCGTTGCCTACTCAAGTAATAAACCCTTCAACCGGTTGGTATGAAGGGTTTAATTTTTTTTGATAGTTATTAAACCCCAAACAGGAAATGAAACTACCTTTTCTTTCTTTACTGAAGATGATAGTTATGTCCAAACAGAACATCTAGTGATTTCGTTTGGCTTTAACCTTCTTCTTTTGAAATCAATAGTCTGCCACTCTATGGTTTTTTCGTTATTAAAAGTGATCGTCACTGAGTCATGTCCATATTTAATATAGACGGGCTCCAATTTCCTCTCTGAGCGTAATATATAGTGTATTGGCATATTAGCTCTCCATACATTAGAAAGGAAGTGGAAATAATGAATAATGCCTTCCCGATTCCAAATGCATTTCCAATTCCAAATGCCTTACCGATGACTTCTGGCGTAAATTTTATTCCCCAATCTCCATTGACTTACTCCTATGCAGCTCCTGTTTATGCAGATTGTTTTCCTGCACGTGGGTGCGGTGATTTTATACTCATAGTAGTGTTGTTTATTTTATTAATCATTGTTGGTGCAGTTTGTTTCTGTGGTTAAAAGATGTGACTGTATCTATTAAATACTTTAGAGATTTATTTAAGATAAGGTGGTGATTTTTTAAATGTATAATCAGACAGTTTACTCCTATATAAATTATGATCAGCAATTGGAGCGGCAATTTCCAAGTTTACCAGTGCCCTCGTTTCCGGGACAATCAGGTTTACCTGGCTTACCAGGACCTGAGTTTGCGGGACCATCAGGTTTTCCAGGTCTACCAGGATCACAAATTCCACAAGCTCCAACTGCTCCTCCTCCACCATTTATTCCTCAACAAGCAGTTGCTTCACCATTTGCTGTTGATCCAGGAGCAATTAGGTTGTGCCTGTTTCGTAATACTTTTATATGGCTCAGCAATGGTGAGAGATTTTGGTTTTATCCCATTTTCGTAGGTCCAAGATCTGTTGCTGGTTTCAGATGGAATGGTATATCCTGGATGATTTTTGGTGTTGATACAAGGAGAATTATTTCGTTTACGTGTTATTAAAAACTATGAGAATAAGAAAAACGTTTAGCTCGTAGATCTGTTAATGGTGAAAGGCACGACGAATTTGTATAACTGGAAAATGTTTATTGGAAAAATAAATAATATCCATCAGATAGCATCTGCAGAAAAATGTAGGTGCTTTTGTTTGTTTAAACCTAGTTCATCTTATAGACCTAGTCATATTGGGAACCTCATCATTAGTTCAGGTGAAATGTGGAAATTCCTTCTTCAGATAACAACTATATTCCATACACACTTTTTTGCTGTTCTTAATAGCGACAAAACTTTATATTTAGCGCTTAATCCTATATAATTATTGGTAAATTATAGTCAATAGCCAAAGTGAAATGGGGAAAACACATTTATGATCCCAGCCAAAATAGATCCCATGTCAATCACTACAATAAGAGAGAAAGGCGTGGAATCCATCGTCGATTGGTTCAATCAGCATAACCAATCGTTCTATGTACTTGGTTGGTCCTATCTTAGTAATCAGCAGCAATTGGAAGAGCTTTTTTACCGGTCCATTATAAAAGTCCACAAGGAAATGCCTCGATTTAAGAGTGAAACACCATTCGAAACTTGGGTTACATCCATATTCATACATATCTGTAGGGAGCTTTCTAATGATGGAAGTTTACAAGCTTCAGAGGAAAGTGAACAACAAAAGGATTTATTTAAAGCACTTGATCAATTGAAAGAGGATGAGAAAGAAGGGGTGGTCCTTACATATGTAATTGGAAGGTGCCTGGCACTTTTTTTCTTGGGACTGACCCCAATTTCGCTAACTCTCCTAAAACCTGGCGCATGCCGTGCATCATGCCCGCAGAGCTTCCGTGTCAAACCGACTATCACTCTACCTATTATTATGCATATTCCAAATTAACTAGCTAGGATCCTACTTTTTATAATTAGTTTAAATTAACTACAACAAAAGTATAGAAAATCCAATAAATTTAGAAGTATTATTAATTTCATCGACATGTCAAGTGGTGAATTGTATCTACCATAATATAGGGATATGGGCTTTTATAACTATTTTCCATAAAATTTAAATAATTCCAACTATTCATGTAAATCAATATTTATTAATCTATAATGAAACTGACTGATAATAATAGGGGGTATCATATGTTGAAGAAAAAGTTTATTATTCCTGCAGTTCTGTCGTCGGCGATGTTGGTAGGTTCTATCCCAGCTAGTAATGTATTTGCGAAGCCGGTTGATTCGATGGTGGCTAATAGTGTACAAGTATCTAAGAAATGGAATGAGAAGGCAAGCGTTCCTTTATTTGTTAAAGAGCGATTGGCAGAGAAATTCTCTTCTAGCAATCCTTCCAATGCATTGAATTATTTGCAGAAAAACGAAGGTAAAACTGGAATTAAAAATCCGGGTAAAAATCTAAAAGTAATAGATACACAAACAGATGACCTCGGTATGACTCATGTCCGCTTTAATCAGTCAATCAATGGGGTTAACGTAGAAGGCTCTGAAGTTATTGTACATTTTAATAAGGAAAATGAAGTAGTATCCGTCAACGGAAGAGTCAATCAGACGATTGCCGATGATGCAGTGGACACGACTGCCACATTAAGCAGTGATGCTGCACTAAAGGCGGCATTATCATCTGTCAATGCTCCTGAAGAGCTGACATATGAGCCAACTTCTGAGCTTGTTGTCTATCCTTTTGAAGGAGAAAATCATACTGCTTATAAAGTGAATGTTAACTTTATGGGGGATGAACCTGGAAACTGGTTTGTGTTTGTGGATGCAAAAACGGGAGAAGTCGTCGATAAGTATAATGGCTTAATGCATGCGGATGAAATGAAAACACAAAAAGGTGCTGGAAAAGGGGTGCATGGCGCTCACAGGGAATTACATATTACTCCAGTGAAGGAGCCTAAATCTGGAACTAAGTTTGCGTTAGCTGATTACTCACATAATGGTCTTGATGCAATACTTACGTATGATGCTAAAAATGATAATAGTTCCGCAAATGATACTCTCTATGTTGGGAATTCTGCTGCATTTATCGGAGACTATGATCGGGCTCTTGTCGATGCACACTATAATTCGGAAAAGGTATATCATTATTACCTTGATGAGCATGGCCGCAATTCCCTTGACGGTAAAGGGATGGCCATCATCTCTAGGGTCCATTATGGAACCAATTATAACAATGCCTCCTGGAATGGGCGTTGGATGACCTATGGTGATGGTGACGGTGAGTTCATGATTTCTTTATCAGCTGGCCTTGACGTTGCTGCCCACGAAATGACTCATGGCGTCATCACTAATACAGCAAATTTAGTATACCAAAATCAATCTGGAGCACTAAACGAATCATTCGCTGATATCTTTGGTGCACTCGTTGACGATGATGATTGGGAAATGGGCGAGGATATTATGGCACCAGCTGAAAAAGCTAAGGGTAATACAGTATTGCGCAGTTTAAGAGATCCACACAGTGTTACTGTACAAAACGAGCAAAGAAGGGCATATAGCACAAATGGCGGCGTCTATCCGAAGCATATGGATGAATTTTATCATATGCCAACTTCAGTTGATGGCGGCGGTGTCCATGTTAACTCTTCGATTACAAACCATGCCGCATACTTGATTGCACAAGATATCGGCAGGGAAAAATTAGGGAAGGTTTTCTACCGTGCGTTATCTGTTTATTTAACGCCAAATTCCAATTTCAGCGACACGCGTAAGGCGGCTGTTCAGTCTGCAATCGATCTTTATGGTGCAGGCAGCTCGGAAGTGGCTGCAACTAATTCCGGATTTGATGCGGTGGGAATTTACTAAGCATCTAATTGAAACTGCCAGTCGGAATAAATGTTTTTAGCGGATTTTAGATGAATATGAAGTGCGTTTTACGTTCCCTCAGACTAAGCGTTTGGGGGACTTTTTTTATGGTCTCATCAGCATCTCATGTGTTGTCATATACACTCTGATTTTAAAATAGAAACGGGCTCTTTTTCTGCAAAAGAATTTTTTTCGACAAAATCTAGCAAACTTCGGGTCGTGACAGGTACTTCAATCTAGGCTGATGCCGCGACTTCATTCTTCTCGGGCAATCGAAAATATTGTGGACAGATCTTTTGACTGTAAAGCAAAAGGTACAACTAGAAATCTCACTAGTTGTACCTTTTTGCGTGGAAAACTTCCGATTGTCCTCTACTAAGAACCGTCCCCGTGCTCCGACTTCGTTAATGAAAGTCTTGAATGACTTTTTCTAGGAATTCACCCATTCGCTTAACGGCCGGCTCTGAAAAATCAAAACTGACTCCAGTTTCTTTATAAATAGCTGCGATAGATTGATTGTAGTCCGCACTTGCACCTTTTTTAAAGAA
>NZ_BCVI01000056.1 GCF_001591665.1 Neobacillus soli NBRC 102451 | reverse complement strand
TATTATAGTAAGCCCCCAGTCGGTTTAAATTCAGATTAATTTAAAATGGCGTGGAATCCTCTTTGGTTGAATGAGGATTCCACGCCGTTTTTTTGTATTATGGTACGATATTTCCTGCTGCTTTATATATTTGATACCATTCTTCTCTAGTCAATTTAATTTCAGAACCTTTACATGCATCTTGCAGCCGCTCAGCCTTAGTCGTTCCAAGCACTACCTGAATATTAGCAGGATGGCGTGTAATCCAGGCGGTAGCAATGCCCGTATTCGTAACGCCATATTTTTTGGCAATGTTATCGATAACCTCGTTCAGCTTTGGAAAACGTTCTATATCACCTAAGAACGACCCTTCGAAGAAACCGTGCTGGTAAGGTGACCATGCTTGCATCGTGATATCATTTAGGCGGCAATATTCCAAAATGCTGCTATCACAATTAACTGCCTGGTCAATCTTCATATTTAGCGCAATTCCCGAGTCAATCATAGGTGTATGCGCAATGCTAAACTGCAGCTGGTTTACCACTAATTTATGTGGTATGTATTTCTGTAACAATTCAATCTGGGCTGGGTTATGGTTAGATACGCCAAAGTACTTTACCTTGCCGCTGGCATGAAGTTCTTCAAATGCCTCCGCAACCTCAGCAGGTTCCATTAAGGCATCGGGGCGATGAAGCAGCAAAATATCGAGATAGTCGGTTTTTAACCGCTTTAAAATCCCATTTACTGACTCAATGATATGCGCCTTTGAAAAATCAAAATAGCCTTCAGGAGAGATAATTCCGCATTTACTTTGGAGGATCATTTTTTCACGGATGCTCGAATTCATTTGAATCGCTTCTGAAAAAATTTCCTCACTTTTTCCCTTGCCATAGATATCCGCGTGATCAAAGAAATTAATACCCTCATCCATTGCTGTCCTTATTAAATTCTCCGCTTCAGGCAATGACAGCTGCGGTATGCGCATATTGCCCATTATGATGTTAGAAACTTGTAAATCGGTGTTTGCGATGTTTATATATTTCATAATTAATTCCTTCCTTGATCCTTATTAATCACTCCGATACCAACATTTTCAGCTACCTTAATATAGTTGTTATCTTAGAAAGTAATGGTCGATTGTTTGTCCATATAACGTCAACAGGGATACCTAAGAATTGGGAAAGGTTTTCACTTGTTAGCATCTCCATAGTATTCCCCATTGAAAAAACTTGTCCTTCTTGAAGTAATAAAGTTTTATTGAAAACAGGCAATACTTCCTCAACATGGTGGGTTACATAAATAATTGTTGGAGCATTTTTATTTTTCGCAATGCTCTCAATAGATTCTAACAACTGTTCCCGTGCAACAAAATCCACTCCATTTGTTGGCTCATCAAGAATGAGCAATGAGGGGTACGACATCAAAGCCCGGGCAATGAGAACCCGCTGTTTTTCCCCTTGAGATAAGGTTTCATAGATTCGGTTGGCATACTCGATACATCCAAGATTCTCTAGTAAAGTGATTGCGCTTTTTCGCATTTCATCTGTTGGTGTTTCATAAAGACCGATGGAAGCAAAGGCACCGCTTAAGACCACCTCAAAGGTATTATCACCTGGGTGAAGCTTTTCTTGAAGAGAGGACGAAACAAACCCAATCTCTTTTCGTAGTTTCTCCCCGAGATAGGTTTTGCCAAACTCCCTGCCAAGAACGGTGACTTTCCCTTTTGTCGGGAAATAGTAGGCATTGAGCAAATTTAAAATGGCTGTTTTTCCCGCTCCATTTAATCCAAATAAAACCCAATGCTCTCCTTTTTTGATTTCCCAATTAATATTTTGTAAGATCCATTTTCCTTCTCGTTTTAGTGAGACATCTTCTAGATGAAAAACCATTCGGTTAGCTCCTTTCTGCCAATCTGTGAAAAATCCATATTAACCTATTATTCCGAATAATTAACAACACAACTTTATGATACACTACTGAAAAAAGATATACCAAGGTAGAAATAATAATAAACTTTCCACTAGCTCCTTATGGTTGCGCCTAATACAGCGTAAATCCTCACTCCTTTTCTTATAGATCATTGATTACAATATAGGATGCTTTCACTGGACCATGGACGCCAACAACAAGATTCAGCTCAATATCAGCGGAATTGCTTGGTCCGGTTATGAAATTGATGCAGGAAGCAACATGACCAGTCCGATTGTAAATTTCCTGTAATTTTTGTGCTGCCTGTGTCATTCGTGGTACCAAGGTACTTTTCGGAACAAGGGCAATATATGTTGCCGGCAAAAAGCTAACCGTTCTACCCTTATTCTCATCGCTTATTAAAACAACCGTCCCGGATTCAGCCAATGTAATTTCACTGATGGTAATTCCAACATTGGCGTTCTCCGCTTTTGCGATGTTTTCCACCCCCTTGGTGTGCTCCCATTCATACACATCAATATTTTGACTCGGCCACTCTTGTTTAAAAAGAGAATCGAGTCCCCATTCTGAAAAGCGCTCATCCTTCCAGGTAACAATTGGTCCGCCGCCGTAATTGGCAACGACTTTATTAAGAGTATCCGACAAGTTCTTCCGGTCCGTTTTATAAAAGCTCGTATGGATTTTCTTACATTGTTCTTCCAAGACTTCTAGCAGTTCATCCTGCGAAGCATTTTTTAATACCTCATCCTGAGGACGAAATTTCCAAGTTGGTCGTTCAACTGGAGAAGAATTACGCGGACGCTCAAGACGGCTGGCAAGCTGATTTAAAAACTTCTCGCGATTTTGGATTGTTCCAGTCATGATCATTTGTCCCCTTTCTCACGGTTTTTAAACCAATCTCTGAATCTCTCTTTATTTGGTGCCGGGAACTCACGAATGTCTGTCCAGGACTTTAGTGGTCCGGGTCCCTTCGAAATTCTATCCCCCACTGTGAATGGATTCATTGCAGTTGGCGCCAGTTTAGAACCCAGCTTATATAATATCGGTGATGCTGCCCCCAAACCAAATGCCTTCATCGCAAGTTTTTCCGAAATTGGTGCCTTTCCCTCTTTTTCAACAATAATTTCGCGGTGTTTATGAAGAAGGTTATGCAATGGAATTTTCACTGGACAGACCTCGGTACACGCCCCGCAAAGTGTCGATGCGTATGGAAGCTCTTTATATTCATCATAGCCGCCAAGTAATGGAGACAGCACGGCACCAATCGGCCCAGAATAAATGGAACCGTACGAGTGACCGCCAACATGGCGATAAACTGGACAGACATTGATACATGCGGCACAGCGAATACATTGCAATACAGACTGGAATTCCCCGCCAAGAATATTGGAACGGCCATTATCTAGAATTACTAGATGAAATTCTTCTGGACCGTCGACATCCAATTCCTCTTTTGGTCCTGTCAGTACGGTAATATAACTTGTTAATTTCTGCCCGACTGCACTTCTTGTTAGAAGCGAAACAAGAACTTCCATTTCTTCAAAGGTCGGAACAAGCCGTTCCATCCCCATGACGGTAATTTGTGTTTTCGGTAAGGCCGTGACTAAATCCGCATTCCCTTCGTTTGTAACCAAACTGAACGAGCCTGTTTCAGCAACCGCAAAGTTACAGCCGGTGATGCCAATATCGGCTGTAAGGTATTCCTGGCGCAGCATTTCGCGGGCATGCCAGGCCAATTCTTCTGGCTTTGATGTCTTGTTGTAGCCAAGTTTTTTGGTAAACACGTCTCGAATTTGATCTTTATTTTTATGTAGGGCAGGTACGACGATGTGTGATGGAGGGTCATGGTCATCGACTTGAAGGATGTATTCGCCAAGATCGGTTTCAATTACCTCACAGCCTTCTTGTTCCAAGACAGCATTTAAGCTGATTTCCTCGGTCACCATCGATTTGGACTTTACAATCTTCTTGGCATTTTTCTGTTGAACAATTCCGCGAATATAATCATTCGCCTCTTCCTTCGTCTCGGCAAAAAAGACATGCCCGCCCCGCTTCGCCACATTCTCACTTAATTGCTCCAAATAATAATCCAAATGCTCGAGAACATGCTGCCTGATTTCTTCCCCATGTGAGCGCCAATCTTCCCAGTTCCCAAGTTCCTCGGTGGCGAGGCGTCTTTTTACACCCATACCATCCTGCGCACCGGCAACCGCACCACGCATAAAGTCGTCATGAATCCCATTATCGATACGTTCTTTAAATGGTTCGCTGCCAATTTTCATAGCCATCTATCAATTCCCCCATCCTTAAGTGATTCTCTATTTGAACGTAAATTAATGGCTATTTAACACCTCGGCGATATGCAGAACCTTTATTGGTTTTCCTTTTCTCTCAATCCGTCCGCCAATATTCATTAAACAGCCTGCATCCGCACCAATAAGGTAATCTGCCTCCGTTTCTTCTACATGGCAAACTTTTTCATCGACCATCTGCTCAGAAATTTGTGCCATTTTGACGGAGAAGGTACCTCCAAAGCCGCAGCATTGTTCCTTGCCTGGTAATTCTGTAAATTTTAGGCCTTTTACATGATTCAATAGAATCATTGGGGCTTCTTTTACCCCTAAAAGTCGCGTCATATGACAGGAAGTGTGGTATGTGACAGTTTCTTCAAATATGGCACCGACATCCTCCACCTGCAGAACATCAACAATGAATTGGGTAAGCTCATAGGTTTTCTCTGCCAGTTCTTTTGCTTTCGATTCCCAAACAGGGTCACCTTTAAAAATATGAGGATATTCTTTAAGCATGAAAGCACATGAACCTGACGGTGACACCACATATTCTGCCTCCTGAAACGTGTTAATCATTTGTCTCATTGCTTCTTTTGATCCCTTTGTATAGCCGCTATTATAGGCCGGCTGCCCGCAGCATATCTGAGCTTCAGGAAAATCAATCTTACAGCCAAGTCTTTCAAGCAGCTCGACCGTCGCTTTTCCGACATTGCTATGGAACAAATCTACTAGGCATGTAGCAAAAAGTGTAACTTTCATATATATGGACCCTCTTTCTATTTTTCTATTTTTATAGACTGAAAAAGTGACTAAAGTATCCCATTGAAAGAAATCAAATTACTTTTTTTCTCATGACATTATTTAAAGCTGGGTAAATGCCGCTCCAAATCAAGGAGTTGTGTCTTCATCTCTAAACCGCCACGGTAGCCGGTCAACGAGCCATTTTTTCCGACAACACGGTGACACGGCACAGTAATTAACACCGGATTAGCACCAATTGCCGCTCCTACTGCCCGAACAGCGGCAGGTTTATTGATATCGTTTGCAATGTCAGAATAGGATTTTGTTTCTCCAAATGGAATCTCACAAAGCGCATTCCATACCGCCACTTGGAACTCTGTCCCATGATAATCAAACGGGACCGAAAATTTTTTTCGTTTCCCCTCAAAATATTCGATTAGTTGGGCTGAATAAGCCTCTAGCTTCTTAGTATCTTCCACTAGAGTGCTGCCGGGAAACCGTTTTTCTGCCCAAACAGACAACTCCTGAAACGACTTGTTTTGTGAACCAACATAACAAAGTCCCTTCTCTGTCGCTGCTAAATATAAATTCCAATCTTTAAATTTAAACAGTGACCAATATATGTGTGTCTTATTCCATACTATCATTTCGGCAAACCTCCGATTTCTCAATTCGAAATTGTGCTGGTGTACTCCCAGTCATCTTTTTAAACAAAGTAATAAAATAGGGAGTATTAGCCATTCCCACTGATTTTCCGATATCCGCAACCGATCTATCTGAATGCAATAAATTGTTTTTGGCCGTATTTATTCTGAACTGCTGGATATATTCGACAGGCGTAATCCCGGTAATCCTTTTAAATGTCCGATGCAAATGATACGGGCTCCCATGGCTCATTTCAGCCAGCGTTTCTAGTGTCAGCTTTTCAGAATAATTCTTATCAATGTATTTTGTAATGAGCGCCACCCAATCGTTATCCGGTAATCGCTCATTTGTGGGCTTGCATCGTTTACAAGGACGGAAATGGGCCGATAGTGCTTCTTCAGCGTTTTGAAAGATCCGGACATTTTCCTTTTTAGGAACGCGTGATTTGCATGACGGCTTACAGAAAATCCCCGTGGTCTTTACAGCATAGAAAAATTGATGATTATACGCTGCATCGTTGCCGATAATGGCCTGCCACTTTTCATCTGTCATGATTTCGTCACTACAATCCTCTTGAATCATTTCGACCACCTCTCCACCATTATATCTCCGGATCAAACTGAATGTAGGTTTTTCCAGATAAAAAAGCAAGATAATGAAGTCTTTGTTATTATAAATATAACCCTCTTTCTTTTGAAAATAAGTTTTTTTGAATAGAAAAGCAAGATAATGAAATTACTTTTTGTGATAATGATAGAAAAAGATGCGGAGGATTGAATGTGGCTAATCGACAAAATACAATGGACATTTGGCAAGAGGTCAATGGGGATATCATCATCGACTTGCCAGGGGATTTTGATATAAAAGCAAATCTTGGCTATTTAGAGCGGAACAAAAATGAATGTATGTTTGAAGTTGAAAACGAAATAATTACTAGGGTAATTGCTGTAAAAGAAGTAAGAACCTTGGTAAAAATATACGTAAATGATTATAATCAGATGATTGTGCAGTTTTTAAATGACTCTAGACCTCGTAATAAGTCGGAGCGCGCTGAGATAGTCAGGTACATTCGCGAATGGTTTGACCTTGATCGTGATTTATCGCCATTTTATGAGATGGCAAAAGCTGACACGCTCCTTAAGGGGCCCGTCGCGGAATTTTTCGGTTTACGTGTGATCGGCGTTCCCGATTTATTTGAGGCTCTTTGCTGGGGTGTCTTAGGGCAGCAGATAAACTTAGCATTCGCCTACACACTAAAGAGACAATTTGTTGAAAAATTTGGCGATTCAATCGAATGGAATGGCAAGAACTATTGGGTGTTTCCTTCCTTCGAACAAATTGCAAAAATAACAACTGAAGACCTAGCAGATATTAAAATGACCTTGAAAAAAAGTGAATATATTATTGGCATTGCTCAATTGATGGCCAGCGGGGAATTATCGAAGGAAGAATTATTGAGAATGGATAGCCTTAAAGAAGCTGAAAAGAGTTTAATCAAGATTCGCGGGATTGGTCCTTGGACAGCAAATTATGTGTTAATGCGCTGCTTGCACTTTACCTCTGCCTATCCGATTGATGATGTTGGACTGCATAACGCCATCAAACATCTGACCGGTTCAGAGAAAAAGCCCGTGAAGGAAGAACTCTTAGTGTATTCAACCATGTGGGAGAATTGGCAAGCTTATGCCACATTTTACTTATGGCGAGTCCTTTACTAAAAATAGGAAACGTAAAAATTTCTGCCGAATAAGGAAACAAAAACCCTAATCCGCAGGTTGAAACGGAAATCGATGCAGGAAAAGAAACGGTGATAAAATGAAGCACAAATACCAATTAATCTACAACAAATTATATGAACACTATGGCCCTCAACGCTGGTGGCCAGCGGAGACGCCGTTTGAAATGATGATGGGCTCAATCCTCGTTCAAAATACGAGCTGGCGAAATGCGGACAAAGCCCTAGATAATCTAAAGCCATTTTTGAAGCCTGAAGCAATAGACTATTTATCTATCGACGAGCTTGCCCATCTAATAAGGCCCAGCGGCTTTTTCAATATTAAGGCAAAGCGGATTAAGTCATATATGAAATGGTTTAAAACCTATAATTATGACATCGATTTGATAAAAAAAATAGACAGGCATCAACTGCGCAAAGAGCTAATAAGCATCCAGGGCATCGGCCCTGAAACGGCTGATGTCATCTTGATTTACGCATTTGATATTCCGATTTTTGTTGTAGATGCCTACGCAAGACGAATATTTTACCGCCTGGGATATGATATGCCTGAATCATATGATGAATTTAGAAAGCAAATTGAAAAAGATTTGCCAATGGACTTGATGTTGTATAATGAATTCCACGCCCTACTCGTTGAACATGCGAAGGAGCATTGCAAAACATCGCCGATTTGTGAGAGCTGCCCGTTATTTGGTTTATGTGACCGAAGACTGGCTTAGGATATGGATAAAAACCTTATATAGGATAAAATCAGGACACCTAAAAGAAAGGTCTCAATTTATCCCATTTAAAGGAGGCACTTGATATATCATTAAAACCATTTGTGGTAAAATTTAACTGTACTATTTTTGATAGATTTAGAGATGAGGGATGAAAAGTGGGGATTGATTTTCACAGTAAGAAAAATGGCATTACTTATACAACTCGAAAGGCTGACAATTCATGGATTAAAGCAATAAACGATCTTGTACCAATCGAGAATATTTCTAAGGCTTTGGACATTGGATGTGGTGGAGGAATTTATTCCAAGGCATTATCAGATATGGGAGTGGTTTCTGTTACTGGTATCGATTTTTCTGAAACAATACTTGAAGGGGCAAGAGTTAACTGCAAAGAATATAAAAACATATCTTTTAAGAAAGGAAATGCTTTGGATACTGGCTTAGAAGGTAACAATTATAATTTATTACTTGAAAGAGCATTAATACATCATATAGAGGATCTACAAAATTGTTTTAACGAAGCATATAGATTGTTGAAGGACGACGGATTTTATATTATTCAAGACCGTACTCCTGAAGATTGTTTATTGGAAGGTAATGATAGCCATATAAGAGGACATTTCTTTGAATTCTTTCCAAGACTAATTGAAAAAGAGACTAAACGCCGACACAATAGTCAATTCGTAATTGAAATCCTTAAGGAAGTTGGATTTAGAGAAATCCAAGAAGTTAAGTTGTGGGAAACTAGAAAAGTATATGAAGGTAAAGAGCAATTATTTAAAGACTTAAGCGAAAGAACTGGAAGAAGTATTTTGCATGAATTAGACGATAAAGAATTGAAATTATTAATAAATCGTATGGATGAGTCCATTTCAACAAATAAAAACATAGTTGAAAAGGATAGATGGACAATTTGGAAAGCCGTTAAATAGCTGAGAAATTTCTTATGTTTAATAGCAGTATTGCTTGGTGATATCTTTTAGATGTGTAAAAAAAAGCTAACATGGAGTGTTAGCTCTTTTTTTTAACTTACTTTGTGATGATTAGCCTTTCTAACCAACTTACCTCCCTGAAAAAATCTACCATTAGCAGACTTCTCTAATCCCAGACCAATTTAATCAATTTTTCTCCGGATTTACAAATTAAAATAGGTCTTCCATCTTCTAGCTGGGCAAGCATAATTGGGTCGACATCTTCGTTTAAAATTCGAAATGGTCCATGCCATTGTTGCCCATTTTCCAGATTTTCTCTCCACCATAAAGCAATTCCGCCTGCAGCTAGCTTACTCACCACCTCAAACTGCCCTGTAGCTGTTTCATACATAACGGGGGTACCCGTAACTCCTTTTGCAAACGTTTCACTCTTGTACCACTTTTTGTCTTTTTGATGTTGCCAATAATGGGTCAGGTAACTGCCAGACCTTACAATAATTTCTTCACTTCCAAAACTACTTACAATAGGTAAAGATGGTGCGTAATTCATCTGATTACTTTGATACCATGGGTACTCTTTACTCAGGTATTTTTTACCATAGTGCTCTGTTCCAAGATGTTTGATTAGTTTTCTTACCAAATCATCCTTTTCCCTATAGATAGGATGACACAACCAACTATTCTTTATCTCATTAAGGCTGCGAATCATTTCATCCAATGTAAAGTATGGACGATAGCGAATCATCATTTCGTCTGTATGGTTGGGATAGTTTTTGATTCTGAAACCAAGTTCCCTTGCCATATTGACGTAAAAAATCTCATCCGTGCCGAAGGATATCGTTTTTAGGAGCGCCCTTTTTAGCTTTTCTTTTCTTTCCGGGTGAATCAAGGCTTTTACAAGTGATCTGTTGAAAACCTGACCTACGTTGAAGATACCGTAGAAGGGATCTACATTAAATAGACTTTTCCATCTATTAATATCCTTCTTTAGTTCGTTACCAATATACCAATCTTTTTCAGGTATCCGCAGTTTCACGGCCATGTAATCCGTATCATTCATTTCCCTTTGAATGAATTGCTCATATCCATTTCTAATAAACAAGGCATCTGAATCTATATTTATAAGGTACTGATAATCCATTCTCATTTCTTCAAGCCATTCCATCGTCTCAAGAAAATAAATAGTTGTGAAGCCCCGCTCCAGTTTTCGGCTGGCTGGACATACCGGGACCCCTAAATTATCACAAAGGGTTGGATCATCCCCGCCATTGTATAAGACCACTGTGCTATTTGGACAATAATATCTTACATTATTAATTAATTCTTTAATAAGATCGCGACGATTATGAACAAGAATCATGAAACAAATTTTACTATTGGAGGAATTCGTATTCCTATTAAAATTTTCAGGGATGTTACGTTTATTATTTTCTAGATACACTCCACGTTCATTCATTAATTTTGCCATTTTATTCTTGTTGCCACTTGCAGAAATATACCGTTTCAGAAGCCTTTTATTCGCTTCACCATTGGGGTTCGTAACATAGTGAGAAGCTGGGTGCCACAAGTGAAATATTTTTGCATCACAATTTACAAATTGACCACAAAGCGTGTTGACGGAATGTGAAAAGGCATCATCTTCCCCTCCCCAGCCAACAAACCGTTCATCAAAACCTCCCACAGCCTCGAAATTTGCTCGTGGAATAACATTTAGTTTTCCAGCAAATCCTTCATAGATCCAGTTGGCTTTATTGCATTCTTCTATTCCTACTCTTAGCGGCCACTTCGGTTGTTTTCTAAGCAGATATTTTGTTGCTTCCATAGGAATATCATATATTTCTGTAAAAGGGACGACCCATGCCGCTTCTTTAAGTAATTCAATGGCCTTTAGTATAATCCTAGGGTCGTAAACAATATCTGCATCCGCAATGACAAAAATATCTTTCGTGGCCATTTTCGCAGCTCGGTTTACAGCTTTTGATTTATTAAATTCACTCCCATTGTAAACGCCTAAACATAATTCGGCATCAGGCATTACGGCTGCGTAATATCTTTTTAGCCATTCAAATGCCTCTTCTCTTGGACCATGGTCCGTTTGGAAAGGAATGATGATAGAAACATTTTCAAACATATTCAATCTCCTTTCTCCTTTATAAAATCTTTTTTAAAATAAACCCAAAATTGTCCCCAGAAAACCTGTCCAATTTTGAAACACAGGAATAATCATAAGGTTGAGCTTACTTCCTTCCTAAATGTAGGAAGCAAGCCAAGGTACATTTAACAATTAATTATGCCAAGAAGTTCAGCAAAAACATTACTACATCTTATGTACTTTAGGGAGAATGGATTGAGGCAAAAGTCTATTATTCTATCATTGGGTTTAGATGGATATCTTATAGTGTAAGAACGAATTTGAATGGAAATTACGACGTGGATTTAGATTCATATAGAAAACAAAAAAGGCACACTCCCCAAAAAGGAATGTGCCTTACCTTAAACTGATGACCTGTGAGGGATTCGAACCCACGACCCCTTCCCTGTCAAGGAAGTGCTCTCCCACTGAGCTAACAAGTCGTATTTGATTTAGGAGCTTATTATCTTTTGCTAAGCTACATATATAATTATAGTGAAAAAGTTAAAAATGTCAACACTGATTTTTCTTTTCTTCATAAAAATTTTCCTCCTCACCCGACGGAATAAAGAACAAACGTTCGAATATAATGATATTATAAGTTAAGAAAAGGAGGGATTCATATGGATGGGCTTTTTATCCGTTCGATTGAGGAAAATATACCGTTAGAGATGATTTATCTTGCTGAAAACAAGAAGTTATCGCAGCGGGTATTGATTGTAAAAGAAGTAAATGATGACTATATTCGCGGCTTTTGTTTGCTGCGAAAACAAATACGGACCTTTAAACGCGATAACATTTTATCAATTATGCCCGAATCACGGTCTAAAAGTCGATATCTTCACTAAGCCCCCCTTCCACTTATATCAACAAAATATCCAGTTCCCTCCGCTCTTAAAGCATTTCCTCATGAGTTTTGTTATAATGCAGTTGAGTACTATCGAATCATGGAGGGATACGTCACATGGAGTTTCCAAAAGGCACAATTAAAGAACTAACCTTTCATAGCGTTGAGCTTGGAGAGGAAATGCAGCTCCTCGTCTACCTGCCTGCAAATTTCTCGCCGTTATATAAATACTCGCTGTTAATCGCCCAGGATGGCCGGGATTATTTCCAACTCGGCAGAATTGGTCGATTGGCAGACGAGTTTCTTTTTGATAGAGAAATTGAAAATTTAATTATTGTTGGGGTACCCTATAAGGATGTAGCTGACCGGCGCAGGAAATACCATCCTGATGGCGTGCAGAACCCAAAATACATTCGTTTCCTTGCCCATGAATTAGTTCCATTTCTTGATAAGGAGTTTCCTACCTATCATATGGGATCGACAAGGGCACTTATCGGTGATTCTCTTGGTGCCACTGTTTCATTGATGACGGCACTTCAATACCCGCATACCTTTGGTAAAGTACTACTCCAGTCTCCCTATGTGGATGAACAGGTGTTGGCATTGGTTGAAGACTTTTCGGAAGCGCAGCTTGTAGAAATCTATCACGTCATAGGAAAGCTCGAAACGGAAGTGCAAATGACGGACGGGAAAGTCAGCGACTTCCTTAGCCCGAATCGAAACCTTTCAAAGGTTATTTCAGAAAAACGCTTTACCTATTTTTATGAAGAGTTTACCGGAAATCACACATGGACATACTGGCAGCCTGATTTAAGAAGAGCTCTTAAAATGCTATTTTAGCAAGAAGAATATTTTCGTTGATCCAATGGCTGTGAGATAAATGATTTCATATATTTTGAAAATTTGCTATAATACCAAGAAGGCCTATTGGGTTTTTAGTCTTTTCATTTCGGAATCACCTAATTTATTATAGAAAGAATTCTATTTAACACGGAGGTATACGTATGAAATTTGGAGTTGTCGTTTTTCCATCAAAAAATCTTCAAGATTTAGTGAATTCTTACCGCAAACGCTATGATCCGCATTATGCCCTAATTCCTCCACACTTAACATTAAAGAATGGCTTTGAAGCAACGGAAGATAATGCGAAAGATTTTGCTGATAAATTACGGGAAATTTCTCAAAATCACCAGGCTTTTACACTAAAGACTTCCAAAGTTAGTTCTTTTCAACCAGTTAATAATGTTATTTATTTTAAAGTTGATCCAACGGAAGAGCTTTCTGCTTTGCATAAGGAAATCAATCAGGAATTTAGCCAGCAAGCCTTAGATTATGCCTTTGTTCCGCATATTACGATTGGGCAAGAGCTTTCCAATGATGAGCACTCGGATGTACTTGGCTCACTTCGCATGAAAAAGGTCAATCACGAAGAGATTGTTGACCGCTTCCATCTTCTTTATCAATTAGAAAATGGATCTTGGACTGTTTATGAAACATTTCGGCTAGGAAAGGAATAGGTTAACGTGACAGTAAAGGTTGTTGAAAATTCACAAGAACGAGAAGATGCTTTTTCAGTAAGAAAGATTGTTTTCGTTGACGAGCAGCATGTCCCGCTTGAGGAGGAAATTGATTCATTCGAGGATGAAGCCACTCATTTCGTTATGTATCAAGAAAATAGCCCCGTCGGTGCCGGACGTTTTCGCGTCGTCGATGGCTATGGAAAAGTGGAACGAATTTGTGTGTTAAAAGGGGCAAGAAAGACCGGTGCAGGGAAAGCAGTTATGAAGGGAATCGAGGAATATGCTCGTGAACATGGAATTCATAAATTAAAGCTTAATGCCCAAACACAGGCCATTCCTTTTTATGAAGGTCTCGGTTACAAAATAGTTTCAGAGGAATTCTTGGATGCCGGAATTCCCCATAAAACGATGATTAAAGAAAAATAACAAAAGCCAAGCACTTGTCGTTTCAACGGCAGGTGCTTTTTATCTAGCAAACACTTTCGATTACTTGTTGGTTTTGTTATGATAGTACATGGTTTATTTTTCGAAATAGAGGTTTAAACATATGAAAACAGCTATATATCAAAATCAGAATATTGTTCTTGGACAATTATCAAGGGATCAATATCAAAAAATATTTCTCGCGGGGAAAAATGGTGAGCTGCACTGCCCTGTCTGTAGCAAAAAGGTTCGCCTGTTTCTTGGGATCCAAGACTCACCGCATTTTTTTCATGCCCATGCACCTGAAAGAGATTGTCCGGATCCGGATCCCGCTGTATCAATCGATAAAATAGAGTCCCCTCAAACCTATAGCGAGCAGAATGGATTTAAACTACCTAAAGGCAGAACGATTACCGAGACTCCAAAAAGCGGGGAACTTTTCAGCCCTTCCAAAAAGATTGAATACACGGTTCCGTTTAAACAGACAAACACTGCCAATCCTCAGGAGCGCCCATCTTTTCTCCAACTGCTGGCGGATAGTGGCATCGTCCTGGATGAAAGTCAGGCAGCAGCTGTCATGGAGACGGACGGCTCGTTATTAGTCCTTGCCGGAGCCGGAAGCGGCAAAACCCGGGTATTAACAGCACGGACGGCTTATATGCTTGCTGACAAACAGATTGATCCACGGTCCATTATGCTTGTTACTTTCACGTCAAAAGCTGCGGCTGAAATGAAGAACCGTCTACTCACGTATCCGCAAATGAAACAGGAAAGGATCAATCAACTTGTTACCGGTACCTTTCACAGCATTTTTTATCGGATTCTTATGTTCCATGATTCAAGTAATTGGACATCTAATAAGCTACTGAAAAAAGATTGGCAGCGGGACAAAATTCTCAAGGAAGCCGGTAAAGAGCTCGATTTATCAGAAAAAGAATTTGCCTATGATTTAGCACTACAACAAATCGGCTTATGGAAAAACTCACTATTGTTTCCAAATGAAGTAAAGCCCGTATCCGAATGGGAAGAGAAAACTGTGTTCCTTTATAAAAAATATGAGGAATATAAATACAGAGAGGGATTGTTTGATTTCGATGATATGCTGATTGGCTGTTATCAGCTTTTGAACTCCGCTCCTGCTCTCCTCGAACAATATCAAGAACGGTTTCATTATTTTTTAATTGATGAGTTTCAGGATATTAATAAGGTCCAATATGAGCTCATAAAACTTTTTTCTGGAAAGCATAAAAATGTTTGTGCAGTTGGCGACGATGATCAGGCTATCTATTCATTTAGGGGCAGTGACCCAAGCTATTTGCTAGAATTTGAAAAGGATTTTCCATACGCCAAAATGGTTACCCTTGACCAAAACTATCGTTCCTCCCATGAAATCGTTGTATCCTCCAATCAAATGATTGCTGCGAATAAAATAAGAAGAACGAAGAAGATGAAGGCGCAATTTGCCTCAGGGACAGTTCCGCTGTTATTTTTCCCCTACGATGAAGAGGAAGAGGCAACAATGATTGTCACCGATATTCAGGAACGGATTGGTGCTGGTTCAAATCCCTCTGACTTTGCGATTCTTTATCGAACCAATGTCGGTTCCCGCGCAGTGTTTGAACGATTGGCCGCCTCCAACCTTCCTTTCAAAATTGATTTGGATGCGGAATCTTTTTACGATCGCTATATTGTCAGAAGCACCCTTTCATTTCTGAAGGTTAGTTTATATGAAGATGATCCTCAAGCGTTAGCAGATATATTACCATTATTGTTTTTAAAGCAGACAGTCCTTAAAGAATTAAAAGCACAAAGTATATTGAAAGACTGCAGTCTTCTTGAGGCACTTTCACACGTAACTACCAAACACGCTTTTCAAGAAAAGAAACTGAAAAAGGCTGTTACTATTATTCGCGGGTTGAAACATTCGTCACCAATAACAGCGATTGAAAAGATTGAAAAAGACATCGGTTTTCTTGATTTTCTAAAGAAACGGGGAAATGAGTCGAGTAAGTTAGAAAAAGGCTCGGATGACCTTAAGGACCTCAAGGTGGCGGCAAAGAGCTTTGTTACAATTGAAGCATTGCTGGCACATGCCGAGCATATGTCGGCAAGTACAAAGGAAATTAAAAATTTAAGTAAGCATTTTAGCGATGCCATCAGCCTTAGTACCATCCACCGCGCTAAAGGGCTTGAGTATCAAACCGTTTATATGATCGGCGCGGTCGATGGGAGCCTCCCGCATGACTTTGCTTTAGAAGCTTATCGAGGCGGTGACTTTACTGCTCTTGAGGAAGAACGAAGACTATTTTACGTGGCGATGACTCGTGCCAAACAGGAACTATTAATCTCTGTCCCGAGCAATAGAAGAGGGAAAAAGGCAGGCCGGTCACGCTTTCTCGCTCCGCTAAATAAAAAGAAGAAGACCGAATCCTAAGATTTTTAGGAGTTGGTCTTCTTTTTTCTTACTTTTTATTCATCATATTCGCGATTGTATTGAAGTCAAGCTGCTTGCCATCATTCACGATTGATTTGACAATTTGATCTTCCATTTCTTTACTTACCGGTTTATTGGCAATTTGAGAAACTCGACGAATCACATTACGGACGGTTTTTTCATCTTTGAAATTGGCATTTTGTAATGAATTAGCTAAATCAAAGATATCCTTCATATTTACGCCCGTTTTCTTTTCAATATTTTTAAAGAACCCATTATCCATGTTCAATAATCACGCTCCTTCATAAGCTACTTTTATTGTATGAAGGAAGGATAAATTGGTGAATAAAATAGAAAGGGCTGGCCATTTTTTTTGCCAACCCCTCCCATCGAAACAAGCTGATTATTTATTAAAAGAAGCTTGCTCCAACAATGATTAAAAGGATGAACAATACGACGATTAAAACGAAAGTTGAACCTCCGCCGTAACCTCCGCCGTAACCTCCGCCGTATCCGTATCCGCCATAGCACATAGACTGTCACCTCACTTAAGTAATCTCATTAATAACATATGAAATTACTTAATAGTGTGTGTAGGCATGACCTTCTAAACAAAGAATTAGATAGAAAAATGTGCATTTCACCCTTTAGGTTTAAAAATAAGGGCTCCAATAAACCCGAAAATAATCGCTGCCGAGATTCCAGAACTTGTTACCTGAAACATCCCTGTTAATACACCAATCAGACCATGCAGCTTTGCATCCTCAAGCGCCCCATGTACCAAGGAGTTTCCAAAACTGGTAATAGGAATAGTTGCTCCTGCCCCAGCAAAGTCAACCAGCGGCTCATATAGGCCGAAGCCATCCAAAACTGCTCCTACAACCACAAGCAGACTTAACGTATGCCCAGGGGTTAGTTTCGCGACATCAAATAAAAGCTGTCCAATCACACAGAATACCCCTCCAATAACAAACGCCCAGAAAAACATTGCTAGCATATTTTTACCCTCTTTCTCCATTCATTTCAATGGCAACAGCATGGGCAATACATGGGATTGATTCATTTTGCTGAAAGCTGAGCGGCGATAACAACGCCCCTGTTGCCACTACTAACATTCTTTTATATGTACCCTTTTTCATTTCGTTGAGCAGATGTCCATAAACGGCTGTTGCAGAGCACCCCGCACCGCTTCCTCCTGCTTGAACCGGTTGATCATCCTTATACATTAATAGGCCGCAATCCTGAAATTGCTTTCGTTCCAATTTTAGACCACTTTTATTGAGTAATTCGAATGCAGTGTCATGACCGACCCTGCCAAGGTCTCCGGTAACAATTAAATCATAATACGAGGGGTCTAATTGAAGGTCACGGAAATGAGCGATAATTGTATCCGCGGCAGCTGGTGCCATTGCTCCTCCCATATTGAACGGGTCGGTTAGGCCCATATCAATAACCTTTCCAATCGTCGCTGAGGTTGTCACCGGCTCTTGAAGTAATGGATCATTCGGGACAACTAGGGCAACACCAGCACCTGTCACGGTCCATTGTGCTGTCGGAGGCTTTTGACCGCCATATTCAGTTGGGTAGCGGAATTGCCTTTCCACGGCTGCATTATGACTTGATGCACCTGTAAGTACGAATTTCGCTCCTTGGTAATTGACAACGAACGAGGCCAGTGCCAAGCCTTCCATCGATGTCGAGCAGGCACCAAAAAGTCCAAAATAAGGGATTTGCATTGTTCTTGCCGCGAAGCTTGTTGGTGTAATTTGATTTATTAAGTCCCCGGCGAATAAAAATTGAATTTGTTCCTTTTGGACTTTCCCTTTTAGTAAAGTGATTTTAATGGCCTCTTCTAGTAATAACCGGTGCGCTTTCTCGTACGACTCTTTTTCCATCCATAAGTCTTCATATAATAGATCAAAATCATTGGCCAACTTTCCATTTGCTTCAAATGGGCCTCCCGTAACACCTGTTGCTGAAATCATTGGCCGGTTTGCGAAGACCCATGACTGATGTCCTTTTAACAATTACAAGACCCCCCAAATCACCAATAGTGTTTTTATAAGTGCGACGACAAAGGCTGAGAAAACCCCAAAAAGGATCACTGAACCCGCAAGTTTAAACATATTTCCTCCTACACCTAACACAAACCCTTCCGTTCGATGTTCGATAGCCGCCGAAATAACGGCATTTCCGAAGCCAGTAACGGGTACGGCACTGCCTGCTCCTGCAAACTGTCCGAGTCGATCATACAAACCAAAGCCAGTTAATAACATGGATAAAAAGACCATTGTCGCCACAGTCGGATTGCCAACATTTTGTTCTGTAAAATTAAAAAAATACAGGTAAAAATAACTGATGGCTTGGCCAATTACACAAATCAACCCGCCCACAAGAAAGGCTTTTAGGCAATTTTTTAGAACTGGCCTTTTTATTTCATGCTTTTGTTGAAGCTTTTGATAGTTCTGTTGCTGAGGAGTCATTTTATTTTGCTTACTTGCCATCTATATTCTCCCTTTCTTACTTCGTATCTTTTGTCATTTTGACGATTTCCTTTAAGCGTTTTTCTGCATCCTGATGAGAAAATTTAGCCGTCTTCATTCGCTCATAGAGCCGTACCGATTCAAGAAATATTTTATAATCACTAGAGACAGTAAATTTTTCGTTTGGGTATTTTTTTTCAAGCATTTCCGTTACGTTCTTTTCGATTTTCTTCATTCTGAAACGATGCATATGCTTGACCTTATAAACAACAAGTGTATTCTTTTCTCCTTCCACGACGGCAACATCATATAATTCCGGCACCCTGCTAACATCTCGTTTAATTTCTTTCACGCGATCAAGACTTTTATTTCTATCCGTTATGACCGCATTTAGATTTGTTGTTTTCATAAAGGCTAATTGGCTATCCTTGACCTGTTGATGTTGATTACAGGAGGAGAGTAAAATTAAACAAGCGAATAATATCAATCGATGAATATAGTTCATTTGATTCCCATCCCTAGTTCTTTTTTTTAACACTTCCATATAGTTTTTTCGAGATTGGCTGAAATTATAACTAGTTATTTGTAATTTTTATCTTTAGAAAAAAAAGAAACTGCCAGTCACCTGACAGTTTACCCTCTGTTTACTTTGTTGTTTTTTTACCGCAGCCGCATCCCTTTTTCTTTACACTTTTTGTTGGCTGCGTTCCCTGTGTTGTTTGTGCTGCTTGAGTCTTCTTTCTTTTCTTGTTCAATTTTTCTCTCTCCCTTGCTATAGCTATCATTCACTACTAGTTAGAATATGACTGTTATGCAAGTCTTGTCTCAGCAAAAAAATTATTTTTCAATAAATAGCTGAACGATCGACTCCAATATTGAAGCAAGGCCGGCAACGGCTAAAACGAGGATCACTGGTGTGGTGTAATCAGGGGATAGAAGAAACATTCCCACGACTGCCGTAGAGGCCCAAATTCCTGTACACCAATAACAGCTTAGAAGTTCACCCAAAAACTTTCCTGCCCCCGTTTTCTTCGGGATGTAATAAACCTCGATTTCTCCCTCTTCATTTTCCTCTGCAACTTCATCAAAAAAGGGCTCCCGAATAAATTCGGTTATTTTGTCAAAGACAATCAATCTTGTCAGTCTGAAGCTTGCAAGCGATAAAATGAACAGGTTTAAGATGGTTATTTTCATAATTCAATGGTCCTTTCTATTTTGCATCATATATTTTATCCGCCTAATTTTTTCAAAAAGAGGCAATTGTCCGTAACCCAAAAGGGCTCAGTGAAATATGTTAGTAATGTAAGGTATATATCACGGATAAAGGAGGAAAAATAAATGGGTTGTGGAAATAATAATAATAATAACGACTTTCTAAATGGCAACTGTGTTTGCGAAGTCGTTCGTGCCATTAAAGATATCCAAGATAACGCTGTCGAAGAAGAATGTACAGAGTGTTCCAGTTGTTTTACAGAACCACTAGGTACATTGGTGTCACCAGCTAGGAGAGAGCCAGTTGATACTCGCGTGTTTGTTTTAAGTACGGCGGACGGTTCTCCATTTCATGCATTCTTTAGCAACGAAAACAATGCCTGTGTATCCATCTACTTCCGCGTAGAAGATGTATTTGATAATTGCTGTGCGA
Organism: Neobacillus soli NBRC 102451; assembly: GCF_001591665.1. Classification (GTDB taxonomy): domain Bacteria; phylum Bacillota; class Bacilli; order Bacillales; family Cytobacillaceae; genus Neobacillus; species Neobacillus soli. The sequence continues at coordinate 48,293 of NZ_BCVI01000056.1, read as the reverse complement.
CACTTCGTGTGTTAGTACCGGGACGCCGTGAGGGCGGCCACTTCCAACCAGTAAACTTGGTTTCAGGCGGAGATAAATGCTGTATTGATCTTTCAAAGGTTTGTCAAGTTGAACGGTTCCGCGCAAGCAACGACTGCATTACAGTTGACTTAAGCTGTTTCTGTGCAGTTCAGTGTATTGCGGATGTAAACTTAGGCATTTGTAACTAAAAATATAGCCAGTCGGTTTAATCGGCTGGCTTTTTTTGCTTTTTCAACTATTTTTTATCCCAATCATCAGGACATCTTTAATTGCACCTACGGGAAGGGTTTTAGATGTTTGATCATGAAATTTGATGGTTACTTGATCTTCATCGTATTTGGTAAGGTAACCTTGATAACTTTTTTCGATGGTATAAAAGACGCATGGAACGGGTGGAAGGACCTTCGGAAAGTTGATTAAATAATCTAATCGTTCATTTAATTTCATTTCTTTGAAGGGCTTTACCCTGCTAAAAGAAGGACGATGTTTTTCCTGATCTCGGGTGGATGATGAGGACTGCACCTCTTCAACAGAAATTGCCTCATGTTCTATTTCCTGTTTTGTGGGAGAATGTTTCTTTCTGACTGCTTTCACTTGCTGCTTTTCTTCCAGCAGTTTCTCTTGGTCTAACTTGCTTGTATATACTTCCTGCATGTTGTTGTTGGAAGAAGTCCCTGATAACGGTTGATTGACATATAGAAGTGGTCCTTGACTCCTCTTTTTCGACATGCATTGCACCTCCTATTACGTATTCCTACACACTTTATATTTATGCTAAATGCCTATACTCGTTCACAAGAATTTTCATTTAGCGAAAATAAACAAAGGCCCGCAGTGGCTGCGGGCCTTTTGTTTTAAAGAATATGATATCCGGAATCAACGTGGACGTTTTCACCAGTGATTCCACGGGATAGATCACTGAACAGGAATAGGGCGGTATCACCGACTTCTTCTGTAGTTGTCGCCCTCCGTAATGGTGCTCTTTCTTCAATCTCATTTAAAATAGAATTGAACTCACCGATAGCTTTGGCTGATAATGTACGAATGGGACCCGCAGAAATCGAGTTAACACGAATGCCGAATTTTCCTAGATCAGCTGCTAAATAACGGACGCTTGCATCAAGGGATGCTTTCGCTACACCCATTACATTATAGTTTGGAATGGCACGCTCTCCACCTAAATAGGTTAATGTCACAATACTTCCGCCATCTGCCATCAAGTCACGTGCTTGTTTTGCAACAGCCGTTAGAGAAAAAGAGCTTATATTTTGTGCAAGCAGGAAACCCTCCCTAGATGTGTTCACAAATTCACCTTTTAACTCCTCGGTTTTGGCAAACGCAATGCAATGTGCCAGCCCATGAATTGTTCCAACAGCCTCTTTAATCTCAGCAAAGCACGTTGCAATCGCTTCATCGTTTGTTACATCACACGGAAGTACAAGTGTTCCTTCAGCTTCCAAAGAATTGGCTAAGTCACGAACACTACTCTCAATTCGTTCACCTGCATAGGTAAAAATTAATCTGGCCCCTGCATTATGAAGTGAGCGGGCAATTCCCCATGCAATACTGCGTTTATTAGCCACACCCATGACGACATATGTTTTTCCAGCTAAAGAAAGATTCATATTTAAAAAGTCCTCCTACGATTATATGAGTTATTAGTACTTGGTACTAATTTTACACTAATTTGTCACAAATGAAAAGTTCAAGTCTCTTTTAGTTAAATTTTTAACTATTTAACAGGTTTCGCAGAATTCGAGCTCTCTTTTCAGTTCGTCAACATATTCCTTCGTGCCGGTAACAATCAGGCGGTCATGCATTTGAAGCTCCGTGTCCCCGTGAGGAACAATCGAATCTTTCCCTCTAAAAATCCGAACAATAATGATATCGCCCGTAAAGGGAAAACGCCGTAACGACATTTCATCAAAGTGTGTGTTCATCATGACAATTTCATATAGCCCTGTTTCTTGGTTTGTTAAAATGTTAATCACGGCTGGCGATTCAATTAACGACCGTAGCAGCGTCTTCGTCGACATAAAGGCCGAAAACACTTCGATATTAGAGCTGCGTAAACTTTGTTCTAAATCAGGACTTTCAATCCGGGCAATAACCCTTGGAACCCCTTTTTCTTTAGCAGCAAGCGACAGGGTTGCATTCAGCTCCTCATCGCCGGTTGAAATCACGACTACTTCTGAATGATAAACCTTGGTGTTTGCGATTGTATCCAATGAATAATCCGGGATTTCCACAATATCAAATAGCGAATTGGCAATCTGTTTTTCTGATTTTTCCATATTAGGATGATAAAGTACTGGATCATAAAGACCAGATTTTAATTCTCTGGATACAAGCAGTGTGACTTGGTTGGCCCCCAAGAAGGACACGCTGACCTTTTTGCCTGCGGATGCTTCTTTTGGAAAAAGCTTTTTAAACACAATAGGTGTAAAAATAGAGGTAATCACGGCCACCAGTATTAATGTCCCCTTCATATGCTCTGTAATGACTCCAATCCTCTCTCCGATTGTTGCCGCTGCGATGACGAGCGAAAGGGTTGATGTGAGTAAAAACCCGGACGCTAAAACCGTTTTTTTATCATACCAAATTTTCAAAAAATACACTGGAATAAGTTTTGATAATAAAAGTCCAATCAATAAGAGCGGAATTAATAACAGAAGCTTTTTTTCACTAAAAAGTGACCATACATCAAGATTTACACCGACCATTACGAAAAATATCGGAATTAAAAATCCATAGCCGAAAGAATCAAGCTTATGTACCAGCTCCTGGTTGGGAGATAATAACGAAACTAAGACACCGGCCAGAAAGGCTCCAAGAATATTTTCAGCACCAAGTGTTTCAGAAAGCCCCACTAAAACAATAATAAGTGTAAACACGGCTCTTGTTCCGATTTGTACTGTCCCTGTCGATAATGTCTCAATAAAGGTCCGATTTTTAAACCTTTTCCCGACAAAATAAAGAACGATACCTGCAGCAAACAAAATCAGCAACAGCCATGTATTTCCATGCTCCGGTTCATTTAGCGAAACAAAGACTGCCAGTAAAATCATCGTTGCTAAATCAGCAATTACGGCAATCAGTAAGATAATTTGGCCGATGACCGTTTTCATCAAATGGGCTTCTTTTAAGGTTGGTACAACAACCCCCAATGAAATGGTCGAAATGATTAGTGTCATCAAGAAGGCATTATCAATAAAACCTGCGATAACGAATAAATAGGATAAGCCAAGTGAAAAAATAAAAATCCCGGCAAAAATGACGGTAGCAATAACAAAGGTATTCGGTTCCTTTTTTCCATTAGGAAGAATCTCCCGCCTTTTACTGCCCGTGAAGGCTGTAAAATCAATTTCCAGTCCACTTAAAAACATGAGGAAAATAAAGCCGAGCGTCGAAAGTGTGGATAGCCACATGTCCTGGTGGACCACATCGAAGCCGCTTTTCCCAATAATAAGACCCATAATAATTTCCGCTACGACAACAGGAATAAAATTCAATTTAAACCGGTGCAGGATAATTGGTGTTAAAAATGCCATTGTAACAACAATTAGTAGTGAAATGACTGACATATGCTGTTGCATGTTTTTCCTCCTCTCGAATCTTTGCAGTTTCTTTTATAAAAAAGAACTTTTCCAGGAAAAATAATATTATTTAGGGGGCTGTTACTTATGAAAATTGATATTATCGGCGATATCCACGGATGTCTACAAGAATTGAAGGAGCTTACCCGAGAACTCGGTTACAGCTGGAGCAGTGGAATTCCTATCCACCAAGATGACAGGCTGCTTGGTTTCGTTGGTGATTTAACTGACCGAGGACCAGACTCCCTTAAGGTAATAGAGATTGTATGGCAGCTCGTCATTAAGGATAAACGGGCGTATTATACGCCGGGAAATCATTGCAATAAACTATACCGGTTCTTCCAAGGGAATAAAGTACAAGTTGCTCACGGGCTGGAGACGACAGTTGCTGAGTATGAATCATTATATAAAAAAGACCAGCAATCCATTCGCAAAAAATTTATCGATCTTTATGAAAAGGCTCCTCTTTATTTAGTATTAGATAACCAAAGGCTTGTTATTGCCCATGCAGGCATTAAACAGGAATTTATCGGCCAAACCCATGCAAAGGTCAAGGAGTTTGTTCTTTACGGTGATATTACGGGGGAAAAGCATCCCGACGGTTCACCAGTAAGAAAGGATTGGGCCAAAGAGTATCACGGTGATGCCTGTATTGTTTACGGGCATACCCCCGTTCATGAGCCGCGAATCATCAACAATACCTATAATATTGATACCGGTGCGGTCTTCGGCGGTATGCTCACCGCATTAAGGTATCCCGACATGGAATTAGTCGGGGTTGTTTCTACTATGCCATATATCGGGGAAAAATTTAAACAATTTGACTGATTAATAAGGCTTCTACGGGAATTATGGGAACTTACTACATATTTTGTGTCCATTACGACGGATTTTGTGTCACTTACTACCTATTTATCGTCACTCACTACCTATTTGGGGTCACTTACTACCTATTTTACCAAACTTACGACATTTCCTGGATATTAATTGGAAATCTATCGAAATTTCGAGTACTTACTACATATTTTTCGTCACTTACCACCTATTTACGGACACTTACTACCTATTTTACCAAACTTACGACATTTCCTAGATATTAATTGGAAATTCCTGCCCCCCCAAAAAACAAGGCTAACCCTCTAAAAAAGCGGGTCAGCCTCTAATATTTCACGCATATCTGATGGCAGCGATGCCGTAAAGGACATTTCTTCCAGCGAAAATGGGTGCCTAAATTTGATTTTTTTACAATGAAGCGCATGCCTGGTAATTAAGGATACATCGCCGCCATACAAATCATCACCGAGCAGCGGATGTCCCAGATAGGACATATGAACTCTTATTTGATGAGTCCGGCCGGTTTCGAGCTTCAGCTCAACCTGTGTAAATGCCTGATGCCTTTTGATCACGCGATAATGTGTACAAGCATATTGACCGTCATCACGGACTTCTCTTTCGATAATACTATCGGCATTCCGCCCGATTGGCGCTTTTATCGTTCCTCCATCTAGCACAAGAGAACCTCCGGCAAAAGCTTCATATGTCCGCTTAACCTGCCCGCTCCGCTGCTGCAGACTAAATAAATGATGGACATGGCGATGCTTAGCCACCAAAACTAGCCCCGATGTATCCCGGTCAAGCCTTGTTACGATATGCGACGTTGCCTGCAGACCGCTGTGTTGATAATAACCGATAAGCGCATTTGCGAGACTGCCATCCGGATGCTCACGCGACGGAATCGTACTCATCCCTTCCGGTTTATTTACTACCAGCAGAAATTCGTCTTCGAACAAAATTGTTAGCGGGATATCTTCTCCTTTTAAACCCTCACTTGGGCGCTCCACAGGAAAAATAACTGTTAATTTATCGCCCGCTGCCAGCTTGTAACGCACATTCACTTCTTCATCATTAACCTGAATACTGCCACCTTTAAACTTAATATCCGTTAAAGCTGTGCGTGAAACCTCTTTATTTTTTAAAAATTCTCTGACAAGCATTCCTGCACTGCCGCCATCAATTGCCCACGTCATAGAAAATAGAGATGCCATCATAACGTTACCTGCTTCTCAATCTGAAATAAATGAATCATGGACTCTTTTCCAGAAAGGAAACGGACGGAAGCGAGCAAAACGAATCTTTTCTTCAGGAACCCGAAATTGAATCGACTTTACATCCTTATGAAGCAGTGTCAGATGGTCAATAGTGATTTGAAAATCAGACCGGTTAACTGGCTTAAGCATGCAGGTATGATGTGCTGGCAGGATGAGCGGTGAACCTACCGTTCGAAAGACCTTGTTATTAATCGATGCCATTTCAGCGACTTGAAGCGCGGAAATAGATGGATGAATAATTGCTCCGCCAAGTGCTTTGTTATATGCCGTACTGCCAGAAGGGGTGGAAACGCATAGGCCGTCACCACGGAACCGTTCAAAATGCTGACCGCGGATTTCAACATCCATAACAAGCGTCCCCTCGACACTTTTGACAGTAGATTCGTTTAAGGCCAGATACCTTGATTCCTGCCCCGCATGGGTATAACGGATAATGACCTCAAGCAGCGGGTATTCCACGACCTGATAAGGGGTTTTGGCTATCGCAATCACAAGCTTTTCAATTTCATCAGGAATCCAATCCGCATAAAAACCAAGATGTCCCGTATGTATTCCAACGAAGGCTGTTTTGTTCAAACGGCTACTATAGCGGTGAAAGGCGTAGAGCAGTGTACCATCGCCGCCAATAGAAACAACGATATCCGGTTGGTCCTCATCGTACTTAAGATCAAAATCAAGTAAATACGTCCTCATTTTGTGCATCAATATATTTGATTTTTGATCTCCTTTTGATGTAATCGCAAATTTCATCATCTACATACTCCTTGTACTGTATTGCTTTGGATGGTCATTTCACTAGTCTTTTTCTTCTTGTTTCAACTCTTTCTTTCTTGAAAAAAATGCCTGTGCCTCCTGAATTTCACCGCGTATCAAAGACATTTCCTCATCCAAACGAAAGGCTGCTTCGGATGCTCTTTGAAGCCGCATTTGAATATCGCTTGGAAAAATCCCCTTGTACTTATAGCTTAATGTATGTTCAATCGTCGCCCAAAAATTCATTGCCAGCGTTCTGATTTGAATTTCGGCAAGAATCATCTTTTCCCCATGAATGGTTTGAACCGGGTACCGAATGACCACATGGTAGGACCTATACCCGCTTGTTTTTTTATGGGAAATATAATCTCTATCCTCCACAATTTCTAAATCATTGCGATTTCTTAATAAATTGACAACAGTATGAATATCATCGACAAACTGACACATGATCCGCATACCCGCGATATCCTGCATTTCTTCTTCCAATCTTTCAAGCGGAATACCTTTTTGATTCGCCTTATCGAGAATACTTGCAATTGGTTTTACTCTGCCGGTAACAAATTCAATTGGGGAATGAGCAGAATCAAATTCAAATTGCCCCCTCATCCCCTTTAATTTTATCTTCAGCTCAGCAACAGCCTGCTTATATGGGGCTAAAAATTGGTCCCAGTGCTTCATAACTCCACCTCAATAAAAACAAATTATGTTAAGAAAATACTCTCTACTTTTGTGACTAATTCATTCCCATAATTACTATTACCTTTAATATTGCTGATTACATATTCTAATTCGTCATGGAAATTGCTAAGCACTGTTTGCTCTTCATTAAAAGTAACCCATATAGGGATTAATTCAGCCTGAGCAGTTTTTAAAAGCGGCCAGATTTGTTCGGGTAAAACAATATATGTATAATCATCTTTATCCTCCATTAGGTAAATGAAAGCGTATTGGTCGGAATCCACAAGAAGCTGTTCACCGGGAACCAGCCCATTGATGGATTCATTTGTTTCTAACATTAGCTTGTTTTCGGTTATGTTTGCATTTAAGATTGTAATTGTTTTTTTCATCCCTATACCTCCATCTTCCACCTCCCTATTTTAGCATAATTCATCCATTTCCCCCAAGGATTGTAGTTAGATTGAAGAAGTGATATTTAAAAGAATGAAGTGAAGGGACGACGAGCGATGTCGCAAAATATTGAAATTGAATTTAAAAATATGCTTACAAAAGCAGAATATGAACTGTTTCTTAAAAAGTTTTTGATTACCGAAACGCAAATTTTTAGCCAAGAAAACCATTACTTTGATACAGCTGATTTTGCTTTAATGAGAGAGGGTTCTGCATTAAGGATTCGCCAAAAACGGGGGTCTTACGAATTGACCTTAAAACAGCCAGCAACGATTGGACTTCTAGAAACCAATCAGAATTTAAGTAAAAATGAAGCCTTACTAGCAATTGAACATGGCAATCTGCCAACTGGGATAATCCAACGTCTAATAGAAGAATATGGTATTTCCTTTTCGCAACTCGTATATTTTGGTTCGCTGAAAACAAATCGGGTAGAATGGGAATACAAGAAAGGTTTGCTTGTACTAGACCACAGTATCTATCTAAATAAAGAAGACTATGAATTAGAATATGAGGTTAAAGACATTCAGGCCGGCCAGCAGATTTTTTTGGAACTGCTTCTTCGATTGGAGATTCCAAAGCGAAATACAGAAAATAAAATTCGCCGCTTTTATAATCAGAAACAAAAACAGCAAGATTAAACGAACGAATGATTGACAATTCCCGTCAAGGATTTATTTCCATCTGACAATTACCATCAAATTCTGCTAAGATACGGGACCTTTGTATACATTAATATTGTCTTTACTTTAAAATGATCCTTAGCAAAGCAATTAATTTGAGATATGAAAAAGGCATTGTTAAAATAAGATTACAAAAGATATTAAAGGAGTTGTCAACATGATTGAGAAAAAGCTTACACCATTTGAGGCCATTGGTGAAGATACACTACATCGTCTTGTAGACACTTTTTATGGCCTCGTTGCACAACATCCTGATCTTGCTCCAATTTTCCCGAACCAATTTTCTGAAATTGCTCGGAAACAAAAGCAATTCTTAACTCAATATTTAGGTGGTCCGCCCCTTTATACGGAAGAGCATGGTCATCCGATGATGCGTGCTCGTCATTTACCTTTTCCCGTTACGCCGACCCGGTCGCAAGCATGGCTAGCTTGCATGACACAAGCGATGGACAAAATTGGCTTACAAGGTCCACAAAGAAATGATTTATACTCCCGACTCTATCTTACTGCCCAGCACATGATAAATACGCCTGACGATGATGGCCAGATATCGGGTGAAAATTTTGAATAACCCTAAATCACCTGGGACAAAGCAGCGTTGTCGTGGCAGCGAAAAAAGACCGATTGAAATTTATATGTTTATTGATCCATTATGTCCTGAATGCTGGGCACTTGAACCAATACTAAAGAAGCTCCAAATCGAATATGGTCGGTACTTCTCGCTCAAGAATGTTTTAAGTGGACGGTTGGCCAATTTAAATATGAGTAAAAAAAAGGATTATGAAAGTATGGCTCAAGTTTGGGAGAAGACAGCGAGTAGATCGGGAATGTCATGCGATGGCAGCCTTTGGCTGGAGAATCCGGTGGACACACCATATACTGTTTCGATTGCCCTAAAAGCTGCTGAATTACAAGGGAGACGAGCAGGGCTGCGTTTCCTTAGAAGAATTCAGGAGATGTTGTTTTTAGAAAAGCAAAATATCTCCAATTTGCAAGTATTGGTAGATTGTGCGAAAAGCTTAGGCTTGGATATTGAGGAATTCATCAATGATATCCATTCTGAAAGTGCTGCAAAAGCCTTCCAGTGTGATTTAAAAATTACTTCTGAAATGGAAGTACAAGAAATTCCTACCTTAGTATTTTTTAATGAAAATGCGGAGGATGAAGGTATTAAGATTACAGGCACGTATCCATATGAGATTTATGTCCAAATTCTAGAGGAAATGCTTTCTGAAAAACCAATTCAATCTCCACCACCGCCTTTAGAGGTATTCATGGAATTCTTTAAATTTGTCGCTTCAAAGGAAATTGCCGTGGTTTATAATATGTCTATTTCGCAAATTGAACGGGAAATGAAGAAACTACTATTAAAGCAAGTAGTTGAACAGATACCAGCAAAATACGGCACATTTTGGAGATATATCGAAGAGTAGACAAAGGCTTATTTCAAAAGGAATCAGCCTTTGTTTTTTTAACAATCACGAAAAATAAAAATGCCCTGCAGCTTTCACACTGCAAGGCATTTTTCTATTATACGAACAAAGGGGATGGGAGAAATCTATCACGGTCAAACAAAGGGGTATATGTTTGTAGTGATCAACTTCATGTATATAATATAGCATGATTTTAAAACGACAACAATAAGTTTGTGCTCTTTTTCACATTATTGTCATAAAGTCATAATTTCAGGTGATGGACAATAGACATATTTATAAGTATCACAAAAAAGGTGGACTATTACTGTGAGCAAATTTCCTCTGATTATTATGATTCTCTTTATTATGACTGCTTTTTTTCTCCAATTACTCGCATTATTGAAGATCTTTCCCTTTTTACTTAGTGCGCCCATTTTATTTTTATCTATTTTTTTCCTCATCCATTATCTCAATGATCGAAAAAGATTTAGAGGTTTTTAAAAGGGATGGAGCCAAATTCGGCGCCATCCCCTTTTTCTTATGACAAAAGCTGTTCTAATTCGTTAAGTTTTTCTTCAAATACCTTACAAGCATCTTTAATCGGATCGGCACTTGTCATATCGACGCCTGCCTTCTTCAGGACTTCAATCGGATAATCCGAGCTTCCGGCGCTTAGGAAATCGATATAACGTTTCACTGCTGGTTCGCCTTCTTCTAAAATCTGCTTACTTAAGGCGGTGGCTGCACTGAAGCCTGTTGCATACTGGTAAACATAATAATTGTAATAAAAATGGGGAATTCTCGACCATTCTAAGCCGATTTCCTTATCAATGACAATATCCTCTTCACCATAATACTTTTTATTCAATGCGTAATAGCTTTCTGTTAGTGCTTCTGCTGTTAAGGCTTCATTATTTTGCGCCTTTTGATGAATCATGTGCTCAAACTCAGCAAACATTGTTTGACGGAAGACGGTACCCCTGAAGCCCTCTAAATAATGATTAAGCAGGTAAATCCGTTTTTGTTCGTCATCAATGGTTTTTAATAAGTAATCATTTAGCAATGCCTCATTACAGGTTGAAGCCACTTCCGCAACAAAAATAGAATAATTTCCATACGGATACTTCTGTGATTTTCGTGTATAGTAGCTGTGCACGGAATGTCCAAATTCATGGGCCAAGGTAAATAGGTTATTTACATTATCCTGCCAGTTCATCAGAATATACGGATGGGTACCGTATGCACCAGAAGAGTAGGCGCCGCTCCGCTTTCCTTTATTTTCATGAACATCAACCCAGCGGTTTTCAAAGCCTTCTTTTAATATTTGTGAATATTCCTCTCCCAATGGGGCTAAGCCCTTAAGGACCATATCCCGTGCCTCGTCATACTTAATTTCCATTTTCACATCCTTGACAAGCGGTGTATACAAATCATACATATGCAGTTCATCAAGGCCTAATACTTTTTTACGAAGCTTCACATAGCGATGTAATAAATGAAGATTATCAGTAACCGTATTAATTAGATTATCATAAACACTTTCCGGAATATTATTGGCAGAAAGGGCTGAATGTCTTGCCGAGTCATATTTTCTTATTCTAGCATTGAAATTATCCTTTTTTACATTGCCGCTTAGGGTGCTTGCAAATGTATTTTTGAAATCACCATACGTTTTATACACTGCTTTAAACGCATCATGCCTTACACGCTGAACCCCACTTTCCAAAAAACGGCTATAACGCCCATGGGTAATTTCAACTTCTTCACCGTTCTCATCTTTAATAGATGGGAACTGTAGGTCGGCATTATTCAACATCCCAAATGTATTGCTAGAGGCATCCATCACCTCGCTTGCTTCCGCTAATAATGCTTCCAGCTCAGCAGTCAACACATGCGGTCTTTGCAGATTTATTTCAGCAATCGCGTGCTCATAAAGCTTTAATTCAGGTTTCTCATTCAAAAATCCTGTTACTTTGCTTTCGTCCAAAGACAGGATTTCCGGTACGATAAAAGCCAATTGACTGCCGGCTTGTGAATAGAGATTTTTCATCCGATCATCTAACCCTTGGTAAAAGGAGTTCGTTGTATCTTGGTCGTAACGCATATGAGAGTATGTATATAGCTTGCCAATTCGTTCTAACAGCTTATCTTGGAACTGTAGAGCTTTAAAAAGTGTTTCCGCACTTTCCCCCAATTTACCTTCAAATTCTTTAATTCCAGGAATTTGTCCCAATACATCTTGATATTCTTTTTCCCATTCCTGATCATTTGCAAAAATATCTTCTAATTTCCAAGTGTCTTCCACAGGAATCTCACTTCGTGCCGGCAGCGACTTAACTGCAGTTTCATTTTCCATTATTCTTCCTCCATTCAAATTCGAATTGTGAGTGTCCTCACTCTTAATAATATTCTCCCTAACCTTTCATTTCCCCTTTTAAAATTGTGGAAAAGAAGCAAGTACTCTCACCTATATTATGCCCGGATGACTATTTTCATTTAACTTTTAAAAAGAATATGACTATTTTTTTTATAAAATAGAAGCTTTGCCTCCTCCCTTTCACGATTCGATTTTGGAATGATTATTTTTCGCCTCATTTGAAAAATAGTTTCTCCTTTTCTAGTTAAAATACCCAACTGGACTAACTGCATGAGATATTCCATTTCAGCCCTTAAGGGATTAAGTCCCTCAAGCTGGGGCAATTTTCTTAAGACAATCTCTTTTCGGCTGATTCTCTTTTTAAAATGCATGTTTATTTCTTGGAGAGTAATCAAATCATCGAGATTCTTGTTGGCCAAAACATCTAGAAATAAATACGTTTGCCAAATGACTGGGGAAGTTTGAATGAGTATCGAATGTGGAACGGGAAGGCCAATTTCTGGCGGTAATAAGAACAGGTTCATATTTTTGTTATAAATTTCATAAAGAAAAGTTTTTTGCCCTTTTCCCGGATGAAGAGTCCAATTTAGATTGAATTTTTCTATTTCCCTATTCCAACTTGATAGATTAAGGTGATTGCCCATTTTGGGTTCCAATAAGCCATCTAATTTTGTTTTTTCAAGCGGATAAAGAGAATGTTGGATGAAAGCATTTTTTATGGAGTAAGAAGTAATCGATTCAACTAAATGAAAAAGATGTTGATCGGGGCAATAAGCGGGAATATAAAACTTTCCTGTTGTCGTAGTTCGTAAAAATAAATAATGAAAGTTAGATAATGAAACAATATCCTTCCTCTTTTGATGAATATGGGTGCTAGAGAGAATCCAGAGCGGAATGTAATCATTTTCGAGATACGTTTGCGTCCTTTTGATAAAAACCTTTTCTGGTAATGTGGAACACTGATATTCTAGGGCATATTTCTTTCCATTATACTTGAACATGATGTCGGGACGCTGCTGAATCTCTCGATCATAGTACTCCAAAACCGAGGGAACCTTTTGCCGGATGAGCCATTGATAGAGCTGCCGCTTCCCTTCCATGTGGTAAACGGACTCACTTTCATAAAAATCGCGGCAGGTACTTCCCTGTTTGTGGGCAAAATGAAAAATCCGCTGGTCTCCCAATTTTAGCAGTACACTCTCCCCACAAATTGGGCAAATGAATTCTTCTTTACTGCGAAAGTACAAAAGTGTTTCCTTTTTGTAATCATAGCCAAGGCAAATTATTTTGCCAGTTTTCGTTCGTGCGGTTAACAAGTTTATCTCTCCTCCTTTCTTCCTAATAATTCGACTATTTCAGTTGCAATTCCTTTTAATTTTAAAAAAAATCTTGCCATTTCGACAAGATTTTTGTTTTATCCTTACAAGAGTGGTGAAAGCAGCCGCGCTGTCGATTCCAGTAACCTAAACCCTAAATGTCTTTGTTGAAATGTTTTTAATTCTAGTTGTTTAGCAGATTCGAGGTCTTTTACGTATTCAGCAACAAGCTTCTGTGTACTTTTTGTCCTAAATAAGAATGCATTTACCTCAAAATTTAAATGAAAGCTTCTCATATCCATATTGGATGTTCCAATCGAGGCAAGTTCTTCATCAACAATGACAATTTTACTGTGCATAAAGCCCCGTTCATATTCATACACCTTAACCCCTGCCTCTAAAAGCTCAGGGAAATAAGATCTTGACGCGTGAAAGACAATCCGTTTATCAGGCCGGTTCGGAACAAGCAGTCGTACGTCGATTCCACTGAGTGCAGCTACCTTTATAGCTGAGAAAATATCCTCATCCGGAATAAAATACGGTGACGCAATCCAAACTGACTTTTCAGCACTTGCGATCATGGAGAAAAAGATATTTTTGATGACACTCCATTCATTATCGGGACCACCAGCAATCAGCTGAACACCGCCGTGACCTATATGATCAATTTGTGGTGATAAGTATTCCGCTGTTAAAAAGCTGTGATTGGTCATATAATACCAGTCCTGTAAAAAGATAAGCTGCAGTGTTCGAACAGCTTCCCCGCGCAGCATTAAATGTGTATCGCGCCAAAAGCCAATATCCTTGTCTCTCCCTAAATATTCATCACCAATGTTCAATCCACCCACAAAACCAATGGTTCCGTCGATCACAATGATTTTTCGGTGGTTGCGGAAATTAAATTTATTATTTAAAAAAGGCAGTTTTACAGGCCCAAATGGGACCGTTTCAATACCGGCATTTTTCAATTCATTAATATATCCCTTTGAAAGCTGCCAAGATCCCACAGCGTCATATAGAAAGCGGATCTTGACACCTTGATTTGCTTTTTCAATAAGGATATTTTTAATTTCCTGTCCAATACGATCGTGACGGACAATGTAATATTCAAGATGGATATGATGCCGTGCTTTTTTTAACTTTTCAAGGATATGATGAAAGGTTTCTTCCCCATTTGTTAATATCTTTGTTGAGGTGTCAAAAGAAATCGGACTGTTGCCTAGTTTGTGAGCCAAGGTAAATAATTTCCCCTGGTGCTGCCCCATAAGGCTAAGTTTCTCCTCACGCCTAGGATCGTCTTCCACTTCAACCGTTAGAAAAGCTTGTTTATCAAGGAAATATTTCTTTCGAAACATTTTCTCTTTGCGATAATTGCGGCCAAAAAGGAGGTAAAAAACAAAACCAACTAGGGGAAAACTCCCTAATACCACTAACCATGTGATTGTTTGTGTTGGATGACGGTTTTCAAGAAATATTACAAACCCGATAAAAATAACGGAAAGCGAAATTAAAACGCTTAGGAATCCAAGGATACCACTTTTCAATTGATCCTTAAAGAAAAACAATAGTACGGATAAAACCGCCATAAAAAGGACAACCCTTACCGTGTTTTTCATCCACTCACCACCAAAATTTCCCTTATATTTTAATATTAAAAATACCGATTTCAATTGTGAAATCGGTACACTTATTAGTTAAAATGCTTTCGCAATACTGAAAAAACATTTTCAGGAATTATTTCTTTTCCATATTCTTGAATGCGATGAATAGTCAGCTGTGTTTCATGGCCGTACTCAAGCAAAATACTTAGTATATCATCAATTTCTTCTTCTTCAAATAATTCTTCTGGAAATTCTGTATATAGGTAATACTTTCCGTCAAGATGATAAAGCATTGTCACCAAATCATCCAATCCTGGCCGATGTGATAAACTGATAACATCTTCAAAGTCTTTAAATGCAAGGAGAAATTCCAATGTTTCTTCTTCAAGCAAAATATCATCTTCATCAGCAAGATTCGGATTGAAGTGTTGATCCAAGAGATCTTCAATATTATCATCAACGGCTAAATCTTTTATTTTATCATTAGGAATGGGGAGCTCAAACTTTTGTCCATCTTTTGAAAGCTGTGCTTTAGTTACAAGAACCTCCAAGCCTTTATCAAGTGCTTGGACTTGAATCCAAAGTGGACCTTCGACAGCGAATTCCTCTTCATCATGGACTTCATCCATCATTTCCCAAAAGAGTTCTTCACTTCGTTCTCGATTGTACCAAATTTCCTCACGATCAAAGCCTCTTTCTTCTATATCACCATAGGAAATGTAGAATTTCACTGTATTTTCATTAATGCGTTCAATCTCCATCAAAACCTCTCCCTTCCGTTTTCCAGATTGAAGGGACTAAATACCCCCAAGCAGATAATGCCTTAGCATTTACTTAAATCAAAAAGAATTATTCTTTAAGAAAAAGGCAAATACTCTTGTACTTTTATTTTATGACAAAAGTACTAATAAGGGAAATAAAAAAGGCTAAAATCTAAAAAACCATTATAATGCCTATTTCTCCAACATTAAAATATTCCTTTTATTGTAGCAAAATGGTACTAAAACCACAAATGTTTATCTTTTTATTTTTAGATACAAAAAAAGACCTCCAGAAGAAGGCCTGATTATTTAATTTACCAATCGTTGTGCTTCGCGCAATTGGAACGTTCTCACTCTTCTTGGCAGGAACCGTCTGATTTCATCTTCATTATAGCCAACCTGCAGCCGTTTTTCATCGATAATTATTGGTCGACGCAACAGGCCTGGATTTTCTTTTATTAATCCGAATAAATCTTGAAGTGGCATCGCGTCAAGGTTAACGTCTAACTTTTGGAAAGTCTTCGATCTGGTTGAGATAATTTCATCTGTCCCATCCTCAGTCATCCGAAGAATTTCTTTAATCTCTTCCATTGATAATGGTTCAGAGAAAATATTTCTCTCTGTGTATGGGATTTCATGCTCTTCTAACCATGATTTAGCTTTTCGACATGATGTACAACTTGGTGAAGTGTATAGTGTTACCATCCGTTATTCACACTCCTCTATTATTTACGATTAATTTTTATAATACCCCTTATGGTGGAAATAAAACTTTTTCAAACGGATATATTTTACATTACTAATTAAAATAATTATAAATAAGTAATTTATATCATTAATTATACACCACAGATTCTAAAAAAGGTATCCCTTTTCAAAAAAATTAATTGACTGCACAAATACATTCAATAAACACAACTACATTATTTTAGACGAATATTTCCCTCAAAAGTTTCATAAATTTTAACTATTTTATCTTGAACATTTTATTTTATTCTATTTCCTTACCAAAAACTTCGTTGCTAAGAATGAATCTTTTGAGGGTATGCACGAAAGTTCGGTATAAACAGCTGACCTAATTTATTTTACTAGTGTAAGCTTAATTTTATATTAACTTAATTCTCAATTAAAACGACATCAATGAAAACGCATTCATTCCTTCAGCAAATTTCTATCGGGTTTTTAATTTTCCTCTTTCAATAAGGAGCAAGTTCTTTTAAAATAAGGATAAGAGGATATTTAAATGGAATGATAAATATTCTAATTTGTAAATAATTGGAGGGGGATTAACATGGGTTCTTACATAACTGATTTAACCATTGTTGCATTACTAATCATAGGTATTACAGCCCTCATGGGAGTTATAACAAACAGTTTCGGTGAAAAGGTTTTCGGTGGAAGAAACCGCTCGGAATTTGTCGACGAAAGTGCCAAATACCAGACAGGCTGGAAAACAGTCGGGGGTAATCGTAAATAATTTATAAAAAGGAAAAACGATCTCAAAACCGAGATCGTTTTTTTTAATGCTTGGATATTACTTTATATTGATTAAATTCTTTCTCCGAACAAAGGACAAAGTGCCCAGGAGTAACTTCTCTAAATTCAACGGATTCATTATTATCGTAATTATGGCTGGCAGGATCATATGATTTACGTTTACGTGATCGTTCACTGATTGGATCAGGAACGGGAATTGCAGATAATAGTGATTGCGTATAAGGATGAAGCGGGTTTTTATAAAGATCTTCAGCCGAAGCTAACTCAACCATCTTACCATAATACATAACACCAATCCGATCACTAATATATTTTACCATCGAAAGGTCATGTGCTATGAAAAGATATGTTAATCCTTTCTCCTTTTGCAGCTTTTTCATTAAATTAACAACCTGTGCTTGAATGGAAACGTCCAATGCCGATATCGGTTCATCCGCAATAATAAATTCTGGTTGGACAGCAAGGGCACGGGCAATCCCAATCCGCTGACGCTGGCCGCCGCTAAATTCATGTGGATAGCGGTTTGCATGTTCCCTATTCAATCCAACCGTTTCTAAGAGCTCATATACTTGCTCCATCCGTTCCTTCTTTGATTTGGCTAAACCATGAATGTCAATTCCCTCGGCAATAACATCTGCAATTTTCAACCTTGGGTTAAGGGAGGCGTATGGATCTTGGAAAATCATTTGCATTTTCCGGTTAAATTCTTTAAGTTGGTGTTTCGACTTTTTGCCATGAACGTTGGTCCCGTTATATAAGACCTCTCCCCCAGTAGCATCGTACAAACGAATAATGGTCCGTCCTGTTGTGGATTTTCCACAGCCGGATTCACCCACGAGTCCCATAACCTCACCTTTAAAGATATCAAACGAAACATCGTCAACTGCTTTTACTTCATTCGCTTTACCTTCATTAAAATATTGTTTTAAATTTTTTATTTCAAGTAATTTTTCTTTATTAGCCATTTACTTTCCCTCCTTTGTTCCAGGGAAGTTACTTTTTTCTAACCTTACGTCTCCGCTTGCTGTTCCAGCTATGGAAGAGAATTGACTTTGTCGTCTTTTAACAGCTTCTGGCGGTTCTACCTTAGGTGCATCAGGATGCAATAGCCATGTAGCTGCATAATGAGTATCAGACACCTTAAAGAACGGTGGCTCTTGCTCCAAATCAATTTTCATAACATATGGATTCCGGGGAGCAAACGCATCACCCTTTGGTGGATCTAATAAATCAGGAGGTGTTCCTGGAATAGAAAATAGTTCATCATCATCTGTTTCCATGTCTGGCATCGAGCTGATTAATCCCCATGTATATGGGTGCTGTGGATTATAAAAAATTTCATCAGCGGTCCCAATTTCAATGATTTTGCCACCATACATTACCGCAACTCGATCGGCAACATTGGCAACTACGCCTAGGTCATGCGTAATAAAAATAATAGATGTATCGATTTTTTTTTGCAAATCCTTCATTAGTTCAAGAATTTGTGCTTGAATGGTTACATCAAGTGCCGTTGTCGGTTCATCTGCGATAAGAACTTTAGGATTACATGCCAATGCAATAGCAATGACAACCCTTTGCCTCATTCCGCCTGAAAATTGATGTGGATACTGATTTATCCTGATTTCTGGCTTTGGAATTCCGACCAATTTTAATAATTCAAGCGCTCTTTCCTTCGCAGCATGACTGCTCATATTTTGATGCTTAACGAGCGGTTCCATAATTTGATTACCGATTTTCATCGTCGGGTTTAACGATGTCATCGGATCTTGGAAGATCATCGAAATATCATGACCGCGAATTTTTTGCATTTGTTTGTCTGTAAGCTTTGTAAGATCTTTACCGTTGAAAAGGATTTCTCCCTTTTTTATCTCTGAATTGTGTTCTGGTAGTAATCGCATAATTGCTTTTGTTGTAACGGATTTTCCGGAACCTGACTCACCTACAATAGCCAGCGTTTCTCCTTTTAATAGGTCAAAGCTGACACCACGAATTGCTTTAACTTCCCCAGAAAAGGTATGAAACGATATATTTAAATCTTTTACTTGTAATATTTTCTCCATTTACAATTCACCTGCCTTCTAATCACGCATTTTTGGATCTAGAGCGTCACGTAATCCATCAGCTACTAAGTTAAAGCAAATCATGATTAATGCAATCATGACGGAAGGAATAATCATTTGATATGGAAAGGCAATCATTGATTTAAACCCATCATTTACCAAGGTCCCTAAGGATGCATTTGGCTCTTGCAGTCCCAGCCCAATAAAGCTTAGAAAGGCTTCGAAGAAAATCGCATTCGGAATAGAAAACATGGTATTAATAATGATAACGCCAAACATGTTTGGAATCATATGCTTGAATACAATAGAGGTATCTGATGCCCCTAAGGTTTTTGCTGCCAAAACAAATTCTTGGTTTTTGAACTTTAGCACTTGCGCCCGTACTACACGTGCCATACTTGTCCAGCCTGTGATGGTTAAGGCGATAATAATCGGAATAATCCCTGGTTTCAATACAAGAATCATTAACACTACAATGATTAAGTTCGGTATGCCGACAATAACTTCTATAAACCGCTGCATAAGACTATCTGTACGGCCGCCTAAATAGCCGGAAATAGCACCATACGAAACCCCAACAAGCATATCTACTAATGCTGCCACAAAGGCAATGAATAGAGATACTTGTGTACCTTTCCAAGAACGGGCAAACAGGTCACGTCCGAGGTTATCCGTACCAAACCAATAATAAGCATCTACCTTACGCACCTCATAAGCATTATATTCAACACCGTTGTGTCTCTTCAATGTACCATCAAACGGCAGCCAATGAACATTTTCCAAGGCCTTTATTCGAGGAGGAAGGTTATTATGTTTTGTATTCTGCGTATCATAGGCATAGGGCGTAATCAATGGACCCACAAACGCCATTATAATAATAATAGCAAGGATTACGAGACTGATAACTGCCCCTTTATTTTTCCGAACCCGGAGCCATGAATCCTGCCAAAAGTTTAAGCTGGGCTTTGAAATTTTTTCACTTTTTGACGGATCAACATGAGCGGGTGCAAACATATCTTTTGTAATGATATTTTCTTTGTTGATCATTTAGTTTTCCCCCCCGAAATACGAATACGTGGGTCGATAAATCCATAAAGAATATCAACAATTAAGATTATAACTACGAATAAAACAGCAAATAAAATATTGGTACCCATAATGACAGGATAATCGTTCGAATCAATTGATTTAACAAACTGTTCTCCCAGTCCCGGAATTCCAAAAATCCGTTCAATTACTAGTGACCCCGTCATCAAGCTTACAGCCAATGGGCCCAAAACGGTAACAACTGGAATCAATGCATTTCTTAATGCGTGCTTTATACTGATTTGAAAGCGGCTGGCACCCTTTGCTCTTGCCAAAGTAATATAATCGGAGCCCAGTACTTCTATCATTTCTGTACGCATAAAACGGGCTGCAATCGATATAGGGAACATGGCTAAAGCAATCGTTGGAAGTATCGTGTATTCTGGACCACGCCATAACATAACTGGAAACCAGTGTAATTTTACTGCTAGATAATATTGAAGTAATCCCGCGAAAATAAATGATGGGACTGATTTACCAATGACGGCAATAAAGGTAGACCCATAATCAATCCAAGTGTTTTGTTTTAGTGCAGCAATTGTACCTAAAAAGATACCAAATAGTGCGCCAACAACCATGGCTTGTAAACCTAAGATTGCTGAAGGACCAATTCTGTTCGCAAGAAGTTCAGTTACTGGAGTATTATTAAATTGAAAGGAGATTCCCAAATCACCCTTTACCGTATTCTTCATATAATTAAAATACTGAACAGGCAATGGATCGTTTAAGCCATACTTTTCTAACAAAAGGGTTTGCTGGAATTCTGTGAGCTTGGTAAAACTTTTAAATGGGCTCCCTGGAATTAGCTTCATGAGGAAAAAAGTAATGGAAGCAACAATAAACAATGTGATAACCATATAGATTACACGTTGCAGTATATATTTTGCCATGCTCGCACCTCCTAATTGGTTAAATTTTCGACGTTTTTCGACAATTCCGATACAGGTAAAAAGAGAGTATATTTTTTAATATACTCTCTTCCTATTTGGTTAGTATAGTTACTTTTTAAGGATTTTAATCCACTGGTAACTATAGTCAGGACCGAATGCATGGTGAACGAATCCATCAACCTTAGGATTGATCAAAAGGTTAACAGAACGTTGATACATTGGAGCAAGAGCTGCATCATCTTCTAAAATAATTTTTTCAGCTTCTTGCAGTGCTTTCCAGCGTTCTTCAGGTTTGGCAGCTAAATCTGTTTGTGCAGATTTAACTAACTGATCATATTTTGGATTGCTGTAATCCATTTTATTATGGTCCCCACCAGTAAGGTATAAATCCATAAATGTCATTGGGTCAGCATAGTCTGGTCCCCAACCACTGAATAATAAATCGTAATCCATTTTTTGTTCACGGTCGATACGAATATTGAATGGAACACTGTTAATCGTTAGTTTTAAGCCTGGAAGGGCTTTTTCTAACTGATCTTTAACAAATGCATCAGTCGTTTTAGATGTTTCAGTATCGCCACCAACATAAGTAAGGGCTACTTCTTTCATACCTACCTCAGCTAAACCTTTTTCCCAAAGCTTTTTAGCTTCTTCTTTATTCGTTTTTTGGTAAGAATCAGTAGTATCACGGAAGTCTTTACCATTTGTATCAAATGCAAATGCTTTTGGAACAAAGAAATCAGCAGCGATTGAACCGTTTGCTAATACATCATCAACCAATGCTTGTTTGTCAACAGACAATGCAATAGCTTTACGGATATTAACATTTTTCAGCGCTTTATTCTTTTGGTTCATTTTGATCCAGAAAATTGTTGGTTCTTGGTATTGAATTAATTCATCAGATCCTTCAAATTGTGAAATAATTGCTGCTTGAGCAAGTTTCGGTGTAATATCAGCTTCCCCTGCAGTAAATGCATTGGCAGATGCTTGAGGATCTTTAGAAACGTTAAAGTTGATTTTTGTTAATGTAACGTCTTTTGCACCATGATACGTTTCATTTTTCTCTAATACCCATTCAGTTGCTGTAGGACCATTCCATTTTGTCATCTTAAATGGACCATTGTAAAGGACATGTGCAGCATCCTTTGCATAATCTTTGCCTTGTGCTTCAACAAATTTTTGGTTTTGTGGATAGAACAATTGGAATGTAATGAAAGATTCAATATAAGGAATTGGTCTTTCTAAAGTAATTTTTAAAGTATAATCATCTTCAGCTTTAATACCTAGGTCTTCTACTTTTGCTTTCTTTTGACCAATTTCGGTAGCATTTTTGATTTTGCCTTCCATAAAGTATGGTCCGTATTCAGATGCTGTCTTAGGGTTGATTGCACGCTGCCATGCATAAACATAGTCATGTGCAGTTACAGGATCACCATTAGACCATTTTGCATCTTTTCTTAATTTAACAGTTAATTCTGTTTTATCAGCATTGTATTCTGGCATCGCTTCTGCACCAGCAGGTACTACCTTTTGGTCTTGATCTAAACGATACATACCTTCGTTAACAGCATTCATAGTTGTGAAACTCATAACGTCTGTACCTAAAACGCTATCCATCGTTGGAATTTCAGCAGATTCAAGAACATTAAGTTCTTGTTTGTCGGCTAATTTGCTTTCAGCAACTGGCTTATCTTTTCCGTCATCCTTGCTTGAATTGTCTTTATTACCACCAGAACATGCTGCTAGGAACATGCTTAGAACTAGTGATAATACTAAAAGTAGTGAAAGTTTTGATTTCTTCACTAGTAGACCTCCCTTTTCTATTATTCTGAAAAATTACTACATTCCCTATTATACAGATTTTTAAAAAATTGTACATTACTTTTTAAAAATTAATTAACAGAAAGGATACATATTTTACGTAATAATTACAATTAGTTGTGTTATAATTTTAATTTATAAAGATTTTTTTGTATAATATCTTTAGCAAAATCCCTTGTAAATCAATGTTTTGGAGGTTTTCTTGTGAATTTTCGTTTTAAAAAGAGACTGATTATTTTGGTTTTTATTCAGCTAGCAATACTTGTTACTTCTTTTATTTTCCACCATAAAATTTCTTTAGTAAGCTATATCAATATATCTTTTTACATTACATCTTTTCTACTACTCACTTCCTTATTGCTTTATACGATCCAATCTGGGTTCTATGATATCATCTCCAGGTCATTTAACCTTTTCTTTTCGAGAGGGCAAAATAAAAGAAGCTTTGAAGAAATTCCACGGCTATCTGAACTTATTACGGTTGATCAAAAACCCTTGCTGTTTTATGGCTTGTTTAATGGGCTTTTCATGGTGATTGCCCTTTTCATATATTATCTTTAACTGACTTGATAAATAATATGTACTTCAATTATAATGTGAATAATCGAATATAAGCTGTAAAGTGATGAAAAAGAGTAGTACGTATTTCCCTTCGTTTCAGAGAGTTTGTGGCTGGTGGGAACAAACACGAAAAAATACGGAATGGACTTTGGAGCTTCTTTCTGAACAAAGTAGGAGTAGACGTTTTCCTTGCGTTAAGAGGACTTTAAGTCATCTTAACGATGTCTTAGAACTGAGTGACTCTTTTACAGAGTAATTTAGGGTGGTACCGCGAACCATTCGTCCCTATCAATTTTGGGGGACGAGTGGTTTTTTTTATATATTATTAGGAGGATTTTAAAAATGAAAACAATCTTTTCAGGTATTCAACCTAGTGGAACGATTACTCTTGGCAACTATATTGGGGCATTGAAACAGTTTGTCGAGATGCAAAACGATTACAATTGCTTTTTTTGTATCGTAGATCAGCATGCTATTACCGTTCCACAGGATCCCCAGACGCTGCGCAAAAACATTAGAAGTTTAGCCGCATTATATCTTGCGGTTGGTCTAGACCCAGAAAAGGCAACATTGTTCATTCAATCAGAAGTTCCTGCCCATGCACAGGCGGGATGGATGATGCAATGCGTTTCTTATATTGGCGAATTAGAAAGAATGACCCAGTTTAAGGATAAATCGACTGGAAAAGATGCCGTTCAGGCAAGTCTTTTAACCTATCCGCCGCTTATGGCAGCAGATATCCTCTTGTATAACACGGACCTCGTCCCTGTTGGCGAGGACCAAAAGCAGCATATGGAATTAACACGGGATTTAGCAGAAAGATTTAATAAAAAATACAATGACGTTTTAACAATTCCCGAAATCAGTATTCCAAAGGTTGGAGCAAGGATTATGTCATTGCAAGAACCAACGAAGAAAATGAGCAAATCGGATCCGAATAAAAAAGCCAATATCTCACCTCTAGATGATATTAAGCAAATTGAAAAAAAAATTAAGTCTGCTGTAACAGATTCAGAAGGTATCGTTAAATTTGATAAAGAGAATAAACCGGGAATATCCAACTTGTTATCGATTTATTCTATTTTAGGTGGAAAAACAATATCGGAAATTGAGGAATTGTATCACGGGAAAGGGTATGGAGATTTTAAAGGTGATTTAGCGGAGGTTGTTGTTAATTTCTTTAAACCCATTCAGGAAAGATATTATCACTTACTGGAATCAACGGAACTCGATCGTATTTTAGATGAGGGGGCAGCAAAAGCAAATCTCGTGGCTAATAAAACCCTTAAAAAGATGGAAAATGCAATGGGACTTGGTAGAAAACGACGTTAATATTTCTTCAATCTAAACTAGTTTAAACATTAAATTTAGAGAACTGTCTAGCTCCAGCGCCCAGCGGCTAGTGGACTTCGCTCTTTTCCCTACGATAAGTCAAGCACGGATGCGCTCCGCTCTCCGTGTTTCCTTTATCTCAGTCAAAGCGCTCCAGTCCATACGCAGCTAAACGGGCGCTTCCGCTTTTCAAATAAAAAGCCTGATCCACAAAAGGTATGTAGAACACACCTTTTGGGTCAGGCTTTTAGTTTACTTTTGGGCCATGCTCCATTTCCCAGAGCTTCTCAAAAAATGGCTGGCCTTTTATTAGATTCTCACAGAATGTTTCATGCCTTTTCGACCAGCCATACTTTGTTTCTTCAAATAGCTGCTCCCAGGCGTCTTCAAAATTTAACTCCAGGATCGATGAATAATCCTCAGGACACCACTCGGTAAACCAATAGCGGACCTCTGCTTCATTATTTGATGAAAGCAATTGATCAAGGGCCATAAATAACAACTGTTTTAATTGTCGTTCTTTCCTTGTTAACCCTCTCATTAGTTCGGGTTCAGGGGAAAGAATGTGAAAATCCTTGGTTTTTGGCTGCTCGTAAAAATGATATTTATTAGCTTCATGTTGAGCAATCATTTCATAGACAAGCTGTTCCTGTCTTGGGATTAATCTGCTTTTTCGAATCGGGATATTGTAGCCAATTGTATCAACGGCTAAAATTCCTGTTCCATCTGTAACAACAAAGCAATAATCGAGCTGAACTCTTTCGTGGTTTTTCCTTAAATAGGCTTTCTGATAAATATCATCTAGAAGCTGTTGAGGTACCTCTGACAGGTCATTCTCAATATAGTTAAAAAGAATCGGCTCGACTTTTAACAGTGGCACCTGGTCTAACAGCTCCACCCCGTCATCTTTACGCCATTCATGAAAATGGCATATATTATAACCATTTTCCTCCCCTTCAAACCAATTCACCCAAACATCATGAAGATACAACATTGTACAACCCCTCACTTCAAGAAACTGTTTGTCAATCAGTATGGGCAGACCTTAGTTAAATTATTCCTTAATATATATTTTGCTCCAGTTAGAAATTAGTCCTGATATTTTATCTGAACTTGTCCATTAATTATCACTATGTATATGTGGATGTACCTTTGTTTATGTTCACTAAGTTTTGTGAAGTCTTACTGATTAATGAAGGAAAAAGAAAATCTACCATATAGGTATGGTAGATTTTTATCTTCTCGATTTAGGATTGAAAGCATCTTTTAACCCTTCACCAATGAAGTTTATCGATAAAATGGTAATGGTAATAATCAGTGCAGGCGGTACCCAAATCCAAAGTTTGAATTGAAGCACATCCGGTTCATTTGCTGAATTCAGCATATTCCCCCAACTTGGAATCTCTTGTGGTACTCCAAATCCAAGGTAACTTAAACCTGATTCAACGACAATCATTGTTGCGAATGTAATTGTCGCTTGGACAATGATTGTGGAAAGTACATTTGGCAATAAGTGTTTGACAATTATTTTAGCTGGTGAACAGCCGATGGCGATGGCCGCAGTAATATACTCATTTTCCTTTTCTGCAAGGATTTTACTACGTACAATCCGAGCAATTCCGCCCCAGCTAAGGAAACTAATAACGCCAATTAATACCCATAATCCAGATACTTTCCCAAAAAGAATCGCATTTAGAACAATAACAAACACGAGGAACGGAAAGTTTAAAATAAAGTCGGTAAATCTCATTAATAAACTATCTACTGCCCCACCGAAATAACCTGC
Organism: Neobacillus soli NBRC 102451; assembly: GCF_001591665.1. Taxonomy (GTDB): domain Bacteria; phylum Bacillota; class Bacilli; order Bacillales; family Cytobacillaceae; genus Neobacillus; species Neobacillus soli. Next base: position 21,495 of record NZ_BCVI01000056.1, on the reverse strand, counting down.
CACAGCACCAATAAAAGTGCCGAGAAGAATAACAAATAATGTACAGCTCATTCCCACTAATAGGGAGATTCGGCCGCCGTAGAGTAATCTCGTAAAGACATCCCGACCAGCTTTATCCGTTCCGAACCAATGTTTATTAGATGGTTCTAACGCCATTTCACCAATGTTAATTCGTGTAATATCCGCTGTTGTAATATATGGGGCCAGGAAGGAAATAACTGCAACAATTAATAAAAAGATAGAGCTAATCATTGCCATTTTATTCTTAACAAATTTCTTACGGGCAAGTGCCCAAGGTGATAAACTTTTTTTCGGGGGTGTTATCATAACATTTTTTTCATTCTGTGTAACTAATTCCATTTTTTCTCCCCCTAATCTAGCCTAATTCTCGGATCTACAACACCATACAATATATCAGCAATTAAGTTACCGACTAGCGTTAAGAAGGAGAACATCATTGTCAAAGTCATTAAAACTGGATAATCCCTTGTTGAAACAGATTGTAAGAAAAGTTGTCCAAGACCAGGATATGTAAAGATTGTTTCTGTAATAATAGCACCACTGATAATGGCTACAATATCAAAACCCAAAAAGGTGATAAGAGGAATAATTGAGTTTCTTAAAATATGAACATTGTAAATCTTCTTTTCAGGTGTACCCTTTGCCCTTGCAGTACGGACATAGTCCTTCCTGCTATTTTCAATAATATCATTCCGTAAAAATTGTGTATAACTTGCAGTTGCTAATAATCCTAGAACAACTGCTGGTAAAAATACGTGATGGAGTCGGCTCATCCACCATTCGAATGTTCCGTCTGTAAGACCTATGGCGACCGAACCATTTGATGGGAACCAATCAAGCTTAAATGAAAAGAGAAAGATGGCAAAAACCCCAGCGATAAAAGCAGGTACTGACAACCCAATATAGTTTAATCCACCTATCAGATTATCCCCTAATGTGTATGGTTTTCTTCCTGAATATAAGCCCATAAAGAAAGCTAACATATAAGTAATTAAGATTGATGCAAAACCAAGCAGTAAGGTGTTTGGCAAACGTTCTCCAATAACCTCTGATACTGGTATTTTGAAACGAGTTGATTTTCCAAATTCCCCCTCCGAGAAATTACTAATCCAACGAAAATACTGTTTCGGCATTGGGTCATTATAACCTAATTTATCACGCATTTCCTGAATGTATTTTGGATTTGTATTTCTTGGATCAATTTCTCCAGTCAGTGAATCCCCTGGCATTAATTTTGCCAAGGTAAATACTACGATGGAGGTAAGGAGCAGCATTGGAATCATTCCCAATAGTCTTCGAAATGCATACTTCAACATGTGCATTCTCCTTGTCTATAAGCTATGTTAAACAGCCATTGTTTTGATGCCCCACCTTGTTCAAATGGGAGCAGGAAAGATATCATTTTCTTGCCGCATCCCATTTGAAAATCAAGATTGAGTTGGTATTTATTTAGCATTTAACATAGTCTAATACGTGTTAGTCTGGATAATTATTGTTTAATCCACCATACATTTGGACGGTTCTTACCAGATACGTCAAATGTTACACCTTGTACACGCTTGTTAACGGCCATTGTTTCTTCAAGCTCTGCGATTGGAAGTGCAGGAAGCTCTTTCATGAATAGTTTTTGCCATTGTACATATAGATCCTTACGTTTATCAAGATCTGTACCAACAACACTCATGTCAATAGCTTGATCAAGCAATTTATCACTATCAGCATTTACCCAGCGAGGGTAGTTCCAAAGTGCTTTAGAGCTCCAAAGTGGAGTTGGATCTGGATCAGAACCAGTTGACCAGCCTCCGAAGAATACTTCCATTGACTTATCAGACTTTTCAAGCATATCATAGTAAAGGTTTGCATCTGTCATTGTAAGTTTCGATTTCAATCCAACTGCTTCCCAATATTGAGTCAATGCTTTTGCACGAGTTTCAAATGTTGGGTTTGATGTTGCATAGTGGCTGAAATTAACAACAAATTTCTTGCCTTTTGGATCTTCACGGAAGCCATCGCCATCCACATCTTTATAGCCAGCCTCATCTAGCAATTGCTTAGCTTTTTCTGGATCGTAATTGAATTGCTCTAAATCTTTATTATCCGCAGCAATCCAGTGATTAGTTGGAATTGGACGGTTTACTGGTTTACCAACGCCGAAGAAGAAAGCTTTAACCCACTCTTCACGGTTAATTGCATAGTACATTGCTTCACGAAGCTTAAGGTCTTGGTACTTAGGTTCGTCAGCTACGTTCTTCTTGCCATCCCAGTTACCTAATTTGAAACCAACATAATAGTAGCTTACGCCAGGGTACTTAACTGCGTTTACATTAGGAAGTGCAGAAACTTGATCGATAATACTTGGGTGGAATGAAGTCATATCAAGTGTGTCATTTTTAAGTTCACCCACAGTTAATGAAGGATCGATAACTTTTAAATTAACCTTTTCGATATGTGGCTTACCATCAAAGTAATCATCAAAGCGTTCCATTTCAACGGACTCACCTGGTACTACTTTAACAACTTTAAATGGTCCTAAACCAACTGGCTTCGTACGAACTTGTGCAGAAGACATCATGTCTTTAACAGCAATTCCTTTGAATTCTGTACGGTTCATTGGGTATGTCCAAAGGTTTTCCAAGTTGTTTACACGAGCTTTATCAAATGTAATTTGGATGTTGTAATCATCCACAACTTTGATTCCAGTGATTTCTTTCGCTTTTCCATCATGGTAAGCTTGCGCACCATCAATATTTACTACGTTTTCAAAACGAGGACCTTCATAGTCCTTGTCAGCAACTACTTTTAAAGCGAATTCCCAGTCTTTAACGGATAATTCATCACCGTTATGCCATTTTACGCCTTTTTTGATTTCAAAGTCATAGACTTTATTATCAGTGGTTTTCCAAGAAGCGATATGCGGCTGTGCTTGTAATTTGTCATCAAATTTAATCAGGTTTTCATCAAAGAATTCCATTACTTCCGCATCAACAGCAGTACCGTAGAATGCGAAATTGTATTTACCTTCAGGTGCAGAGTCGAGCGAGTAAGTAAGCGTACCGCCATCTTGTGGTTTTTCAGCTGTTTCGCCGCTCTTAGTGCCTTCCTTTTCCTTTTCCTTAGTTCCTGCTTTTTCTCCGCTGCTGCACGCCGCTAAAAATGCCGATAGGACAAGCATTAATGCCGCTAGCATAACTATACTTTTCTTCTTCATTTGTTTCCCCCCTATAAGATTTAAACTTTTTACTTTTTTAATAAAGGTGGCAAGCTACTCGATGAGCGGGCTTCACCTCCTTTAATACAGGTTTTGATTTCGAACATTCTTCCATTGCCATTGGACAGCGCGGATGGAAGGGGCAGCCAGATGGCGGATTGATTGGGCTTGGCACATCACCCTTTAAAATAATCCGTTCCTTCTTAATCCTTGGATCAGGTGATGGAATCGCCGATATTAATGCCTGTGTATATGGGTGAAGAGGTTCGGCGTAAAGATCGTCTTTATCCGAAATCTCTACCATATTGCCTAAGTACATAACCCCTATTCGATCACTCATATGTTTCACAACGCTTAAATCATGGGCAATAAATAGAAAAGTGAGATCAAATTCTTTTTGTAAATCTTTTAAAAGATTTAATACCTGCGATTGAACAGATACGTCAAGTGCTGAAACCGGTTCATCCGCTATGATTAATTTCGGCCGTAACGCCAGCGACCTAGCAATTCCGATTCTTTGGCGCTGGCCGCCTGAAAATTCATGCGCGTACTTATAATAGGCATCAGGTGGTAAACCTACCTTATCTAACAAATCCATTACTTCTCTTTTTAGTTCATCCTTACTTTTTCTAGAGAAGTTATAAATAGGTTCCGCGATAATATCTCCAACCATCTGCATTGGATTTAATGAAGCATAAGGGTCCTGAAACACCATTTGCATATCTTTACGAATCTCGCGGAGTGATTTACCAGAAACTCTAGTAATATCTTTTCCATCAAAGAGAATATGGCCCTCTGTTGGTTTTAATAATCGTAAAATAGTCCGGCCGGCAGTAGATTTACCGCATCCCGATTCACCAACTAGTCCAAGTGTTTCCCCTCTCTTTATTTCAAACGAGATATTATCAACCGCTTTGACATTTCCAACGATCCGTTTAAAAAATCCCCCTTTAACAGGGTAATAGGTTTTAAGATTTTTAATCTCTAAGAGATTTTCAGATTGAGAGGAAGAGTTTTTTTCCTTTTTATGTACGGACACTGTACTCATTACCTTACCCCCTCCTTTGGTTTACTTGTTTCAAAGAGCAAACAGGCAACCTCATGGCCTTGTTCTACATCTTCTAGCTTTGGGGTAATGGTAAAGCATTCTGGCATTGCTTTTGGACAACGGTGCGCAAAACGACAGCCGGACTTTGGCATATTTGTCAGCGATGGAACAATACCTTGGATGGAGCTTAAGCGTTCTTCCGTTTCATCCATTTTCGGGATTGCCCCCATGAGTAAGGTCGTATATGGATGTTTAGGATTATGGAATAGCGTATCCACGTCGGTCCTTTCGACTATTCTTCCAGCATACATAACGATTACTTCATCACACATTTCCGCTATGACACCTAAATCATGTGTAATCAGAATAACAGACATATCATTGACTGATTGAATCTCCCTTAAAAGCTCCAAAATTTGTGCTTGAACTGTCACGTCAAGAGCTGTAGTTGGCTCATCAGCAATTAATAATTTGGGCTGACAGGCAATCGCAATGGCAATCATCACCCGCTGCCTCATCCCACCTGACAATTGATGCGGGTACTCATCAACAATTTTTTCAGGCCGGGAGATACCAACGCTTTTTAATAAGGCGATTGCCCTTTGCCTTGCCTCTTTTTTTGTAATCTTCATATGATTAAAAAGTACTTCCTGAAGTTGATAGCCAATGGTAAATACCGGATTTAACGAGGTCATTGGCTCTTGGAAAATCATTGAGACGTCTTTTCCACGGATTTTATTAATTTGAGACTCAGTCATTTTTTCAAGATTTATTCCATCAAAAATGACTTCACCTGATTTTATTTTCCCGATTCCTTTTGGGAGCAACTTCATTATCGATAGACTCATAACTGATTTACCACAGCCAGATTCTCCAACAACCCCAACAATTTGTCGTGGTTTTACTGTGAACGATACATTATCTACTGCATTATAATCGGTTCCTTCGATATCAAAGGCCGTCTCTAAATTTTTCACTTCGAGCAGTGGTGCCTCTTTAATCAGCGACTTTTTTGTGCTCATAGTACACCTTCTAACTTTTTAAAATTATTCTGTTAATTCGTTATATTTAAATAAAATTCTATTACAGAATTATTACAATTGCAAGACTTTATTTGATATTTTCCAATTATCATTATTCGAAAATTAAAAAAAGCCTTTAATTATCGGCTTTTTTCACTAAAATTGTTATAGTGTTTATGGAAGGTTAATGCAGGAGTAGTAAAAGAAAGTTTTGTAGAATAATTGTTGTTTTTGTAAAAATTTTCAACAATACTAAATCCTGCCGCATATCCGAGTAGATTCGGAATTCTTCCACCACCGTATAATAATTCATCATGCGCTTTTTCATGTTTTTTCTTACCTAATTGTTTTTTTAAATATTTTTCCCAAAAATTTAAAATTTCCCTTTCTGAATACATACGACACCAGTCCGCTAAATATTCCCGGCCACAATTTTTTAGGACAGCATACTCTGCTAATCCCTCAATGATAATCGAGTCGAGTAATGTGTAATCCTCTATTTTTTTATTCAGCATCCGCAGTCTGCAGACATGATGGTATTCATGAACTAAAAGTGCTTCTACCTCTTTCGAATCCTCGTAATGAGAAAGAAAGAGGAACATTTTATCCGGAAAAGATACACCTGCTTTACTTTTTACTTCTCTCATAAAAAAACCTCTTGACTGTGCTAACGGAAAAAGGAAAACCGGAATGTCTGGACCATTCCATTTTTTCTGATATTTTTGTGATATATGCTCCACTTTGTCCCATGCCTTTTGTTCAACCATTCTGTCGAGATTACTTCTTGAAGACCAGGATGGTCGATACATCCCAAAATTCAATAGTTGGTTGTAAATTTCGTTAGAGGTTTGCCCTTTAAAATAAGGCTTTAATTTTTCACAGATTTTAACAGGCCGGCCAAACTCCTCCTGTAACCATTGATCCGTTCGAATGATTCCCATTTTCTCACTCCAATTACCTTAAGTTCTCCCTCCTGACCATTTTATGATGTTTTCGAGAAGTGGTTCTTAGGATATTAGAAGCCAAGCCTTGCGAATAAAAAGGCCCGACCAGTCAAAAGTCTGGTCGAGCCCCAATTTTTATTCGTATTTTTTAAAGACAATGGTTGCGTTATGTCCACCGAAGCCAAGCGAATTACTCATCGCCGCCTTAATTTCTTTTGGACGTGCACCATTTGTCACATAATCCAAGTCGCATTCTGGATCTGGTGTTTCGTAATTAATCGTTGGCGGAACCATACTATCTTTTATCGCCAATACGGTGAAGATTGCCTCAACCCCTCCAGCAGCACCTAAAAGATGGCCTGTCATCGATTTCGTTGAGCTAATCGCTAATTTATATGCATGTTCGCCAAATACTTCCTTAACTGCGAGTGTTTCAAATTTATCATTATATTCGGTACTTGTACCATGGGCATTTACATAATCGATTTCCTCAGGTTTTAACCCGCCATCATTAATCGCCATTTTCATTGCACGGGCACCGCCTTCACCGCCAGGTGCTGGTGCGGTAATATGATAAGCATCCCCAGTTGCCCCGTAACCAACGATTTCAGCATAAATCTTGGCACCACGCGCCAAAGCATGCTCTAGTTCTTCCAAGATAACAATTCCAGCACCCTCGCCAATAACAAAACCATCACGGTTTTTATCAAATGGCCTGCTTGCCGTTTGTGGGTCTGGATTTGTTGAAAGAGCTGTATTCGCACAAAAACCAGCGACAGACATCTTTGTGATTGGGGCTTCGGCTCCGCCGGTGACCATTGCATCTGCATCACCGCGCTGAATGACTTTAAAAGCATCCCCAATTGAATTTGTTCCTGTTGCACAGGCTGTAACGGTACAAGAATTGAAGCCTCTTGCTCCAAGTGTGATTGACACTTGACCTGTTGCCATATCTGGAATTAGCATCGGTACAAAGAATGGGCTTACGCGCTTGTACCCTCTTTTTTGAAAAATCTCAAACTGCTGCTCAAATGTTTCCATCCCGCCAATACCAGAGCCAATCCACACACCTACGCGATGAGAATTTTCATCATTAATTGTTAAATTTGCATCCTTCACAGCCATAATGGCAGATGCAACGGCAAATTGTGTAAATCGGTCCATTTTTCGAGCATCTTTTCTTTCCATAAAATCTTCCGGATTAAAGTCCGTTGCTTCTGCCGCTACCTTTGCTGGATACTCATCTGCATTGACCCTTGTCATCGGCCCAATCCCTGATTTCCCTTCAAGAATGCCTTTCCAGGTAGTTTCAGCATCATTCCCAAGTGGTGTCACCGCACCGATGCCGGTTACAACTACACGTCGCTTTTCCATGTTATCTATCTCCTTTACGTCCTACTATTCCTTGTTTTCTTTAAAAAAGCTATCTGTTTACTTACCCCAGCGGATTGCAATTGCCCCCCAGGTTAAGCCCCCTCCAAATCCTACCATAACAATAAGGTCATCATCTTTAATTTTCCCTGCTTCCAATTCTTCGACAATTGAAATTGGTATCGATGCAGAAGATGTATTGCCGTATTTTTGAACTGTTTTGGACATTTTTTCAGGAGGGAGCTCCAATCTTTGTCTGGATGCTTCCATGATGCGAATATTGGCTTGATGTGGAATAAGAAAATCGACATCCTCTTTTGTTAAGCCCGCCTTTTCAAGAACATTGACACAGCTCTCACCCATTTGCCGTACCGCAAATTTGAATACTTCTCGTCCATTCATAATAATATATTCATCTTGATACAAATGTTTTGCGCCTGTACCATCTGCACCGAGTTCAAAGGATAAAATCCCCCGCCCTTCAGATACGGGGCCAATTATTACCGCTCCTGCTCCGTCCCCAAATAATACGGCGGTATTACGGTCATTCCAATCTGTAATTTTTGATAGCTTTTCTACCCCAACCACAAGAACATTTTTATAAACACCAGACTCAATAAATTGTTTGGCTGTAATGATTCCATACATGAAGCCTGCACAGGCCGCACTAACATCCATGGCGGCAGCTTTAGTTGCACCTAATCTTTCTTGGATCCTGCAGGCAACGGATGGAAACGGCGTATCAGGTGTAACCGTCGCGACTAAAATTAAATCAATCTCTTCGGCGGTAATCCCTGCATGATGAATCGCTTTTTGCGCAGCATTAAATGCCATATCTGATGTGTTAACATCATCAGCAGCAATTCTTCTTTCTTCAATACCTGTTCTCGTGCGAATCCATTCATCAGAGGTATCCATCACTTTTTCTAAATCCTGATTGGTGACAATTTTTTCAGGTAAATACCTGCCAATCCCGACAATGCCAGCTCTCACAAGTTTCATCTCCTTTAGTTTTGACGAAATTCACTATATCCTAAAGATTATTATCAATTATTATGACTTGGTACTAATTTTATCAAATGGAACCCTATTTAAGCAACTTTTTCTTCCTAAATAACATCCGCTAATGTACATTCCTTTTATTCATTTATTCATATTCTAACTTAAGGAGATATTTAGAACGAAAGGAGCTGTAATAAAAATGGAAGAGCAGCATATTGAAAAGCATGAGTATCAAGATCGATTCACAAGTTTTATGTTTGGGGGAAGAGGAGACTATCAGCAGAAGGAGCAGCACGAGGAACCTATAATCAAACAGCCGACTATTAATTATGAGGAACTTATGGTGAACATTGATACATTAATGGAATCGTTACAGGGTTTCAAACCATTATTTAAAAAGGTTTATCCTTTTATTGAGCAATTTTGGAAGAAGAAATAAGCTGCCACATTTTTAGCGGCAGCTTATTTCTTCTTTTATAGTTCCACCTTAGCATCTTCTAAACCAAGCTCATAAGCGTCTTGCATGACCTTTGTAAAGAGATTCATAAACGGCTCAATCAGCTCCATCGATAATTCAACGCCAGCTTTATCCAATTGCTCTTTAGCCTCTGGTAAGTATTTCAGTGCAATCTGCATAAATTGTAATGATTTATCTTGACTGTTCATATGTACTCCTTCAAATTTTTATTTTGGCAGCTTTCCTGTTTCTTTATAATTTTCAATTCGTTTATTCATCACTTGAATAAATTCTTTGTTAACAAGAGGACTATATTTACCAAGCGAAATCACATTGTCCTGAAAATCAAAGGAAAGGTTCCCAGATTTAAGTTTCTCATTGTTGTATTGCTCAGCAACCTTTTCATATAAAGTATCCACCTGTTGGATTGTGCTTGTTAAAACAGTGGATTCTCCTAAATCAGATTGGTCGGAAACATAGCCAATGACATAAAAGCCTTGTTCCTTTACCCTTTCAATAACAGGTACATTAAAGCCATCACCAGCCGGATAAATGACATCGACACCCTTCTCCATCATGTGATTGGCCAATTGTACTGCCTTTTTTTCATCATCCCAATTTCCAACGTATTCTATACTGACATCTGCACTTTTATCTTCAGCCATTACTCCCTGATAGAAGCCTTCAATTTCCGGTTGCCATTCATAAGCAGCTAAAACACCTACTTTATGTTCTTTCGACATATGGGCGGCAACCATCCCGCCAAAAAAGCCCATAGCATGCGCTTTAAAATTCAAACTTGTCGTGTTTACATTTTTTGCATCACCATTAAAACTGACAAAATGGATTTTAGGATAGTCTTTTGAAATATTATTAAAGTATTCAGCGTATTCCGAGCCGTGACCAAAGATAAGATTTACGCCTTTTTGATCAAACTCTTTAACAGCACGTTCGACAACGGATTCTGAATTCATTCCTTCTTTATAAAAAACATCGACATTGAATTTTGATTGTATTTTTAACATGCCTTTAAAGCCCTTTGTTCCCCAAACTTGGTCATTGACTGTTTCAGGCACTAACAAGCCGACTTTTTGTAATTTACCTGCAGAGTCTGCCTCCCCGCATGCCCCAAGGAAAAAAAAACATAAAAGAATGATTCCTAAACGGTTTAGCATTCCATGCATCTCCTTATACAGCTGCTATTTCTACAACACGTTTCTTTTTTAAAATAATAAAAGTTTAAAATATCACGCGTTCAGGATGGAATCCTTTTTTATATTTATTCTAACCTTTGAACAATAAAATGAAAAGACAAATTTCCTGCACTTCCACTATCTGTATATTATTAATTCTATTCCCATTCAAATAACCATTGGTATTTATGCAATATTCTACATACGATTTGCTATCATATTTTGAAATTGTTCCACCTGTTTTGTAAATGAATCCTCGATTGCTAATACTGGATTTACTGAAACTTTAACAATGTGCTGATCAACTTGTATTGATTCACTGCGATTTATATTCACATGATTCCCATCCACATTTAGGTATGCCGCACATTTGAACCAGTGATTCTTTCTGCCGCTTTCTAGCAGATAACTCCCGGGCTTCCCAGATTCAATGATTTCACAAATAGATTCTGCGGCATCGTCAATAAACAGGGTATCGTTGGTCCATTCCCTATCCCCAATGGTCATATCCGCCTTTTGGAATTTTGATGAAATGGCTTGTTGAAATAGAAATACAGACGGCTGCCATGGTCCGTAAATACTAGGCAGATAGAATAAGCGGGTATTCTTCACCAATCCCTTAACATTATCTATAAAACCTTCCAACCTTCTTTCCTTAAAGGTTCTGCTAAGCATTTGAATTGGGAGAATAAACGCTAAATCCGTATTATTTTCATTTCGTTCGATATAGTGAATAATTGCTTTCATCACCGCTCCATTTTCTATAAGTGTTTCTTTTTTCAGCATATAAAGATCATATATTGAAAAAATAAGCATTGTTTTACCGTTATCCTGATCCTGATTGTTCCCCCACATGATTAACGATTGTTCTGAAAAATTTGCATTTCGACCAACTTCGAGCCTCTTGTCTGCTAGAAAATCTGTTTTATCTTTTTCTTCTATATGAATGCCATTGACCTCAAATCCCTTATTAAGCAAGGTTTTGCAAACATGAAAACTAACGAAGTCGAAAGCACCAAAAATAACAGCCTTGTCCATAAAATATCCCTCCCCTAAACTAACCTTAATGAATCCTATGCGCTTCGCTAAGGAAATATTTCTGTTTGGGGAGATGCTGATTAGAGGATTGCTTCATGACTGTTAAAAAACTTCACCATAATTTTTCCAAGCTGCTGCTTTTTTTCCGGGAGAATAAAGGTAGGATTTATCTCTAAATTGGCAATTATTTGTTGATATAATTTGGACTGGTTATAGGACTTTCCCCCCGAAAGGACATGAATAATCTTAACCGGAATGCCGAATTTTAGATTGATGAAATCCTCCATAGCAAAAATATTATTTTCGAGTGTCTTTTGATCGACCTGATGTGCTGCCACTAATTCCCTCAATAATTTTTTGTAAAAGAATTTATGCTCCTTTTCTTGTTCAAGATGATGCTTTAAGGAAAGAATAGGATTTAAAAGAACAACCGACCGAATATTCCCTTTCATATTTTCCATTAATTTTACGGCAGCCAGTGCACCCATCCCCTCGGCTAAAATATGAATTTTATGGTTCAGTATTTCACTGCGTATCACATGTTGGTATAACCTTTCCGCTAGCTCGACTGCGATTTTGCTCCCCCAGTTTCGCCCATATAGATTTGAGGAAAAAATGGTGTACCCTTTTTCTTTAAGCTCACTGACAATCGCCAGTTTTCCTTCATTTTGTGTCCAGAAGCATTTGCTCTCGTCTACAAAATGCCTCTCATCTCCGATTATTAAGATCCCAAATCCGGTGGGCTTTTCAGGGTAATGTATAATATTCCATTGGGCATCCATCTGAAAATTACGATTTTCCATCGATAAATCTCCTTTTACATATTTCCTCACCTTATCGTATGCCGCACTCAAAAAGATGAAAGGGAGGTTAGCCCATTTTTGTATTCGAATAATTTTATCTCTTTTGTGAATTATCGATTAAGCGTTTATTATTTTGAAAACATATGATAATATGAATAAAGATGTAAAATAGTTAGAGGTGAAAATTAGTGCGATTCTTTTGGACTTTTTTATGGTCATTTCTTTTAGTGCAAATGCTTTCATATGTAGTTAGTTCAATGACACCGGGTGCAACATTTGAATTTATTCCTGGTGCTATAGTTTCAGTTGGAGTAACGATTTTAATTTTCATTGCTTCCGCTGTAATTCCAAACGAGCCGGCAGTAAAACATTAAGTGAAAGATAAAAAAGTCATCCATTCGTAAATGGATGACTTTTTTATATTATAGTATCTTTAATGCTACTTCTCCATTTTCCGCTGTTATTTCCACTTTTGACTGGTCATGCAACTTGCCCGCAATAATTTCACGGGCCAGCTTCGTTTCAATATTTCGTTGGATAAATCGCTTCAATGGTCTTGCACCATAAACAGGGTCAAATCCGTTAACAGCGATCAATTCCTTTGCTTCCTCATTAATAAAAATATCAATATGCTGATGCTTTAACCGATTCTGAAGCTCCCTCATCATTTTGGCAACAATATTCTTAATTTCCGCTAATGATAATGGTTTAAAGAGGATGGTTTCATCAATTCGATTTAAAAATTCAGGACGGAAATGGCCCCTTAATTGACTCATTACTTTTTCCCTTACAGCTTTTGAAATTTCAATTTCATTTTCACTGAGCTCAAGTAAGAAATGTGACCCAATATTGGAAGTCATAATAATCACCGTATTTTTGAAGTCAACTACCCGCCCTTGTGAATCCGTAATCCTTCCATCATCAAGTGCTTGTAAAAGGATATTAAAAACCTCGGGGTGTGCTTTTTCAATTTCATCCAATAAAATCACTGAATAAGGTTTTCGTCTTACTGCTTCCGTTAATTGTCCCCCTTCTTCATAGCCCACATAGCCTGGAGGAGCACCAATCAAGCGGGAAACCGCATGCTTCTCCATATATTCTGACATATCAATTCGAATAATCTGTTCTTCGCTGTCAAATAAAGACTCTGCCAAGGCTTTCGCAAGTTCTGTTTTCCCAACACCTGTCGGACCTAAAAATAAAAAGGAACCAATCGGTCTGTTCGGATCTTTTATTCCTGCTCGTGCCCTTAAAACAGCATCTGACACCAGATTGACTGCTTCATTCTGGCCGATTACACGTTCATGCAAAATAGATTCCAGTTTTAACAGCTTTTCCCGCTCACCTTCAACTAATTTGGAGAGTGGGATTCCTGTCCATCTTGAAATAATATTGGCTATCTCTTCACCTGTTACTTCCTCACGAAGCATCCGTTCTTCCCTAGCAGTTGCCGTTTCAAGCTCCTTAAGTTCCTTTTCGGCTAATGGTATTTGGCCATGGCGAAGCTCTGCCGCCCGGTTTAAGTCGTATTTATCCTCCGCCAGCTGGAGTTCTTGCCGGAGTTTTTCAATTCGCTCCCTTTTTTCCTGCAATTTCTGAATACTTTGTTTCTCTTGAAGCCATTTCGCCTTCATGGCATTGGACGTTTCTTTTAAATCGGCAAGTTCTTTCATGAGCGCTTCAAGCCTTTTTTTACTCCCTTCATCACTCTCTTTTCTTAAAGCGGCTTCTTCGATTTCAAGCTGCATAACCCTGCGTGTCACCTCATCGAGTTCAGTCGGCATCGAATCAATTTCAGTGCGTATAAGGGCGCATGCTTCGTCAACAAGATCGATAGCTTTATCTGGCAGAAATCGATCAGTGATGTAGCGGTCAGATAAAGTTGCTGCGGTCACCAAGGCATGGTCATGAATTTTCACCCCGTGATGAACCTCGTAACGTTCTTTCAAGCCCCTTAGAATAGAGATGGTATCTTCTACGTTTGGTTCTTGAACAAGTACTTGCTGGAATCGGCGCTCAAGGGCGGGGTCCTTTTCAATATATTTGCGATGCTCATCAAGTGTTGTCGCTCCAATACAATGCAATTCACCGCGGGCAAGCATCGGTTTTAGCATATTGCCTGCATCCATCGCACCTTCCGTTTTCCCAGCCCCGACAATCGTGTGAATTTCATCAATAAAAAGCAAGATTTGCCCCTCGCTTTTTTTTATTTCATTTAATACAGCCTTCAATCTTTCCTCAAATTCTCCTCTGAATTTTGCCCCTGCTATTAACGCACTCATATCCAAGGAGAAAATTGTTTTATCCTTCAATCCTTCCGGAACATCTTTTCTGACAATCCTTTGGGCAAGTCCTTCCACTATCGCCGTTTTCCCTACCCCGGGTTCACCGATTAAAACAGGATTATTCTTTGTCTTCCTTGATAAAATCCGGATCACATTACGTATTTCCGTATCCCTGCCAATAACCGGATCCATTTTACCAGCTTTTACTTCGGAAACGAGATCTCTGCCGTATTTTTTAAGGGCATCGTATCCTGCTTCAGGATTTTGTGATGTCACTCTTTGGTTCCCCCTTATTTCTTTAATTGCATGTAAAATAAGTTCTGGTTGTTTCCCATTCGTTCGTAATATCTTTCTCATCTCTGAATCATTCGCGAAAGATGCAGCTAACAAAACATGCTCAACCGAAAGGTACTCATCAGAAAACTTAGCCGCATATTCCTCCGCACTGACCAGTAACTTTTGCAGCTTTGCAGTGATATAAAGCTTGCCTTGCTCTACACCACTCCCGGTTACTTGGGCCTTTTTTGCAAGAGCGTCAGTAAGGTCCTGTTTAATCTTTTCAGAAGGCATTCCTGCTTTTTCTAGGATTGCAGTAATGAGGCTATCCTCCTGGTCCATTAGCGATAAAAATAAATGAGGTTCATCAATCTCTTGATGATTCCTTTTAACCGCCTGCGACTGGGCATCCATCAAGCCGTTTTGCAGCCGTTCCGTCATTCGGTTTAAGTCCATATTTACTCACGCTCCATCTTTGACCATTTTTGACCTATTTACTCTTATTATAAAACAACCCCTGATTAAAAGTAAAATTAGAATCGAAAAAAGCCATCCTGTTTGGATGACTTTTCTCTTTCAAAGATTATGGCTTTCGCTGATACGTCCAAACACGTTCATCATTTGATGTTTCAGGAAAGGGATCTCCTGCTTTAAGGTTTATTTTTTTGGGATTGTTCACATTGCTTCCTGTATCACCAACTTCAACATACACTCCATTATTAGGTGCCTTTTTTCCTGATTTAAACTGTCGATTTTGCCCCATTCTTATCCCTCCTTATCTTCTACATATTTATTATTACCTTTTTACTGACGGCCACTATTGGAATTTATTACAAATATCCTTACTCGTCGACAGTATTTCCTAAGAAATAAACGAAGAATGTTTGGCTTTTTGACGATTGTATGAACTTATCGTACATTTATTGATAATTATTCAGTGTTAACAATATAATTATAGTAATATCCTGTAAATCCAACCTTGACTGTTAATTATTTGTTAAAATCAAATTAGCGATTGATTTCGCACCTTTAAAGGTGGTTATAAGTATGCAGTCAGTAAAAGCACTGCCAATAACATTGTCCCATCTATTTGATACCGTTCACCATATGAAGAAAATAGAAAAGGGCACATTTCTATTTCAAGAAGGATCCGTTGCTGATGAATTATATATCGTTCAAAGCGGCATCCTTCAAATCAGCAAAATTATTCCTGACGGAAGGGAGCTTACATTAAGAATGTGCTCCCGTGGTGATTTTGTCGGTGAATTAAACTTATTTTCACCTTCCTCAAGATACTTATTAAGTGCGCGTGTTGTCGAAAGTGGAGAAGTGGCAGTAATTATGAAAGATACACTGGAAGAAAAGCTTTCACAAAATTTACCACTTTCGTTTGAGTTCATCCAGTGGATGAGCCTGCAATATCGGAAAACACAAACCAGGTTTCGTGATTTAGTGCTTCACGGAAAAAAAGGGGCCTTATACTCCACACTCATTCGAATTACCAATAGTTATGGCATTAGAACAAATAAAGGTGTATTAATTGAATTACCCTTAACAAATCAGGAGTTAGCCAATTTCTGCGGCACCTCCCGTGAGGTAGTAAATCGCTTACTGAGCGACCTAAGAAAAGCTGGTGTCATTTCGATTGATAAGGGAACGATTACGATTCATGATTTAGGGTACTTAAAAAGGGAAATCGATTGCGAGGATTGTCCAACCGAAATATGTAAGGTTGATTAGCAATTTCTACGAAAAAAAAGCCGATATCGGCTTTTTTTATTTGTGTAAAATTATTTGGATTGCAATGATTACGAAGAACAGACCTGAGTTTATGATTTCGTAAATGCCGATTTGTTTTGGTGATAGCTTCTTTCCGTAAAAAAGAATCGCTCTAAGCAGGCTCGG
This sequence comes from Neobacillus soli NBRC 102451, assembly GCF_001591665.1. Classification (GTDB taxonomy): domain Bacteria; phylum Bacillota; class Bacilli; order Bacillales; family Cytobacillaceae; genus Neobacillus; species Neobacillus soli. The sequence continues at coordinate 4,922 of NZ_BCVI01000056.1, read as the reverse complement.
GATAAAGGCGAGAGCTGCAATCCAAAACCCGCCTATGAACCAAGAAAGAACGAGCACAGAATGGTACCCCCATGAAATCCATTTTAACTTTGTATTCTTCTTTTCCCTAATCATGGATTTCACATAAAAGGTACAGCCAATAAAAAATAGTACTGATGTAATAAAGGTAAAAATAAGTGCTGTTGCGATCACATTACCCTCATATAAATAACTGCTGGCCAAGCCGGCTATCGAAAAAGCGAAGATAGCACTAATATCATTCATAAAGGCACGGTCTTGATTTTTGGAAGTATAGTAAGCATTGATCATAAAAAACGGCATCATCAAAAGTCCAAAATAAAAAAGGCTGGGTCTTGCTGCTAATGGGATGCCTAATAGCAATAATGCGGGTACCATATAAATAAGCGTCCACTTTGTATAAAAGGGGATTTTTTTCTTTTTAAATAAGAGGAGCATCGGATAAGTTGCCAAATACAATAAGAGCCAGCCCATAAAAAACGGGATATGCTGCCATAAAAAACCCCCATTGATGACCCCAAACCAAAAAGGGATGATCAGCATTGCCCAAGCACCATGTTGTTTAGGTAAAAATAATTTCATCTTCGTCACTCCTTATTCCTATCTGCCTTTAATATAAGGTAGCGATGCAGAAAAAAAAGTGAAACATATCACATAATGACACCTACAATTGTGAAGAAATTTCATCTCTTTCTTTTAGTCATCTACAAAATTCTCATAATCCCGCTTTTTTTGGAAAGAATAACCTTGATTATTAATAAGGGGATCCTGCTGATGAATTATTTTAAGCATAGAAAAAGTAAAGGATACCGTTTTCCAAGCCAGCAAATAACAGAAACACTATCTAAATTACCCAACATACCAATCAATCTGGGTTTGAATCAAAATATCCAAATACTAAAATCAGCTTATACCGATTGCTCTGATGTCGTATTTCGTGAATTTACCATCGGTGCTCGGACAAAAGCTGCTCTCATTTATATCGATGGGCTTTCAAATACTCAGGAAATTGATCAACAGGTTCTCATGCCACTCGTTCAGTTGGAAAGCTTTGATCCAGAAACATCGATTGAAAATGTTAGTAAGAAATTAGCTGTTTCTGATGTTTTGGTAATCAACACCATTACTGATGTTATTAAACAAATTTCAATTGGAAACCCCGTGATTCTTATTAACAATAAAATAAAAGGAATTTCTATAGGTTTACCAAAGTGGGAGAAACGGGGAATCGAGGATCCGGTGGCCGAATCTGTAATTCGCGGTCCGAGGGAAGGTTTTGTGGAAACATTAAGAGTAAATACTTCCCTTTTACGAAGAAAAATTCGCCATCCCGCCTTAAAAATGAAACAAATGACAATCGGTAAGTTCACAGAAACGCAAGTAATCATTGCTTATATTGAAGGGATTGCAAGCAATACATTAATAAAAGAAGTGACAAATCGGTTAGAACGAATTGAAATCGATGGAATTTTGGAAAGCGGGTATATAGAGGAAATGATTGAGGATGACCCTTTTTCTCCTTTCCCGCAAGTATTATCAACAGAACGGCCGGATGTTGCTGCCTCCAGCCTTTTAGAAGGACGGGTTGTCATATTGATTGATGGGACTCCTTTCACCCTTATCGCTCCATGTACGTTCGCAAGTTTGTTACAAGCACCAGAAGATTACTACAACCGTTTTTTAATAAGTACATTCATCCGCTGGCTGCGTTATTTATTCTTTTTTATCGCATTGCTCGCTCCATCAGCATATGTTGCTATTCTTACGTACCACCAAGAAATGGTCCCATCATCTCTCCTCTTAACCATTGCCCAAAGCCGTGAGCAAATTCCATTCCCGGCATTGATTGAAGCATTCATTATGGAAATCACTTTTGAGGCATTACGCGAAGCGGGTATAAGACTACCGAAACAAGTAGGTGCTGCAGTTAGTATCGTTGGCGCACTTGTCATAGGACAAGCCGCAACCACGGCTGGTCTTGTTTCATCAGCGATGGTAATGGTGGTGGCGATTACGGGTGTCGCCTCGTTTTTACTACCAAGATACGCTGCAGGAATTTCGATTCGGATGCTGCGCTTTCCGATCATGATATTATCCGGAATATTAGGTTTATTAGGTGTTATGCTTGGGATTATCGCTATTGTCGTACATCTCTGCACCATACGTTCTTTCGGTGTTCCGTATTTAAATTCAATGGCCCCACTTAAGATTCACAATTTAAAGGATGTACTCATTCGCGCCCCTTGGTGGGCAATGAACACTCGTCCAGAATCCACATCTATTGAATTAGGGAACCTGCAAAGGCAGCCTCATGATCAGAAACCCGGTCCAAGTAAAGGTGGTGATTAATGATGGGCTTTTTTAGACGGAGGAAGAAAAAATATATTTCCCTAGTCCTTCTTCTTTGCCTCATAATACTATTGCTTGCCGGATGCTGGGATCGTACTGAGGTAAATGACTTAGCAATCATTTTGGCAACTGGTGTTGATCAAAGTAAAAAGGAGGAGATTGAACTGTCCGTCCAAGTATTTATACCAAAGCCGGCAGAGAGCGGACAACAAGAAGGGGTGTCAAGCGGAAATAATAGTAGTCAAACCTTAGTCCGATCAGCCAAAGGTGTAACTATTGCTGATGCGATGTCCAGGCTCCAAGAGAAGCTTACAAGGCGGATTTTCTGGGGACAAAACGAAGTGCTAATTATCGGTGAGAAATTAGCGGAAAAAGGAATTGGGGATCATATTGATTTTTGGATGGGGCATACGGAGCCTCGCGAACGTGCTGATGTTTTTGTTTCTATGGACTCTGCAAAAGAAGTTTTGGAGTCGATGCCTGAGTTGGAGCGGGACTCTGCTAAACAGCTTCGCAAATTGGTCGACTCACAAATAGGTGTAAAAGTAACTGTAAAAAGTTTGTCGGAAATGTTAACAGGGGATGCTGGTGCCGCCGTCATTCCTTGGGTTGCAAAAATGTCACCGTCCAATTTGGCTGTTAACAAGGGGAAGAACATTCCATTCATTAAAGGGGCAGCCGTATTGAGAGGAGATAAGATGGTCGGGAGACTGAGCGATAAAGAAACTAGAGGGATTCTTTGGCCGAGAAATGAAGCGAAATCAGGGATTATTACGATTTCTTTAAAAGACGAAAAGGCCTTTGTGTCATTAAATTTGTTAAGAAGCCATAACCAGTTGATTCCTAAGATTTCAAACGGAAACTGGAGCATCAAGGTTAAGACAGATGCAGATCTAGAAGTTATTCAAAATACAACAAGTCTTAATTTGTTAAATCTAAAGTCATCAAAAAAACTAAAACGTATGGTTGTTCAAGTAATTGAGGAAAGAGAGAGATTGGCTTTATCAAAAGCACAGAAAAAAATGAATGCTGATATATTTGGCTTTGCAGCAGCGTTCCAACGGGATTATCCAGGTACATGGAAAAAGAAGAAAAACGAATGGAGCGAAATATTCCGAAAAGTAGACGTTACATTCGAAACAAAGGTAAATATTAGAAGAACGGGTTTATCCAATGAGAAAGCAAAAAAAGGTGGGAGAGAAAGATGAAGTGGGGAGGGATATTGGGAATAACGGCTCTTTTGATGCTTATCATTTTATATGAATGGCCGAAACTGAAGAAAAATATACGGAAAGTACAGGTAGTATTTTTTACATTAATCACGATTGGATGGGTGCTTGCTATTTTACTCGTTTTATTCCCTAACATGCCTGGACCAAGCCAATTAATTGACTTTATCTTCAAACCAATCGGCAGATATTGGGAAATTAGTTAGTATCTTATAAAGGAATGAAGCGAAATGATTGAAAAAGGGAAAATTTCCTCCTTCCAAATGGCACTAATTATGTACGCGGTCGTTGTGGCCACGGCCATTCTTTATATTCCATTTATTACCGCACAACAGGCAAAACGTGATCTATGGCTTTCGCCCATTTGGGCTGCTTTAAGCGGTTTTTTGATTGTTTATATTATTACTAAACTCTATAAACTTTACCCGAACAAGACACTTGTCGAATATAGTGAACTCATTCTTGGTCGTACCTTCGGGAAGATCATCGGGTTCATCTTCTTATTCTTCCTTTTATATGATACGGCCATAGCTTTTAGGGAGTATGGGGAATTCGTCGAAAGTGCCTTTTTGCATAAAACTCCGATAGTTGTTGTTACAGGAGGTATTGCACTAACTTGTGCTTTTGCTGTCCATGGGGGCATAGAAGTATTAGGGAGGAGTGCTACTGTTTTCTTGCCAATTGTCTTGGTTCTTTACGTAATGATCTATTTATTCCTAATTCCCGATCTGAACGTAAAAAATATGTTTCCAATCATGGAGGATGGCTGGATACCTTCTGTTAAAGGATCTCTAGCACCACATGCTTGGTTAAGTCAATTTTCGTTATTGTCCTTCCTGCTTCCTCTTTTATCGGACGAAAAGAAAGCGATGAAATGGAGTATATTGTCTGTAATTGTGAGTGTCCTGACAATGGTATATATCAATCTTGGGAATATATTTTTATTTGGGGGAATTATTACCAGTACTCAATTTCCAGCGTTTCAAGCGGCGAGATATATTAGCATTGGATCATTTTTTGAACATGTCGAGTCAATTGTCATAGCCGTTTGGGTTCTTGGTGGTTTTGTACAGCTATCGGCGTTTTTTTATATGCTTGTTCTTGGAACTTCACAATGGCTGAAATTGCCAAGTTATAAGCCAATTATCTTACCATTTGGTTTTTTAATTATTCTTTTCTCTATTTGGTCAGCGTCCTCATTTCAAGAAATGATTCATGGTATGGGGACAACCACACCTTTTTATTTTATTTCCATTCAGCTGCTCATTCCTTTGTTACTTTTATTTGTCGCAGTCATCAGAAAAAAACTTAGAAAGGTATAAGAAC
>NZ_BCVI01000055.1 GCF_001591665.1 Neobacillus soli NBRC 102451 | reverse complement strand
GCCGCTAGGGCGCTGGAGCTGGATTCAAAAAACTAGGTCAAAATTATCCACACCTAAATGAATCTATAATTTCCTAGACCATAAAAAAGAAGGCGAAAGCATTCTCTTTTACGGATTAGCAGGAAAAAGCTTTTTTATTGTCTGAGCTATCCATAGAATGGCTGTTTGATCATGAATAGGAAAGCAAGGGATGTTCGTTTGCTCATTAAGGAGTCCTCCAAGCACTTCTTCCCAATACATAATTGCCTTAATATTGTTTACCTTGGCTAGCAGCGAAAGGTCTTTATCATCCCTTAACAGCAATAATTTAGGATAATTTTCAAACTTATACCCTTCAATCAGAAGCACATCCGATTGAAAATATTCCATGAGTCTAATTTGATCTTCTAGGTTGCTATTAATATTTTCTGCATGCAAGATCAGTCTTCCATCCCCCTCAACGACAGAGGCGGATGCTCCTGCTGAAAGATGTCTCGTTGAATCCTTTTGTTCTATTAATTCTGGTTTGCCGCCGTGTCCGTGATGTTTGATTGTAACTGTTGTTAAGCCCAGGTCTCTTAACGCCTGAATAAGCTTTACCATTACAGTGGTCTTACCGCTATTTTGATAACCCACCACCTGGAATATAACAGGCCTTACCAAGGCCACTCGCTGCCAGTTTGGTCCTCAAGTAATAACACCTCTACCTCGCTGCTGGCAGTAAATCCTCTCGTACCGCCTGGAAGAATCGTTAAAGAATTAGCACCCGAAAGGCTCATAATGATATTTGACTTATCTAATCCGCTCGGCGCCACTCTTAACCTGCCATCTTTGATAAATACAGAGCTGCGAACAAATCTCGTAAATGGATTTGCCTTAAGAAAGTCGACCTCAAGAATCGCTTTTTCTCTTCGTAAGTACGGTTTTTCCGAAAATAGCATCCTGCGAATAATCGGCCGGGCAAACAATTCAAAACCGACATAGCAGGCGGAAGGATTGCCTGAAAGTCCGAATAGAATTTTTCTATTGTACTGTGCTACTGTCGTCACACTTCCAGGACGCATCGCCACTTTATTAAAGAAAACCTCGGCACCTAGTTTTTTGTAAATTGCAGGCAGATAATCAAAGTCCCCGACAGACACACCTCCGGTTGTAATTAATAAATCTACCCTATTCAAAGCGTTTTTCACTGCTTCAAAGCATGTATCGAATTCATCCGGAAGCTTTCCAAAGTAATGAACATTTCCCCCAGCCCTCTCGATTTGGGCAGCAATCATATGAGAATTACTGTTACGAATCTTCCCTGGAACTAATTCCTCGTATACTTCTAACAGCTCTGTACCGGTAGCAAACAGACCTACTAGCGGCTTTTTGGCTACTGGGACATCGTTATAGCCAAATGTAGCCAGCATTGCTTGAATACCAGGATTAATTACTGTCCCTTTTTTAACTAAAATTTCACCTTCTTTGGCATCTTCACCTATAAAGGAAACATTGTCACCCTTTTTAAAGCTGCGTTTAATGGACATAAATGGCGTTCCATCTTTTTCGTAGTCTTGTGCGACCTCAAACATGACAACTGCATCTGTTCCACCAGGCATCATCGCACCGGTCATAATTCTAACGGCTTGATTTTGACCGATGACTTTCTTTGAAACCATTCCAGCACCTATATGGTCAACCACTTCAAATTCGACTGGATTGGACTGTAAGGCTTCAGTGGTATCAATTGATCTGACGGCAAAACCATCGTATGGTGCCCTGTCAAAGTGCGGCACATCACTAGTCGCAATTAAATCCTCTGATAAGTAGCGGCCAAAGCTTTCATTTATCGAGACATGTTCAGTTACACCCTGTAATTGATATTCCATGATCTTTTTAACTGCTTCCCCAATCGGAATGGGTTTTCTTCTTTCCAACAAACTAATCAGCTCCTGCCTAAATCGGGTAACTTCCCCATATATGTACTAAATTTAAATGACTAATCTTCATTATAAGCCTACCGAAAACTTGCTGACATATCAAATGTCACAAAAATAAATCATTCTTTCCCAAAAAGTTTAAAAATCATAGTAAATGTGTGATGCAGGTCACCTAATTAAGATTCATTTTCAATTATGCTTAAGTCAGAAATAAACTACCTTTTAAAATTCAAGGAGGATATAATCATGACTTTCACAATTACTTCGAATTCATTAGTTAAAGATATTGTTAACGAATTACCGAAAACAAGTGATGTTTTCAAAAAGAACCGCATCGATTTTTGTTGCGGCGGTAACATCCCATTGTCCGAGGCTGTTTCCCAAAACGGTCTGAACATGACCACATTGTTGGAAGAGTTAAAAGATGTTTTTGAAAAATATGAAAACGCTGAAACTGATTTAGAAGTGTGGACTAACTCTGATTCCAATACCATTATTAATCATGTTATTACAAATTACCATCGTGTATCTGAAGAAGAATTGGCTAATCTCAGCCCATATGTAACGAAGGTTTCACGTGTCCATGGAGACAACCATCCAGAGCTATTAAAAGCTTATGAACTCTTTTATGAATTCAAAAAAGAATTGATTGAACATATGGCAAAAGAAGAAGCAATTGTTTTCCCATTAATCAAGCAGCTTGCCGATGGTACAGTTGAAAACCGTGAAGAGGCAATTGCGATGATTGTTGAGTTAGAAAAAGAGCATGATCATGCAGGCGAGATTTTAAGAGAAATTCGAGCAGTAACATCTGATTTTGAACTTCCACTGGATGCTTGCGGTACGTACCGCTTGGTCTATGCACGCTTAGAAGCGTTAGAAGGATTAACCTTCATGCATGTGCATCTAGAGAACAATATATTATTCCCTAGATACCTTGCTTGACACTTAACGTCTGCTATCAAAAGCGGGCGTTTTTTTACAGAAAAAAACTCTCTTTACAAAAGAGAGTTTTAACCGCCAATATAAGACATTTCAATCTTTTTACGGTTTTTATTTGTTTCCGCTGTTCTTTCGTCAGAATATCTATCATCCCGTCCGTTCCATATGGATGTTATCCGATCGCGAACTTCCTCATCTGTCGCACCATTTCTCATGAAGTTGCGGATATCGTGACCATTTCCATTGAATAAACAAGTGAAAATCTGACCATTTGCTGAAAGACGGGAACGTGTGCAGGTTGAACAGAACGACTCAGAGACAGACGTAATAAAGCCCACATTAACGTCTTTGTCTGAATACCGATAAAGCTTTGCCACTTCGCCATAATAGGCAGGGTCAACCGGCTCAAGTTCAAAATGCTCTTTTAATAAATAATAAATCTGCTTTTTGGTAATGACATCGTCCATTTTCCAACCGTTTGTCGAGCCCACATCCATGAACTCAATATAGCGAAGTTCTAGACCATGCTCTTTACAATACTCTGCCATTGGAATAATTTCTGTATCATTTAAACCCTTTTTTACAACCATATTAATTTTAACTCCGAGACCCGCCTGTTTAGCTGCTGCAATCCCCTCTAGTACAGGACCGGTTCCAACGCCTCGTCCGTTGATTTTCCCAAACAATTCATCATTTAGGGTATCTAGGCTGACATTTACACGTTTGAGTCCTGCCTCTTTTAATCCGTTGGCGAATTTAGGAAGCAAAACGCCATTCGTTGTTAAACCGATATCACTTAGACCCTCAATTGCTGAAAGCTTTTTAACAAGAATCGGCATATCCTTGCGAAGAAGGGGCTCTCCCCCCGTTAAGCGAATCTTTTCTACACCTAAACTGACAAAAATCCTTCCAAGACGTTCAATTTCTTCATACGTCAGCAAGGCGCTTCGCGGAAGAAATTCAAAATCGTCTCCAAATTGGTCCGCTGGCATACAGTATTGGCACCGAAAGTTACAGCGGTCAATAACAGATATTCTTAAGTCCCGTAAAGGTCTATTTAATTTATCTTTAATAATGGTTTTTTCCATTTATATCAACTCCATTATTTTAAGAAGCTAGTTTCTTTATTATAAGTGTATCTGTGTTTTGAATTAGTTGCTGTTACATTATTCACTTTAACCTACTTAATATATTTCCTATCTTAACAGATTTTTGCAAATGAATAAATGATTGATTTGGAAATTCCACTAAGGACTTTTCAATATCTGCATAAGTTTTCACTATATTGTCATTGTTTACCCCTCTTCAAAGACCTGTCTTAAGATAAACTATTATTAATGAATCCTAAACATACAACATAAATAGACAGTTTTAAAAATAAGATATAGAGGTGAATCGGATGCAAACCACTATGAAACCCACCCATTCCATTGAAATAAAAGAATTACTTAAATTTGCTGACCGGAAATTTAAAAGTGAAAGAGGAAGTTTTTTATTTCAAGAAGGGATGTTAGCTGAGGAACTGTACATTGTCATTTCCGGTAAAATTCAAATCAGCAAAATCACTTCAGATGGCCGAGAACTTTCCTTAAGAATTTGCAGTGAAAATGATATATGTGGCGAGTTAACTCTTTTTACCGACAATCCTCGGTACTTATTAAGTGCCAAGGTTCTTGAAGAAGGGGAAATAGTCGCGATTAAAAAAGATGTGATTGAAGGTGAAATTTTCCAAAACAGTAAACTTGCATTCGAATTTATGAAATGGATGAGTGATCATTTTCGTAAAACGCAGACAAAATTTCGCGATCTAGTTCTAAACGGTAAACGCGGGGCGCTCTTTTCAACGCTTATTCGTATGACCAATAGCTATGGTATTCACAAGGACAATGAAATATTAATCGATTTACCATTGACCAATCAAGAACTTGCCAACTTCTGCGGTACTTCACGGGAAAGTACCAATCGAATTCTTAGCGAATTAAAGAAGGATAGAATCATTTCTGTTAAAAAGGGAAAAATATCGATATTGAATTTGCAATACTTAAAGGACGAAATCGGCTGTGAAAACTGTTCAGCCGTTTATTGCAATATCGAATAGGATAGAAGCTATTCCAAGGCTGTCTCTAAATTATGAGACAGCCTTGATTCATTTATTGTACTTGTTTCTCCCTTAAAGCTTTAGGAGTATATACGCAGAATGGTTCGCTTTCTAGATAATCCCCGGTCATTGCATATGCTCTTGACCTTGAACCGCCGCATACATAACGGAATTCACAAATACCGCATTTTCCTTTAAATAAGTCTGGATTTCTTAACGATTGGAAGATTGGTGATTCACGGTAGATTTCGGCTAATGGAGTTTCCCGAACATTCCCAGCTTTAACCGGTAATAAGCCGCTTGGGTAAACATCACCTACATGGGAGATAAACACAAAGCCATTTCCATCATTAACGCCTTTTGGTGCTCGGCCCAGTCCATCAATAGAGCCCGTTAAGCCTTTTTCTGTTAATGCACTTAAATAATCAATTTCATCAGTCATTTCCTTCGCTTCGCGCATTTTTTGCTGAATGACTACACGACGGTAATGCATGGCTTCTGTCGTTTTAATATCAAAGGTAACCCGTTTACTTAGATCATAAAGCCATCTGAAAACCTTTTCGTGTTCAACTGGCGAAATCATGTCCGTTGCCTGACCTCTTCCTGTCGGTACAAGGAAAAAGACACTCCATAATACACAATTCAAATCTTCAACCATTTTTGCCATTTCATCTAGGTATTCAATATTGTATCTTGAAATAACCGTATTAATCTGAATTGGTAGCCCAACTTCATGCAAATAGCTGATTTTTTCCATAGTAAGGTCAAAAGACCCCGCCGTGCCACGGAAATGGTCATGGATCTCTGCCGTTGGACCGTCAATACTGAACGCCCAGCGGGAAAGACCTACTTCCTTCGCCTTTTCAATCGCCTCTTTCGTAACATTAGGTGTTGCACTAGGAGTCATTGAAACACGCACACCTTTTTCTACTGCATACTTGGCAATATCAAAAACGTCTGCTCTCATGAGTGGGTCCCCGCCTGTAAAGACAAGCATTGGATTGTTCATTTCATATATTTGATCAATTAAATTTTTTCCTTCTTCAAAAGATAGTTCACGTGGATCCCTTTTATACTGTGCATCCGCACGGCAGTGCAGGCATTTTAATTGACATGCTCTGGTGAGTTCCCAAATAACGATAAATGGATCTTTATTAAAATCTCGGCTAATAGCCATATGAAACGCCTCCTAATAATGGCTATTTCAAATCAAACAGCCTTATTAGGTTTTATTATAAAGGTGATAATAGTTAAAAAAAGTGAACTATCTCACAGGCTGAAGGTTATATTTGTCCGTTTTGTGAAGGTAGAAAAGCGCAAGAACCCTGGTCAGCAGCGTATGGCCTCCTCGAAATACAATAAGAAGGGACTTGCCCGTCTGAAAAACATGTTTTTCTCGCGGAAAAGCAGTCAATTTTTACTCCTTCAAATTTTTATTAGCGAATCTAGATGGTTTATTAGCGAATCTTGACCACTTATTAGCGAATATTTCAGTTTATTAGCGAATCGGCTTAAAGAATAAAAGCGCAAGCGCCCTGGTCAGCTCACGACAGGCCTGGAGCGCTCCAAGTGAGTATTGAAACACGAAGAGCCGGAGGCGCATTCGTGCTTGACTTATCGTAGGGCGGAGCGCGAAGGACACTAGCCGCTTGGGCGCTGGAGCTAGACATTTATCAAAGTCAAAAATTTATACTTTCTTATCCTAAAAATAAAAAACAGCAGAAGTTCTGCTGTTTTTAGGAAATCGTTAATATCTCATATTTGGCTGCTAAGTCAACAAAGTCGGCCATCCCGCTTATTTTCCCAACCGCCAATTTATCTTCCACCTTAAAATGGTCAACGCAAGTTTTACAGGCTAAGATGTCTACACCCTTTTGTTCCAATTCCTTTAAATGAACAGAAACAAATGAATCCTCAGTCATCGTTAACACACCGCTATTCATACAAAATACAGCTTTTGGCAGCTCTTCTCTTTGCTTTAAAACTGTAAAAAACGTTTCTAGGACATTTTCGCCAAGGATTTGATCACCCCTGCCAAGTTGATTCGAGCTTACCAATATCACTTTATTTTTCATGATATCCCCCTTATCCTAGCGAATTCCCAGCGCAATTTTTGCATAGCGTGACATCATTTCTTTGTTCCATGGCGGATTAAAGACGATGTTTACTTCGACATTCTTGATTTCAGGAATATCGGCTAAAGCCCTCTTCACTTGGTCAACAATCGTTCCGGCTAGCGGGCAGCCCATTGAAGTTAATGTCATGGTAATGGTAACTTCGCCTTCATCATCCATTTCAGCGTCGTATACTAATCCTAAATTAACAATATCAACGCCAAGTTCAGGATCGATGACTAATTCTAATGCACCATAAATATTTTCTTTTAATTCCTCATTCATGTACCATACACTCCTCATTTTTTAGATATTTTTCAAACCAATCTATAGTGGCTTTCAAACCTTCCCGGCTTACCTTATGGTCTGCCTGTTCATCTGTGATAAACTTAAGCTTATCAGGATGTTCTTTATAGTCATTCTTAACAGTTTCAAAAAATTGATACGTTAATGAAAAAGGCACCATCGGATCCTTTTTGCCATGCCAGAATAACATTGGACGATTTTCAAGCTTATCAGGATTGAGGCTTAAATCATAATCGCGCAAAATAGATAACTGCTCATCAATTTGTTCTTGGGTAAAAGGAAACTTTACCCCTTGCAGTCGCAATTGCTCTAATTGCCACAATGAAAATTGCTCATATGCCGGCATGCCCATCAAACTAACAGCGGCTTTAATCCATTTATATTGTGTCAGGGCTCCTAAAGTAACAATGCCGCCCATCGAAGTACCGGCTAATCCAATCCTGTCTTGGTCAATTAAATCATCATGGACAAGCTGTTCTTTTAAAATATTTACTTCATGGATTGTTTTTAATACAATTTCCCAAAAGTGGACAAATAACTCTTTTCCGGAAAGTCCTTGCTCTCTTTCACCATGGTATAACGCCTCTGGTAAGAAGACACGGAAGCCCTTTTCAGCTAATAGGTACGCATAGTGAAGGTTATTTTCTTTCGCGCTCGTAAATCCGTGGATGAAAAAAATTGATGGAAGCTTAATTTGATCGTCCTCTTTTTTTACGACATGTAAAAAAGGAATATTGCTTATCTGTTTGTTTTCAACGATGATCACTTGAACAAGCCTCCTGAAGCTATAAAAAGTATATAGTTTTTTCATGCCCTATGGTGTGAATTTTTTTACACTTTAGATATAAAATTGTTAACATAGTAAATATAGAAATTAAAAGTTCCATGATTTACGAAAGGTTTTCATAAATGTAGTGTATCATGTAGACAAATTTTTTCCTAAAGCAACGCATTTATTGATAGAAATTCTTAAATAAAAAGGGGACCCTAATATGACAGATCGACACTTAATCGCATTAGATTTAGATGGAACATTATTAAAAGATGATAAAACGATTTCCATAAAGACGAAGGAAATCCTAAAAAAAGCAAGAGCGGAAGGTCACATTGTTATGATTGCAACGGGCAGGCCTTATCGCTCCAGTGAAATGTATTATCGTGAATTAGAGTTGGACACACCGATTGTTAATTTTAATGGTGCGTTTATGCATCACCCACGAAATCCCGGCTGGGGAATTTATCACGAGCCACTTGATGTCAAGGTGGCAAAAGATATTGTCGAAGCCTGCCGAAGCTTCCAATTCCATAATATTATTGCGGAAGTGATCGATGACGTCTATTTTCATTACCATGATGAGAAGCTTTTAGATATTTTTAGCTTCGGAAACCCGAAAGTAACTACGGGGGATTTAAGAAATTTTTTAACTGATTCACCAACAAGTATGTTAATCCATACCGAGGAGGATCAGTTACAAACGATTCGTCAGCATTTATCAGATGTACATGCTGAAGTAATAGACCATCGCAGCTGGGCTGCCCCATGGCATGTCATCGAAATTATTAAGGTTGGCTTAAATAAAGCGGTTGGCTTGAAAAGAGCTTCTGATTATTTTGGAATTCCTGCTGAAAGAATTATTGCCTTTGGCGACGAGGATAATGATCTCGAAATGCTTGAATATGCCGGTCATGGTGTGGCGATGGGAAATGCGATTGATCGGGTCAAAAATGTCGCCAATAAAGCCACTTTGAGCAATGAAGAAGATGGCGTAGGTGTATATTTAGCAGATTTATTAAATATAAAATTTTAAATCCATTCGCCATTGTTTACCTAAATGAACATAGCAAATTTGGAGCATACTATTTTTGAGGCAGCGAGGCTGTTTCAATATGAGCTATGAGCATATTGGAGGGATTCGAATGGGTAAATCAAACAAATCAAAACGCTTTGTCCAGCAAGGAAAGGATACCGTCAACAAGCATGCAGAACGTATTCCTTATCACATGACCTACGCTGAAGCAGAAGCTCAGAAAATGGCCAATGTGCACGAATCCTCGCTTGGAGGAATATAAAATGGGAAACCAATTGTTCCAGGAAGCACGAAGATTTGTTGAAATGGCGAAATCCGCCAACCCAGCTGACCTTGATTCCGCAGTCGGAAAAGCAAAGAATGCACTTAGTTCAGCTTATGCCAATTCGACTGTCGCAGAACAAGCCCAGCTCCAACAAATGCAACAAGAGCTTGATCAAATTCAATAACTGCACATAGAAAAGCGGAGGCACTTAACTAGGTGCTTCCGTTTTTCTTTCTATCTTTACTCTTTGCGAAAAAATCCGTAGATGTTTGTTGTTTGAATGATATTTGTGAAGGCACTAGGATCCACTTCTTTTATAATTATTTCCAAATCATAAAGCTCATAACGGGTGATAACAATCATCATCATCTCTCTCGATTCATTGGAAAATGCCCCTTTTGCAGGTATCAGTGTGATTCCTCTTACAAGTTTTGCATGGATGGCTTTTTTCATTTCATCTGCTTTTTTCGTAATAATCATCGCGGTCAGCTTGGCATGCCTTGTATGAATGGCATCAATTACTCTTGTAGAGGTATATAAAGCCACCAAGGTATATAGAGCTTTTTCCGGACCATAAAGAAAACCAGCGGTCATAATAATAATACCATTCAATGCGAACATATACGGTCCAACCGGTTTGTCCTTCATTCTAGATAAAACCATCGCAATGATATCAACCCCGCCTGTTGAAGCCCCCCATTTTAAGGTAATCCCTACTCCGATGGCCAAAATGACTCCTCCAAATACAGCATTTAGGAGAATATCATGGGAAACTTGTTTAATCGGTATTACCGTTAAGAATAGTGAGGAAAGGACTACGCTAAGAAAACTATAAATGGTAAAGGATCTGCCCACCTTTTTCCAGCCAAGAATCGCCACTGGAATATTTAACAATAGTAATAAAAAACCCATCGATACACGAAGTGGTGTTTGGTCACTTATCACCCTTGAAAGTAATTGTGCGAGTCCGGTAAACCCACTAGAATAAACATTTGCCGGGATTAAAAATAAATTCATCGCAATGGCACCCAATATTGCACCAGCAACGACCACAGCAAATTTTTTCGTATGTAGCCAAATCATTTGCATATTCCCCCTTATACATTCTTGATATTGATAATTGTTTTTTTACAGTGAAACCGATAAACTGAAACTATAAATATTAGCTTGAAAGCAGGTGAGCTTCATGCCGGTAAAAATACTAGCTGACAGCGCATGCGATTTACCTAAGAATTTTTACGAGGAAAATAACGTCACACTCCTTCCCTTAATGGTCCATATTAACGAGGAAGAATATGAAGATGTAAAAAATATTGATCCGAAAACTGTTTATGATGCTATCCGCAGCGGAATTGTCCCTAAAACATCACAAGTTTCTCCGCATTTATTTGAAAAGATCTTTACGCAAATGGCAGAAAAGAATGAAGAAGGAATCTACATTTCCTTTTCATCCCAACTATCGGGTACATATTCAACCGCTGTTATGATTCTTGACCAAGTAAAGGAAAAATATCCAAATTTCAATTTTACGATTGTGGATACGAAATGTGCATCCCTTGGATATGGATTAGTAGTCATGGAAGCGGCCAATCTTGCTGCTGACCACCACGCAAAAGAAGAAATCTTATCGGATGTGCTTTTCAGAAGCCAACATATGGAGCATCTTTTTACAGTCGAGGATTTAGATTATTTAGCTCGGGGCGGCCGTGTGTCAAAAGCATCAGCCTTCCTAGGAGGATTATTAAATATTAAACCAATCTTAAATGTCGAGGATGGAAAGCTAGTTCCCATTGAAAAAATACGCGGACGGAAAAAGGTGTTCCGCCGCATAATCGAACTCATGAAGGAACGCGGGGCAAATATGGAGAACCAAGTAATTGGGATCAGCCACGCCGATACAGAAGAAACAGCATTAGAAATGAGAGCGATGATTGAAGAAGAATTCCATCCAAAAGAGGTATTCATTTCTTCAATTGGTGCTGTTATCGGCTCCCATACAGGTGCAGGAACCATTTCAATTTTCTTTTTAAATCAATTGCCATTATAATTTTTTAAAAAAATGAGTGAGGCTTCGCGCCCCACTCATTTTCCAATTATTTATGATCTGTTTGCTTAGAGTATTGATTTTTCCCTGCCTGCCGGTTTTTTTCACGCATCATATTTTTTTCATGTCTTAAGGCATTATTATCTTTTGCTTTTTTGTCATTATCGGAAGTATGCGGCATAACCTTACCCCTTTCAAATTACTTACAACTTTAGTTTCTGTCATTTGAAAAAAGAGTATGTAAGAAATGTGTTAATCTTTCTTCACATACGTCCAACTACCTTCCTGATATGCTTTGCCCTCTTTCATTAGCTTTCCCAGTGCACGCTTAAATGCACCTTTGCTCAAATTAAAACGTTCTTGAATTTCTTCAGGCATGCTTTTATCGCTAAATGGCATTGCCCCATTTCTTTCTAGCAAATATTCATAAATTCGGACAGCATCTTGGTCTTGCGATTCCTCTTTCCTTGCAAGTAGCGAAACGTTTATCGTCCCGTCTTCCTTTACGTCAATAATCCGCCCCTCAACCATTTCACCTAAACGGGGCTCAAGCGGCCGTTGTGACTCGTGAATGAACCCTTTAAATCCTTCAATTGTGTAGATCCAGCTACCAACCTTGGCTGTCCGGTAAATATGTCCTTGCACATTTTTGTTAAAATCTTCTCTTGTTGCTTCTACAGAAATGGATTCAATAATTTGGTCACTGGCAAGCTTTGCGTAGAGAAGATAATTGCGGCTCAGCTTTAAGGTTATATAAACTAAATCTCCTGCTTTCGGCCAGACAGATTTATGTACTGGCAGATCATCGATTCCTAACAAAATATCCTTTGGAAGTCCAATATTTAAAAAGACACCAATTTTCGGATTTGAATCTGTTACCTTAACCCATGCATAGCGGCCAATCGCAATTTCAGGGATGGTGGTGGAAGCAGAAGTCCGTCCTTCCGAATCGACATAGAGAAAAACTTCGACTTGATCACCTTCTTTAAATTCTTGCTGAGCTTGATTTATATGCAGCAACACATCTTCGTTTCCGTCCGTTAAAAAATAGCCAAAAGTTGCAGTACGTGCCACTTCTAATGTGGTTGTCTGGCCAATAAGTTCGTTTAGTGACATAATTATTCCCCTTTTCTTTTCATGGCTAATAAGAAATTTATAAACTTTCGTTACGAAAGTTCATAATTTCTTATTTCGCATAAGTGCAACTACGCCTCTGTCTTCGCCTAACGGCTCGCCAGTCAGCTAGTTTTCTTTAGAGATTTTCTTAGAATATAGAAAATATTTCTTTTACTTTGATTACAGCCTAGCTACAGTCCATACGCCGCGCAAAGGAAGCTTCCACTTTTAAAATGTTGTTTGAACTGCTATATTTTACTATAATGTAGCCATAAAGGGAAACTTAGCAGGTTACCGATTCTAAAAATGGAGGTAGAAATATGTCTAAGGATAGCTCATTTGATATTGTATCCAAAGTAGACTTTTCTGAAGTCACCAACGCAATTACGCTAACAATGAAAGAAATTGGCACGCGCTATGATTTCAAAGGCAGTAAAAGTGAAGTCAAACTTGATAAAGAAGATCTTGTCCTTGTTTCAGATGATGAATATAAAATGGACCAGCTTAAGGATGTCTTATTTAGCAAAATGATGAAACGGGGCATCCCGGTTCGAAATCTTGATTATGGAAAAATCGAAAAAGCCTCCGGCGGAACCGTTCGTCAAAGGGCCAAAATTGCCCAAGGCATTGATAAAGAAAATGCCAAAAAGATTAATACGATTATTAAAAATAGCGGCGTCAAGGTAAAGAGTCAGGTTCAGGACGACCAAGTACGTGTCACCGGTAAAAACCGCGACGATTTGCAAAAAATTATTTCCTTAGTTCGTGAAGCGGATTTGACTGTTGATGTGCAATTCCTCAATTACCGATAAAAGTAAGAGCGAAGGCGAAAGATAAATAAACCTCTTTTCGCCTTTTTTTATATTGTCTGGCTTACCTCATAATTTCAACCTTTTTTTCTAAAACTAACATGTGTGATTAACACTTGGAGGTTTTAGCATATGAGTAACAATCAAAAACAACAAAAAATTACCTTTCCACCCCAGCATCAGAACCAACAGCCCGGCATGGAAAGTGAAATGGATCCTCTTCCCACTTCAGTTGACCCCGATTATAAGGCGGGGGGTAAATTAGCAGGCAAAACAGCGATTATTACGGGTGGTGACAGCGGGATTGGAAAATCTGTTGCCATTTATTTTGCTAAAGAAGGGGCAGACGTAGCGATTGTGTATTTAGAGGAACATCTAGATGCAGAAGAAACAAAGCAGCTGATTGAAGCAGAAGGACAAAAATGTCTTCTTTATTCAGGTGATATTGGCAGTGAAGATTATTGTAAGGATATTGTTAATCAGATTCATTCGGAATTTGGCAAATTAGATATCCTTGTCAATAATGCAGCAGAACAGCATCCACAACAAGGTTTATTAAATATAACCTCAGCACAATTGGAAAAAACATTTCGAACAAATATTTTCTCCTTTTTTTACATGACAAAAATGGTTCTCCCGTTTTTAAAACAAGGGGCATCCATCATAAATACCGCATCAATAACAGCATATGAGGGCAATGAACAATTATTGGATTACTCAGCATCAAAGGGAGCCATTGTATCGTTTACCCGCTCTCTAGCAAAATCGCTTGCGCCCCAAGGTATACGCGTAAACGGTGTGGCCCCAGGTCCAATCTGGACTCCGCTTATCCCATCAACCTTTCCTGCCCATCAGGTCGCAACCTTCGGGTCAACTACACCAATGGGCAGGGCTGGCCAGCCATACGAACTAGCACCGAGCTATGTCTTCCTTGCCTCAGATGACTCCTCCTACGTGAGCGGTCAAATGATCCATGTGAATGGCGGGACAATTGTTAATGGCTAAGAAAAACGCATCGGGACCTACTGCCCCGATGCGTTTTATTCTATCTTATTTCTCTTTCGTCTCTTGATGATTAAATAAAGAAATAGAAAAACCAAAAGATAAACGACGATTAATGATCCAATAAGCGGTGCATTAATCCCACTTTTTTTCGTTAAGACATATATTTCTGAATTATCACGGTCAAGGATGATGTAATATTTATTATCTTTGCTTCGAACAACGTCCCCTCCAAGTAAACCACGAAGTTCTTTACCGCCCTCCACCTGTTTATCTGTTAAGACCACTTTCTGTGATTTACGCGTATTATTGATGGCAATAATGGCTGTTTCACCATTATAAACACGTTTATAAACAACCATCCCCTGTTGATCATAAAGCATTTCCATTGTACCTCTTGTTAATGAGGGAAGCGTATTTCTTAATTCGCCAAGCTTGGTTAGATAATCAATCAGTTCTTTTTCCGCCCGGAAACTCATTTGTCCACGGTTATCAGGAATTTCTCCGCCAATTAAAGCAATCTCCGTACCATAATAGAAAATGGGGATTCCTGGGGTAGTATACAGGTACGATAATGCCATTTTCCAGCGAGAACCCGGGAATTGTTTCTTTTCGACAATATCATTCGTAAACCTGACTGTGTATTCATTATCCATAAAATTAGCCCTCAAAAAGGCGTCCTGCCCGTTTTCGGTATTAGAATAAAGGGGGCTGAAAGATTGATCAGTATTCGCAAACGTTTTTCTTAGGTTATCACTGTAGGTATAATCAACCATGCTGTCGATCCCGGCATCTTCATATTTATTCAAATCAATCGAAGGATTATTTTTTGAGCTAACTCCTAAAAGAAAAAAGTCCTTCTTCTCTTTCTTTACTTCCTTTGAAAAATCATTCCAAAAGCTGACTGGGACATTATTTACTTCCGGTAGACTATACCCATCAATCTTCGTTTTGTTCATCCACCATTTTGCCGCATCAATTAAATACTTTTTAACTTCTGGGTTGTCCTGATTAAGGTCTGGTAAAGCATCTACCCATCCATTTTCAAGCTGCTGCTGATTATTCACATCGGTTATCTCTTGTTTTTTATGGAACCAATCCACTTTAGTGGTATCAGTCACCCATGGATTGTCTGCTGCGACATTATTTGTGACAAAATCAATTAAAACCTTCATCTTCCGCTTATGTGCTTCTTTTACAAGCGCTTGGAAAGTCTTAATCGTGCCAAAATGCTCGTCTGTTTTATAAAAATCATTCACCCAATAGCCATGGTACCCATTCTTGGCATTATCAAAGATGGGCGTTAAGCGAATTGCCGTGAATCCCATATCATGTATGTAATCTAATTTATCAATAATTCCTTGAATATCACCGCCGTTATAGGCTAAGGGATCTTTGGCGTTAACATCCAAGTCATTTTCCAAATCACCATTATTAAAGCGGTCAATCATGATTGAATAAACAGATTCATCCTGCCACAACCGATTTTCCTTTTTTACTTCTGCATGTGCAGGAATTGCTGAAATTAGCAAAAACGTAATTAAAAAAAATGAAATACAGATTTTTTTCATACTTATCCTCCTCATAAAAAAGGAAGAGGATAATCCCCTTCCCTACCACCATTTTAATCTAATCACGTTTTTATTCCAAATTTAATTTCTTGGTTTCATATTAAAATCTCTTTTAATTCACTATGTTAATATTGTAATCTTTAAACCATGTGTGCAATTGCACAAGATAGGCTAATAATTGTGGGCCAGTCATCAGCTGACCAAACCATGGTTCTTTAAAAGATGCCCCGCCGGACTTCACAATACCTCCCAACTGCTCCTTATGAAAGAATTCATGTAATACTGAGGATTTATCTTGTAAAATACCCGCCAACAATTTTTGAACGGCTATTGTATATGCGGGATTATGTGTTTTCGGATATGGACTTTTTTTTCGGTAAAGGACTTCTTCAGGCAAAACTCCTTCAAAGGCTTTGCGAAGGATGCCTTTTTCCCTGCCATTATACATTTTCATCTCCCATGGGATGTTCCAAACGTACTCAACAAGGCGGTGGTCTGCGAAGGGGACTCTGACCTCGAGACTTGCGCCCATGCTCATCCGGTCTTTACGATCCAGCAATGTCGTCATAAAGCAAATCATATTTATATAAAATAATTCTCTTCGCCCTGCTTCTACTACACTTTCACCTTCCAATCTAGGTGTTTCTGCAATGGCCTTCCGAAACTGTTCCATGCTATATTCATTCAATTTTAGTTTTTCCTGCCAATGTGATTTCAATAAATTTTGCCTTTCAGAAACTGAACGTATCCATGGAAATCCAGGACGCTCCAAGTCCTGCTGCCGGTGGTACCATGGGTAGCCGCCGAAAATTTCATCAGCACATTCTCCTGACAGACCAACAACAAAGTCCTGTTTGATTTCTTTACAAAACCATAGTAAGGAGGAGTCGACGTCTGCCATCCCAGGAAAATCTCTTACATGTGTGGCTTCTTCTAAGTCATTGACCAATTGATCTTGCGAAATCGTCTTGTTTTTATGGTTTGAATTAAATTTATCGGTTATCATTTGGATGAACTTCCCGTCAGCATCCGGTTGAAATTCTGATGATGAAAAATAGTGGTCATTTCCTTCATAGTCGATCGAATACGTATGAAGCTGCCCTTTGCCTTGGTCTCTAAAGCCCTGGGCAGCAATGGCCGTAATGATACTTGAATCAAGGCCGCCCGACAAGAATGTACATAGCGGAACATCTGAAACAAGCTGTCTCGTTATAGCGTCGGTAACTAAAAAACGGACCTTCTCCGCCGTTTCTTCTTCATTTTCCTTATGTTCTTCACTTTTTACATTCCAATAGCGCCAAATTTTCAGCCCGTTTTTTGAAAACGTAAGTGCATGGGCTGGTCTCAGTTCTTTTATTCCTTTAAAAACACCTGACCCTGGTGATCTTGAAGGTCCTATACCAAAGATCTCAGCAAGCCCTTCGTGATTAATCTCTGTTTTCACTTCAGGGTGGGCTAAAATCGCCTTGAGTTCTGAAGCAAAGATCATGCCCTTTTTATGTTCTCTGAAAAATAATGGCTTTACCCCTAAACGGTCACGTCCAATAAAGAGCTGTTCCCTTTTACTATCCCAGATGGCAAACGCATATATCCCGTTCAAATAATTTACACACTCTTCTGCCCATTCTATATAGGCAGTTAATAGAACTTCTGTATCAGAATGACCGTTAAAAGAATATCCTTTAGTATGGAGAACTTTGCGGATATCTTCCGTGTTATATAATTCCCCGTTATAACAAATGGTGAAAATAGACCCATCCTTTTGTTTGGACATGGGCTGTCTTCCCCCTTCAGGGTCGACAACAATAAGCCGTTTATGGCCAAAAGCAACATGCGTATCGGACCAGATGTTGGTTTCATCCGGTCCCCTTTTTGCCAGCGTATTCGTCATTTTTACCAGTGTATTCGTTTCGTTTTTTATTGCATTATCAAAGTTAATCCAGCCTGTAATACCGCACATTGCCCTTCGCACTCCCATCATTGTACTACTGTACATGAACTCATGCTTTTAGTGTATTCAGCCCAAGATAATTGGTTAATTGTCCATAATAAAGATAAGCAAGTTATAAAATTACAGGAAGATGTCTACAAAGAAGATGTAAGTATTAGGCACGGAGGTTAAAGATGAATAGACAACAACGAATGAAACTATATGATATTCAACAAAGAGCCTTTACTGAAGGAACTGTTGAACAAATTAACGAACAATGGATCTTTTTTGATGAGGAAACGGAGGAAGCTGCGATGGTAGATGATTACCTCCAGCAAGAAATAGAAATTTTCCGAATGAATCGCTGGAAAAAAGGAAAATTGTATGAATCGGGAAAGGTTCGCATCGGCAAAGAGGCGATTATGCTCCGTGACCATGATTTAGTAAGGATTCGGAAGCATTTAATCTATTCGCTCGAAAGGCTGTTAGATGGGGTTAATGACGATGCCTTTTTCCAGTTTGTTACCACTTTGAACTCATTAAACTTTTCTATTTACGACTGTATCTATTGTTACAACCATCTTTCCTTCTTATCAGATGAACATCGTAAAGATGGCGTTAACTTTATGGTGTTCGACAATCAGGAACAAATTTGTAATGTACAGCACCATTTTTGCTATTTTGAAAAGGTTAATGACCGGTTTGAATTCACTCTAAATACCGGAAAACGGTTAATCATAGAAAAAATGATTTCGTAGAAAGAAGGCGCAGGGTGCCCCCCACGCCTTTTTAATTTGCCATAAAATTAGCTCCCGATATATTTTGAATAAAGCAATTTTGCTTTTACAATATCATTTGTGCCATGGATTAATACACGGGCATCTTTAAATACAACAATTGAAATACCCTCTTCAGGGGAGAAACGAAGCAAAAATTCATTTCCGGATACGCTCCCGCTTTTCTTAAGGTGCTCTGCTGCCCTTTTTAAATCAAGCTCACGTTTATTCCGAGGATTAATTTGGACAGTATCTCGGCCGCATAGGGTCGAATAAACCACCTGATGTTCGGACGACCTATCTAGAAAATCAAATTGATGGTTTACACAGGCAGGACAATTCGGGTTTCTCCCCTTGGAAATATCCATTTGCATCGACGTATGATCCCAAATATCGATTTGTTCCAGGTTGGGGGTGGTTTTGGTGGAGCCCACTAATAGTTTCATTGTCTCCATTGCCTGAAAGGAGCCGATAATATCCGTTAACGGCGAAAGGACACCTACCGTGTCACAAGTCTCTCCTGTTCCAGAGGGGACATGTGGAAACAGACAACGGTAACACGGAGTAATCCCTGGTTTAATTACCGCAAACATTCCCCTAGAACTGACTGCCGCACCATGTACCCAAGGTATTCCAAACTTAACAGCCACATCATTGATTAAAAACCGGGTCATAAAGTTATCCGTGCCATCCACGATTGCATCAAAACCCTTTAATAAATCTTCCGCATTCTCAAGGTTTAAATCAGCGATAACTGCTTCAACCGTGACAGTGGAATTAGTTTTAGATAATCTCTTTTTTGCGGCAACAGCCTTTGGGAGATTTAATTTTGCATCTTCTTCATCAAAAAGCGTTTGCCGCTGCAGATTTGATAATTCAACTAGGTCCCTATCTATTAGCCTTATGTACCCAACGCCAGACCGGACAAGATGGTTCGCAATCACAGTACCAAGTGCACCTGCTCCGACAATCGCCACACGGCCCTTCAGCAATTTCCTTTGTCCCACTTCCCCAATCCCTTGAAAAAGGATTTGTCTTGAATACCGTTCTAAATCGCTCATGAAATTCCTCTTTCCTTGAAAAATTTGAAAAGTCTTCTGCTAAAGTTACTATTATTCTACCAAATTTTTATCATGGCAGCCTTGATAAAATTTATAATTTTAAAAATAATGGAAAAATGTTATAATAAAAATTGGGTTTATAGATAATTATTGGAGTGATATTTTTAAAAGATTCGTTTGTTAATAATAATAGGAAGAGGGGAAAAACTTTGAATCTAGGTGGTTTTAAAAACAAAGAGGTATTAGTAGATTTATCAAATGGGAAAGTTGATTACCGGTCTATTAATGAAGAAGACGCAAAAAAGTACATTGGCGGCCGGGGTCTAGGGGTCAAATATGTATTAGATCATGGCCCTGAAGTCGAGCCCTTTTCGGCAGAAAACGCATTATGTATCATGACCGGTCCTGTTACCGGCTCACGCTCTTCCATGAGCGGGCGCCTTTGTGTGGTAACGAAATCTCCACTTACAGGAACCGTAACAGACTCTCATATTGGCGGATGGACAGCTGCACGTCTTAAGTGGGCCGGCGTTGATAATATAATTTTCACAGGAAAGAGCGATAAGCCGGTTTATCTTTATATTGAAGATGGTCAAGCAGAACTCAGGGATGCTTCAAACTTTTGGGGAACAAGCACAAGGGCATTTATTAAGGCAATGAAAGACCAGTACGGTGAAGATGACCTAAGCGTGATGACCATTGGTCAAGCAGGTGAAAATACGGTCCGTTTTGCAGCATTTATTAATGAGCATGACCGTGCAGCAGGCCGCGGCGGCACAGCAGCTGTTGCTGGGTATAAAAAATTGAAGGCAATTGTGATCAAAGCTGCCCAAAAAGGGAATATGCCGGTGCCAAAATTAGACGGTGACTATAAAGAGGCAAATAAAAAAGCGGTAAAGGCAATTCTTGATGGCGGCTTAACAGCGCCAAATAAAGGCGGTCTATCCGTATACGGAACTAACGTGTTAACGAACCTAATCAATGAAGTAGGCGCCCTGCCAACAAAGAACTCACAGCTGACGCACTGGGATGAAGCAGAAAAGCACAGCGGTGAATATGTGAATCAGCATTTACGTGTTAAAAACAACACCTGCCATGCCTGCCCAGTCGGCTGTAAAATTGAGGTCGAAGTAAAAGATGGGAAGTATCAGACTCGCGTGGAAAGTATTGAGTTTGAATCTGCTTGGTCACTTGGTTCCAACTGCCTATTAAGCGACGCAGAAGCAATTTCTTATATGATTGACCAGTGCAATGAGTACGGCCTCGATACCATTGAGCTTGGCCATGCCTTCTCTGTTACAATGGAAGCGTTTGAAAAAGGCCTGATTTCTGAAGAGCTAATCTGGGGCGATGCCGATTCAATGATTGATTTGACAAGAAAAATTGCTTTCCGCGAGGGCTTCGGCGGTTTACTTGCTGAAGGTCCGGCACGCGCCACAGCACTATGGGGTGCTCCTGAATTGTCGATGTCCGTTAAAGGTCAGTCCATTCCTGCTTACGACCCACGCGGCATTCAGGGTATTGGACTTGGTTATGCAACAAGTAACCGCGGTGCCTGTCACCTGCGCGGCTATACAGTAGCAAGTGAAATTGCCGGTATTCCCGAACCAACTGATCGCCTCAAACCTGAAGGAAAGGGCGAATTATTAAAAGTATTCCAAGATATGCTTGCATTCTCTGATTCTATGAACATTTGTAAATTCTCTTCCTTCTCTGAAAATGCTGAGCATTATGCTGAGCAATATAGTGCAATGACTGGTGTTCAACTGACAGCCGATGACGTCATGAAGGCAGGGGAAAGAATTTATAACCTCGAGCGTCATTATAATAACCTTGCCGGCTTTAATAAACGAGAAGACGACTTCCTACCAAAACGCTTCACAGAAGAGCCGGCCTCAGGCAACAGTGCTGGACATGTAAGCCGTATGGACATCATGCTTGAAGAGTATTATCAAGTACGCGGCTGGAAGGACGGCCTTGTACCGGATGAAAAGCTTCGTGAATTAGGCATTATTGGTCCTGAAAACCAACTAGTTTAAAAAGCAAAAGGCAACTGCGTTATGAACTGCCCCCTGTCAAGTAGACAGTATAAAAAACTAAAACTAGGCAATGGCCTTAGTTCGATATTCTATCGGGCTAAGGCCATTAAATTTAGCTTGTAAACGGTCTTTGTTATAAAATTGAATGTAGTTTTTTATATCCTTTTCAAGTTCCTTAAAGGATTCATAATGATGAAGATAATATCTTTCTACTTTCAAAGTCCCCCAGATTGATTCCATACATCCATTATCAATACATTTTCCTACTCTTGACATACTTTGGGTAAGATGATTCTTTTCGACAATTCTTTTAAATCCATTTGATGTATATTGAAAGCCTCGGTCACTATGAAGTAAAAGTTTATCATCGTGTAAAGTATTCTTTGCTAAAGCAGCTTTAATGGTCTTAAAGACCAACTCATTATTATTACGATGTCTAATTACGAAGGATACGATAGAATTGTCATACAGGTCTAAAACAGCGCTTAAATAGGCTTTTTGGCCATCGCTGTATTTTAATTCTGTTACATCAGTTACCCATTTTCATTGGGGTGTGCTGCTGTAAATTCCCGGTTCAAGATGTTCTCTGCTACATTATTATCAGAAGGACGATGATCCCATTTCTTTTCCTTCGTATCTTCGATTGTAATCCTACTAATTGCATTAAACGATGGATCCTTTTTGCATTATACTGTTTATTCATTTCGCGGTTGAGATTCATTGTTATACGGCGGTATCCATAAATGCCATCTACTTTTTCATATAGGGCTTTAATCTTTTTTAATAATTCACGATTTTCACGTTCCTGATCCGTTTCCTTCCGATTGAGCCATTTATAATAGGAAGATCGGTTGGTTTTACTTATTGTGCAAAGAAGCTGAATAGGGTAATTCCCTTTTTCATTTAATTCGCGTATAGCACAATAGGCTACTTCATTCCGAACCCTGCTTAATATCGCCTTCTTTCGATTTCCTCCAACTTTTTTAATAAAGCATTTTCTATCTCTAAACGATAATTTTTCGCCTCTAATTCCTTAACTGTTATCCTTAATTTTTCTTGATCTGTCATTTCCTCTACAGATTTCTTTCTTCCCCGGTGGTCCCGAAGGGACTCTGGTCCATCTA
>NZ_BCVI01000054.1 GCF_001591665.1 Neobacillus soli NBRC 102451 | reverse complement strand
CAGTAAAACACCGTTCGGAAATTCCAAACGGTGTTTTAACTTTCGGCCAGCCTATTAAAGATGGGTTAACATTAATAATCAATCACCTTCAATAAAAGCACCAGTTTTGTATTTCCTAATTGTTGCTATTAATATCGATACTGTCATCATCAATAATAAGATCAATATTGCCCCACTTACATAGAATCCAAAGCTAGAGCTGAAGCTATAAAGGTAAAAAAGGAAACTCGATATGATGAATAGTACGGTCAAAAATAATTCGAACACTAGTGCGGTAAAAACAAATAATAAATATGGAATAACAATCTTTTTGTGTAAAACATGCTTTAAGGTAATCCCTTCCCAACAAAGGTCAGGTAATCTAGCTAATTTCTCCATCTTAATCACCCCATCGACATACATATTCAACAGTATGCCCAAAAAGGAAGATTATTTACCTATATAAACTGTCCCTGTGCAATATTTTACGCCCGATAAAAAATAACTTTCCGATTATAGACATCAATAAATTGTACTGCATGAGCTTCTTTTTCAAAAATAAAGTCTTCGTTAAGAAAATTCGCCTTAAAATGAGCCTCGTTTCCGGTTAATCGAAGGGGCCTCAACTCATATTTATAAACTGCACCATACATTTTTGGGATAGTTACGTATAATTTGCCGCCTTTTAATTCAATGCTTAGCTCCGTTTCTTCACTTTTATATAACCCCTCAAATATTTCTAACCCCCAAGGGTCATAAGTGACAGCTACTCTTTCCATGCCACTAATCGTCTCCCCAAAGACAATCTTTGCAAGGTCCGTGCTTATTTTTCCAACTGGTGTAATATTGAGATTGCTAAGAACAATAATTACTACGTCCTCTTCTAAATAAAGCTGGAAATCATTCGTAAAACCATTTATATCCCCTGAATGACAGGCAAGCTTTCTTGTGCTCTCATCAATAAACCAGCCGTAACCATATCCACCTAAATAGCTGGAAAACATTTTCCCACTTAACTCTTCCCCAATCAGGAGGCCATTTTTCAAAGCCACCCCCCATTTATACAGATCCTCAACAGTAGAATACAATCCATATGCACCAAGGGGAATCGACATGTCCACGAACTCCGTTTGAATCACCTTTTCCCAAACGGAATATCCAGAAGCGAGATTTTTTACAATGGTTCTTCCATCATCCACACCTGTATGGCTCATCTCGAGAGGATTCAAGATATTTTCTTGTAAAAATTCCCGATAGGTAATACCGGATACTTTTTCAATTATTGCAGTTAGCAGGAGATAACCTGTATTCCGATAATCCATCCGCTCCCCCGGGTCAAACTCCAATGGCTTATTCCTAAAGCGTTCGATAGATTGCTCTAAGCTTGATGGAAGTCGCATCGTTTTTTCCCAGTATTCAGATGAGAATGTAAAGTCAGCAACCCCCGAGGAATGGGTCAACAAGTGATGTATGGTAATTTTGTCTCCGTGAGGATAGTCTTCAAGTAATAGATTAATAGGATTAGTGACTTTAAGTTTTCCTTGTTTTTGCAGGAGTAAAATAGCCGCTGCTGTAAAAGCTTTTGAAAGGGAGCCAATTCGAAATTTTGTCTGTGGTGTATTAAGGACATCATACTGGAAACTCGCATAGCCAAATCCTTCATTTAAAAGAATTTCTCCATTATTGGCAACCAAAACGGCTCCGTTAAAATGATTGTTGCCATGAAGGACATTCATATAATCATGTAATCTCTCTTTACTATTCATTAGTATTCCTTTCTTTAACGTTGATACATTGAAAATCCTTCTAGCTTAATGAAAGGTTTTAGACAATAGCAAATCAACTCTTTTCCTGCATTCGAACCTCCTCATAAGGCTGAACGACCACAAATCCATTACCCTCAAACCTCATTTGAATGGACTCGCCGCTTCCTCTTCCTAGGAAAGTTTTTAAACTAATATCGGTTTGAAATTCGGGCTGCAGGTTGCCGGACCAAGCCACGGTTGCATTCGGGTCGGTAATAACGGGCTGGCCCGGGGTAACCCTTAAGGTCAGCGGCTCATAATGGGTCGTAATGGCAATCATTCCAGTTCCTTCGCAACGGACATTAAATAATCCGCCAGCCATCATCCCGGCAATCCGTTTCATTAATTTGATCTCCCATTTGATACTTGGTTCAAAGGCGAGCAAATCATTGCCGTTAACAAAGATTGATTCATTTTGCAGATTCAGGATAATGATCTTTTTACCGGCGTCAGCGAGATATAATTTCCCCTGGCCATTGGCTTTCATTAACGAAGCACCTTCTCCTGTCAACGCCTTTTTGAACGCCGTTCCAAGGCCATGTTCCAAAATTCCTTCCCTGACGAATTTAATGACTCCATTATAAGCCACCATCGATCCCGCTTTAGCCCACACTTGGCCATTAAGATTTACCTCAAGCATCCGGGGTGTCTCTAATTCGAAAAAGCCTTCACCTTTATCCTCTTGCTCTGTTTTTTTAATGAATTCATTAATTGAATATCTGCTCAATCCATCCAACCCCTTTCCATATCTTTACTTACGAGGAAGCGGACACAAATGTTTCATATTATAGCGATAGTAATGAAAAGTTTTCCTGCTGAATAACTGGGGACACGTTTAGAACATGAACATTTTCAGATTAAATGGATGAATTTTTACACTATCCTCCTTGAACTACTATTGTTTATAATAACAATATGATGGAATGAAATTTAGACTAAATATTCCTAGAGAGGATTGAAATACAATGTTTAGGAAAAAGCGGCCGATTAAAATGGGGGGATTTGGAATCCTATCTCCGATTCTGCTTATGATTGTATTATTTTCATTAAGTATCACCCAGTTGATGCACATTCCGGATGAACCATTTCATTTACCCGCCTATTGGGAAATGATCATCGCTGGTCTACTTGGTGTTTTGTTCGGCGGAATCATGCTTACACAAACATCGTATGAGATTCGCGAGGACGGTTTTATTTATTCAAAGCCAAATAAAAACTTTAAGTTTATCATTTTTGCTATTATTTTGATTCGGGTTTCCTTAAGTCAATACTTCAAAAATATCGATTACATCGAATTTACTATTTTGACCATGCTATTAGCACTTCTTTACCTTGGGATTTGGCGAATCGGAAGCTATATTAAATATCGCAAACTATATGCAGGACAAAAGGAAATTGGGACCATTCAATAAATGAATGGTCCTTTTTCTGTAATACGAACAGTGCCTGTCACTGTTCGTATTATGGTTTATAATTAATGCCCAGGGATGATACCACCATTAAAAGGGTAAAAATCAACAGGAAGATACTTAAAGAGAGACCCCAGATGGCATAAAGTCTTGATCTCTTCTGGGTAACTTGGCCAATTATACCGAGAAAAAGGCCTACCAATGGCAGTTGAATTAAAAAGACTGCAGGAAATCCCGGTGTTTTTAACAATAGGGTCACGTTTAACCCTGCTAACGAAATGAGTGCAATTAGAAAAGACAAAAATCCCGATATTGTCGGAAGGCGTTTACTCCCTCCTTTTTTCTTTATTCCCAATTCCATAGTTTCACTTCCCCCACCTTTAGCGCACGAATTTCTTTTACGTCCTGTAATTTTCTTAACTCTACTGTCGGACCGGTGATAACTGCACCATAAACCTTTACGCCATGTTTCTGGATATAAGCAAGGCGGCTGCCCAAGGACAATGATTTAGCCCGGGCGACTTTTTCCGCAACCGCTTCATTTTTTGAAAGCAATGATAAAATATCAAGAAATACTTCTTCATTCGGCCCCTCATAAGTCCTAAACGGGGACCAGGTTGTTGGGTCATACTGTGCGGGGTAACCTAACGGTGTAATCGGTACCCCTTCTTTGTTCACCTGGTCTGCATCGATTCCCGTATCCACCGCCAGCCAGCGGAGTTCCATATTTTTAGGCAGGCTGTTTTTTAAATCATCCGGTTTCATTAATTCATTTAAAGAAACATATACCTCGGCAACGGTTCCATCTGGAATCTTATGTAAAATGTCCCATTGATCTGCTTCATTAAACGGAATGTTTGCTTTAGGGTGTATCATGACTTCTGATTCCTTACTAGGAAACTCGGGCAACTGCCGGTCTAACAACATATTCTTCTTCGGAAAACTTGGCTGGTCTAGCAAAAAATCAATATCATAGTTTCCGGCCTTATAATCCTCTTTCCCAATTCGTTTAAAAACATCAAAATTGATATTCATTGAAAAAAAACTAATATCATCTTCTAATTCTAATGGTTTTAAGCTCATATTCGGCTCGGTCACGTAAATTGTCTTTGTTACCACATCAATCAAATGGTCTGCCTTGCCTCCAATGGCATAATACATGTAGGTGGACAAAGTCATGATTGGAACAATTAATAATAGAATGGCTAAACTAATCATGATATTCGTTCTCCGCGCCATATTCTTTCCAATCGTGACAATCTCTGTTTGGCCTTCTTTTGAGTAATGGTTAAGGTTGCTCACTTCATGGAGTGATTCCTTTAGATACTGTTGATAATCTTCTTCAAAACTGTTTTTTTCATCGCTCATCTGCCTTCATCCTTTCCTTCACTTTGTTCATAACCTTCTGTCGACCCCTATGTAACTGGCTTTTCAGTGTATTTATGTTCATTTCTAAAATTTCTGCCGCTTCATTATAGGTAAGTTGATGCAAATCACAGAGCAGCAATACATGTCTTTCCCCTTCCTTTAAGGAGTGAATATCTTTCAGCAACAATTGAAAACTTTCTTTCTCCAGCAGTCTTCTTTCCGGTGTCTCCTCGGAGTGGCGGCCCGGTTCTTCCATTTGGCCCTGAATGACGAGGCGCTTATTTTTCCTTTGATAATCGATAAAGGCATGATAGGCCACTTTAAATAGCCATGCTCGAATATTGGAGATTTCGTAATCCTCTAATTGCAAATAGGCTCGGTAAAAGGCCTCTTGAACCAAGTCCTCAGCGATATAATGATCCTTCGAAAGGGAGAAAAGATAGCGATATAAATCATTTACGTTTTCTTGATAGGCTTTATCAAGTTCCACTGAAGCTCCCCCTTTCATCCTAACCACGTTTAACGATAGCAAATAGTTGCAGGATTGGAAATTTTTTATTTTCCAAAAATAAAAGAACCACCGTTCAAAAGTGAATGGTGGTTTCGATGCCTATTTACTTATGAACCACTAAATGAGCAAAGTGAAAATGGTCGAAGGCATGCATTCCATCTTCTCTGTCCGCAAAGTACATTTCTTCAATATTATCTGGAGACAGATTTTCATATAATAGCATATGGCAATCTTGCAGCTCTCGATCTAGTTCAAACGGGTCAAAGCTGGTAATCATAGGTTCTCCTATTTGCGCGGTGATTTGGCGCATTTTGATTAGCTTCATTGAAGCGGTCTTTTCATTAAAAGCAGTATCATCGAGGTAGTCAAAGATGAAAGAACTTCCCTTTTTGGATATATCGGAAACAGTAGAGAGGAGCTGGTAAAAATCTTGTTTCTCTAAATACATAGTAACGCCGAGCAGGCTAAAATAGGAATATTCCCCCTTATCGTAGCCGCTTTTCATTAGCTCATCGTGAAGGGAATCCTGTTTAAAATCAACAGGAACGAACTTTAGGTTAATTGGAATATCAATGCCCATTTCTTGAAAGCGTTGCTTTTTAAAAGCCTGGGTTGCAGGGTGATCCACTTCAAAGATCATAAAATCCTCTGGAAGATTTTCCTGCCGAAGAGCAATTGTATCGAACCCTGCACCTAAAATGACATATTGTTTAAAACCCCGCTCAACAGCGGACATGAGGCCGTCTTCCGCATATCTTGCCCGGCTGACTAATTGCGGAACAGTCTGGTTGTTCATCACCCACTGCAATTTTTCAGCAAACGTCTTCTTAGATTCACCTTTCTCCGAGTCAAAGAAGGCAATAGCATCCGCCCAATTGGCGGCGATTAACCGCTTTTCCTCCTCTTTTAAAAGAGAGTCTGCAATAAAATCATTAAAAACAGGCTGATTGCTATTCGATGCATGATAACCTCTGGCAAAGCAGCTTACTAATGCTGTTAAACTTTCTTTATTACTTTCCAAAAAAACTCCCCCCATCGCCTTACTTTTTTACGAAAAAAGAAAAACTCCCAGCAAAATTTCGCTAGGAGTTTATTATATAAGGGTAAATTTTAACTGTCAATAAATAAATATTTTAACATAAATTGTGATAAAAGTCAACGAAAATTTTCCCTTTTCCTTGTTTTTATTTTCCGATACCTAGATGCTCCTGGTTATTTAGGAATCGTACTAGTTTTATATTATCTTTCATTTCTAGTAAATGAATTCCGGTATCGCCGGTGGCAAATCCAAACTCACTATCCATCGGCTGACGTAGAAATGCATTTATCATTTTTGAGATTAGCCCGCCATGGGAAACTAGCGCTACCCGATTGTAATCGCCATGGTCATGAATGATCTTATGTAAGATCCTTTCCGCACGATAACGGAGTTCAAGCGCTGATTCACCATCCTGAATCGCCATATGCACTGGCCTCCCGTTCTTTGGTAACGGGTATTTAACAGCAGCGACTTCCCTCGACAAGCCTGCAAGAACTCCATTATTAAATTCCATTAAATCCTCTTCTTCAATGATTTCACAGCCAGTTGTTTCCTGTAAGATTAAGGCTGTGCTTTTTGCCCTTTTTAACGGGCTGGATACGATAATATCTGGGGGATGGTGAGCAGCAACGTAATCTGCCATTCGTTTTGCCTGGTCCTCTCCCAACTGTGTTAAAGGAAAGTCTGCCCTTCCTTCATGTACCTCTAATAGATCTGCCTCTGATTGTCCGTGCCTAATGACCAGTAATTCCAATGCTGCCCCTCCGAATCTCAAAAAAATTCTCTTCCATCCATTCCAAGTTTCCTTTTTATATATTCATCACCAGCCCTATTAACTCCTTTAAAACAATAGGAAACTGAAAGTAATACTGCCCAACTTGCCAAATATTCAGTAAATATTTGTTATACTATTCTTAATAGAGTCGTAGGAAAGGGAAAATAAAACTAGTATAGGAGGAGATAGAAATTGCCGCTAATATTCCAATTAGGCAAAAGTATTTTGGCCTGGATGATTGCAACATTGATTATCCTATTTATTATCTTGATGCCAAGAGATGTGACCTATGAAACCTCAACAGGGAATGTATTTGAGGATGCCCAGTACCACTATTCTTGGGCAAAACACAAAGATTCCTTTATTACCTTTTTTTCCTATCTAGAAGACAACAAATCCCTAGGTGATTACAGACCGGGCTATCCCAATAGCGAACTGCTCTCAAGAACATTGAAAAAAAGCCTCGCGATTGTACTGCCAGCCTTGATTCTGTCGTTTACTTTTGGGGTACTAAAGGGGATGATGGATTATCGCTTTTCAAAATATAAACTATGGAGTTATCCCGCTAAAGGAGCCACATGGCTTTTCCTTTCCATTCCTGACTTTTTTGTCGTGGTCGGCATTCAATTATTACTGATGTTTTTATACAGCATTGGCTTGCTTCCTCACATCACCTTATTCGGAAGCGATAACTTCGAAAACGTCATTTTAGGAATCATCTACTTATCCATCTATCCCCTCATTTTTACGGCAAAAATGACCTACACCAGTTTGGAAGAGGAGGAGGGAAAGGATTATATACGCACGGCTTATTCTAAAGGCATGTCATTTAAAAAAGTGGTCTACATACATATTTTTCGTAATGCCATCATCAAGATTTTACAGCATCTAAACACGATATCCTTGTTCGTTTTATCCAATTTATTTATTATTGAAAAATTTACCGCATACCGCGGGGCCGGTTTTTATTTCATGGAAGCTGTTTATCCGGGCGCCTCTTTTGTTGTTGGACAAAGCAAAGATTTAGGCAATGCTGCATTGGCCATTTCCTATACGGTTATTTTTACGTTGATTATATTAATGGTTCATTTGCTCAGCCAAACTTGCAACTATTTTCTAACACCATATGACCCGGAAGAAGATGCATTCTAAAATGGAGGAAGAGTTTTGAAAAACATCCAACTTGTTATCGGATTAGTCTTTTTAGCTATTTTTCTGGTATTTGCGGTTTTTGGCGCACACCTTCCCTTCGTTGATCATGAGTTGAAAGAAGAAACGATGCAAATGAGTGGAACCAAAATTATCATCCCGCCCTATCCGCCTTCGAAGGAACATCTTCTTGGCAGTGATAATAAGGGCAGAGATTTGCTTAGTCTTTTAATAATGGGCACAAAAGAAACACTATTGTTCGTTACCCTTGTCGCCGTGATCCGCTATCTAATTGCAGTACCATTAGGCATGGCAGCCACTATTTCAAAACCTATCAATGCTTTCTTAAGCAGCTGGAATTATATTTTATCGTTTATCCCGCCGATTTTTTTAGTCGCGTTGCTGCTCGGCATTCCCTTTATCTATTTTTCTAGATTTCTCCCATTTTGGTTTGTTGTCATCCTATCCAGTATTGAGGTTGGACGGCTGGCAACGATTGTAAAAAATGATACCAAATATGTTTCGAATCAATTATTTGTGAAGGCGGCCATTTCCACGGGCTGTACAAGGGTGAAATTATTTACGCGCCACATTTTTCCGCATCTTAAATCACAGCTTTTGACGAGTTTTGTAAACGATATGGCTAGAGTGTTATTTTTATTATCGCAATTAGCCGTCGTTCAACTGTTCGTGGATCGGAAGTTCACCTCGGAATTGGATGGCAGTTACTCAGCTGAAAACACCTCACTTGCCTATCCCATGTATCTACAGTCGGTTTCAAGCGACGTCTGGAGCAGTTACTGGGTCCCATTATCCGCTGTCCTATTTATATCCGTTATGATCATTACCTTCCTATTGATTGCAGACGGATTGAAAAAATATTTTAAAATGAAGTATCGGATGCTGGGGTAAGAGGACGGGTTTTAAAGCGATAATCAGAGGTTTCTCGCGAAAAGGGCTATTGAGGACAATACCGCCTACGAAAATGGTGGTATTGTCTTTAATACGGCTTCTTAAGGATAAAACTACCTCTAAAAATAGCAAAAATGTCTTTAATACCCCCTCTTAAAGACAAAACCACCTCCAAAAATAGCTAAAATGTCTTTAATACCCCTTCTTAAGGACAATACCACCTCTAAAAATAGCTAAAATGTCTTTAATACCCCTTCTTAAAGACAAAACCACCTCCAAAAATAGCTAAAATGTCTTTAATACAACTTGCGCCGCTTGGTTCGTATTTTTCTCCCCTGTTATCAAAATAAGCTAATGCCTCGGGGCCCAAAGCATGACGGAAACTCCGACAATGCAAATAACGGCTCCAATCCAATCGTATGTATCTGGTGCTTTCTTATCAACACCCCAGCCCCACAGGACAGAAAGAACAATAAATACCCCGCCATAGGCAGCATACACTCTTCCGAATGAAGGAAACTTTTGCAGGGTAGGAATGATTCCGTATAGAACCAAAATAAGCCCGCCTATTATCCCGTACCAATATGGCTTCCCTTCACGCAGCCAAAGCCAGACTAAGTACCCGCCGCCAATTTCAGCTATTCCCGCAAGAATAAATAAACTAATTACATAAAACATATTTCACCTTTTCTAAAACGATTTTAAACAGTTGTTTCTTTTAATATTCAGGCTGACTTTTATCTTGAAATCCAAAACATTCTTTTTCCTCTACAGTATAACCTAATTTAAAGGGACCTCCCCACTTTGCCTGCTTTCTCCCCTTTGATTAGTGATTAATATTCAGCTAGTTTGGCGATTCTAGGAACATAGCATTTTATTGTATTTGAGTCTAAAATAACAAGTACAAGTATAAGTCGGCAAATAAAAATTAACATATAAACGTCAAAAAATAGGGAGGTTACTGATGACCCATACATTAACCGTTTCAGATGTCAAAAAGTTGTTCTCTTCGGCTAATTACCGGAAGGGGCATATTTATTACACCCAAGGCAGAGTAAAGGATCTAGCTTACGATTCTGTTAAAGAAGTTTGGTACGCGGCAGTATCGGGGACAAAGCGTTACAAGGTTGTCATTTATGAAGATGAATTTGGTTTTGAGTTTGAGTGTAACTGTCCAGCCTTTAATCAGTATGACGAGGAATGTAAGCATGTTGCAGCCGTTATGATCAAGATACAGGAAATGGAAGCTAGCGAGAGTCATACGACTTCTAGTGAAGAATCCATACAAGCAAGACAGCAACAGCTAAAGAAACAGCAAGAAGAGATAGTTAGACAGCAGCAGGAAAGACAATCGGCCTATGTTAAGCAGCTTACAAATCAATTTATTACTACTTTCGCAAACCATCGACAGGAAAACATGCCTCAAAAGGATTTGATAGAAAAGCAGCCATTGCTGGTGGAGTGGATTTGTAAATTCAAGAAAACGTACCGAAACACCGTTCTTACCTTAGAAATGAAAGTGGGTCACAAACGAACGTATGTGGTAAAAAACATGATAGATTTCCTTGGTGCAATCAAACAAAAAAAACAGTACCCATTTACAAAAACCTTTACGTTTGATCCAACTGAATATATATTTACTGATCAGGATCAAGAAATCATTGATCTATTGCAAGATGACGTAAAATATGATGAAATCTACCGAAACCTACAATCTTCTTTCTCACAATACGGTGCGTCTACTGATGTACGTGCCGTCACTATTTCTCCACTACTTGCTGATCAAGTATTAGAAAAGCTTGCGCAAAGACAAATTGAACTTCAAAGTGGGGGTAATGCGTATCATCAGTTAAAACTCCATAAAGACGAATTGCCGTTTACTTTTCAACTAGATAAAGGAAACAAGGAAGCATTTCAATTGGATGTATCGGATTTCGGTTTTGTCGAATACCTTGACATGTATGGTTATGTGGTAAAGAAGAATGATTTTTATAAACTCTCATCCTTACAACAAACCTTTATAAAAGAGTTAAAGGAGCTCATCCAATTAGCGAATACTCCTGTCTTACCGATTAGTCATGATCAGATTGAGCCGCTTCTCTCTTACGTAGGGCCAATGATGAATAACGTTGGAAAGCTTGAGATTGCCGATAGTATTTCGAATAAAATAATGAAGTTTCCTTTACATGCGAAAATGTATATTGACTGTATCGATGATCTTTTACACGTGACATTGGAGTATCATTACGGAAAACATACGGTCAATCCCTTTGTGAACACGGAGATAAAATCGGTGAAGGATCCTATTTTAATGAGAGACACCGAAAAGGAACAACTGATTATGAAGGTTATCGAATCGAGTGCGCTCAAATCTAATGGGCAATTGCTTTACCTAGAAGGAGAAGAAGGGATTTTTGAGTTTTTATATGAAACACTTCCAAGACTAGAGGATAAGGCAGATATTTTCTTAACAAAAGCCGTTAAATCCTTCATCCTGCCTGAGCAGCATACCCCTGTGACCCATATTGATGTGGACTCCTCTGGAAATTGGTTAGACGTCAGCTTTGGTATGGAGGGGATTAAGCAAGCAGAGATTCAAAATATCCTTCGTTACGCTGTTGAAAAAAGGAAATATTATCGGCTGCCGAATGGCGCATTTGTGCCGCTGGAATCAGAGGAGTTCCAAACGATTCAGCACATTTTTGATGATTTAAACATTAAATCGTCGCAGCTGAAACAAGATTCCCTGCGCCTTCCCCTATACAGAGGGATACAGCTTGAGGAATTGACTGCAGGCAATAAAGGGAAGGATGCTAAGTACGGAAAGCCATTTCGTCAGTTGCTTGCCCGTCTGAAAAATCCTGAACAGCTGGACTTTGAACTTCCTCCCACCTTACAAGCAGAGCTGCGAGATTATCAAAACTATGGATTTCAGTGGTTAAGTACACTGAAATATTATGGGCTTGGCGGAATTCTTGCTGATGACATGGGATTAGGGAAAACGCTGCAAGGTATCGCCGTATTATTAGCGGATAAGGAGAAGTTTGCAGAACATAAGCCATCGTTGATTTTAGCCCCTGCTTCACTTATCTATAATTGGAAGAATGAACTAGAGAAATTTGCCCCATCTTTACGTGCAGAAGTTTTGACGGGATCCCCAAAAGAACGGATGGACATGCTTGGGTGTGCAACTCCGCCTGATATCTGGATTACATCCTATCCAACCCTGCGTCAAGATAGTGAGTATTATCAGCAACATGAGTTTCGCACCCTTATTTTAGATGAAGCACAGGCGATTAAAAATTATGCAACCAAAACAGCAAAAGCCGTACGAGATATCCATGCAGATACTCGTTTTGCCCTTAGTGGAACACCAATTGAAAATTCAATTGATGAGCTATGGTCTATTTTCCAAACGATTATGCCGGATTTCTTCCCAAACCAGAAGGCCTTTCGCCAATTGCCTCCTGAAAAGGTAGCTAAAATGATAAAACCATTTTTACTCCGCAGGGTGAAAAAAGATGTGTTGAAGGAATTGCCGGATAAAATTGAAACAGTTCATGTTTCTGAACTTACGAAACAGCAAAAGGAGCTGTACCTTGCCTATTTGGAAAAGATAAAGACAGAAACAACGGATTCCCTTCAAGGAGAAGGGTTCCAAAAAAGCCGGATGAAAATCCTGGCCGGTTTAACAAGGCTCCGCCAATTATGCTGCCATCCCTCTTTATTTTTAGAAAATTATCAAGGAGACTCCGGCAAACTCCAACAATTAATCGAACTTGTCGTGAATGCTCGTGAAAATGGCAGGAGATTACTCATTTTCTCCCAATTTACTAGCATGCTGCGAATAATCAGTCAGTCATTAGAAAAGGAAGGGTTGCCATTCTTTTACTTAGACGGACAAACCGCTTCGAAGGAACGCGTCCAATTGGTGGACCGATTTAATAACGGGGAAGCGGACATCTTTCTTATCTCATTGAAAGCTGGAAATACAGGATTGAATTTAACTGGAGCTGATACGGTCATATTGTACGATCTGTGGTGGAACCCGGCCGTTGAGGAGCAAGCGGCAGGACGGGCACATCGAATGGGGCAAAAGAATGTTGTCCAAGTGATTCGCTTAATTACAAAGGGAACCATTGAGGAAAAGATGTATGAGCTGCAGCAAACAAAGAAAGAACTCATCGTAACGGTCCTGGAGCAAGGAGACCAAGCTATCTCAAGAGTTACCGAACAGGATATCAGGGAGATATTGAGCATTTAAGGAGTCAGTCCCCGCTGTATAAAAACATTAAAACAGCGGGGACTGACTCAAATAATTGCAACGCTCACTTGCGGAAATTTCTGATTAATTATGTTAGTATAGTGGATAGACATAAATTTATGGAGGGTAAAAAAATGGTCCTACCTAACTTTGAAGAAAATCTACATAAATATGCAAAACTTTTAACTGCGAAAGGAATCAATGTTCAACCTGGCGATTGGGTAAAAATGACCATCACTGTTGATCAAGCCCCATTAGCACGTTTAATCACCGATGAGTCTTATGCATTGGGTGCGGAAAAAGTAATTGTCAAATGGTCCGATGATGAAATCAGCAAACTGCATTACCTGCATCAACCTGTTGAAGTGTTGACCGACATTCCTGAATACGAAATTCAAGAATCTGAAGACCATGTATTAAATCATCGCGTCAGCCGCCTTTCGATTGTCTCAAGTGACCCAGGCTTACTAAATGAAGTCGATCCTGCTAAAATTGCTGCCTATCAAAATGTGTATGGAAAGGCGTTCAGTGCTCAGCGCATTGCCACGCAAAATGATGATTTGAAATGGACTGTTGCCGCTGCTGCCGGAGCTGGCTGGGCTGCAAAAGTGTTCCCTAACCTTGCAACTTCTGAAGAACAAGTTGATGCCTTATGGGATCAAATTTTCAAAACCTCCCGTGTTTATGCAGAGGATCCAATTGCTGCCTGGGATGACCATAAAAAGCTGTTGAATGAAAAAGCAGCGAAATTAAACGACATCCAATTCGACGCCTTGCACTATACAGCACCTGGCACAGATTTAACTTTAGGACTGCCAAAGAACCATATTTGGGCGAGTGCCGAAAGCTATAATCCAAAAGGTGATGAATTTATTGCCAACATGCCGACAGAAGAGGTCTTTACTGCTCCTGACACGCATCGCATGGAAGGTGTCGTCCGCAGCACGAAGCCGTTAAGCTATGCCGGTACGTTAATTGAAGGCATTGAAGTACACTTTAAAGATGGAAAAATTGTGGACATTTCTGCTGAAAAAGGCGATGAAGCCATTAAAAAATTAGTGTTTGATAACGAAGGCGGCACTGGTTTGGGTGAAGTTGCCTTAGTACCAGATCCATCTCCAATTTCTCAATCCGGGGTTACTTTCTTTAATACGCTTTTCGATGAGAATGCCTCCAATCACTTAGCAATCGGCGCCGCTTACCCGACAACAATTCAAGGCGGAACGAAAATGAGCCAGGAAGAATTATTAGCCCAGGGCATGAATACATCCACGGTTCATGTGGACTTCATGATTGGCTCTGACAAGATGGATATTGACGGTATCAAACAAGATGGGACTGTCGTTCCAATTTTCCGGAATGGGGATTGGGCAATTTAAACTTTTTGAAAAAAGAGTCAGTCCCCGCTGGTTTAACGTAGCGGGGGACTGACCCCAATGGCAATTGTTATAATAGGTTGAGGGTGAAAAAATGGCACGTGAACGTAAATTTTCTACAGATGAATTATTTCAAGCAACAAAACAGCTTCTTCTGCTACAGGGCTATGAAGGGTTTACGTTTAGTCTATTAGCGGATGACTTAAACGTATCGCGTGGTGCACTTTATAAATACTTTGATAATAAAGAGGAATTAATAACTGATTATATGCTTTATGAGATGGACCGCTTTCTGATTGAGTTAAAACAAATCGAATCACATCGCAGCTTTGAGGCTCAATTTGACTATTTGCTAAGCCTGATCCTAAGTAACACAGATATTCAGAAATTAATCAATATTGGCAAGCAAATTCAAGTAGGTAGTAACCAGAAGGTCAAGGAAAATAAACATAAATTGGAAAAGCTACACATAGATATGTATCATTATCTCCAAAATTTTATTACGCTGGGAAAAGAAGAACAAAGGCTAAAGTCCCATATTCCAGACTCCTTATTTCTGGGTTATATTTTTCAATCGGTTGCCATTCCAAATCATTTTGGAATTTCCCCATCCGTCTGGGTCAGTTCCATTAAAGAAATTATCCGACACGGAATGTTCACAAATACATAAATTGACACCCCTGTTACTTTGAAAGATAATGGTAGTGACAATAGTGTCAATTTATTTTTCCCAAAAGTAACACTTCTGTTACTTTTAATTTTTTTATAAGAAGGGGGTACGGAAAATAGGATGAAATCATTCATTCAAGCTATTACTGACTTTGTATCAACAAAAAAGGGGATGTGGATTACCCTTGCCGCCTGGTTAGTCCTTACCATTGTATTGGCAGTATTTGCTCCAAGTGCAAAAGATTATGAAGTTTCAAGAATTGATTCCCTTCCTAGTGATGTTAAATCTGTTATTGCCCAAAAAAAGGTCGATCAGTATTTTCCTAATAACGAAGGGACTCCTGCGATTCTAGTTTTTCAGGCAAGCAAGGGTGAACTGAAACTTACAAAGCTAGTGGAGATTTTAGAAAAAATTTCAAGTGAAAAAATCAAAGGGATTGCCCAAATTATCCCTATTGCATCCTTACCTCCACAGGCAGTGGCCAGTTTCTTTTCAGATGACAAGACGACAGCCATCATTCCGTTAACTTTTGATGCTTCATTCGAAACAAAGGAAATAAAAGGATCGTTAAAGCAGATTAGAAAGATTGCTGCTAATTCATCTGATCTAACCTTATATGTGACAGGACCTGCCGGGATTGCAACAGAT
Source organism: Neobacillus soli NBRC 102451 (assembly GCF_001591665.1). GTDB lineage: Bacteria > Bacillota > Bacilli > Bacillales > Cytobacillaceae > Neobacillus > Neobacillus soli. The sequence goes on along the minus strand of NZ_BCVI01000054.1, from coordinate 78,040 downwards.
TCACTTGATCTTTTTTCACGTGCAGATGTTGTCCTTATTTTATCAACAGTAGGTTTAATCCTTATTCTCTTAATCGTGATTTATCGTTCCCCATTATTAGCGTTGATTCCGCTTTTAGCGGCAGTCTTTGTCTATGAAGTGGTTAATCAGATTCTAGGAATAATGGGTAAAGCAGGCCTAGCCTTGAGCAATCAGACCATATCGATCATGTCGATTCTGTTATTTGCCGCGATGATTGATTATTCATTATTTGTATTCTCTCGATATCGCGAAGAGCTCACCCGTCATGAAAGCAAATTTGATGCCATGAAAGAAGCGATGCGCGAAACCGGTTTGCCTGTCTTCTTTTCCGGCGGAACGGTTTTAGCGGCGATGCTTGTTTTATTCTTTGCCCAATTTGGCGACTATCAGAACTTTGCGCCCACCTTCGCCACGACAATGGTCGTAATCATGCTGGCATCCGTTACACTCGTTCCCGCTTTATTTACCCTTTTTGGAAGGAAGTCGTTCTGGCCAAAAATTCCACGCGTCGGAAGTCACTCTGCCAACCACCATTTTCTTTGGGGGAAGATTGGCCGCTTCGTTGTCAGAAAGCCGGGTCTTTCTGTTGCTGTTATTGGTATATTCTTGTTACTAGCTGCTAGTAATCTGGTTAATCTAAAGTATGAGTTCGACACGATGAAGTCATTTCCAAAAGATATGCCTTCCCGTGAAGGGTATGAAATATTAGGACAAAAGTTTGAGGCAGGGGACCTAGCTCCAACATCCGTTGTGTTTGAATCCTCAGAAAAAATCACTCCTGAACAACAGGAAACATTGCGTAGTACTCTGGCTGAACAGCCGCAGGTCAGTAATGTTCGATTATCTGACATAGCCAAAGATAATCAGGTCATAAACTTCAGCCTAACATTTAAAGGAAATCCCTATGCTGTCAGGACCATGGATTCATTAGAAGAAATGATTAATCATGCTAAACAAATAACTGCAGACAGTAAGCTTGATGGGCAGCTCTATTTTGCGGGGGAAACTGCAATAAAGGTGGATGACCGCTCCATAAACAACAGAGATGTCATTGTCATTGTTTTGTTAGAGACAATTTTAATCTTTGCCTTATTAATCGTTCTAACCAAATCGCTAAAAATGCCGATTTATATGATGGGAACCATCTTAATCTCATTCCTGGCTGCCTTAGGATTAGGAACGTTCTTGAGCAGCCTATTCTTTGATATCGATACTATCAGTAACCGTGTTCCACTTTATGCCTTTGTATTCTTGGTTGCCCTTGGAATTGACTACAATATCATGCTCATCTCAAGATTCCAAGAAGAACGTGCAACGCATTCTGTGAAAGAGTCCGTAGAAATAGCTGTTGCGACTACAGGCGGGGTCATCTCTTCGGCAGGTATTATTCTAGCAGCCACCTTTGCTGTATTGATGACACAGCCCATCCAATTATTATTTGTCTTTGGCTTCATTGTTGCCGTGGGAATATTGTTAGATACCTTCTTAATTAGAGGAATTCTATTGCCAGGGTTAATTGTTTTGTTGGAAAAAGACAAAGAGGTTAGCGAAGGAAGCTAGGTGTAAGGTTGTAATCCCCACCGTATATAATATTTAATCAAACGTTTGATTAGTTTTGGACTGAATTTGAAACTACGGTAAAAATTCTATTTACCAATACGCGGCTCCATTCAATCAAACGTTTGATTAGTATTTTGATAGTTAGTATACAGAGTTTTAAAAAAAGGGGTCAGTTCACCGCGGTAAGTCTCACCCCCCTCAATAACATGATACCCCCTATCCCTAATTAGAACTTCATATAATCCAAATGATCAATAGGATGAATATTCCAATCCAACATAAATCTCCATTCAGATTAAGAATAGCCACCTTCAAACAGCTCTGTCTGACCCCGAAATGTAAAACCCAATGATTTTGCGACATGCTTAATCTACTCTTGCATATATTTAAATAAATGAATGACTATGAGTGAGGTGTATAGATGTTTATATACATTGTTAAATCAGGGGACTCCTTATTCTCTATTGCTACAAAATATCAAGTTTCATTGGATAGTATCCGGATAACGAACGGTTTAAAAACAGATCGATTAGTACCAGGACAGGATTTACTCATTCCATCGAATATGTATATTGTTCAGCCTGGGGATTCTTTATATTCCATTTCCCAAATGAGTTTCATTTCAATGGAAACGATCCGTCAATATAACGGTCTGCATACGGATAGGTTAATGATTGGAATGAAATTATATTTACCCCCTAGAACAAAGTATCCAGGTGAAGGCTTTAGTTATATTACACCATCTACTTCAGAAAATAATCAAATGATCGTTCAGGCTTTCTCTCCGATTAATACGTATTTTGGCATTTTTGAGTATCATATTCTTGAAGATGGAAATTTAAGTACTTTAGAGGACCAGGAACTTATTAAATTAGCAAGAGAACATAAAGTAGCACCCCTTGCAGTTGTAACGAATTTGACCGCTTCTGGATTTAGTTCCGAATTAACAAGGAAAGTATTAAGTTCTCCTGAAAAAAGAGAGCGATTAATTAATAATATTTACCAGCTAATCAAGACCAAAAACTATGCTGGTGTGAATATTGATTTTGAACTAGTTCATGAAAGTGAAAGAGATTTGTTTAGCGGTTTTTTACATTCTTTAAGGGGAAAATTGAAACCCGAAGGATATTATACATCGGTTTCGGTACCGGCTAAATCAAATGATGTTGTTCCTTGGTTAAAAGGATATGATTACGGAGGTATTGGTGCAGCTGTGGACTTCGTGTTTCTTATGGCCTATGATTGGCACGAAGTAAGTAGCCCTCCTGGACCTGTTGCACCTATAAAGGAAGTAAAGCAAACCATCGAGTATGCTCTTAATCATATGAAAGCAAACAAAATTATTCTTGGAGTGCCTCGCTATGGGTATAACTGGACAATGTCGAATGGAACTGCTGTTAGTGCCCGTCCTATTGCTGTCGCTGATGCGATCGCGACAGCAATGAAATATCAGGAACCCATTCAATATTCTAAGGAATTTCAGCAACCTTTCTTTCACTATCGAGATGAAACTGGCAAGAGACATATAGTATGGTATGAAGACACAAGGGCACGTGCTCATAAGCTCGAACTTGTAGTTCATTATGGGTTAAAGGGGGTTGGCGCATGGCAATTAGGATTACACTTTCCACAATCAGCCTTTATCGTAAGAGAATTTTTTACAACAAAAAAGGTCATTTGAAACAAAGTAAATTGGCCAATGATAACAGTTTAAAGGCTAACCTTACGCTCCGGCAGTTTAATCAATCAATTGTTTAGTTTTTTGGAATGGTCAGTCCCCCGCCGCATTAAAACATTAAAGCAGTGGTGGACTGACCACAAAAAATTCCTACTCAGGCTACCTTGGAGATTCGATTTCTGCTTCGTTTAATATACTAATAAAATCGATGTCTACATCCCCATTAAAATATCGATTTCCATTTACAGAGCCTTCCGGAAATCTCTGTTTATCTAATTTGTCATATGGAATCCAGCCAAAAAACATCTCTCTTTCCGGAAAAAAGTCATTGAAAAATAAACTAGGCTGCTGTGCTGACCCTACTTTGATGAATGGATTCATAAAAGATACCCATTCATCTGGAAGTGGCAGTACCCCATAAGATTTCCCTTCGAGGGGGACCTTCTTTTCCATTTGGACTCGTGGATTGTAAGTCTCTATCCCCTCGGTGACATGATATCCCCGGTCCCTAATTATAAAGAACTTCATATAATCTACTTGATCACCAGGATGAATATTCCACACCATGTAAAAGGTGGATGGATCCTTTATATCAATCTTCCAAAGGCGTGGTTCTCCGGTAGTGTCAATCGCCAGCAGCTGCCATTTGTGCTTTTGCCAAGCCCAATAGGTTACACCGTAATCGTCTTCTTTAGATATAAAAGGAACAACAACGTGCCGCTCATCCATAGAAACGGTGTCTTGAATAATGTTTACCGCCGCCTCCGGAAAGACATGATTAATCTCCTCCATCAATTGTTCATCAGCCGGAAACGAATCAGGTTTCGAAAAATAAAACCAATAAATCATGACTGCTGACAGGACAAGAACAGCTGACCCTACAAAAATTAAAAACTTCTGTTTGATCATTTTTATTTTCCTCCTTCCAATATTGAATCTTGGGAGTGAAAATAATGCTGCTTTTTCGGAGTTGATATTAATACCCCTTTACCATCCTCTTCAATATAAATGATAGTGTCTAAACCGCTCCCCCATTTAGAGGAAGTCCCTGTAAGTTGATACGGAAACCGTTCATTGCTCTTACTTGGCTCAAAATTCGTATTCATCTCTTGGTACCACTGGTCACTGTAGATTTTTTCTGGCTTCATTGTTTTAAGTAGTTTCAGTAAATTCCCCTTATTGAGTGGGCGGTCCATTGCTGAAGGATGAAGATGAATAATCGAAGCCTTCTCAGCATTGGAGATAAACGTTGATAGCTCATCTTCAGGGTACAGGGCATGGTGGACTGGTATAGCGATTAAGGTGGACACTAGAAAGATAAAATTCGCAAAAAACCCCAACCAAGCAAAGGATCGATAATACTTCCACCGTTCTTTCCTTCCTTTAACCAAATACAAAATCCAGACCCCAAGCGGTAAGAGTGGAATTTTGACCATTGTCTCTAACAGATTCCAATTAATCGAAAAAGAAAAAATACCTACTAAAATAGCAACAATGACTTTCCATCCCTTTAGCTTCACAGATTGTTTATTATAAAAACGATAGGCAAGGATTCCAATAATACCCCATGCCAAAATACCAGTTACTATATTTATGACATTAAAAGAAAAGTCAAAGTTAAACTCCATTCCCACCCCTCCTGTTTTACAGGCTGTGGGTCCGTCCCCCGCCGCTCTAACTCAACGGGGGACGGACACCAAAAATCTATTACTTTGCGTTTCCAGAATGTCTGCTTTTAAAATGGAGGGTTGCAAAGACAATTAACGTAAGCGGGATTGCAAACACCTGCCCCACCAGAAGCTTCCAACTCCATACATCATAGCCTTCACTTGCCTTGCTAAATACCGCGATTACACAAACAATTACATATACAGCCATTGATATTGTCCATTTATTCATCCTTAGCTCTCCCCTTACTTATAAAATGATTGAAACCATTCTTTAGCATCCATTCCGTGTACACTGCGAACCACATCTAAATTTTCATGAATAATTATTTTTCCGTCTTTCAAAATCATTAGTTCATCTGCGATTTTTGATACATCATCCATTTCATTCGTACTCATCAGAATTGTTGCCTTTTCTAAATCAACAAATTGAATCAAGCTTTTTACTAAATCCTCACGAACTAACGGATCAAGTCCTTCAAACGGTTCATCGAGCAGATAATAGCAGGACCTTCTCCCAAAAGTGGCTGCAAGCTTTAAGCGGCTTATGTTCCCCTTGCTCATCTTCGAGATTTTCTCAGCTAAATCAAGCTTCAAGAAACTGGCTATTTCCCTCGCTTTAGACTGCTGAAAGTCATGAAATTGTGTTTCAAAAAAGTAAAAAAGCTGCTCCCCATTAAAATACGGATGAAAGTGTTGATCATCAGGCATGAACGCAATACTTGCTAGTGTATCTCTCGCTGTTTGTGAACCATTCAATAAAATTTGGCCTTGTTTTGGCGGCAGTAATTTTGCAAGCAGCTTAAGAAATGTTGTTTTCCCACAGCCGTTTTCGCCCGCAAGGACAATTATTTTTCCTAATTCGATTTGAACATTAACGTCTTCAAGCACAACCCGTTTATTGTATTGATATTGAACATTTCTTGCCTCTAACACTCATATTCCACCCCTTTCTTTTAATGTTTGAAGTACTTCCTCCTGGGTAAACCCCATCGTTTCAACATTGTTCAAGAACCGGTCGACAAGCTGCCTTTTTAAGTCTTCACGCATTGACCTGATTTTTAAAATATCTGGTGTAATAAAAGTGCCTTGCCCGCGCTTCGTTTCCGTTAACTGCATTTGTTCAAGCTGCTTGTAGACGTTTTGCACGGTATTCGTATTGACGCCAACTTCCAACGCAAATTCCCGTACCGATGGCAGCTTATCCCCCGGCTGACGGACACCACTCACAAGTTCCCCGCAAATCCTTTCAACCAGCTGTACATATATTGGCCGGTCCTTATCAAACTCTATGCCCATCTTAGACACCGACCTTCTTTTCTAAAAACCTTGCCGACAAAAATAGGCTTACAACAATAATTAAAATCCCAGCACTTACTTCACCCGTGAAGATATTTTCTAAAGAAAATAACGGCATGGCATGATGATTTAGCTGTACAATTATGCCTTCACTATGAATCGGCAAGGCTCCCACTTGGAGTAAATCATAAAAATTCGAATAGATGATTACCGCAAGGACATAGCTGATTGGCATGACAAACATCGCTAAAGAGTGCGAATAGACCGTAACCGCATGTAAAAGAGTCCAAATTAGTAAAAATAAAAACTGCATAACAACCACTTTAAAAAGGGTAATTAGGAGGAGTATTCCATAGGGCATTAATAAGGAGAGAATGCTCCCGTTTTGATTGAAAACCTCACAGATCAATCCAACGACTGACAGAAAAATAATAAATACCGTACTGACAATAGACAAAAACAATACTTTTACATGCAAGAGGTTTCTTAGAGAAGCTTCAGTATAAAGCCAAATATGCCGATCCTTCATGTCCCGCTCAAGCATGATAAATAAGGGGATGACAACTAGAAATGGCCATACAACGATCCAACCATAAATGTACATCATTATAAAACTACTAATGGAAATGAGCTGACTCACAAAGCTAATCATTGTTAACCCTATTCCCAACAAAACAACAATGATAAAAGCCGTCATAACCTTTTCACGATTTCTTAGCCATTCCAAATATATTAATCCTTTGATCACTACATCCTCCTCCTTTATACAAGTGTATTACCTAAATGGTACACCAACACACACTCAATTACAAGACTTAATTTCAATATTAAGGAAATATTGTTATCAGCTTCCACAGAAATGGTTGGTAATGGTCAGCCTAAATTCAACCAGCCTATTTTTTATGTTGAATAATCCTTTTCAACATAAAAAATACCCCTTCAGATTGTTAAATCCAAAGGGGTGAAACCGTATCTTTGCCTTTTGCACTGACTGACAGCTAGCTCTTTACTAAAATATCACTTGTTTTAATCATTCAAGTTTAATTATTTTGCTCAAGGAATTGATAAATCGCCATCATTTCTTGTTTATTCAATTCACGAATACGATTGAAAATTGGAATATCTGCAACTGCCTCAAGATTTAAGCTTTCAGCCACAACATCCCTCACTTTGCCAGTTAGCCATGTTTTTACTTCAATGCCCTCGACGGTTTCCTTACGCCCTTCATCATTGATGCCACTTGCATAACAACTTACACATGGAATTGTTAATTTAAACACACCATCATGGAGATTATCTTCTGAAATTACTTTCTTCCCTTTACAAAATGGACAGGGATGACTCGCTTTAATCTTATTAATTTGGGTAACAATTTTTTTGTAACCAAACGCTTCATAGACATACGTTAGTTTTTTGTATTTTCCATTGGTGAAATACTTATCAATGATGGTTTCTCTCGTCTTAGTGATATTAGAAAAATCACAGATAGTAATCTGATTATTGATGCTGATGGATTCGATATTGCCTTTAATTCTGTCCCAGAATGGCAAGACATTTTGTAATACCATTTCAAAACCCATAAAGCTTGCTTGTTCCAATTCAAACATTTTCAGCGCGACCTGTGTTTCCCTAGGCAGCAGCGCGACATCTTCCGTCAAAGCCATATCTCCGCCAACAATCGATTTCAGTTTTTCCAGTTCCGGTAACTTTCCTACTGTTTTAATCACTTGATCAAGCGGCTGCCTGATAATCTCACGAATATCTGTGTCGCCAAATTTGAGCTTTTTATGATGATTTAGCACGGTTCCGTGACAAATTGGACAGCTAATCTTCTCTTTTGATGCTTTCATTTGTTCTTTAATAATCGATTTCGAAATGACTATATACATCCCAAGGATTTTATTAAAGCCCTCCCATGTCCTTCGCGTCTTGCCTGCTTTATCATAGAATGACTTTTCCCAATACCCGTATAAAAAGGTATGCTTCTCTGCTTCTGTCATCTCAGTATAACTTTTACTTATATCCTGACCGAGCTCATTCTTAATTTCATCAAAGATGAATTGTAGTTTCGGAAATTGATAGTATTTTAGAACCTCCATCACGTCTGGATGCAATAGGCCATCCCAGAATGGTGCTGTTTTATCTTGAATAACAATATCAAAATCGAATTTTTCAATTACCAAGCGGCCCGAGCAGCATGGACAATGATTGTCTTGAGAATAGAAATCGAAGCTTCTTGTATCTTTATTGGTTGGATGAGCAGCCACAATATGGTTGATCAAACCGCCAATCTCATAGAGAAAACTATATTGACTATACAAATGCCGTTCTAGGTCAATGGCGATGACGGGTGCAATGGTGTCTGATTCGTATTCACCGTAAATCAAACGGGCCATTGATGATAAGCTTTTTAAAATGCCACCCTTATAGATGTTTTCTGCATGTTTAAAATAGTCGATCTGATTTTCTTTTAAATAGGTAATACCCTTTTGCTGCTTGAGTGTGGAAGAAATAGGCAATGGAGCAACACTATAAGTACCGTTTTGTTCACGATAATAATCATCATGACTGACCACATCAAGATGCTCCACAGGTGCAAGCTGTCTTTTACCAAAATCAACGATAAAGTCAGAGTTTTCTAGCATATACGAATTATGTTCAATCATCATGATGCTGACGGATTCGTCTTTTAGTATTCCCCTTACACTATCAATAAATTGATTTAAAATATTTTGTGATAACCCTTTTGAAGGCTCGTCAAAAATAAACAGTGTATGGGGGGTTCTTGAGTTGGCAAACAGCTCCGAAACTAAATGAACACATTGAAATTCACCCGTCGATAAGGTTTGGGTTTTTCTTTCTAATGTCAAATAACCTAGTCCCAGTTTGATCAATAAGTTCAAGCGTTTATGAGCGATATCTTCATTTGGCAGTTCTTCAATAATATCTTCAATTGAACGCTCGAAAATATCATCAATATCTTCACTATATTTTGTGAGTTTCTTTTTAATATCAAGAAACGTTGCAACGGTTGACCGACTGGTAATCGATTGGTTTCGGTCTTGCCCAACTATTACTAGTTTATCTTTTGGATATCGCTTCAGAAAATCTTTGGCGATACACTCATTGACAAGTGTAGATTTACCACATCCAGACTCACCCGTAAATGTTATAAGTCTATTTTTGGGAATCTGTATTTCAGCCATTTGAATATTACGACAGTAAAGATCATGAAATTGATAGTATTCTGTTGGCATTTTCTTATTTCGTTCCCAGGTAATCGGTTTTGGACGTGGGGATTCTTCCACAATTTTTCCGCCATATTTCCCACTGCCAGGTCCAAAGAACAAGTGATCATCCGCTGTGTCGAGTACCGTGTCCGAATGATCAATGAGCCAAATTTGATTCTTATAGCCTAATTGTTTAATCTGTTCTAAAATTTTCAATAGTGTTTGGTGATCAAGACCCACGGAGATTTCATCAATAATAATAACGGTATTATCACTTGCTGCCATGAATTCAGCCAAGTAAAGCCGTGTTAATTCTCCACCTGACAACGTACCCATAATTCGATTTAATGTTAAGTAACCAATATTCATATTGATAATATTTTTAAGAACATGTTGTTTCGCTTCACTAATATGTAATTCTTCTGCAAGGGAAAGAATCGACTCTATGCTTAAGTTGTTGATATCGGAAATACTATGTGGTTGATCCCATAATTCTATTCTTTTTTGCTCAACTTCCGGACTATAGCGTCTGCCTTCACATTTTTTACATTCGACATTTTTGGTCGTACCACGTCCTTTACACTCAGAACACCAGCCTAATGCATTATTAAAGGAAAAAACTTCTGGAGAAAGATTAAATTTTTCTGCAAGACTAACACGAATCTCTGTAAACACGCCCGTATGGGTACCAATTGTTGAACGTGGATTAGAAGAAATGGATGATCTTCCGAGAAAAAGTACTAAAGGCATCTCTTCCATCTTGATAGCACTGAAATTGGTTTCCATAATATTTGGAAATAAATACTGATAATCAGCCTTTGGCAATAAGGAAACGAGACGCTTCTTGGATTCCTCCCCAATGGTTTGACAAAAAGTGGTTTTTCCAGATCCAGACAAGCCAGCAATTCCGAGCGTCTGATCTTCCGGCAAGACGGCTTCTAAACGGTTAATATTGTTGGCAATTAATTGATTTATTTTCATAGTAATCTCCTCCCCATTCTCTATATCTAGTATTGCCATGTTAGCACAACTTCAAATGAATTTGTCATGTGTTTTCATCAATATTTGTACTAAAAAAGCAAACGGCTCAGTCCCCCGTTGTGTTAAAGCGGCGGGGGACTGAGCATAAAATTCAAAGCATGAAAAAAAAAACGTCAGCTCCTATTTTTTTGAAGATTGACGTTTTTTCATTTTATTATTTTTATGTTACCTTTTTGAATTTTTTTCCGAAGGGAATTAATCATTAGAAATTTACATACACGTCTTGTTGGCGGGAACAGCATCAAAAAGCCGCTAATGTCAGTAATGAATCCCGGTGTCAGCAGGAGGATTCCACCCATTACTATACATACTCCATCCAAAACAGCTTCACCTGGTATTTGACCATTTCGCAGCTGCTCCTGGGCCTTCCGTATTGTTTGCAGGCCCTCTCTTTTTGCTAAATACGCACCAATGACGCCAGTCAATAGAATAAGTAATAATGTTGGCCAAACGCCAATCGTATTTCCGGAAATGAGAAGCAGTCCTATTTCTGCGGCGGGAATAGCAATAATCAAGAGAAATAAATAACGCATTAAGGGTCTCCTTCCAAACGGTTTAATTTCATTATACAGGTTGGATAGTTTATTTGACCATTCTAGAGATCTTCCTTTTTACTCCATCTGCATTTCAACAAATTTCTTAACGGTTTTATTAAGAGAAGCCCCTTATTTCAAGGATTTCTAAGTTTTTAATCAAACGATTAGTTAACTTTTAAAAAACTAATTAAATGTTTGATTGAAATCATATCGAGGCCTTATAAATAAAGGTTTTGATGTTTAAAATCGGATAGAATTCTGTCGAAAATAAGGTCCTCCATTATACTTTAATATATAAACTATGACGAAAAACGGGTCTTTTTCGCTCATATTACACACTTCGACAATCCTACCCAAATTTCTGTATTAACTAACCGCTTAATTAAATCTGGCCTACATCCTTCCGACGTTTAGCTTTTTCCTGGGAAATTGATAAAAACAATGTCGAAAACTGCTCGACCTTTTTTTCAATTCCTTGAAAGACGTTAAATGCTAAAAGGAAAAATTACATATGGACCAAAAAGCCAAGAGACAGCTGTAAAATGTGGCTTTTTTTATCCCGGCAGATAATAGAGGAAGCCTATTCGTTCAATTAAGAAAAACAACACAGCCAAAATAGGTAACATCCGTAAGCGCTGAAAACTATTTGCAGGTAAAATACAAAATAGCAAAACGGCTGAGAATAAATCAAATCCTCTGGAGATGGAAAAAGTATAGATAAAACTATATCCTTCCACCATGAGCAGACCGATAGGTAAGGACGCACAAAGCGCTGCTCTCCATCCATTTCCCTTGGCGTACCAAACTACATAACCAGCTATCGGCGAAAGAAGGACAATACTGCCCCAAGCGATAAAATAATTCCTAGGGAAAAATCCAAACAGCACAGCGGAATAGACATAATAAACAATAAGCATAGCGAATAGAAAGACGAAAGTGTGTAATGCTGCTGCCTTAGGTGAGCGGCTCCGAACGGCAATGAACGTTGTTACGACAATCCAAAATCCCAGATAGGTACCGATTAGTCCTACAACTGAACCATCTGTGTACTTAGCCAAGAAACCCAATAAAGCCCCTAACATAAATACACCCAATACTCTTACTACTCTCTGATATAGCGGGGGTACTTTATTCGATTGTGCCCTGATATAAACCAGTTTTTCCTTCATTCAAATCACCAATGACTTTAGATTTTTCCCCTCTTATTACCTATAACACCCCATGCCAAAATGCCAGTTACTATATTTATGGCATTAAAAGATAAATTAAAGTTAAGGTCCATTCTCACTCCCCCTGTTTTTGATAATTCTCCTTAACTTAATAAATATCCTGCCATTAGATGAACTGGTTACTTAAAACGATGAATCACGATGTGGTACTAGCTTTAGTAAGTCTGCACTATTGTGATAGTTAAAAATATATTTTATAAAGTTTGACTGGCCAACCTTTCAAGTTCTTCGTTTATTTTCACAGGATCTATCCTTTCAAACAATGGTTCTACATTCGTTAAACATTGTGAATTAACCGCAAATGATTTCCACTTTGTCTCCGATGTATTTAACATTTTTTTAACCCTTTCACTTGAAAAAGGCAGAAACGGAGTCAAGATATGTGCTAAATTGGCAATTAAATAGGCACTATTTGCGAGAGTTTGTTTGCAGGACTCCGCATCTTCATGTATCTGTTTCCATGGTTGCTGTTCATCAAAATACTTATTCGCGAACCGGACCAACTTGAATACCTTTTCCAATCCTTGTTTGAAAGACGCATTTTCAATACAGCGCCCCACCTCCTCAAACAAATGATTGACTTTGTCTTGAATAGGAGAAGAAATGACCTTATCAGGAATAACACCATCAAACGATTTTTCAATAAATTTCAACGTCCGATTTACTAAGTTTCCATATGCCCCCAATAACTCACCATTATGACTGTAAATGAATTCTTTCCAAGAGAAATCAGCATCACGGCTTTCAGGTGCATTGATGGTTAAAAAATATCGGATGGAGTCAGGGTGATATCTTTCCAACATATCTGGAACCCAAACTGCCCAGTTTCTACTTGTGGACAATTTTTTCGTTTCTAGGGTCAGGTACTCGTTGGAAACAATATGTGTTGGCAATGGTTCCTTTCCAAGACCGGCTAGAATCCCTGCCCATATTATCGAATGGAACGGGATATTATCTTTCCCATGCACGTAATAAGATACAGCGGCAGAATTCCAAAACGTGGAGTCATCGTTGTTTGTTTCTTTTGCCCATAGCTTGCTTGCTGTATAGTATCCCGAAACGGCTTCAATCCAGACGTAGACTTTCTTTTCTTCATAGCCAGCAACCGGGACACTTACCCCAATTGGCAAATCCCTTGAAACCGCTCGATCTTGTAAACCTTCCTTTAAGTATCGTTTGGTTAAAGAAATGGCATTTTCCCTCCAAAGATTCTTATTTTCCGCATCTTGTGTATAGTTTTCCAAAGTAGTTTGGAAGGAACTTAAAGAAAAGTAAAAATGCTCTGTTTTTCTTGTTGTGGGTGGATTTCCGCAAATTTTACATTTTCTATTTAGTAATTCAAGCGGTTCTAAAACAGTTGAACATAAATCGCATTGATCTCCCCGTGCATTACCACCACAATTAGGGCAAATACCCTCTACATAACGGTCAGGTAAAAATTGCTGATCAAATTCACAATAGGTTTGTTCAATTTCTCTTTTATAAATAAATCCTTTTTCAAGTAATTCTAAAAATATCTCTTGTACGATTTTATGATGGTGATCCGTATCCGTCCGTGTATAGGTATCATAGGAGAATCCTAATCTTGAAAAACAATCGACAAATTCCTCGTGATAAAGGTCTGCAATCTCTTTCGGCGATACCCCTTCTAGTTTTGCCCTAATTGTAATTGGGGTTCCATTACAATCGCTGCCTGATACATATAAAACCTTTTCCCCTTTTAATCGGTAATACCTAGCCAGAATATCTCCAGGCAACAAACTTGAAACATGACCTAGATGTAAGGAGCCGTTAGCATAAGCCCATGCCCCGCCAATAAAAATACTCATAATTAAAAACCTCCAATATAAAATTAATTTTAAAAACAAAAAAACCTCGCCTTAACTGTAATAGTTAAGGACGAGGTTTGAATTTCCACGTGATACCACCTTATTTCGCAAATGGTTCACACCATTTGTCTCGACAAGTACGGAGTAATACCTACTCTTATACTGTGACTTTGATAACGAGTGCCAATGCTCGCCGCAGCCTACTAATACTAACAAGTACGTTCAGTACGAAGCTCAGAGACCATTGTTCAAATGAGTGTTTTTGCTTCTTTTCAGCTACCGAAGCTCTCTGTATAAAAACAAAGTCATTTTACTTTTTCTCTTCATTGCCTTTATTCGATAATTAACAATATTCTATTCAATAATTTTCCGAAAGTCAATGGAGAACTAAAAGAGCTTTAATTTAAAGGGTCAGTCCGCCGCCGCTTTAACCTAGAGAGGGGCTGACCTCAGGGATAACATTACCTATTTAACTTTAATTGATTGTATTGCTCCACAATGCCTTTCAACAAAGACGATGTTGAATCCAGTTGTGTAAACTTCTTAATCGCGGCTTCTAAGCCTTTTTCATTGATGGTAGTTTGGATTTGAACCGCTTCCTCATCCCCTTGAAAATCATACATCAGAGCAGCAGCAATTCCCTTCAAAAGATATTCCGGCTCTTTTCCTGTTACTTCTTCGTATTGTCTTGCAGGACTGACAAGGCGGTCGTTTGGCCCAAGCTTGCGAATCGGTGACCGCCCTACCCTGGTAACTTCATCAACAATATAAGAATTAGAGAAACGTCCGATAATCTTTTGAATGTATTTGTTATGTTCTTCTTCGTTAAACCCATATTTTTTTACTAAAAATCCTCCGCTTTCCTTAAGAGACCCCTCAACCAAGCCGTGAATTTGCTGATTCTCCATTGCTTGATTAATCGTTTCGATCCCAAAGTAATAGCCAAAATAGGCAGCCAGTGCATGCCCTGTATTGACCGTGAATAGCTTCCGTTCAATATATGGCACCAAATCTTGAACAAACGTGATCCCCTTAATAGAAGGTTTTCCCCCGACAAACTTCGGCTCCTCTACCACCCATTCATAAAACGGTTCAACCTTCACCATGAGTTGATCTTCATTCACTTGATTCGGTACAATTCGGTCGACTGCTGAATCCGGAAAGCCAAAGCGCTTGTCAAATTGTGACTTTTCATCAGCCGTTAATTTTTCAAAAATCTTCTCTTTTAATAGTGAACTTCCGCCAATCATATTTTCACAAGCAATAATATTGAGAGGCTGATCTGTTTGTTCCACACGTTTGCGAAGACCGTCTGCAATTAACCCTGCAATGAGCGGGAGAATATTCGGACCAATCGCAGTGGTTACTAGATCTGCTTCGGCGATTGCCGCTATCACTTGTTCCGGGTATGAGGCACTATTGATTGCTCTCACATTTTTAATAACAACTTCCTCTTGGGCCGGGTCAGCAAGCACCACACGGTATTCGCCTTTTTCATTTAGTAAACGGACAATTTCATCATTGACATCGACAAAGCAAGTTTCATACCCGGAATGATACAATAAATTCCCGATAAACCCGCGGCCGATATTTCCCGCACCAAAGTGAACAGCTAACATCTTAGTTCACCTCTTCAAAAATGGCCAAAATTTCTTCTGCTGATTTTGCGGAAACAAGCTTCTCGATATTTTCTTCCTCTGAACAAACGATTGCAATCTTAGAAAGAATATCTAAGTGTTCATTATTTTTACCAGCGATCCCAATTAGCAGCTTGACAATATTTCCGGCACCAAAGTCCACGCCTTGCGGTACTTGAATAAAGGAAATTCCGGATTCCTTTACAAAGGACTTCGAATCCTCCGTACCATGTGGAATCGCTACAAAATTCCCCATGTAAGTTGAGGTTAATTGTTCTCTTTCAAGCATTTTTCCGATATAACTTGCGTCCACATATCCTTTTTCTACAAGAATACTTCCCGTTAATTTAATCGCTTCTTCTTTAGAGGCAACAGATGCATTTAATAGAATATTTTCTTTTGCCAAAATGGACTTTGTCATGATCAAACACTCCTTAATACTTTTAATTTATCGTTAAAAAATTGATCCAATCTTCCAGAAAGCAAACCAGCTATCCTCTCATAGTTAGCTGATTGAAAAACGGTCATTGTTTCTTCACTTTCGATTAACAATGAACTTAAAAAACTCAATACTTCTAATGTCTTTTCCGATGTGTGTGCAGGTGATAGCAGTAATAATAACAACTTCATTTCCATTTCATTATCATCCATACCAACAACCTTTTGTGGTGTTTGCAGGACCGTGATACCGAAAATGGGCTCCTTCACATGTGATGAACGTGCATGGAATAAGGCCATCCCCGTTCCTGGAATACCGATTCCCCCAAGTTTTTCTCTTTCAAGGATTTTCTGAACAACCGCTTCAACATCGTCAATTCTTTGTTCTTGATAAAGCCTTAGACAGGCTTGGGCAAGGATTTCATCTGTTATGTTGTACCCGCTTATTTCGTTTACTTTGAACCCCTTGAGTAGTGCCGCAATGGTTCCGGCATAGTCCCGGATCTGCTGCATTTCCTCTATTAATTCAGCTGACCGCTTTTTGCTCGTATTTCCATTAAGCGTAACAGGGAGCTGTTTCTCGGAACTGTTCACAATCTTATATTCATTGATAAAAGAACGAATCTTCTCAATCTCATCCTTATTTAAAAAGGGATTTACCACAATATAAGTAGATTCGTAATCAGGAATAGGGATCGTTGAAAGCACTAGCTGATAAGGGTCTTTATTCATTTTTTTAAATTCCATTACCGATACATTTTGAATGTGCCTCAGCTCGGGGAACTCTTTTTGCAACCTTGTTGCCAGCATCTTAGAAGTCCCGATTCCACTAGAGCAAACGACAAGCGTTCTAAAGTTAACAAGCTCACCGCTGCCCATTATTGCTGCCCCAAAATGCATGACGAGATATCCTATTTCCTCATCAGGAACATAAAAATCACGAAAGACCTGCTGGGCTGCTTGTTTGATAATGGCAAACAAATCGGAGTAATCCCTTTTTATTTTTTCTAACAGCGGGTTACTAATCCCCATCTTTTGTTTCATTCGATAGATAGCAGGCTTTAAATGCATGACAAGCCCTTCAAATAAGGGGCGATTTGCCGATAAGTCCATTCCTACTAATTCTCCAGCATCATCAATCATCTTTCTTGTTTTAATGGCAACATGTAAGCTGGTATCCTCATTTAGATATTCATAATCATGTCTTAGTTTCGCACCCTTAAGATGCATCGTGATATAGGCTACCTCGGCTAGCGGTATGTTAATTGTAAAAACATGCTCTAATTGGGCCACAATTTTTTCCGCAAATTTATGCTCTTTCGTTTCCTTTTGAACTTCCAAATACGATGGATTAATGGTAATCCCTTCACCTTTTTGGATTCGTTCCACTGCCAGTGCTAAATGAACAACTAACCCAATATAAGCGCTGTCCGCCATAGAAAATGGTAATTCCTGAACAATCGAGCTCACGATTTTTTCAACAATAACAAGCTTTTTTCTTTCAACCAGTCCCATAAGCCTTTCAGAAATGGTATGAATTTGCTGAGTTGACCGCTTTTGAATATTTTCGCGAGTCAATGAGAGAATTTCAGATTCATCAAGATATTCAGAGATTAGGTTACTCATCGCCCTGCGTTTAGCGCCTTCCTCTCCTTCGATTTCAACGCCGTAGCCTCTTCTTCGAATGAGGGTTAATCCAATGGCTTGCAATCTCTCTTCGAGTTTAGTTAAATCGGAACTTACTGTGGCAATCGTGACATTTAAATCATTGGCAAGACCAAGAAGCTTTACTGGTTCATTTGTTTCCAATAGCTCACATAAAATAATCGTTTGTCGTTCATCCGCTGTGTATTCTGTATGGGAAAGATTAAATAAATATAGTTCAATTTCCTGGATTTTGTTAGGGTCCCCTGTGATTTGGACGCCAACTCCAGACTTTTTTTGTAATGATAGATCATATTCCCCTAGAATATCTTCTACATTTTTTAAATCGCGGTGGATTGTTCTTCCGCTAACACCAATTTGATTTGCAAGGTCTTTCACGGTCGTTTCATCCGTATTCTTTAATAAGATTTCAAGGATTTGCCTTTCTCTTGCGGAAATATACATATTTCACACTCCTTAAAGTTGACCGTCAGCCTTTACACCTATGATGTTGCCAAAATTATAATTTCATACTGACAATATTATTCTATTCCTGTCTATCCCTTTATACAATGGCATCCATTTACGATTTAGTCCATTGCATTGTTGACATTTTTAAAATAAACAAAAGCCTAGCACATCGTATCTAGGCTTTTTGTGAGATTATTTCTTTAAACTATTTACTAGTTCATCATACTTAGGACTATTTAAAAAGTTTTCTACCGAAATGTGCTTTACGTTTGGAAGCTTTGCTTTTGCTCGGTCCGTTAAATCTTTATGAGTAACTACTACATCAGCGTCGGCTGGTAAATTATTAATTGCCGTGTTAGTGACCGTTACATCTAAACCAGCCTTTTGCACTTTATTTCTTAAAATTGAGGCACCCATCGCGCTTGAACCCATTCCAGCATCACAAGCAAACACAATTTTATTTACATATTCCGGAGCAATTGAATCTTGTGTGCTTGTTAATACGGATGAAACAGAGCTTTTCTTGCCTTTCATTTCTTCCATCTTTGCTGCGGCGGTGGATAAGTCTTCCTCTTTTTCCTTGCTTGTTTTTAGAATCAATGATGCAACTGCAAACGATACTGCCGTTGCAACGATTACACCAGCTAGTACTCCGAAATAACCGCCTTTAGGTGTCATTGCAAGTAGGGCAACGATACTGCCTGGTGATGGAGCGGCAACAAGTCCCGCATGAAGAATATTGAATGTGAATACACCACTTACGCCACCAGCCATCGCTGCGAAAATTAGCATTGGCTTCATTAAGATGTATGGAAAGTAAATTTCATGAATACCGCCCAAGAAGTGGATAATCACTGCGCCTGGAGCCGTTTGTTTTGCTGTTCCTTTACCAAATAACCAGAAAGCTAGTAAAATCCCTAACCCAGGGCCAGGATTTGTTTCTAATAAGAATAAAATGGATTTCCCAGTATCTTTCGCTTGTTCAATTCCTAATGGGCTTAGAATACCATGATTCATCGCATTATTCAGGAATAGCACTTTTCCAGGTTCAATAAAGATATTCGCAAATGGCAGGATATTATGATCAACGATATATTGAACACCTGAAGCTAATACTTTACTTAATGCTTCCACAACCGGTCCGACACCTTTAAAAGCTATTAGTGTCAACCCGCCCCCAAGAATTCCTGCAGAGAAGTTATTTACGAGCATTTCAAAGCCGGATTTTATTTTTCCTTCAACAAGCTTATCAAAGTACTTTATGACAACACCGCCAAGAGGTCCCATAATCATGGCCCCTAAGAACATCGGGATATCAGTTCCGACAATCACACCCATGGTAGCCGTCGCACCGACAACACCACCGCGAATATCGTAAACCATTCGACCGCCGGTAAAACCAATTAATAATGGCAATAGGAAAGTAATCATTGGGCCGACAAGCGTTGCGAAATCTTTATTAGGCAGCCAGCCAGTTGGAATGAATAATGCAGTGATTATCCCCCACGCAATAATAGCGCCAATATTCGGCATCACCATACCACTTAAAAAGCTGCCAAACTTCTGTATCTTTACTTTTGCATCTGATTTATCTTTTGCTGTTTCATTCATCTCTTTTCCCCCTTCAACATATTTGTTGAACTTTCTATACTTAGAATAAAGCGTTTTCAATACTCAATCAATTGTTACAAAACTTCATTTTGTCATAATGATTGTTGCCAACATTAAAGGGTCAGCCCCCGCCGCAAACGCAGCGAGGAACTGACCCTTTTCTTTTTCCTTATTTTTTAAGCAAATTATAATAGCTTATTACCTCTTTGGTTATATCGCTGTTTTCATCCAACCCGCTCACCTCTTTAAGAACAGCAGGCAGTCCATTTTCGTTAATCATCGCTTGCAGCTTTACTGCTTCTTCATCGCCTTGATAATCAAAAAGCAGGGCCGAAGCAATTGCCCTTGAAAGATTTGTGAATGGAAGTCCAGCCTTTTTTGCTTCAGACGCAGGACGTACAAGCCGATCATTGGGGCCAAGCTTACGAAGCGGTGAACGGCCTACCCTTGTCACGGCATCATTTAAATAAGCATTTTTAAAACGATTAATAATTTTTTCAATATATTGCTGATGCTCATCTTGATTTAAGTCATATTGTTTAATCAAATAGGCGCCGGTTTCGCCAAGAGTCGCCTGAACTTGTTTGACAATTTTTTCATCCGCTAATGTTTGATCAATCGTAGACTTGTTCTCCAGATAACCATGGTACGCAATGACGGCATGCCCTGTATTTACCGTAAACAGCTTTCGCTCAATAAATGGAGCGAGGTCAGCGACAATCTTCATCCCTTCCACTGGCGGAATGCTTTCACTTGTTTCCACAACCCATTCATAATAGGATTCAACCAGCACATCGAGTGAGCCTTGATTGTTTTGAATCGGCACAATTCGATCAACTGCAGAATTAAGGAAATAGACTTTTCCTGCTATCTGCTCCTTTGTTTCTTCATCCAAATGTTCGAAAATATATCCCTTTAATAAATCTGTCGCCGAAATTTGGTTTTCGCAGGCAATTACATATAACTTTTCATCGGTATTCTTTACTCTTTTGGTAATTCCCTTTGCCATTAACGGGGCAATATGCGGCAAAATATTGGGCCCAATGGCCGTTGTGAGATAGGATGCCTTGCCAATCGCATCTACCACCTCTTGTTCCTGTGTCATATTATTTAATCCCGAAACATTTCCAATCGTCATGCTTTCCTGTTGATCCGTCGCTAATTTTACTTGATATTGCTTTTCCTCATTTAACTGGTTAATAACTTGATCGGCGATATCAACAAAGGTGACATGATAGCCGGACTGTGAAAAAAGTGCTCCAATAAATCCCCTTCCAATGTTCCCTGCTCCAAAATGGACGGCTAGTTTCATTTTTATCATTCCTTCATTATTTTGTGTAAAGGTAATCATTGATTTTTATCATTTAAGATATCCATGATTTCTCTAGCCGATTTTGCTTCAACTAGTTTTTCAATATTGGCCATGTCTGAGCAAGTAACGGCGATTCCCGATAGGATTTCCAAATGCGTCCCATCTTTTCCAGCAATCCCGAAAATTAACCGTACCTTTTGGCCGTCAAAGTCGACTCCATTCGGAACTTGTAAAACGGTAAAACCAGAATTCAGGACATCCTTTTTCGCTTCTTCGGTTCCATGTGGAATCGCGACGTCATTCCCCATATAGGTAGATGTCATTTCATCACGGGCAATCATCGCATCAATATAGCTTTCCTTTACATATCCTGCCTTGACCAGTGCGCGGCCAGCGAAACGAATGGCCTCTTCTTTCGAGGCAAATTCTTGATTTAGGAAGATATTTTCTTCACGCAGCAAAGCATCATCTGTATGTGGGTCACCGCTTGGAACAACGGATTCTGCGTCTTCAACAATCTCCTGAAGTTCGGCCATTTCAGGATTTTTCAATCGATTAATTAACTGATCGTATTCTGGACTTGAAAGAAAATTATCAACCGAAATATGAAAGGCATTCGGCACCTGCTTCTGGGCTCTCGGTGTTAATTCTTCCTGCGTAATAACGATTTGGGCATCTGAAGGCAGGTTACTAATCGCTGTATTGGTTACAGCAATATTCATCCCTGCTTCCTTTACCTTTTTACGAAGAAGGGAAGCACCCATTGCACTTGAACCCATTCCGGCATCACAGGCAAAGATAATCTTGTTGACGATTTCCGGCATCGTGCTAGGATTAGCAGCAAAAACATTAGCAACAGAGCTTTTCTTGCCTTTCATCTCTTGCATTTTTCTTGCGGCCTCTTCAATGTCTTCCTCTTGATGCTTGCCCATCTTTAGAAAAAGCGATGAAAGAATAAACGAAACAATTCCAGCTACTAGGACACCAGCAATGTTGGCTAAATAGTTACTTGCATGCGGCGGGGTAACGGCCATAATGGCAATAATACTGCCCGGTGATGCGGGAGCTGATAATCCACCGCCTAACAGCATTAAGGTGAACACACCACTCACTCCGCCTGCGATGACGGCGAAGAATAACATCGGGCGCATTAATATATATGGAAAGTAAATTTCATGAATCCCGCCAAAAAACTGAATGATTGCGGCGCCCGGTGCTGATCTTTTCGCATTTCCTCTTCCAAAAATACAATAGGCCAAGAGGACACCGATACCAGGTCCCGGGTTAGCTTCAAGGAGAAACAGAATGGATTTCCCTGCTGTTTTCGCTTGCTCTAACCCAATTGGCGAAAGGACCCCATGATTAATGGCATTATTAAGGAACAATACCTTGGCAGGTTCGATGATGATACTTGTCAATGGCAGCAGTCCTGTGGCCAATAACCAGTCCACACCTTTAACGAGCCAGCCTGTAAACACTGTCACGGCGGGACCAATTGCTAAAAAGGCTAAAATAGCAAAGAATCCACCCAGGATTCCCGCCGAGAAATTGTTAACGAGCATTTCAAAACCAGCTTTGACTTTTCCTTCAATCAGCTGATCGAATTTTTTAATCACATAACCGCCGAGCGGTCCCATGATCATCGCACCGAGGAACATCGGGATATCTGATCCAACAATGACACCCATTGTCACAATCGCTCCAACGACACCACCGCGCTGATCGTACACAAGCTTACCGCCTGTATAACCAATCAAGAGCGGAAGCAAATAGCTGACCATCGGCCCGACCAATTTGCCAAGGTTTTCATTTGGAAAGAATCCGGTAGGAATAAATAGTGCAGTAATTAATCCCCATGCTATGAATGCAGCTATATTCGGTAAAACCATCGAACTTAGGAAGTTACCGAACTTCTGAACGGCTACTTTTATATTAGATTGAGCCATATGCTCTCATCCCTTCAATATTGTATTACCTTTTACATGGTAAAGTACGAACCCCCTTCATTCAATAAAGAGGAAAGCTAACTTCTTCATACTTAAGGCGACAAAATTAGTGTTTCTCAAAGAACAAGCGGTTATGCCTCCCCATCATTGCACATTATCTCAAATTTTTTAGCAGTTCTATGATAAGAATCCCCTTGTTTCAAGGAATACTACGTTTTCAATCAAACGTTTGGTTAGTTTTTAAAATACTAATCAATTGTTTGATTAATATCGGATCAATGGCTTATAAATAAAGGGTTTTATCCTTAAAATCGGATAAAATACTGTCGAAAATAAGACGCTTCTTTATATCTTTATGTGCAAACCGTGACGAAAAATAGGTCTTTTCCGCTCATATTACACTCTTCTACAGGTATACCCATATTTTCTTATTAACTAAACGTTTAATTGAATTTGGACTTAGCCCTTCTCCCGTTTGGTTTTTTCCCGGGAAATTGATTAAAATGATGTCGATAACCGCTCGACTTTTTTTCATAAAATACCCTTTCCTCAAAAAAGACAGAGACTACCAGGTGTTGAACCTGATGAAAACTAATAGAATACCCTTATAAGGAGCTGTCATTAACTAAGCTCACAAATAAGGGTATTTTTATACTTTATATATCATTATTTATTTAACCGTTTTAGCAAAACTTCTTTTTCCGATTCATAACCTGGCTTACCTAGTAACGCAAACATATTTTTCTTATATGCCTCAACACCAGGTTGGTCAAACGGGTTTACACCTAGCAAATGTCCACTTATAGCAGTAGCTTTTTCAAAGAAGTAAATCATTTCACCGAATGTAAATTCATTTAATTCATCCAATTCGACGACTAAATTTGGAACACCGCCGTCTACATGAGCCAACACAGTACCTTGGAAAGCCTTTTTATTGACTTCATCCATTGTTTTTCCAGCTAAAAAGTTCAAACCATCTATGTTATCTGGGTCTGCTTGAATGGTTAGCTCGATTTGCGGCTTTTTAACTTGAAGGACCGTTTCGAACAAATCACGTCGTCCCTCTTGCACATATTGTCCCATCGAGTGTAAGTCAGTTGAAAAATCAACAGAAGCAGGAAATAGCCCTTTTTGATCTTTCCCTTCACTCTCACCATTTAATTGTTTCCACCATTCTGATACATAATGAAGCGATGGTTCATAGTTTACTAAAAGTTCAATTGTTTTTCCTTTACGATATAGAGCATTACGTACGGCTGCGTATTGGTAACTTTCATTTGTGGAAAGCTCTGGGTTATAGTATTTTTTAGCAGCTGCCTTTGCTCCTTCCATCATTTTATCGATATCCAGACCAGCTGTCGCAATTGGTAAAAGACCTACTGCAGTTAAAATGGAATATCTTCCACCAACATCATCAGGAATCACAAATGTTTCATACCCTTCTGCATCAGCTAATTGTTTTAGTGCCCCTTTTGCTTTGTCAGTGGTAGCATAAATACGTTTTTTTGCTTCTTCTTTGCCGTATTTTTTCTCCAAATAGTCACGGAAAATGCGGAAAGCTACAGCCGGTTCGGTTGTTGTACCAGATTTAGAGATAACATTTACAGATATATCTTTACCCTCAAGCAGCTCTAGCAAATGGGTAATATATGTAGAGCTAATATTTTGACCAGCAAAATAGACTTGAGTTTTACCGCTCATTTGATTATGAAATGTATGCGAAAGCGCCTCAATTGCAGCTCTTGCTCCTAAGTATGAACCGCCGATTCCAATGACAATTAAAGCATCTGAATTACTGCGAATTCGTTCAGCAGCTTTTTTTATTCTAGAAAATTCTTCTTTATCATAGTTATTTGGTAAATCGACCCAGCCAAGAAAATCAGACCCAGGTCCTTTCTTTTCGTGAAGTCTATTATGGGCAACTTTCACGAATTCATCTAGGTAATCAACTTCGTTCTGATTCATAAATGATAAGGCGTTAGAGTAATCAAATGAAATAGTCATGGTAGAACCTCCCAAAAAAATTGTACGATTAAGAGCCATCAGCGATTAACTGATTGCTCTTTTATTAAATTTTTTCTCTGTCTAAAAGAAACTTAGTTTTTAGGTGCTTTTGCCCAATCCGCTGCAAATTTTTCGATCCCTTGGTCCGTTAATGGGTGTTTCGTTAGCTGCTCAATGACGCTATATGGAATGGTTGCGATGTGAGCACCTGCCATAGCTACACGCGTAACATGGTCTGGGTGGCGAACGGATGCAGCAATGATTTGCACATCTAAGTTATGAATACGGAATAATTCTGCGATTTTACTAACTAAAAGGACACCATCTTCAGAAATATCATCTAATCGGCCTAAGAATGGTGATACATATGCTGCACCTGCGCGAGCAGCTAATAGCGCTTGGTTCACCGTGAAGATAAGTGTCACATTGACCTTAACACCTTTTTTAGCAAGATAACGTGTAGTCTCTAATCCCGCAACATTCATAGGAACTTTAATGGTGATGTTTTTATCTCCACCGTTAATTTTAATCAGCTCATCAGCTTCTGCGATCATTTCTTCAGCTGTTACTGCGTTTGGAGTTACTTCTGCAGAAACAGATTCAACTTCTGGTACAGCTTGTAAAATTTCTGCGATACGATCTTCGAATTTAACGCCCTCTTTAGCAACTAATGATGGGTTGGTTGTTACACCAGATAAAACACCCATTTTATAGGCCTTTTGAATATCCTTTAGGTTAGCAGTGTCGATAAAAAATTTCATGATATATTCCTCCATTTTATATAGATTTAAATTATTGGTTTTTTTATTTCTTTTCTACAGCATGTCCGCCAAACTCGTTGCGAAGAGCAGCGACAACTTTCCCTGTGAACGTATCATTTTCTAATGAACGATTGCGCATCAACAAGGACATGGTGATAACAGGAGCTGCCACTTGAAGATCTAGTGCCGTTTCAACCGTCCACTTACCTTCACCAGAAGAATGCATAACACCTTTGATATCATCAAGTTTTCCATCTACTGAAAAAGCATGTTCTGTTAATTCCATTAACCATGAGCGGATAACAGAACCGTTATTCCATACTCTTGCTACTTTTTCATAGTCATAATCAAACTCACTTTTTTCTAATACTTCAAATCCTTCACCAATCGCTTGCATCATGCCATATTCTATTCCATTGTGAACCATTTTAAGGAAATGCCCTCCTCCTGCCTTACCTGTAAAAATATAGCCATTTTCTACAGCAGTATCACGGAAGATAGGTTCTACAACAGACCAAGCTTCAGCATCTCCGCCTACCATATAGTTCGCACCATTACGAGCACCAGACATCCCACCAGATGTCCCTGCATCCATATAGCTAACACCCATTTCTTTTAGTTGGTTATAACGGCGAATGGATTCTTTATAATGGGAATTCCCAGCTTCAATCACAATATCTCCTTTTTCCAACAACGGTGTAATTTCACTAAGAACTGAATCAACAACGGTATGTGGTACCATTATCCAAAGTACTCGTGGTTTATCTAATGATAAAAAAAGCTCATTTAGTTTTGTTGTACCTTTTGCACCATATTTTTGCATATCCTCTACAGCGTTTGGATTTAAATCATAGGCTACAACTTGATGTTTATGGTCAATTAAGTTTTTACCAAGATTTAATCCCATTTTTCCTAATCCAATTAATCCAACTTTCATTTTTCTTCCTCCTCATATTAAGATTCAACTTTTAAGAATTTAATAAATCTTTTGTAGTTTGAACAACGTTCTCAGTTGTAAACCCAAATAGCTCCATGACAGCCGCTCCAGTACCAGACGCACCGAATGTCTCAATAGAAATAATTTCCCCTTCTTGTCCTACATAGCGATCCCACCCAAGAGAGATACCCATTTCAATGGCCACCCGTTTTTTAATGGTTGCTGGCAGCACAAACTCTTTATATTCTTCAGATTGAGAATTGAAGAGTTCCCAGCTTGGCATCGCAACTACACGAACTGATACATGTTCTTTTTCAAGTTCAGTTTTTGCATTCGCGGCCAAGGCCACTTCAGAGCCAGTCGCGATTAAAATAACCTCTGGATTCCTATCCGTCTCGGTTAACACATAGGCACCTTTTGACAAGTTTTTAATATTTGCTTTCGTTTCTGCAAATACCGGTAAGTTTTGACGGCTAAGCACTAATGCTACCGGGCCCGCTGTGTTTTGAAGTGCATACGCCCACGCGCTTGCCGTTTCATTGGCATCCGATGGGCGTATGACTGTAAGACCAGGAATGGCTCGAAGGGCAGTCAATTGTTCAATCGGTTCATGTGTTGGTCCATCCTCACCTACAGCAATGGAATCATGTGTAAATACATAAGTCACGGGTAGTTTTTGTAGAGCTGCCAAACGAATCGATGGGCGTAAGTAATCATTAAACACAAAGAATGTACTTATAAACGGCTTCACTCCACCATGAAGCGCCATTCCGTTACCAGCCGCTCCCATTGCATGTTCACGAACACCAAAGTATACGTTTCTGCCTGCAAAAGATTCAACAGCAAAAGCCGCTTCCCCTTTAATATCAGTCATCGTGGAGTGAGATAGGTCTGCACTTCCTCCAAAAATAGCAGGAACCATTTTCAGAAAATGATTGATGGATTCACCACTAGCAACACGTGTTGAAACAGCTTTTTCAGGATTGAACGTTAAGATATCTTTTACATCGATCAAAACGTTTCCTTCAATTGCATCCTCAAGTTCCCTTGCAAGTTGAGGATACATTTCTTTATAGCCTTTGAACAATTCAGCCCATTTGTTCTCGGCTTGTATCCCATTTTGTTTCAATGCTACAAAGTGAACTTTTACTTCTTCTGGGACATAAAAATCTTCTTCGTAATCCCAGCCATACACCTTTTTCGTTTCTTTCGCTTCTTCAGCGCCAAGTGGATTACCATGTGCTTTATTCGTTCCAGCAACTTTAGGGCTGCCAAAACCAATAATCGTTCTTACTTCGATTAATGTTGGCTGCTCTTGATTTAATTTCGCTTCTTCAATAGCTTTTGTGATTTCTTCGACATTATTTCCATCTTCTACACGTAAATACTGCCAATGAGCAGATTCAGCTCTTTTTTTAATATCTTCAGAGAATGAAAGATTTAATTCCCCGTCTAAGGAAATATCGTTAGAATCATATAAGGCAATTAACTTACCTAGTTTCATATGGCCAGCCATGGACATAGCTTCATAAGAAATACCTTCTGATAAATCTCCATCTCCAACGATTGTGAAAGTATAGTGATCAACTACTGGGTATGCTTCTTTATTAAATTTCGCCGCTAAATGAGCTTCAGCCATCGCCATTCCTACAGCATTAGCAATCCCCTGTCCCAATGGGCCAGTTGTAACATCAACACCATCTGTATGACCAAATTCAGGGTGGCCAGGTGTTTTACTGTTTAATTTACGGAAGCTTTTCAAATCTTCAATGGTTACATCATAGCCAGCAAGGTGAAGCAAGCTATACAACATACTCGAGCCATGCCCAGCAGATAAAACGAAACGATCACGATTGAACCATTTTGAGTGGTTGGGATTATGTGACAAATGATTTGCCCAAAGCGCGTAGGCCATTGGAGCTGCCCCCATCGGTAAACCTGGATGGCCAGAATTTGCCCTGTTGATGGCATCAATTGATAATGTACGAATTGTATTCACAGCTAATGTTTCAATTGCTTTATTCATAAAATTTCCTTCCTCCTCGGAACTTTCTTATTGTGCTACTAATTCTTGAACGGGCTCACTTAAATCTTGTAACTTTTCATCATCCAGCCACCATTTGAATCCATCCTCCTCAAGCAATCGATGTGCTGCCGTAGGACCGTTGGTACCTGCTGGATATAAATGAAGGGGTAAGAGGTTTTCTTTAAAAGCCTCAAGAATAGGTTGTACCCACTGCCATGACAATTCTACTTCTTTCCAATGAGCAAAGAACGTGGAATCCCCACGAATAGCATCAAAAATCAATCGTTCATATGCTTCAGGTACTTCTTTTTGTTCATTTGAAAAACCAATCTTCACAGGTTCTATTTTTCCATTCTTAGGATTCCTGCTGTTTAGTTGTAAGGATACATTTTCATTAGGACCAATCTCTATCATCAAAAGATTTGATGCCACTTTATTTGCCCAGCCCTTTTGACCAGCATTTTTGAATTCAATAACAATCCGTGTAGATTTTTCAGCCATTCTTTTTCCTGTTCGAATATAGAATGGCACCCCTTGCCAAAATGGATTGTCAATCCAAAGTCTTGCTGCCACAAAGGTATCATTTTGGGAGGAAATATCAATTCCCGGTTCATTTCGATAACTTACAACTGGCCGCCCCAATATCTCGCCTGAACGATATTGACCACGAACAATATTTAAAATAACATCCTCTTTCTTTAATGGACGAACCGATTCAATTACTTTTATCTTTTCATTTCTGATTTCATTCTGGCTGATTTTCTTTGGCATATGCATAGCAGTCATCATCAAGATTTGCAGCATATGATTTTGAACCATATCACGAATGGCACCTGATTGATCATAATATCCGGCACGTTCTTCAACCCCAACCGTCTCACTAGCAGTAATTTGAACATTCGCAATATGCTGGTTGTTCAATAGAGTTTGAATGACGGGATTTAAAAATTGTAAATCCCCCAAATTTTGAATCATCGACTTACCCAGGTAATGGTCAATTCGATAGATTTCATCTTCTTCAAAAACGTTGCTTAATTTTGCATTTAGCTCCCGAGCTGACTCTATATCGCGTCCAAATGGTTTTTCGATAATAAGTCGTTTCCATCCTTTTGTAGAACCTAATCCACTTTCTTTAATATTTAAGGAAATGACATCAAAGAACGCTGGTCCGACGGATAGGTAGAACATCCGGTTTTCTGGAATATTTAGTTCACTTTCGCGTTGTTGAACAAGGTTTAGAAGCTTCCCATAGTCATCAACGTTTGTTGCATCTAGTTTCTGGTAACGAAATGCAGAAAGGAAAGCATCCATTTTGTCGCGGTCGTCCACAACACGTCTTGAAAATGTTTTGATTGATTGCTCGACATGATTTTGAAACTGACTATCGGACACTTCACTTCTACCAAGTCCAATAATTGAAATCGATTGAGGCATTTTTTGATCAAGATATAAATTATATAAGGCAGGAAATATTTTTCTCTTCGCTAAATCACCTGTTGCGCCAAATAAGACGAAAGTCATTCCACCCATATTCGTTCCTCCTCGCTACTACTTTTTTCAAATTATTTTCACTGTTATTTCTTTTTATTTCTTGTTTAAACCATGTTGTCCCTCGATAAACCGAACTGTCCCAGTTTTAGCACGGATAACCACAGAATGTGTTGTCCCAACATTCCCTTTATATTGGACACCTCTCAGAAGTTCACCATTTGTTACACCTGTTGCTACAAAATACGCATCATCACCTTTTACAATATCCTCCATTAGTAAAACTCTATTAAAGTCGTTAATTCCCATTTTCTTCAAACGGATTTTTTCCTCTTCTGTATGTGGAAGAAGTTTTCCTTGAAACTCCCCTCCTAAGCTTTTCAGTGCAGTGGCAGCCAATACACCTTCAGGGGCGCCCCCTGAACCAAGCATTATATCAACACCTGTATTTTCAAATGCAGTATTTATAGCAGCTGCCACATCACCGTCTTGCATAAGTTTAATTCTTGCTCCAGAATCACGAATTTCCTGAATCATTTTTTTATGTCGTTCTCGATCCAAAATAGCCACAACTAGGTCTTCAATATTTTTATTTTTTGCCTTTGCGACGGCTGTTAGATTGTCTATAACTGGTGCATTAATATCAATTTTCCCTGCAGATTCAGGACCTACAGCGATTTTCTCCATGTACATGTCTGGTGCATGTAATAGATTTCCATGCTCTGCCACTGCTATAGTAGCAAGTGCATTCCATGTTCCTGCAGCAACAATATTGGTTCCCTCTAATGGGTCAACAGCAATATCTACTTCAGGTCCATCCCCTATGCCTAGTTGTTCACCAATATATAACATAGGGGCCTCGTCCATCTCCCCTTCACCAATCACAACAGTACCTCTCATGTGAATGGAATTAAACATGTCTCTCATTGCTTGTGTTGCTGCTTCATCTGCTTCGTCTTTTTTCCCTCTACCCATCCATCGTCCAGCAGCTAAAGCCGCGGCTTCAGTGACTCGAACAAGTTCCATTGAAAAATTTCTGTCCATCTTATATTCTCCCTTCGTTATTAGATTTTTAATTTTCAACTATTTATTCACCCCATTGTTTTAAGACTTGATTTTCGGCAATACTCTTAATTTCTTTATTGGTTATACCTTTTTTAGCAATAACATTTGTTTTATAATTTTTCCCCTTAAATGAAACTGTAACCGTTACTTCAATCATGTCCTGCCTCTCCTTTCGACAACTTTTTAAATTTATTCCTATATCTGTTTACATTACCTTTAATTTAAAATTCTCGAATCCAAGATATTATTGAAAAAGAAAAGCCCCTATTGCCTTAACACTAAAATATCTTTAGTATTTTTGTTCCTAGGTAACTTTATGTAACCATAATAATACTTTTTTATTCGTTCGTCAAGATATTTGTGTCTAATTTGTGAACTGGTAAATCATTGAAGTTTTCACGGTGAAATCAACAAATAAAATATCCCAAAAGATTGTACTTTTGGGATTGCCTCGCTTTATTTGATTTTCATCCATTTCATTGCCCATTGACTAATAGGTCCAAGAATTTTCGCTAATTCATTACCTTTTTTTGTTAATAGGTATTCTGTTCTTACTGGCCTTTCAGGGATAACATGACGTAATACGATCCCATGCTCTTCCAATTCTTTCATTCTCTCCGTAAGGACTCGTTTACTTAAATCAGGGATCATCGCATTAATTTCACTAAAGCGTTTTGGCCCACTAAATAACACATACATAATCAGCCCTGTCCATCTCTTTCCAATTAATTCAAAAGATTTTTCAATCTCCGGACAAAGTTCTGCCTGTTCTTCTATCAAATATCTCACTCTCCTTTTTTATTGGAATCAGAAAAAAAATTATCAACAAGCTATCTTTTTCGCAATTTTAACATCTAGATTAGGAACGTTTAATAATCCTTCTAACACTGAAAGTTTTGCCTTATGTTCCTGGATTTCTATATCACTAACAACGTTTGCTTGTTTATTATTATAGATCATTTGCCTTACTAATTCCTTGAATTTTGGAGATTCAATTAATAAATAACCAATTAGTTCGATTGCAGCCTGCTTTTCCAGTTCATTCTTAACTGCAAAGATACTTTGTTGATCCGGATCAAATACAACGATCGATTGTAAATCCTCTGTAATTCTTAAACCAAAGTAGCTTTTTTTCGTTCCGTAAAATTCATTATTCCGTATCCGCATTAAATCTACGCCAACCATCATTTCATAATAAGGAATGTTCTTATTTGGATATTGAAAACCACTAAGTTCAATGTTTGAAATTTCGTCAATAAATATTTCCTTTTCAACCTTAGTTTGGATAACCTTTGATTCTAACAAGTTCATTATAAAGACCTCACCTTTTTATTTTTCTATATATAATAAAGTTTTTAAACGAAAAGTAACAAGTGTATAAAAAGTAACTTTGTTATATTTAATATTATAGTTAATTAAGGTGAATAAGTCAATTACCTAATTTTTACTGCCCTCTAGCACTATATAGAAAAAATCATAAACCCCTTCATGTAAATCATGAAGGGGTTATACTCGTCCATTAATGCTAATGCTCTTTTCTCTATTCAAGTAATTACTTTTTCGGCCATTCCAACAAAAAGTCCATTTTCGACAACACCCGGGGTCAGATTCAAGTTTTTCTCAAGTTCACCAGGTTGGCCTATTATGGGGAATTTGCAATCAATAATATAATTACCATTATCGGTTAAAAATGGGATCCCATTGTTTTGCCTTAGCTGTGGGCTACATCCAAAGTCTTGGATATGTTTCATCGTCATTTCATAGCCAAAAGGCACCACTTCTACCGGAAGTGGGAATGACCCTAATTTATTTACCCTTTTGTGGGGGTCGGCTATAACGATAAAAGATTTAGCTGCTTTTGCGATAATTTTCTCTCTTAAAAGGGCACCTCCTCCTCCTTTTATGAGATTAAAATCATCATCAACTTCATCTGCGCCATCGATTGCCAAATCAATTTGTTCTATTTCATTAAATGTAACAAGTGGGATTCCTATTTGTTTTGCCAATTTCTCCGTTTGGTTTGAAGTTGGAATCCCTTTAATAGACAGTCCCTCTTCAACCAATTTTCCAAGCTTAGTAATGGTATGAAATACAGTAGACCCCGTTCCAAGCCCTACTACCATACCATCTTTCACATATTCTACAGCCTTTTCTCCAACCACTTTTTTATCATTCAAGGATTTTTACCTCCTTTTTTTGGTACCATTAATACACATTGAATTCATCTAGTATCATTTCCTCGGTCTGAGGCATAGTTAGACCAAGGTGCCAGCAGCCCATCCCCGCTAATCCATATTGTCGAATAACACGGAGTTTAACAAGCAAGCTTCGCGGGTCTTCAAACCACACTTCATGTAACTTTCCTTTGTTGTCAACATAACGAAATGATGGGGCAGCAGCATTTTCATCATAGTGAATCGGACTTTGATATCCAGTATATAAGTCAATTGCATGTTGGGTTGAATATGCAGAGCCAGAACGCTTATTACTCCCTATTACCCAATCATACGCATATTGCGGAATTCCGAGCATCAGCTTCGATCTATCAACAACTGAGACAGCATAATCCAGCGTGGCTTTGACTCTGTCTATTGGGGCAATTGGACCAGAAGGCCCTCCTGGCCAATGCCAATCATATGTCATCAAAAACATTTTATCCAGATTTTTCCCCAGCGTTTTGTAATCATAGGCTGTGGAATAGGATGGGACCCGATCTCCTTCTTTTGGCGGAACGGCCATCATAACTTCCATTCCTGCTGGATGAAGCTTTGCAGCTAATTCTTTAATAAACAGATTGAGGTTTTCTCGATCTTGCGTTTTCACTTGTTCAAAGTCAACGACAATCCCTTTGTAATCATGACTATCTAAAAGGGAATAGATATTATTAACCAGCTTTTTCCTTAACCAAGGCGTACTTATTAATCGATGAGTAAGATTTGGATCAAACCCTTTTTCACTTAAATTTGTCATTGTAGCATATGGTGAGAGGTTCTCCTTCCAAGCAATCTTGTGAGCCTGGTTTTCTGGTGTTTCAATGATGTTGCCTTGTTCATCGGAACGATACTCAAACACGAAAATACTTGAAAGGGTCTTTTTATAATTATTCAGCATCCAAGCGTTGGTATTCTTATCTTTTGGAACAAAATAGGTTCCGGTCCATACATTCATTTTTGGAGGGCGAGGAATACTTAATTTCTGGCCGGGCACAATGACACGACTGTTTAAATGATTTTGTTGCATTAATGTTTCTTCGCTAATGGCATGACGATTAGCAATCGCCCATATACTGTCACCCGCTTGTACAAAATAAGTTGAACCAGGTATTAACATCGCCTGGCCAAGGACTAATTGGCTATTCTTAGCTAAACCATTTAGTTTAGCAAGTTTATCTCTGTCAATTTTGTATTGTTTTGATATTTTGGTAAGGCTATCTCCTGACTTCACTTCATGGATGACTTGAGCGTAAGTCAATATAGGAGTCATTACTACCATATAAGCTGCAATGATCAATATCAATAAATTCTTAGCCATAAAAATCCTCCTGAAAAAATTTTTCTTAACCCTTTTAGATACTTTAGAACACAATTTGTTGTGTCGTGTTAATTGGATATAATTTTCCGTTTAAGGCAAATGAAATTTTACCTGTTTCTTCAGAAACAACCAGTGCAAGAGCATCACTTTGTTCCGATACTCCTATAGCAGCACGGTGACGTGTGCCAAGTTTTTTTTCTGTAATCATCTTAGTTAATGGAAGAATATTAGCTGCTGAATAAACTACGTTACCTCTGATTAATACTGCCCCATCATGCAGCGGGTTACCCGGATAAAAAATGGATTCTAATAACTTTGGTGTTACCATTGCACCTATAGTTGTTCCCTTTTGGATAATGTTGTCAAGAGAGTCACTTCGTTCAATTACAATCAACCCACCATGTTTACGTTTCGATAGATGCTGAGCTGTAGCGGTTAAATCCTCATATGTGTCAGTAAAGGACGATAAATAACAATTTAAATAAAAAGAGGCCGCCATTGATTCAATTGAATTCAGCTGTTCTTTAACATCCTCTAGACTTCCCAGAACACAATAGTTTTCGTTTCCGAGTACTTTTAAATTTGATTGGAGTAGTTGAATTAGGTGTTGAATTCCATCTTCTAGATTTTGTTTCATTGGTGAAAAATCGCAATTTTGACTGTCCATCTGTTTCCCTCCATCTACTGTTTTTTCCTTTTAAACCTATTGAATAGAAAATTCCTCTTTTACGATCTCCTCTGTTTGTGGCATAGAGGTACCTAAATGCCAGCATCCCATTCCTCCTAAACCAAATTCCCTAACAAGCCGAAACTTTGCAAGAAGACTCCTTGGATCTTCAAACCATACTTCATGTAACGTTCCATTTTGTTCTACATATCTAAACCAAGGTGATCCTGCCTTTTGATCATAATTAATTTGACTTTCATGACTCATAAACTGATCAATTGCTCGTTGTGTAGAATAGGAGATTCCCGTCCTTTTTCCTGCTGTAACAGACCAATCATAGGCATATTGTGGTATGCCAAGCATAAGTTTAGATCTAGGGGCTGCGG
Source organism: Neobacillus soli NBRC 102451 (assembly GCF_001591665.1). Taxonomy (GTDB): domain Bacteria; phylum Bacillota; class Bacilli; order Bacillales; family Cytobacillaceae; genus Neobacillus; species Neobacillus soli. The sequence goes on along the minus strand of NZ_BCVI01000054.1, from coordinate 42,026 downwards.
ACACTGCATATTTTAGTACGGGGCGTATCTCGCTTATAGGAGCAATAGGGCCCGACGGACCACCCGGCCAATGCCAGTTATAGGTCATTAAAAACAATTGATCCACGTATTTTCCCAGCGTCGAGTAATCATAGCCACCGTAATATGCAGGCATTTTATCCCCTGTCATAGGAGGCATAGCCATTAAGACCTGCATTTTCGAACGATGGAGTTTTTCGGTCAATTGTTTAATAAACTGATTTAAGTTCTCCCTGTCTTGAGGTCTAACCATTTCAAAATCGATAACAATGCCCTTGTAATCCTGGCTATCCAGCAAAGTATAAATATTATTTATGAATGATTTCCTTAAATTCGAGTTACTCAGTATCTTGTGAATAAGATTTGGATCATATCCTTTTAAACTAATGTTTGTTACAGTAGCATAGGGAAATATATTCTTTTTCCACGCAATCTTATGAGCCTCGTTCTCATTTACTTTGATAAGCTGCCCTTTCTCGTTTGGATGATAATCAAAAACAAATAGACCAGAGAGTGTATCTTTATAACTTTCAATCATTTTTGTATTCGTAGTTTTATCCTTAGGAACATAGTAGGTTCCTGCCCATATTTTCATTTTTGATGGACGAGGCATGTATAATTTTTGTCCAGGGATAATAAGTGTTCTTTGCAGGTGATTATAATTCATTAATTTTCCTGCACTAATTGCATGGCGATTGGCAATTTTCGCTATGCTGTCTCCAGGCTGTACCATGTATGTTGAACCAGGAATTAACAAAGCTTGTCCCAATACTAAATGCGCATCCTTTTTTAATCCGTTAATTTCTGCAATCTCTTCTACTCTTGTGTTGTATTGAATGGCGATTTTACTTAAAGTGTCCCCTGCTTTCGTTTCATGTATGACTTGGGCATAAGTAAGGGAAGGTTTATTGAAATACATTAAAAGGAACAAAAACACTAAAATAGTCCTGAACATAAATTTTCTCCTTTTACATTATTTATTAATAGTATTACTTGGTTGTTCGATTAATATAAAAAGGAAAGTTAAACCAAAAAAACCAGCTAATGTGCCTCAAAAATAAAGAGCCCATGTAGATAGGCTCTTTTGAAATCAAGAAGGTCTCCCACTATAATTAGTTTTAGAAGAAATTTTTATTAATATATAACGAATTATAAATCCAATTCCTAACCCAGGTATCAAAGACAATATAGGAAGCCAAATAGGACCAAATGATATACCGAAAAACACTTTTGGAGAGTACATAAGACCTACTGTGACAAAATAGGCTCCAAAAGCAAATGGGACAAACGATAACCGAGGATTCTCACCTTCCGCATATTTATAGGCATCATACATAGCAAACATATAAACACATGGATAAAACATAAGCCATTGGTAATCAACCACTCTGGCAGCTTCATTTATCTTCCCAAGAAAACTAAACATGATCGCTTGATTAAATAAACTGTTTACATTAATGATGAATTCTAAAAGGATAAACAAAACTCCTTTTAAAAGGTGACCATTTAAAAGTTGACCAAAACCTGGAAAGGCAATACTCCAAAGAATTGCTTCTAACTTATTCGTTTTATTCATAATATCAACCTTTATTATTCGGTTATATTTTGATTACCCTTTATTTTATCTAACTTTTTTATTAATCCCACCAAACCTCTAATCGTAAATAAAGTAAAACTCACACTCCCGAATGTATGGAATGGTGACCATTTTTTCCATTTAAATAATCTAGAATTCTTTTCAAAATACCACTGACCGATACTCATCGGAACACTGAATGCTAAACTTTTTAATAAAATTTTTCCAAAATTATCATTATAGGACATTTTCACCCAAATAACACTTAAAATAGGAAAAAACAACATATCATAAATAATGTTAGTTTTGAAAATTTTCCCAAAGGGGCGAACTGGATATTCAATTTTTTTGGTTCCGACAACATAAGCATCAACCAGAGTCGCAAGAACCCCTTTCGAGAAAAAAATAAGAAGATTTTCTCTCATTTTTGGACCTCTAAATAAGAATGGCAGGGCAACTACACACAAACCAGTAAGTAAATTTAACAACTTTTTCTCCATAAGATATCATCCTTTTTTGCATTATTATTTTTAAAATTACCTTAAAAAAACTATTTATACCTACTCTAAATTGTTTGAAAGATATATTAGCAAGAGTAATTCACTCCTTATTGTCTATATGCATATACTTTGATGAATTTAATTTTATTTGTCCCGAAAATAATGGGGGTATTAACTTGAATCCTGCTGTTTATTGGTGCCCAATTTGTAGAAATCAGTTTTATGGTATTCCTTCCGCAGTCCCTCGAAGTTCAAAGAGTACCACAACAGGCCGCCGTTCCCAGTATTTGCTTACTCCGACTGACCATATTCTGATGTTAACCGACCATCAACCACAAATGGTTTTTTCAGTCCAATCACATGATAGTGCAGTTCTACGCAACAATATCGCCGGATTAGCAAAAACCGCAAAATTATTCAGTATCCCTACTATATTGACATCAATAACCGCGGCAACTTTCAGCGGTAAAACTTTATCGGAAATCCAATCAGTCTTTCCTGATCAAAAACCTATTGATCGAACAACGATGAACGCATGGGAAGATCCAAGAGTAGTAAGACAAATCAATGCATATGGAAAAGAAAAAATAGTCATCGCTGGTATGTGGACAGAGGTGTGTTTGCTCGAACCGGTTTTGAGCGCTATCTCTGACGGCTATGAGGTGTATTTTGTCACGGATGCCTCAGGTGGGATGAGTAAAGAGACCCACGATATGGCCGTTATACGTATGACACAAGCTGGAGCACATCCACTCACTTGGCTGCAATATTTGCTAGAATTACAACGTGATTGGGCTATTAAAGACACCTACAATGGAACACTCGATATTGTTAGGCAGCACGGGGGTTCTTACGGATTGGGTGTCATTTATGCTAATGAGATGTTTGGGACTCATTACGTAGGAAAAGGGATTAATCATTTTGCTGAAGACCATTATTAGTTTTGTATTAAAAAATCTAATGTCTAAAAATAGAAAAACTAATCGAAGTTTCCGATTAGTTTTTTATTAAAAAATTATTGATTAGCTTTTTTTACCCATTCTGCAACTGTAACTGTACGTTTTGCTTGGTGTTTAACCGCTGCCTGAACATCTTCTATCATTTTTCCATCTTGACCAACTGAAACGCTTGTTCCATATGGGTTACCACCTGCACCAAATGTAACTGGATCAGTATAACCAGGAGCAGCGACAATTGCACCCCAGTGATACATAGTCGTATAAAGTGATAAAATGGTTGCCTCTTGACCGCCGTGAGGGTTTTGTGCGGAAACCATTGCACTTACAACCTTATTCACTAGTTTTCCATTAAACCAAAGACCGCCTGTTGTATCTAGGAATTGTTTCATTTGTGAGGGCATATTACCAAAGCGAGTTGGTACACTGAAAATTATGGCATCTGCCCATTCTAAATCACTAAGTGATACAGTTGGTACGCATACTGCAACTTCCTCAACATAGTTTTTCCATGCAGGATTGGAATCAATAACAGATTGAGGAGCTAATTCTGGTACTTTTAAGACCTTCACCTCTGCCCCAAACTCATGTGCCCCCTCTGCAGCCCATTGAGCCAATTGGAAATTTGTACCTGTTGAACTATAGTAAATGATTGCAAGCTTTACCTTTGACATAGTTTTATTTCTCCTTTTCTTTTATGTATAAAAATGGTCCAAACTGCCGAATCCGTATTATTCAATAACCTCTAGAGTTACGTCAATATTCCCTCTTGTTGCTTTTGAATATGGGCAGAATTCGTGCGCCTTATGTACAAGGTCTTCTAAATTTTCTTTTTCAATACCAGTTCCTTTTACTTGTAACGTTACAGCAATTTTATATCCTTGATCATCTTCATCGTTTAAGAACCTAACATTTGCTGTTACTTGTGATTCGAATTTGATATGTTCTTTCCTAGCCATATGTTGTAAAGCTCCATCAAAACAAGCGGAGTATCCAGCAGCAAATAATTGTTCAGGATTTGTAGCATTGGGTAACTCTTTCGCTCGAGGAGATCCTGGCATTGCTAGATCAAATTTTATATTGCCATCACTCGATTCAACTCTGCCTTGTCTTCCTCCTACAGCTGTTGCTGATGATGTAAATAAGGGTTGTTGGGTCATTGTTTTGTTTTTCTCCTTACTCGTTAAGTTTTCATTTTTTCCATGTTTATTATTTCCTTCACTTTTAATTGATATCCCGATTAAGGAATACAAATTAGTAAAAACTTAAACCAATCTTCTAGTTATTGGCAGGCATTTACTCGTCAATATTTAATGTTTTTTTCAATTATTTACCTTCATTAGCATTGAGCATTTCATATCCGTATTGGACACCTTAAGAAGGCACTTACTTTACCACAGGAGCGAAGAACGATGTATTATAGGAAAGAAACGAATCAAATTGATGAAGTATGTTTACTAGCTGGAAAAATTATGTTACAAAGTGGGGCTGAGACCTATCGAGTGGAAGATACTATGATGCGGATGGCTAGGTCTTTTGGTGGCAATGATCCCCAATGCTATGTTACACCGACCGGAATTATATTTTCTTTACATGGTGCTGAGAAAACAAAATTGCTAAGAATAACCAAACGCACAACGAATTTAAACAAAGTTATCATAGTAAACAATATTTCTAGAAGCATTAGTAAGGGTAATATCTCAGCAGAAGAAGCTTACAAAATGTTAATACAAATTGAAGAGGGAAATCCTCAGTATCCCTTGTCTATAACCATTGCTTCAGCTTCTATAGCAAGCGGCTTTTCCTTAATTATGTTTAATGGCGGATGGAATGACTTTTTGTCTTCATTCATTATAGGAGGGTCAGGTTTTTCATGCCTAATATATCTTGACCGATTACTGAATATAAAGTTCTTTGCGGAATTTTTAGCGTCTCTTGTAATTGGACTAATGTCATATTTTTTTATAAACATTGGTGTAGGCCATGATCTATCAAATATTATCATTTCTTCAGTTATGCCTCTAGTCCCAGGCCTTCTAATTACCAATGCGGTAAGGGATTTAATGGCAGGACACCTCGTATCCGGCTTATCAAAAGGTGCCGAAGCATCCTTAACCGCATTTGCAATTTCCTCAGGCATCGCAATCGTTTTTTCACTTTTTTAATGTGAAAGGAATTATCAAAATGATAGTACAGATTTTAACAAACTTTATTGTTTCAGGAGCATTTGCAGTAATTTTTAATGTTCCACTAAATTCTTTATTACAATGTTGCTTGGTTGGTATGATAAGTAGACTTTTACTTATTTTGCTGGATAGCAATAACATTGATGCAGTCTTGGCCACTTTAACTGCAACATTTTTTATCGGTATAATTAGTCAAATATTTGCAAAGATTTATAAAATGCCGACTATAGTATTTACCATTCCAGGAATAATACCTTTAGTTCCTGGTGGTTTAGCGTATAATGCAACAAGAAACTTTGTTGAAGATCATTATGACTTAGCTATTCAGTTTGCCGCGAGAGCATTAATGACAGCTGGTGCAATTGCTGTTGGGCTTGTTTTATCCGTGGCCCTTACTCAAATCTTAAAAATAAGAAAGGCCTAAAATCATATCAGAATCCATATTAAAAGTCAGTGTTTTTGCAAACGAATATGACGGTGGCAAAGTAGATTCGTACAGTCATATTCGTTTTTTATATTTTCTCCTGATGAGGTATTAAAAAGTGCCCTTTTTTTCTATTTCTATTGATGCAACTTCTTTCATTGAGTCGGATAGACAGTTTTATGATCAGCAAGGATCATCAATTGTTTTTCCTTAGATTGAAAATTAATTTGTGCATCAGAGGAGTAATACCAGATCTTTTCGTTTTCCTTTACTTCAAATATATTTAACTCATCCTGAAAATCCAAAATTCCCGAAGCGATTTCCACATCAACAGGCAACGAGATCAACCAATGGTGGTCTTTTTTTTCAATAGTGTATCTATTAGTTTGACATAGCAATCGGCTGCCTATAGAATGACGAATCATCAACATTAAAATTCGCCTCCAGGTAAATCAATTAATAAAAAGAAACTATCTTTATTTCCCTGAATGGTAATTTCATGGGTGTCAGTGATTCGAGCTGCGTCCCGGGACTTTAAAATGGAATCCTTATTTATTGATATTTCCCCCTCTATATTAAAGACATAAATCTTCCTGCCTGTTTCCTGTCGAAAGTTAAGTGTCTTCTTGTCTTCTAGCTTTGATAAGTAAAGGGTTAAATCTTGATGGATTTTAGCCACCCGATCTGAGCTGGTACGGGATATTACCGGTAATAAGTGATTATGTAAGTGTTCAATATCATATGAAATGTCTTCATAGGACGGGATTAGCTTCTTTTCATTCGGTAAAAACCATAATTGTAAAAATTGTACTTCTTCCTGATTGGACGCGTTAAATTCGGAATGAAGCACACCAGTTCCAGCACTTATACGCTGAATATTTCCACGACTAATAATTCCGGAATTTCCTAAGTTATCTTCATGTTTAAGCTGTCCCTTCAATACAATAGAAACAATTTCCGCTTCACGATGTGGATGAATCCCAAAGCCTTTTCCCGGCTGAACGGTGTCGTCGTTAAAGACACGTAACGGACCAAATTGGATATTAGATGGATCATAATATTCACCAAAGGAAAAACCTAGATTACTCTCCAGCCAATCATTTTTTACTGTGTAGCGTTTACCTGCAGGATAAAGTTCAATCAACTTTTTCCACTCCTTAGCTTAAATTTATTAAAAGGTTTTCCAGCGTTATTAATTAGTCATTAATTCTTTCTTCCAAAACAACAAAAGTTGGAATATATAACCGGATTTCTTCTGCTATATGCTCCAACTTTTTCTTACTTCTGCTAGAGATCATTTCATATTCTTTGGTTAAATAGTCAAAAATTTTTACGATTGAAATTTCTTAATCAAATCAACAAATGCATCTGCGAAAGATTGTAAGAATTGAACAGTTTTTTCATCTTTAATTTTGCCGTTTTCATCTAATAACGCAGCAACATTGCCAATATAAGCTTCCGGCTGTTGAACGATTGGCATATTTAAGAACACAAGTGATTGACGTAAATGATGGTTTGCACCAAATGCGCTCAAATTACCAGGAGATTGGCTGATAATGGCTGCCGGTTTGGCATTCCATACACTTGCTCCATATGGACGGGATCCTACATCTAGCGCGTTTTTTAATACAGCTGGAACAGAACGATTATATTCAGGAGTTACAAATAAAACAGCGTCGATTTCTTTCATCGTATTTCTAAAGGCGGTATATTCTGCTGGAACATTGTTTTCATCATCAAAATCTTGATTATATAAAGGGAGATTTCCGATTTCTACAATTTCTGTTTCATATCCTTTAGGAAATAAAGCAGCAACATTAGCTGCAATCTTTTTAGAAAAAGATTCTTTACGCAAACTACCAAGTAAAATTCCAATTTTCGGCATTTAACATCTTCCTTTCTTTCAACTAATATTTTTAATTCGAGATAATTGTAACCAAGATAAATTTTATTGTCAAAAAAAAGCATTCCGGACAGATAATCTTTATTATTGGTTTCTATTTTTCTTCGCAGATATAAGGCGTCGTCTGAACTATTATGGTATCGGGTAAAAATTAAAGCTATTTTACGGTATTTATAAAAAGAGCTAATCAAGTTTTACTTGATTAGCTGGTAAAATTATTGATTTGCTTTTTTAACCCATTCTGCAACTGTAACTGTACGTTTTGCTTGGTGCTTAACCGCTGCCTGTACATCTTCAATCATTTTCCCATCTTGACCAACTGTAACACTTGTTCCATATGGGTTGCCACCGGCACCAAATGTAACTGGATCAGTATAGCTAGGAGCAGCAACAATTGCACCCCAATGATACATTGTTGTATAGAGTGATAGTATTGTTGCCTCTTGACCGCCATGTGCGTTTTGAGCTGAAGACATGGCGCTCACAACTTTATTTACAAGCTTTCCATTAAACCAAAGACCACCGGTAGTATCTAGGAATTGTTTCATTTGTGATGGCATATTACCAAAGCGAGTTGGTACACTGAAAATAATGGCATCTGCCCATTCTAGGTCTTCTAATTTAACCTCTGATACATCCTTTGTTTTTTCAACTGTAGCTTTCCAAACAGGATTTCCTTCGATAGCGGATTGTGGAGCTAGTTCAGGCACTTTTAATACTTTTACCTCTGCACCAACTTCTTTTGCTCCTTCTTCGGCCCATTTTGCTAATTGATAGTTTGTACCACCCATGCTGTAATAAATCACTGCTAATTTTACATTTATCATTTTTTCTATCTCCTTATCAGATGAATTTCCAAATAATTTAGATAAAAATCCCACGATAATACACCATCCTATTATTTCCTCATCTAAAATTTACATTCATTTATTAAGCAACTCATTTGAACTCATTTGAATCTTTTTGGAGAATCAATTGGCTAACTGATAATAGTTTGCTTCCATTGATTACAAGATAAACTGCCATTGCTAAAAATGCTAAATCTAATTCATATCCAGCCATTTGACCATTTCCTAATAAACCAACCGCAAGTTTCACCTTTAGTGTGGCTCCTATCATTAGTAGTACAAACAACGCAGATATAAATCTTGTTGCTAATCCAACAATTAACGCGACACCACCCACGATTTCGAGCAAAGCAACTCCATATGCCATAAATCCTGGTAATCCCATGCTTTCAAACCATCCGACAATATTTTCGATTCTATTTATTTGATCATTACCGTACGATACCAAGTCGCAGCGGCTTCTACTTCTTGCATTGTTAATTGATGACCTCTATTTTCTACCTTTGCATTTGCATTTTCTAATAACTCTTGTAGTTCAGCCGATTCCATTGGAGAGCAGATTGGATCATTTGTCCCAGCAGCAATAAACACATTTTTACCCGATAAATCAGGAAGTTCAATTCCCGCAATAAAGTATACGAAGGCTAAATTATTTTAAAGAGGCATGCCTTTTCCTCTATCTATATTTCAACAAATTTCTTAATAGCTTTATGATGAGAATCCACTTATTCCAAGGAATACTACGTTTTCAAACAATCGATTGGTTAACTTTAAAAAAACTAATCAAATGTTTGATTGAATTCGGCAAATGGGCTTATAGATAAGGATTTAATCCTTAAAATTAGATAGAATCCTGTCTGAAATAAGATTCTCCCTTATCCTTTTAAGCGCAACCGTGCCGAATAACAGTTCTTTTCCGCTCATATTACACACTTCGACAAGCATCCCCAAATTTCCGTATTAACTAAACGTTTGGTTACAACACTCCATTTCTCTTCTGCCGCTTGGCTTTTTCCTTGGAAATTGATAAAAACAATGTCGATAACCGTTAGTAGCAAAGTTCTGTTACCAACGAGTTAAACATGATTTATTTTTCAGTTATATTCATTGTTAACAATGATTTAAACCTATATTTCTATTTGCTTTTACATAATAAACGACATTCTTCCATTTACGATTTGCTGTGGGCTTTTTAACTGAAAACTATTAACTGAATCCGAATAATCAATCGTTAAATCATCATCAAAATTAATCATCTGTGATTTCTCCATTATCACTGGACGATAGGATGTTTCAAATAGAACGTCTTCAGTTTCATCCTTTGATGAAATGAACAACAAAGTAGGTACACCTGCCCCACAGGCAAGCCCATCAGTTACGTATTGAATTTTAAGATATCCCTTTTGATCCCCAATCTTTTTGTTCAGTTCTTCTGCTGCGCTTTTTGTAATGGTCACTTTCATTTGACACACCTCCCCTAATGTTGTTCCCAGTGAGTTAAAATTTTTTCTAAAAAGGCAGCATTACTGCTGCCTTAACTACCTTACATTTAATGAATAGTGGTTACCTTTTTTCAACTCTTCCATCCTTATAGCTCGCAAATCTTCCTGACTCACGCTTATTTACAGGATCTGGACGGTCCCACGGCCAGCCTCCAAATTGTGTATTTTGATAATCCCTGAATGCATCGCGAATTTCCTGCTCAGTATTCATGACAAACGGTCCATAGGATACGACAGGTTCTTGTATCGGCTCACCCTCTAGGAGCAGCATATAACTCTCGGATGATCCATTTTTAATCGTAATTTCCTGATCACCAGCAAGCTTTACACGATGGTACGTTTCAATTGCTGTTTCGTCTATATTTAGTCTATCTCCCTGATAATAGTATATATTTCTCGTCAATGTCGCTGAAACTGACGGCAGGGTGAAGACTGCTTCCGGCTCCATATGAATAAGGTAGATCCCCACATGATGATTTTTATCGTTTGCCCAAGAAGCAGAGTTTGATTCCAAACTAGACTTGCCCATCGCACTTCCGGCAATCAGTCTTACGGTCGTTTTCTGTCCATTCGCTGCAGCCGATTGTACTTCCGGTATATCCTCAGCCCATAACATTTTATATTCAGGATCAGCGAATTTATCTTTTGCAGCTAGATTGAGCCATATCTGAAAGAATTCAAGTGGATTGCCTTTGTCCTGATGGACGAGAGGAAACATTTCAGTATGCTGGCAGCCCTTTCCTGCTGTCATCCATTGAACATCCCCATTCCCAAATCGTCCTGTGGATCCATATGAATCAAAATGATCAACCAAGCCTTCAAGAACGACTGTTACCGTTTCAAAACCTCTGTGGGGATGTACAGGAAATCCTGGAACCGTTGTGCCATGATACATTCTAAAACCATCACGCAACGTAAAATCCTCGCCAAGATTTCTGCCTTCCAATGAAACGTTAGGACCCTGCTGGTCATTTCCTGAAGGATACGCATCTTTATGATGTACTGTCATAAGGAACGGATCTTCTGTCTCCCATGGAAATCCTAATTTTTGTATTTTCATGATTTTGCTATTCACTTCTATTTCTCTCCTTTAAAAGCCACCCAGTCGTGGAATTATTTCGATCTTTAAATCTGAAAATAGCTGTTTGGTTGAATATTTCACCTTTATTCTTTGATGAATTCCTTAGTGCTTCTCACTGTATCAATTGGGCGAACTAACTTTTCTATTTGTGCACGTTTAGGCTCTAAGAATGGAGGTAAAGATAATTTCTCCCCAAGTGTTTCATAAGGTTCATCTCCCATAAAACCAGGACCATCCGTGGCAAACTCAAATAAAATTTGTGGTGCAACTCTTGTGTATAATGACTCAAAAAAGTGACGGTTTACATAACCGGATGAATGGAATCCAAAACTATTCATCCGTTCAATCCATTCTTCTAAAACAGCGCGATCCTCTACACGGAATGCTGCATGGTGAACCGTCCCAAAACCTTGTTGGGCTTCAGGAAGAATGGCATTATATTCTACAATGACCGAGGCACCATTCCCGCCTTCTCCCACTTCAAATAAATGGAATGATCCTTCTTTATCTGTCTCTTTAAATAGTAGGACTTTTTCCATCATTTCTTTAAAGTAATCAAAGTTCGCAATACGGACAAAAATGGGCCCTAAACCGGTAATTGCATATTCCAGTGGAATGGGACCTTTTTGCCATGGTGTTCCAGATTCCACCCCTTTGTTGAATTCATCTGAAATCAATTGATATTGCTGATCATCAAAATCAACGAAAGAGAGAGTTTTCTTGCCAAATTGCTCTTTAATTCCAGTGTGCTTGACTTCTAAACGATCAAAACGTTTTACCCAATACTCTAATGCTGCATCACTTGGTACTCGGAAAGAGGACTTTGAAATCTCGTTTGTACCATGTACACCTTTCGGAATGCCTGGGAAGTCAAAGAACGTCATGTCTGTTCCTGCACTGCCTTTATCATCAGCAAAGAATAAATGATAGGTTTGAATATCATCTTGATTGACTGTCTTTTTAACTAACCGCATTCCTAAAACATAGGTGAAAAATTCATAGTTCTTTTCTGCACTACTTGTAATAGCTGTTACATGGTGCATTCCTTTTAGTTGGTTCATTTTATTTTCCTCCTAGTAAATTCATAATTAATAGTAAGCTTGGTTTGATTAATGTGATCCTGTTCGTTTGTTAATTAATATTCCTCAATGGGCTTTAGATTTTCTTCAATTTCAACTCTTCGGTCTTCTAAAAATGGTGGTAAATCTAATTTTTCACCCAGTGCTTCGATGTCTCCATCAATTGTGAAGCCTGGCCCATCGGTTGCAATTTCAAATAAAATCCCGTTTGATTCACGGAAATATAGGCTCTTGAAGTAGAAGCGATCCACTATGCCAGATGAATGGAAGCCACGTGCTCGTACTTGCTCTTCCCAAAAGATAAGCTCTTCTTCGTTTTTTACACGAATGGCTAAATGATGAATACTGCCACGGCCTGGTTTTTCAGACGGACCGTCTAAATATTTCACGACGATTTCTCCAAAAACTTCTCCTTTGATTGATTGAAAAATCGCTTCGTCATCTGTACGGCTTATCTCTGTATAGCCAAACATGTCTGTAAGTGTGCTTGCAAGTTTATCAAGTCTTCGTACTGTCATTTCCGTAGTGCCCATTCCTTGAATTTGATGCTCGGCAGGGACTTCGGATTTTTCCCAGGTTTGCCAGTGCACTACTTTCGCACCGTTTGAGACAAGTAGTACCATTCGTAAACCTTCAGGATCCTCGAAGTGTAATGCTGGATGATTGGCATACGTAGTAATGCCACTTTTGGTTACACCGTGTTCCTCAAAACGTGCTTTCCAATAGGATAAACTTGCTTCTGATGGTACGAGTAAACCAATTTTTGTGATGGCATTTGTACCACGGTGTGTATGACCAACTAGTGGAATTTCAAAAAATGAAAGTTCAGTACCTGGGCTACCTGTTTTATCTCCGTAAAATAAATGATACATCGACGGATCATCTTGGTTCACCGTTACTTTCACACGACGTAAACCAAGCACATGTCGGTAAAAGTGATTATTTTGACTTACGTTTTTTGTAATCATTGAAATATGATGATGTCCTGGAATTTTATTCATAGATTATTCCTCCATTCTCAATTTACTAGTCAAGTGATGAATAAAAAATTAATAACATAGCATTTTACCACAAGTAAAAGGTTCTTAATTTTCTAATTTATTTTCGGTATGTTTTTGTAGCTTAGTCATCAGCTTGTATAGTGTTTTTTGCTCATCCTCTGTTAAGCACTCATTTACAATGGACGTTTGAAAGGTAAGTTGGTGTTCAAAAACTTCATGCATTTTATCTTCCCCTTTTGAAGTAAGGGCAATCCATTTGGTTTTCCAGTCCTGCTTGCGCTGTATATATCCCTCTTGCTCAAGTCGAGTGAGCATACGTGAAATTCCACCTTCCGACACGGTTACTTTAACAGCAAGTTGGCTTTGCATTATAGGCTGATAAGTCGAAACCTGATTTAATACATCAAACTGTGCAGCCGTAATACCAAACTGTTTTAAGAATTCATTCGATAGTAAATTACTTTGATGTGTAAAACGAGCAATACGCAGCCAAATTAGTGAACCAAGTGTATTTTTTATCAATATGACTCACTTCCTTTCGTTACTATCACTTTACACCTCAAGTGAGGAAAACGCAACAAAAATATCTCGAATTAAAAGTATTTTGGGTGCATCCCTGAATTTTAGGGAAATTGATTAAAATGATGTCGATAACCGCTTGACTTTTTTTTCAAGTTTAAGACTGCCAATCGGTCGATTGAAAGAAAACTATGCTTGGGATGTACAAATTATCGATACAACCGCAGCATCTGTAAAACTTCCTATTTTCCAAGCAAATGTAGATTTACATGATGTTTTTCAAAAGATCATGTATCTTGCTCGACCAGAGAGCATTCGTGAGGTCTGGTACAAGGCGAAAAGGTTCATTCACTTATGTAGTGCATGAGTCCTAAATGAAACATTTTTCTTATGAAAACAAGAGACTGTTTTGAAGAACCATTTTTCAAAACAAGCTCTTATAAGAGTTTTATATTAAAAATAATGACGAGCTCTCACAACAGCAGATTAAAAAAAAGGTTCAGTCCCCGCTTCTTTAAAGTAGCGTGGTACTGAACCAAAATTTGGGTAAAACTTATGAATAGTAAGCGATTGTCGTTATTTTACTTTAACGGAAGCAGCTTTACTCTTATTACCAGCCTTATCTACGGCGTAAATCGTTAAGCGTGATCCTTTTTTCTGGACTTTCACTTTGACAGAGTAGTTCCCTTTTTTATCAGCCACTGCTTTGCCTGCAAAAGCTTTTCCATTATACACATAGACAGTTGAGCCAATTTCCGCTTTTCCTATTACTTTAGTTGATTTAAAAGTTACTGTTTTTACGGATGGTTTAGCAGGAGCGGTCTTATCGATAACCTTTACGCTCTTTACCTTGCTTACATTGCCAGCTTTATCGGTTGCCGTCACCTTAATTTCTACTCCGGCACGTTGCTTGGCAATGTCAAATTTATAATTGCCATTTTTATCAGCGGTGGAACTCTTTTGATACTTTCCATTAATATAAAGCTTCACCGTTGCACTTGCTTCTGCTTTGCCTGTTACCGATTTCGCTTGATCTGTTACTTGATTAACTGAAGGCTGCGCTGGAGCGGTTTTATCGGCAACTTTTAAAATCTTTGCTGAACTTTCATTTCCAGCTTCATCCGTCGCAGTCACTTTAATCTCTACTCCAGCAGGTTGTTTCCCAATGGTAAATTTGTAATGACCGTTTTTATCGGCAGTGGTGCTCTTTTGATATTTTCCATTGATATAAAGCTTTACTGTTGCATTTGCTTCTGCACTTCCAGTTATGACATTTGCATTGTCAGTAACTTGGTTAATTGTTGGAGCTTCTGGTGCAGTGAAATCTGGCATATTTGTAAATGATGGTAGACCTGCGATATAACCAATACCACCTGTTTTATTAATGCCAATTTCTTTTTCCATTTCTGCTAATAAATCTACTTTATTAACAGCAGTAATGTTGTAACTTTCCAATCCATCTCCAGGATGTTGGAAATTACTCATGATATAGGAGAAACCATTACGATCATCTGCTGCGAACAAGCCAGTGGCTTCTGCACCTGCAGGGTTTGATAAAATACGTGTTAACTCTTTCGTATCTACATTATATGCCCACACATAGTTATTCGTATGACGGCCGCTATCTTCACCGATAAATAAGGTTCTCATTTCTTCAGAGTAGCTCAGGTTATCAGGATTTGCTACTGTATCCACATTAGATGTATTTCCATAAGTATCTGCTGCCGCAAGGTCTTCACCGACAACTAAACCTGACATGGATGTCGCTACATATTTACTAAGAATGCCTCTACCATTATTATCTTTTTGACTTCCTTGTAAATCTAATTGATACGTGACACCTGACTTAATCTTTGGCAATTGAATATGATCTGTAGGTGCAGTCCCTGTGCTATCTTTTTCCATGGCGCCACTTTGGTCGGAAATAGCGATATATACCTTTTGATCTTTGGAGTTATAAGTAACACCTTCCATTTTGTTGAATTCAGTTGTAGCACCACGGTAGGCTGCATAGCGGCGAGATTCTAAAAATGCTGCTGCTTTTTCCATTCCAGGCTTAAGTTTTACATATTCTACTTTACTATTGGTATATTGTTTAATCGCTGTATAGCCGTCTTGTGGCGTATCAGAAGAATCAAAGATATCACTGTATTTAATGCCGTCATCAATGATTGCCTTAAGTTCTTTATCATTGGCATGACCTAGCTTGATCCATTCTAAATTACCTGCACCGCCATTTTCTGTTCCTGTTTGGACAAATTTCGCTGCATATAATGTACCAGCTGATAAATCCTCTGCTTTATCGGCTACATACATGAACAAACCTGTGTTTCCGCCGTCATCCCCAAAGTAAGCAGTACGGTTATCTGGCATCATTTTCATTAATTCATGAGAAAAACGGCCAAGACTGTAATGTTTTTCTACTTTGACTTTCCCATTTTTCTTCACTTGGATTTCTGGAACGTAGCCATAGAAATATGGGTTTGCTTTTGATTTATCCCCAAAGTAAAGCTGAGAAAAGCTTTCCACTTGGGTTCTTGCTTGTGAACTTGGATTAAGTTCAAAGCTGCGAGCATCTGGCTCATATTCTTCCGATCCTAAATGAGTATTCCATGGTGAAAGGGACCCATTACAAGGAATCCAAAGTCCATTCACATCAGAAAAATCAATTTTCTTTACTTCTTTTGCTTTCAGTTCACCAGTCTTCTGATCTTGATCCATTGTTGTTAATGACATCGAAGCAGGCACAATACCGTAAGCGGATTTACCAGCCGCATCTAATGTCTGATATTCATAATGTGTTACCATGTATAGCTTGCCGTCAATTGGATTTAATAAGCTGTTAGAATCCGGTGCATCCGAAACAAATGGTGTTGGTTTTTCAGGAACACTAGTATCCATGATTGGGTCACCATAATAATCAATCGGAGTTCCTGCTGGAATGAATTCGCCGTTGTTGATCGCTACTTTATCTTCTGATTTGAATAACCGTTTGTATGATAGTGGGAATGTTTTTACCTTTCCATTACTGTATTTTACATCAACAGTGGCAGTTGTATATGTATCTACCATTTGGTCAATTGTCGTTGGTGCAGACATTCCATTAAATTTAACAGAGTCAATCTTTACTTGACTATTTCCTGCAGCTGCCGCAGGTGTGAGGGCAGGAATGGTTAAAGCCAAAGTTAAAGCGAAAGCAGTACCTTTTTTACCGATTCTCTTCTTATTCATTTGATATCCTCCTAGATATATATTTTCCTATTATCTACCAAACACAATGAATATTAATTGCTTACATGTTTAAGAATAATTCTTTATTATTAATTAAGTGTTAATCGATTGTAAAGTTTTCCTGTGAATTTATGCTGATATTTGTAAAAATGAAAATGTTTTCGTTTGTATTAATAAAAAGAATAAAAAGGACCTGATCCAAGAATTCGGATCAGGTCCTATGTTTCCATACATAGCATATTACAATAAATAAAAAGAATCGATTTTTACATATTTCGAGAATCCGATACTACTTCCTTCACTTTATTACGTTTTAAAGCAGTACCAAGTATGACAATCATGCCTGCTAAAAGCATTAAGACAAAGACAGCTATACCCTTCACTCCGACTAATGAAAGCACAGCCGAAATCATCATTGCGGGATCATATATTTCTACTTTTTTAAATAATACACATCTCCTTTAATTAACAAGTCCCTGAGTAATAGAATGTCTCATGACTTAACTTACTGATAAATCCCCTGTATCAGCAAATAGCTTTATTCGTTCACCAATTTCGTCACGGACACGTTGAAATACTTTCCACTTTTCTTCTTCTGTTCCCTCTGCCTTTGCCGGATCATCAAATCCCCAATGTTCTCTTTTTACATGAGGGGGTGTCATCGGACACTTATCTGCAGCATCACCGCATAGTGTCACCACTAAATCTGCATTGTTCAATATCTCTGGGTCAATGATATCTGATGTTTGTTTGGAAATATCAATACCGACTTCATTCATAGCCTTTACTGCATTTGGATTTAAACCATGTGCTTCAATTCCTGCACTTTTAACTTTCCATTCATCTCCAAGATGTTGTTTTGCCCATCCTTCAGCCATTTGGCTTCTGCAAGAATTTCCAGTACACAAGAAGTAGATCGTCTTTATTGTCACAGTAATTCTCCTTTTTTAAAATAGAGTAAGTGTTAGGTAAAGACCTAATAATGTAATAAATAGGATTGGAATTGTAAGAATAATACCCGTTTTAAAATACGTTCCCCATGAAATTTTAACCCCTTTTTGGGACAACACATGAAGCCATAATAATGTAGCTAGTGAACCGATTGGTGTTATTTTTGGCCCTAAATCAGAACCAATTACATTTGCATAAACCAGCGCTTCTCTGATAACACCGGAAGTATTTGTATCGGCAATTGCTATTGCGTCAATCATCACTGTTGGCATATTATTCATAATCGAAGACAGGATAGCCGCAATGAATCCCATTGAAATCGTGCAAATAAACAAACCTTGTTCTGCTCCTGCTTGAATGACGTTTGCTAATACATCTGTTAATCCTGCATTTCTTAACCCAAATACAACTACATACATCCCAATCGAGAAAAATACGATATTCCATGGAGCACCTTTAATAACGGCTTTCGTATTAACAATGTCACTACGACTAGCCATAAAAATAAAAAATATAGCAATAGTTCCCGCAATAATGGATACTGGTATGTCGATAAATTCGCTAATAAAATAGCCAATTACCAATAAACCTAGGATATACCATGATAAGCGAAACATTTTTAAGTCTTTAATGGCCTCTTTTGGTTCCTTTAATTTTGATAAATCGTAATTTCTAGGGATACTTTTTCTAAAGTAAATTAACAATACCGAAATCGTCGCTATCAGTGAAAATAAGTTTGGAATTATCATTCGTGAGGCATATTCCACAAATCGGATACCAAAGAAATCTGCAGATACTATATTTACTAGGTTACTTACAATAAACGGAAGTGACGTCGTATCAGCTATAAATCCACTTGCCATAATGAAGGGAAATATCATTTGTTCTTTAAATTTTAAGTTTCGTACCATTGCTAGTACAATGGGTGTTAGAATTAATGCCGCACCATCATTTGCAAATAAGGCCGCTACAATTGCACCTAAAATACTGATGTAGACAAACATTTTTATTCCATGTCCTTTTGCTACCCGTGCCATATGTAATGCTGCCCATTCGAATAATCCAATCTCATCTAATATTAATGAAATGAGGATGATTGCGACGAAAGATAACGTTGCATTCCATGTAATGTCAATTACTTCAAAAACATCACTAAACTCCACTACTCCTACTAATAAAGCTAAAACAGCTCCTCCACAAGCTGACCAACCAATATTTAACCCTTTAGGCTGCCATATCACTAAGATGAGAGTTGCAATAAAGATAATAAGAGCTAAAATAAGTGTTCCTGACAAAATGTAAACCTCCCAATTTTAACAACAAGAAATCCGTTTCCCTCGTTTTTCCAAATCCTCTAATTTATCTTTTTGGCAAGGTAATTGATTAAGAATCTGAGTAACAAATGGATAATAAACATTATTCTTATTAATTGAGTAAAAAACCCACTGTCCCTTTTTCTCCTCTTGAACCAATCCCATATCTTTCAACCTTCTTAGATGTTGGCTTATAGCCGGTTGAGTCATTTGAAATATCTCAACAAATTCACATACACAACATGCTCCCTCATCAAGAATTTTCATCATGGTAAGCCTAGTT
The DNA here is from genome assembly GCF_001591665.1 of Neobacillus soli NBRC 102451. Classification (GTDB taxonomy): domain Bacteria; phylum Bacillota; class Bacilli; order Bacillales; family Cytobacillaceae; genus Neobacillus; species Neobacillus soli. The sequence continues at coordinate 22,655 of NZ_BCVI01000054.1, read as the reverse complement.
TTGTCTCCCAATAGTTTAAGTATTACAGCAACTTGTTCTATTTCAATGGTCGTTTTCAATTTCACACCTCACTCTTCTATTTTAAATAAGTCCTTGCTTATATAATAATTAACTTATATATATGTTTCAAGGTTTTTTTCTTCAATGGTTGTTTGCAGCACTTTTTCCTATAACTATTTGCTTATGTATTAAAGTAAAAGACACTTTTCAAACTTACTTTCCATTCTCTTTTAGCCCCTCATAGGCATTGATAAAACGTCCAAATGAACTGTTCCCAAGTGTTTTTTTATAATATTTTTTCCATCGCCATAACATCTACAAATTCGCCATCAAGAATACCTTGATTCTTAAATACACCAACTTGGCGATACTGCAATTTGTTATATAACCCTTGACCTAAAAAGTTAAATGGGAAAGTAAATAAAACCAACTTATAAAAATCATGATTCAATGCTTCTATTTCAAGTTGTTTCAGTAATTTTTGACCCGCTCCCTTTCCTCTAAAGTCCCGATGGATATAGACCGAAATCTCCCCTACCCCCTTATAGGCTTCTCTAGGATTATAAGGACTTATGGCTGCCCATCCAATGATTTTTCTTTCTTCATTCTGTGCAACTAATCCAACGTATCTTCCTTGATGATGATTAAACCAAGAATGGATATAATCTTGATCTTTCGTTCCAATTTCAAGTGTAGCAATCCTGTCCTCTATTCCTTGATTGTATATATCAAGGACTTCCATCAAGTCTTTCTTTTCGACCTTTCTAATGATCATTGAATATACCCCCTTATAATTGCTATTAACAATACTTGATAAAGTCAAATATTATTCAAAAAGAAACCACTATTTATTTAGTGGTACAACATCCAAGTCCAGATCCTTCATTCTTCTTCATGGCACTCAATAAGATCTGTAAGCTATCTATAACCTGGTCCTTTTTATCAGGTGAAATTAGGCCTAATATCTGCCCTATATATTGAATCATTTGATCAGAGATTTCGATTGCTTTTACTTGCCCTTTTTCAGTAAGTGATAAGACGACATAACGTCTATCGTTAGGATCAGACGTTCGGGAAACATACCCTAATTCCACCAATTTATTGATTTGCCTACTTAGCATTCCGGTATCCATTGATAATTTCTCAGCCAGATCAATCAAAGATATGCGAGGGTTTTTATCCAACTCATATATAATGTGACTTTGCAGAACTGTTATTCCGCAACATTCTGAACCTTCACGCTGTAATAAACCAAAATCACGAACTAATTGTTGGAGAATTTCCCTAATCTCAATTGCTTCTATAGATCTCATCTTTCAGTCACCTCACAGTAAATGATATTCACAATAATTGATTTTGTCAACTATTGTATTCTAAATTTTTTTAACTGCACAACAGCCAATAACAAAGGTCCTCGAAATTAAAAGTCAGGGACATTAGAATGTTCTTTTATTATCTTGATAAAAAGTTGGTTTTTCCCTTTTCACTCGCTCATAACCCTCAATAGGGGGAATAATCAAGAGAAAAGGAAGGAAACATTGCAATTGTAGGATGATGTAATGGTTGGAAGAGACCTGAAATAAAGACCGAAACCCTAAGGGTTTATACAGTGAGAAAAACAACAGAAAAGAGGAATTTCATTGGTACCCTAATTTTCAGTGAAGGAAGAATTAGAAAGTCAGAAATTGCACGGGGAGGAAGTAGGTCCAGAACATCCGTCTATTTCTACTTTTCTTGCCTATCATTAGGACAAATGGCTTTCTCCATCAATCAATAGGATGATTGCTTTAACAGAGGGGCACTCCAAAAATTGGGGATAAAAAAGGGAAACAGAAGAATAGAAACAGAAATATCCTCCTTTCTCTACTATTACTTGTAATTACTTTAAATTATTATCAATGTCTTTTATAACTTTTGCTGGCACTCCTGCAACAACAGTATTTTCTGGAACATCCCTAGTGACAACCGCTCCTGCCGCAACAACAGAGTTGTCGCCAATTGTCACACCTGGTAGTATTGTTGCGTTTGACCCAATCCATACATTATTACCAATAATAACTGGAGAGGGAAAAAATTAAATCTCACTGTATATGCTTTACGTTACTACGACAAGGAGGGCCTAATGCCTTTTGTAGAACGGGCACCTAGCGGAACACGTTTGTTTAAAGAATCCGATAATGTTATCAAAAAAAAGACCCAACCCTAAATTGGATTGAGTCTTGCTTAGCCTATTTGTACATAACCATCGCCGATGAAATACTGTTAAGTCAGTTCCCGACTTTTTTGTATTTCAACAATAAATGTTGACGTACAAAAAAGTCGGGAACTATGAAGTCCTAGAAACCGCATTCTTACGTTGAATTTTGTTACTTATAAAAATAAAAGTCGGGAACCGTGTTATTTTCTACTGTACAAAAAAGTCAGGAACTGAATCGGAGATAAAGATTGCATTTTTAACTGGTTCAGATAAGATGTATTAAACTTGTTTTTGACAATATTAAAAGGATGGCGTTTTCCATCCTTTTTGGCATATATAGAACCTTTGCAATTTTAAAGAACATTACTTATCCATTACTTATTGAGTTATTAATGTGTTGAAGTCTAAAGTCAATACCTTGTAATGTATCAACCAGCCTTTTTATTTCCAAACCAATAAAAAATATTGCAAAAATCATTACAACAAATAAAATGAGTTTAATCAGTTCCTTCTTATCCATCTTAACCCCCTGTTTATAATCACTTTTTTCAATCTAGCTTCTCTTTCTTTAATTCTACTAGCCCATCAATCGAATAAATTGTTGTTTATATTAATTTTAATGCATAAATGGAAATTCCTGCAAAAAGGATAAGAAATTTCCACAAAATATTTTCATTTAGGCTGTGTTAAATGTTAATGTTGTTTTTTTAAAAATTTAAAAGAAACCCACATTTGCAGTAACGGGTTCGGTTGAGAGGAAGAAAATCTAAAAAAACAACCCAATTAACAGCACTTTTGTTATCAAATTAACATTAAAAATAGCAACAGAAAAGGACCGATTATGTCGGTCCTTTTCTGTTTCACTTTTTCCGTCAGAATGACTATTTACCACTTTTAGTGGTCAGACCTTCTATTTGATAACTAATTATCCAGTCGGTATTTGGCAAATAATTAATCTCAAAACGATGTCCTTTCATTTTTTGAACTGAATATTTTGGAGGGGGGTCTAGAGATAGCCTTTTATTATTGATTGTAACAAAAACCTTACCTTCTATTTCGCTGCGTGATGAAGGTTCTTCATATATGATTTTTGAAGGGATACCTTCCAAGCGAGAATAGTTTTTATTGATGTAGGCTGGGAAATCAAGCCAGAAACCAGAAGAACTATAAATGGCAAAAGAGCCGATTCCTATTATCGATAAACCTAGAAACCAAATGGCACCTGTATTTGATTTGGGAGTTCCCGCAACCATAATAGGCTTTATCAAATTTAAAAGACCAAACAATGCAAATGCCAACCCAAAACCAGTTAATCCGAAACCATATAAAATGAAAATATTTGCATATAATCCGATACCGAAAAGGAAGAACGAAAAAAAAGTAATCCCAAACGAAGCTGAAAGTAATTTATTCATAAAATATCAAGAAACTCCTCGATTATTCATTATTAGCGTTATGTTAATTCATACTTTCCATTGGTAATTTTGTTTTTTATTTATAAGATTGATCCATAAAAGATAAATTGATTGAGTAGTCTATAATTTTAGACTTCCCGAAATAATAGTAAACTATTCTATCTTGTTAGTGAAATGCCAAAAAGGGACTCTGATTGAAGTCCCTTTTGTTAATGCTTTACCGTTTCATACTCCATTGTTTTTAACGTAATCAACCTTTTAACTTCATTGGAGACTGCCGTCTCAGTTCAATCGTAAATACAGCCCGTTTCTTTTGAAAAGCAACTGTACCCTCAGACACTTTATGAATGTAATCAATTGTCTTTGACAACTTATCAGCTTTTTTCTGCAATAGCAGTAATTCATAATTCATTTAACTTCTTTCCGATAGAGGCAGTCCTTTTTCTTAAAACAATTATTCGAACAAATTTGAAGCAGGAAATACAAAAAAATACATAAAAAATAAAAGAATTTACATTCCTTTTGAAGGTAAAAATCGCAATCACATTCTAATTGACATAAAAAATGGTGTCGGCAATTATTTGACACCATTTTTTCTTGTTTAACTAATGAATTCATTAGGTTAATTGAGTTATTCTATTAGATTATGCATTAAATAAGCACAAGGATCTCATTTATAACGAGATTCAACCAATTCAATCAATTTATCTGTCATGTCATTTGAAACAGTATAGATAGTGTTTGTATCTTCTGTTTTCATAAATACGCTTCTTTGTCCTTTTTCGCCTATCCATAAATATAAACTTTGTTGATTATTCTTATCGTAAACGACATTCATATAAAATTCAGGATCAGCCATATTAACTATACCAGGCTCTTTTACTGCACTTGAAAAGATGTCTTGAAAGGTTTTTAAGGATTCTTTATTATCATCAAAAGTTATTTCATTGAATCCTTTTGGTTTTGAAACGATAATACTTGTAAAATCATTTTCAATTGAGAGTTTCTCGTTGCTCTCTGATTTAGGTGATGAATTAACAGTAGTATCGGTAGGAACATTCTCTTTTGATTGACAACCCAAAATAAATAAAGACATAAAAACTAACGATACCGCCAAAGAGGAAAATTTTCCCAAATATTATTACCTCCTCAGTTTGTTACTTTTATTTAAGTTTGACGAGTAAAATCCTTTTTCTGTTACAATTTATAAATTTTTACCGCAGGAAATCAAAGCATCAAATGAATAAATTCATGGAGTTACACTAGGTGACTCCCATGAATTGTTTATTAAATATATTATCTTACTGTTTCGTATTCGGTTGTTCTTAACGTAATCAACCTTTTTACCTCATTTGAAACCGTCGGTCGCAGCCCTGCTTTTCTGTAAATTTGCCATTCGAGAATCGGCTCATTCTCGTTCTTGAGTTTTTCAAACCAAAATTCAACTCGCCGTTTCTGAAAAGCTACCGTATCCTCGGATACCTTATCGATATATTCCATGGTCTTTGGCAGTTTATCCGCTTTTTTCTGCAATAACGGTAATTCATTTAACTTCTTACCGATAGAGGCAGTCGTAATCTTTTTCGGTTTATCAGCATCCTTATCCCAAATTTGAACAACTTTTTTCACCTGTTTCAACAATTCATTATCCCGCTTCTCCCAATCAACACGCTTGTTTGGAATTTGAATCCTTTTCTTAACGGGAGAAAATTCATTAAGCCAATCACAATCATTACGATATAAAAATGCATACACATCAGGTGCCAATTTTCGTAATTCTGTTTTTGACTTTTCAGGGAATGACACCTGGAGTTCCACCCACTTGTTTTTCCTTTCATTTAATTGTGCTTCGAAATCCTCCAAAAGCTCATTTACATTTTTCATTTGAACTTTTGGAAGTTTCCACGGTACTTTTAATTCAAGCTCCGCAGCATATTTTTTAATAGTTGCTTGGTCCACTTGCATTTCCTTTTTTATCTCTGTAAGTGAGTATCCATCGTTAACCAATTCCGTGAGTTTCTCTTTCCAAACATGACCATATTCTTTTATTGTACCAATGCGGAAGTAGTCATCCTTGTTTTGGTCAGGACCTCTTCTAGAAAAAACAAAACCGCAATCACAGCGGAACGTTCCTACTGGTTTTCCTGTGTCGTAACACCTTGTAATCGTTAAATCTGTTACAACTGGTTTATGATAATTTGGACATGCAAGATTTAGACATAACCATGGAACCTTTCCAAATGGACCATGTTCCTTTTTATCAAACAAATGGTCCAAATCCGTTTCTAAAAACATCATGACCAACAAATGCCGAAGCGGATGAAAGGATTTGCGGTGTTTTTGGAATATCATGGTTAGCCAATCTGTTTCTTCAAAAAATACAGGTGATTGCAATAGTTCTAAGCTGCGTTCGGAGAATTTTGAACCAAAGCTCTGATATAACCTTTCCCGCTTTAGAAATCCATTGACACTTGCATACCCATTTTGTTTCAACAATTCCAAGTATTTATTTCGAACAGTATTATCAGTTTTTTGAAGATGGGTATTGTTTAAAAGCGATTTGGTTGCCTTTGAAACCTTTTTTAATAGTTCAAACTCATCTCTGTTTAACCCCTTTAAATCCACCTTCGTTCTTTCAACAAATGGGGTGGCAACGACAAACTCATGCTGGTTTTGAGCTTTGACTGAAACATTCGTTTCCTCCAATACAGTTTCATGTTTGGGACAAATAAACACACCTGGTGCTTGGTGAACCCGCCGCCAATACGTTTCGCCGTAAGTGTCCATGTCGTCTTTAATGCAATCACTACACACCCAAAGGTTTGTTTTTACTTTCACATTGCTGGCGGCAACACCGATACGGGTATGAATCGTGCTTCCATCAGTGTTCAACATGGACTTTTTCACTTGCTTCGCCTGTTTCGGAAGCAAAAAGGCGGAATAATAAGGATACATCGTATGATGATTAATCAGTTGATTATCACTCCAATATGAGCCCAGTTGGCTTAATAAAACATTTAAATTAGCTGGCAAATCCCAAACGGAACGAACTGTCCGTTTTCCGAACAGTTCTTCGACCGTCATTTTGGGACTGGTATTTCCAGACCATACATGATACCTTGCCAAAACGCTGTATAACAGTTCATCAGGATACGGCGTGGGAAACCAGTGCATCATTTTCTTCATCCTCCCAGAATTCATCTAATGGTGATTTAATAATTCCTTTATCCAGAAAATATTCATGAACTGATTTTTTCTTCTTTCTAGCTTCTTGCATTAATTGAACCAAATAATTTACGTTTGCCGCTTCCAATTTCTTTTTCTTAGCGGCAGTGCTTTCTGCTTTCCTTTCATCTTTATCAATTAGGAGTTTTATTGTTTCTTTTAGTACAACTGACTTTTCGATGTCATCTCCCAAGTTTTTAAAGACCTTTTTGATCGCATCCCCAACAACTTTTGGATCAAAATCCATTTCCAACAGTTGCAAGGTAACCTGTTCCAAAAGAGATTGCTCTTTCTTTTGCCTTTTTTGCTGTTGCAATTTCTTTTGAATACGAATCTTATCCTGAAAATCAATGGACGCTTTATACTTTTCAATTTCCTCATCCATGTCAATTGGGTGAATATCTTCATATTTGGCAATTTCACTTGGAATTCCTGACCGTAATGCGTCAAGCATTGGTTTGACCAGTCTTAAGCTGTCATTTGCCACTTGTTTCATGATTTGTTTTGTTATTTTTTCTTCCCCCGTTGCAATCGCTCTTATCTGTGTGAGCATAAAGAGCTTGACGGCAATATCAAGAATCCCTTGGCTTGCATCATAAAGCAAATCACTGAAATCGCTCGTTAAATCAGTGAAACGCTCTGTCCACTGGTATTCCCACATACCTTCAACGAATAATTCCCAAGACTCATCTTTTGGCATCTGCGACCAAACCATATCTCCCTGCCCGCTACCGCGTCTCGCTTGCCTAAACTCGCTTTGCAAAATGGAAATAGCTTTATTCGTGCCGACCATCAAAACAGGAATACCGATGGTGTTTACCAGTGTGACGAAGAAGTTCAGCATTTTATCGGAACCACCGCTTTTGCTAAGGCTAAGATGTTGAATTTCATCGATAATAAGAAGACCAATTCCATGGCGGCTTGCCAAGTGAGCCATTCGCTGCATCATTAAGTCGGTAGTGTTTTTCTGTGCCCCGAATTTATTTAAATAATTGGAACCTAGTAACCGATCGAGTTCAGAGAAAAAGCTCATACATAAACCTTTCAGTGAACCATCAAATGGACAATCAAGTTTCAGCCAACTAATTTGCGTAAATTGAAATGGCTTTCCTTTGTATTCCTGATGTTTGATGAGTTGCGGATAAAACGAAAGCACTCTTTCGATGGCGGTCGATTTTCCAATTCCTGATAGTCCAATAATGGTAAAGCCAGCCGCTGTTCGTTTTGCTTCTGTTTGATACGTTTTTAAAAACTTGCCTTCCTTTATCGCTTTGTAGCTTTCATGAATCCTCATGACCTCTTCTTTTTTCATCGGATTTCGGTGCAAGTAACCTTGACTGATAGCTCTTGAAATCCGTTGTTCAAGGTCAAGATGCTTTTCAAACGGCTGAAAATATTGAAACAACCTCTGGATACAATGAAAACGATAAGTCGCATTTAAGGAACGCTCTTTTTCGTCATGCGGCGGAAAAACCGATAAATGTTCGATTACATCATCTTCCGTAAAAATTGGAGGAAGAGCTTCAATTAAAGGATTATCTTCATAATCTTGAACGATTTGATTGCTGTAAATAGCATCAACCATTTCTTCACCATGCAGTATCTGTAAATCACTTGCTGCTAACCCTTGCACGATTCAACTTCTCCTTTTGTTTTTGACGTAATAACTCAATTTTTGATAGACCTCGTTTTGGTGCCGTTTCCTCCACAGTTTTTTCTTCAATCGGCTCAGTAAACTGTTCCGAGTCAGCCAGTAAAAAGGCTTCTTCTTTCCGTCTTGCTTCTTTTTCCATCGACCGATTATCTCGAATGCCTTTTACTTTTTGATTGTTGCTGATTTCCACCTTATCGTTATCAAGGGATTCTTTCGCCTTTTGAGCAATGTGCTCGATTTTGCTTGCCAAGTCAGAATTGGTCTGCTTTTCTTTATGAGAATACCCCTGTTCCTTTAACAATTCATAATTAAAGTAATATTCGACTTCCTCCATGGTTTTGCCGCTGTATTTCTTTTGATGATCAAGTAGCGTTGCCACTTCATAACTTCTGCCGCCTTCGTTAGGCAAGTAGATTTGTGACATATCTCGTGGATCATAGCAAATTGGAATTTTCCAGCTCTTATCTCTTGCTTCACCAAACCAATTTTCTTTTAATGCCGTTTCGCTGCTAAACCTCATCTTTTTAAATTCGATACCTTTATACGTTACCGTTGCGTTCGCGGTCGGAAGAAGATGAAGTTTTACAATATCTTCAGAGTAGGAGCGAAGTTTACCAGAACGGTTTTTTATCCCCCAATTCCATAAGTCTCGTGGAATAAGTGGCACTTCATCCTGAATCATCATTTCATCCTGATTATAGTTTTTTAACCAATGATGATTATTGTGGTGCAGGACACAATGGATAATCACGCTTGTGAATTCTTCCAATGTAAGAGTAGCATCCAGTCGGTAATCCCTATCCCCTCTTACCTTGACATCCGTATCCACAGTCCCAGGTAAAAATGGCTTCACTTTGGTGTTGATTACCCTAAAATGCTGTTCAACAATGCCCTTCCAATCTGCACGATACGGTGGTGTATTTTCTACTTTCATATGAAATGCATTTATTAGCCGCTCGACATTGTATCCTTTCAGTTCCCCTCGGTCGGCTAACAAGATTTGAGGAAGGTAATGGCAATCCCAGTCTTCTTTGGATATATCAATGCCGTATTGCTTACAATACCAAACTTTATCACTTGCAGTATTAGCAAGTGCCATCATCGCACCAAACCACGATGGTCCTTCGAGTCCGACATAAAGACCAACTACCATACGGCTAAATACATCAATCACAACATAAATGACAGGACGACCGATGATCCAGTTTCGATTAAAGGAACTGACCAAGTAAACATCGGCAACGGTTGCATCGATTTGATATTTGGTTCCTGGTCCATATAAGTCACCAACAGATGAACCTAATACTGCTCGGTGTTGTAATTCATATTTTCGGTTTCCTTTTCTCTTGCGAAGTTTTTCTTCCGTTTTGTAGGTCTTTTCGTACCAATATTGAAACTGCCTAAAAGTCGGGAGCTTATCTTCTTCTTGGAGAATCGGCATTTTAATCCCATTTTCATAACGATAATCCGCCACGAAAAAGGTTTTTAGCATCAGATCATACGTTGTTGATAAGGGGTTTTTCTTTGTCGTATGATAAAATCTCTGTACACTAACACCAAAAATCCTTTTTATTTCATCCGTGATAAGAATTCCTTCGCCGATGACATTTTCAAACTTTCGGCGTCTCCCGTTTTTCTTATCTTTGAATGTTTTTTCTTTTCCTCTGCCACCAGATTCTTTATAATCAGGCAGCAAAGCGTTCTTGACCATACCTCTTTGCCAAAATTGTTTCATATATTTATAAAACAATCGTTTGTTCTTTCCTGATTCCATAACAGCGGCATGAATAAGGCGACCTCTACTGTCACTTTCGTATATTTCTGGTTCCTGTAAAACAAGTTCACCGACTAACTCCCAACGCTCATCCCGCAATTCTTTACTTTTCTCCGAAAGCTGTTCCTCATTTTGATAGACAAAACCGTAAGGGTCGCTTTCATTGAATGTTAATAATTGTTCCGCATGCAGTTGCTGTAAATCAGAGATTTTCCGTTTCAAAGGAAGTACATTTTCTTTTTCAATATCAATGGTGTAACAGATGACATTTCCATCATCAATCCAAAGGATCCTTTCCAACTGTTTATTGCCATCAGCTGCTTGAATACTAATAATGTCGTTTACTATAAACATTCAATTCCTTCTTTCTTATATAAAGTCAAGTTTAAATACATCCTCCACCCAAAGGTGGGTGTAAATCTTCTTTGTTATATCAACAGGGACTTCTTTCCGAGCAATCAAATGCTTAAGAATTTCAAGCCCCATTCCGTTTTCCAGTTGAAAGGTTTGATCAAATTCTGACACCATTTCAATAATGGAAGTGTTATATTTTTTGATAAACGATTTCATTTGTTGGGCAAAAGTTTTAAGCGTGGTGGCGGGCAAGTCCTCAATTTCAAAATAGGAAGAATGCAGCCATTCCACATTTTCAACCATATCCTTTGGGATTTCCTTCTCAGTAATAATCCCCCAATCAATCCCGCGATCTTCCCAATAGGCACGTTCAATTTCGAATTTCTCAATCGTTCGTTCGTTTTCCAATTCGCTTGATGGCTTTATGGTTCGAGCGACATGTTTTGTGCCTGTCGAATCTTTTATTGTGATTAGAAAGTCGGTCGTCATTACAATCGGAACCTGGGATTTTGGATCGGTTGGATGTTTAATCCCTTTTTCATTGGCAATAATCCAGGTATCATCACGAATCAACGGATACTGCTCCCGAATATCCATAACCGCATCGTTCCATTCCACTACATAAAAATAGTTCCGCTCTAATTTAGATAAGAATTGATGGATACGATTTGTTTTCCATCCCTTTCCTCTTGTTGATACGCCGATTGAAGGAACATCTTGAATATTAATCCAGGGCTTGTATGTCTCGCCCTCTCCTTGTCCCCGACCTTCTTTTTCCATATCAAGTATTTTCTTTTCCGTTAATTCCGTTTTTCTTTTTGCCACAGTTATCACCCCTTTACCAGAAATATTCCATGTCCCTATCATAAACAGGAAGTGCCCGCCTTACATGTCACAAAATTTTCTAGTACCTCTTTTTACCAAAAAAATATTTATGACAAAAAACTTTATAAAGAAATATTTTTTTCGACTAATTTTTATTAGTCGCTCCTTGGATTTTTATGAAAGTATTTATTTTTAGGTAATTTTTAAACGACACTTTTCTATTATTATTTACAAAAAATGTAATTCACAAACAACAAAACTACAAAAAAGTAACCTGTTAACAAGTAACAGGTCAACTTTTATTACTTCTGATTTTTAAAAAACCATTAAAATGGTACAAGTTTTGATAAAACTGATCTCTATTTTCATTTTTACAATACTCAATAGAATAATAAAACAAAGCCTTTATTTCGGTTAGTATTTCTTCATTTTCCAGATGTTTTACAACTTCAGGGGAAAGCGTTCTATCCTCTGTTACTTTAAGGAGCAACTGCCGCCATGTTTTTGGCATTTTTACTTTTTCAAGTGATAACGCATTTATAGCTCCGTTAATTGACAGTTCATCAAAGGTTACTAAATACGACTCAAAGTAATCAATTTTTGGATCTCTGCCGCGAACAAACTCATCTACCCTTTGTTCTAATTCTGATGGCTTAACGTCTTTTTGGTATTTTCTTTTTAGCACCGACCGCAGCTTTTTTAAATACTCTTCAAGTTCATCCTGTTCTAATCCACCAATTGACTCTCTAACATTATTGACGAACATATCCTTCTCTCCCTTATTTCTCTCTTTATTTCAAGTAATTTCCGATAATTTAGAATTAATACCCCAATTAATGTTTTTATAGTTTTTATTTATTCTTTGTCAAAATATGAAAGGACCGCATTTCCGACTAACGGGTTTAGTTTTGGGGGGGAGAACATTAATTTACGGCTTAAATAACAAAGTGCATTTAATGTTCTTATCCCAAATAAATTAACACTATAATAAGCATACAAAAACGCACAGATTATAATATCTATGCGTTTTTACTCATATTTTCTTCCCTTATTTCACTAACGTACCCGTTAGTGAAATAATTTTAAAAGTGCAATGCCGATAACAATAGCCACAATAGATAATAAAAAAGCAAAACCACTTAGACTACTTGGACTAATACTTTCAAGGAAAACAGAAACTAAAAATAGCACCTTATTCGATGTTTTTTTGTTTTCATCCTTTTTAAATTCTTTGTACGCAGAAATCAATAAGGATACGGCAGATATCAGACCTATAAATAAAAGGACAATTCCAACGAATATAATCATAAAATTTATCCCTTCTTTGCTTAAACTATTTATATATTCCCCTGATTAAAACTTTCTTATTTAAGGTATTCTGCCTCGTTAATTCAATTGAAACTACAAAAAGAGCGTTATTCCCTTCATGGATTAACGCTCCTGTTATTCGAATACTATATTTTACATTTTACCTTTTTTTATCCATGTCCAAATTTGATAACTACCAAAGATGGATATTAAAAGAAGGACAACCATTGCAAATATCCATATACTCAATCTATTTATTTCTTGAAGGCTTGATGCATTGAAAGCTATGAAAATGAAAAAACCTATAAATATTAAGTAACAAAGCACATTTGGAACAATCCATGCAAGTCTTAATTTCGTATTTTTCAAAAAAGTACCCCCCTTTTATTGTAGAAACCTGTAATCAAAAGGATTGGAAATTCTTTTAGCGAACTTTCCATCAATAGAGTTCCTTAACTTTATTCTACTTTCCTTCCTAGTTATTTGAAGAAGTACAGACTTTTTTTAAATCATACCATAATATTACAACATTTCTATTTATCTCCTGCCCTTATTCCTTAATTCCACTCTGAAAACAAAAAGACCCAATCCTTAAATTGGATTGAGTCTCATTTGATCAAATTTTTCACATAACCATCGCTGGTGAAATAATGTTAGGTCAGTTCACGACTTTTTTGTCTAGTTCCCAACTTTTTTGTTGAGTTCACGACTTTTTTGTCTAGTTCCCGACTTTTTTGTATTTCAACAATAAATTTCATTAAAATAGTCGTATTACTCAACCGTCACTGACTTAGCAAGGTTACGCGGTTTGTCAACGTCGCAATCGCGGTGTAAGGCTGCGTAATAGGCAATTAATTGCATTGGGATGACAGAGATAAGTGGTGTTAATAGTTCATGTACTTCTGGGATGACGAAGCTATCTTCATCCATATTTAGACCCTTCATCGATATGATGCATGGGTTCGCTCCGCGGGCAACGACTTCTTTCACATTGCCACGAATGCTTAGGTTTACACTTTCTTGAGTGGCAAGGGCAATAATTGGTGTTCCTTCTTCAATCAAAGCGATTGTACCATGCTTTAATTCGCCGCCTGCAAAACCTTCCGCTTGAATATAAGAGATTTCTTTAAGCTTTAAGGCACCTTCTAAACAAACATAATAATCGACGCCGCGGCCGATGAAGAAGGCATTGCGTGTTACTGATAAAAATTCTCTTGAAATGTGCTCAAACAACTCTTTTGAATCACAAAGAACTTCCATGGCATTGGCGATAATCCCTAGCTCATGCACAAGATCAAAATCAACATTAATTTTTTGGCTCTTCGCAGTCACTTCCGCTAAAATAGCTAACACAGCTAACTGTGCGGTATATGCCTTTGAAGAGGCAACCGCAATTTCAGGACCAGCATGCAGCAATAAAGTATACTCCGCTTCACGGGATAGAGTTGACCCCGGCACATTGGTAATCGTTAACGTACGATAACCCATTTCTTTAACTTTCACGAGCACAGCACGGCTGTCGGCTGTTTCGCCACTCTGTGAAATGAAGATAAACAACGGCTTCTTCGTTAGAAGCGGCATATTATAAACAAATTCACTGGCAATATGAACTTCAACAGGAACGTTAGCAATGCCTTCAATGAACTGCTTTCCAACAAGGCCAGCATGATAAGAAGTCCCGGCTGCAATAATATAGACCCGGTCAGATTCGTTCATGGCGCTGATGATTTCAGGGGCAATCGTTAATTCCCCCTGCTCGTTTTGATACGTTTGAATAATCTTACGCATCACAAGCGGCTGCTCATCAATTTCTTTTAACATATAGTGAGGGTACGTACCCTTTTCGATGTCACTTGCATCAAGTTCAGCTGTATATGGCGCACGGCTAATGATATCACCGTTTAGATTTTGGATGGTTACATCATTCTTTGTAACAAGAACAATTTCCTTGTCCACTAGTTCTAAGTACTGATTCGTGACTTGAATCATTGCCATTGCGTCACTAGCAACAACATTAAAGTCGTCACCAAGACCAACAAGAAGCGGACTTTTATTTTTTGCCACATAGATCGTTTCATCGTCCTGTGCATCTAAAAGCGCAAGGGCATACGATCCATGTAAAAGTGTCAGTGTTTTACGGAACGCTTCTAAAACCTCTAAGCCTTCCTGAACAAATAGTTCAATCATTTGCACAATAACTTCTGTATCTGTTTCACTTACGAAAGTAACATCTGTTAAAAATTCACGCTTTAAAAGGTCATAGTTCTCGATGACACCGTTATGCACAAGCGTAAAACGTCCAGATGTACTTTGATGGGGATGGGAGTTTACTTTGCTTGGAACCCCGTGTGTTGCCCAGCGTGTATGGCCAATCCCGACGTTTGCCATTACGTCTTCATCAACAATTCCGCGTAAATCAGCAATGCGGCCTTTTTCTTTAAAAACATGAATGCCGCGCTCGTTTCTTAAAGCAATACCAGCTGAGTCATAACCTCTATATTCAAGCTTTTCCAAGCCTTTTAATAAAATTTCCTTCGAGTCATTATTACCAATATATCCAACAATTCCACACATTTTTAAATTTCCTCCCTAATATAGGGGGCAAGGTGCTTCTGAGGGCGTACTTGCCCCCTTATCTCTGTTTTTTTTGTCAGGTATCTGTCTATACCTTTTTGAAAAATTACGGATAGTATGCGCATTTTCTTCTCTTTGTGCACAAAGTTGCCTCCATGTTTTAAAGAAGAAATTTTCGGCCTTGCGCACGCAGCCGGGAGGTATCCGCCGAATTTTCGATAAACCTCCACCTCGTCAACTAATCTAACCACTGAAGATTAGTTCAGGCGCTTTTAATTATACGTTTTTTCTGCTGCCCTCCTTTCAAAAAATGACAACCTATTGCTTTAAGATAACAAAGCAGATTAATCTTACATGATTTGTCAGTCGTCCGTCAACTAAAAATATAACTGTTAAAATTTTGTTCACGAACCATTCATAATAAAATATGCATAAGGGAACCTTATAGTTCCCCTATGCATATTCATTGTGTATTATTCTTTTAATTCCATTTCTTCTTTTACTATGGTGACAATCCGTTCAACATAAGATGCGCATAATTCCTCTGTCGCTGCTTCCGCCATGACGCGGACAAGCGGTTCAGTTCCAGATGGGCGGACAAGAATTCTTCCGTTTCCAGCCATTTCAGCTTCCACCTGTTCAATAACCTCTTTTACTTTTAAATTATCGGTCACGTGATGTTTATCGGTTACTCTTACATTGACAAGTTTTTGCGGATATTTTTTCATCTCTCCGGCTAATTCGGATAGTGGCTTCCCAGTTACCTTCATAATATTAACTAACTGCAGCCCAGATAATAGGCCGTCACCAGTGGTGTTATAATCCAAGAAAATGATATGGCCTGACTGTTCGCCGCCTAGATTGAAACCATTCTTCTTCATTTCTTCTACTACATAGCGGTCACCAACAGCGGTTGGCACGCTATGGATTCCATGGGTTTCAAGGGCTTTATAAAAGCCAAGATTGCTCATCACCGTCGAAACAATTGTTCCATGTTTTAAGCGCCCTTGTTCTTTCATATACTTGCCGCATATGTACATGATTTGGTCACCGTCAACGATATTTCCCTTTTCATCAATGGCAATTAGGCGGTCGCCATCTCCGTCAAAGGAAAGCCCAACATCAGCCCCTTTTTCCTTCACCAATCCTGCAAGTGCCTCTGGGTGTGTCGAACCAACACCCGCGTTGATATTTAATCCATTCGGTGAGGCGCCCATCGTCGATAGATCGGCATCCAAATCCGCAAATAAGTGGCTGGCTAAAGATGACGTTGCCCCGTGTGCACAATCCAAAGCAATATGGATTCCCGTAAACTCTTCATCCACACTATTTTTCAAGTATTGCAGATACTTTTGACCGCCTTCAAAATAGTCCATGACCTGTCCAAGGTCTCCGCCTGTTGGCCGCGGCAATTGATCTTCCGGTAAATCGATTAGCTGCTCAATTTCTAGCTCCTGTTCATCCGAAAGTTTAAAACCATCTGGTCCAAAAAACTTTATCCCGTTATCCGCTACTGGATTATGTGAAGCAGAAATCATCACGCCTGCTTGTGCCCCTAATGCTTTAGTTAAATAAGATACACCGGGCGTCGAAAGTACGCCTAAACGCATGACTTCGGCACCAATAGAAAGTAAGCCTGCAACGAGGGCTCCTTCAAGCATATGACCCGATATACGGGTATCACGGCCAATCAGTACTTTCGGACGATCCTTATCCTTTGTTAAAACGTATCCGCCGAAGCGGCCTAATTTAAAGGCTAGTTCAGGTGTTAATTCACTATTTGCTACGCCGCGTACCCCATCGGTACCAAAATATTTTCCCATTTTAAAAAATCTCTCCTTCAACATGATTATTGCTGGATATTATGCATTAGTTTTAGAAATCGTAATTTTCGCTGACGATTTATCAGGTTTCCACCTTACATCTGAAGGACCTTCTATATGAATGTCCACTTTATGATTCCCTTCCGTAAAGCTGGACAGGTCGATATAAATAGTGAAATCCTCAGATTTTAATGCATTTAGCGAGTCGCTGGGGCCGTCTACCAATAAATTAATCATCTGATCTGCAGGGTTATCTATATCCGCTTTATAATCTTCGGATAATCCGCGGATTTCTATTGGTATTCCCGAAACAGTCTTCTCGCCTCTTTTGTTGACCACTACTGTTGCTTTCACCATTTGCGGAGTCACCTTCGTAATACCATTGGAGATGATGACAGGTAAAGTGAGTGTGGTATTGTCGGTAATTTTACTGATATCTACTTCCACACGGACATTAACCGGGTTCTTCAGGGTATCTTCATCCGCTGTAATCGTCGCTTCTTTTGTATCAAGGACAATTGATTCAATTGTCACTCCTGATGGTGCTGTTCCTTTTCTGACCACATTGATTGGAACGGTCTTATTATTACTTTTAACAGGAATCGTCACTTTGACTGTATCTGGCTCCACTGCTACATTTAACTTATTTAGCTCTTTGTCCAGCACTTGTATACGAGCTTCTTCAGTCATCGTTTCCTTTAGCTTTGTTTTTCCATTCAGGGTTGCCTTTACATAGGTAATCCGGTCAATTACATCTTTCGCCCCTGTAATCTTCACTTTACTTGGCTCGACAATAGGCCTTCCGGCGGAATAGCCCTCTTCAATTTGGCCCGAATTAAATTCTGCGTCGACATTGAATTCCCTTGTAATCTTTTCCTGAATCGAAACCGTAACCGTGTCTGGTTTAATGGTGGCATTTAATTTATCCGATAAATTCCTTACTTTTAATTTCACTTTCTGCTTTCCAATCTTTGCCTTTGTCAAATCGACATAAATCTCGAAGTTCTTTTGTGCCTTAGCATTTTCGACATGCGACATTGGACCTTTAATGGTGATATCAGCCTTGTTAGGAATTCCTGATACAACTAAGTTCTCTGTATCATAATAAACGTTTACAGGAATATTCATGATCGTATCCGTTGTTTTCTGCCCTGGCACATTGACATCCGTAAATTTACTACCTGAAAGCGCGACAGTAGAATATAAAAGCAACGCCAATAACAAAGCAAGAATTTTTATAAACCAAGGGTTATCCATCAATTTATCCATTGTTCTTTCCCCTCCAGTTCCAACGAGCTGAAGAAGCCTGTTTCGTTTTGTTATGAATCAACAATTCACTTGTGAGTATTTCTTTAAATTCCTCTGTATTTAAATCGCGATGGAGGGCCCCATTCTTTGTCAGTGAAATGTTACCCGTCTCTTCTGATACGATGACTGTTACACTATCCGTAACCTCACTAATTCCTAACGCGGCCCGATGCCTTGTTCCCAGCTCCTTTGAAATAAATGGGCTCTCGGATAAGGGAAGATAGCATGCTGCTGCCGAAACATTATTTCTTTGGATAATAACGGCACCATCATGAAGCGGTGTATTTGGAATAAAGATATTAATGAGTAATTCAGAAGAAATATTGGAATTTAACTGTATTCCCGTTTCTATGTAATCACCCATGCCCGTTTCTCTTTCAATCGAAATCAAAGCCCCAATACGGCGCTTGGCCATATAATCTGTTGCCTTTAAAATCGCTGCAACCGTCTTTTCCTGGTTATCGTCATCTGGGCTGCCACTTCTCGAGAAAAACCGTCCCCGTCCTAATTGCTCTAGGGCTCTCCGAAGTTCAGGCTGAAAGATGATGATAATCGCAAGGAATCCCCAATTTATTGCCTGCTGCATCATCCAGCTTAATGTAATTAAGCCCAGCCACTCACTGACAACCCTGACAAGAAGAATAACCAGAATTCCTTTTAATAACTGAACGGCCTTTGTTCCTCTTATCACATTAATCAGCTTGTAAATGACATACCAGACGAGGACAATATCAACAATACTAGCTAAGTATTTCCATAGTGTGAAATCAGCAAACAACTGCATTGTTTTTCCTCCGTAATTTTCTTAAAACACAATTAGATTATAACCTACTTATTATAACATACATCTACCTTGTCCTTATTATATACAGCTGTTTAAAGAAAACTCGCCGATTGGCGGGCCGTTAGGCAGTTCATAAGGCATAGTTGCACTTATGCTTTCCTATTGGCTAAAAAAACAAATCACCCTTGAAGAGTGATTTGTTTTTTATTCAGTTTCCGGATGATCGAATATATCAATGGACTCTTGAGAGATCTTTTTCATATAATACCAAATCCAGTCGAAAACCTCATTTACTTCTTCAATTTGGCCTGTTACATGTCCCGCTGAAGCCAAATACCTCTCACCATTTATGACCGTAGCATCCCCTTGAATTTCGCCTTCAATCTTTAATTTCCCATTTCGAACGATGACATCGCCCTTAACGATTTCTCCCTTAGGAACAATGACGGTATTGTTCTTAACTATTAGGTTCTTTTGCTTCGAAACAGAAAATTCCCGGTCCTGGTTCCAAGTGGATAGTAAACTTCCTACCATTAATATAAAAAATAATGACGCCGCTGAAAGCATTGGATGATTCTTTAACCAGCGTCCCATTCGTACTTTCTTCTTCTCCTTTGGCAGCCCAGATAGAACCTTGGCGGTAAAATCACTGGGAGCCTGCATATGTGAAATACTTTTAACAAAAGCAACGGTCTTTTTTAATTCATTAAAAAGAGTTTCACATTCTTTACAATCTTGGAGGTGTTCTCTTAATAGCAGTTCGTCGGTTGGATTAATTTCCTCATCTAAATATTTATGCATTAGTTCGATGATTTGTTCTGGACACATTAACGGATTCACCTCTTTATCACACATATCGTAATTGTTGTCTTAATGCTTCCCGGCCACGGTGAATTCTAGTTTTAACTGTCCCAAGTGGCAAATCGAGAATTTCACTAATTTCATTTAAGGACAACTCTTCCATATATTTTAATACGATGGCTGAACGATACTTATCAGGCAATTTCAAGATTTCCTTCTGCACGGTTTCCTGTAGCTCAAGGCTTTCTAACTCCGACTCCGGCAGCTTTGCTTTCGAAGGGATCTTTGAATACATCGTTAACCCTTCTGCTCCTCCAACTTCTGCATCTAAATAATGATCAGGTTTCTTTTTTCTCATCCGATCAATACAAAGATTCGTTGCAATTCGAAAAAGCCAGGTTGAAAATTTTAAATCTTGATTAAACGATTTTATATTAACATAGGCACGGATAAAAGCCTCCTGTGCCATATCCTCGGCTTCATGACTGTTACCAAGCATCCGGTAACATAATTGATAGACGCTGTTTTTATATATTTCAACGATTTCACCAAAGGCATCCTGATCGCCTTTGATTACTTGTTTGATTCTTTTTTTAACAATTGCTTCCATTAAGTTACCTCAGCTCCAATGCTGCTAAACGATACTACGAATCGTTAGCGAAAAAGTTTCGTTTTTAACGAAAAAACT
Source organism: Neobacillus soli NBRC 102451 (assembly GCF_001591665.1). Lineage (GTDB taxonomy): Bacteria > Bacillota > Bacilli > Bacillales > Cytobacillaceae > Neobacillus > Neobacillus soli. Next base: position 1,925 of record NZ_BCVI01000054.1, on the reverse strand, counting down.
TCTCATACTTATAATATTAACAAAAATTTACCAAAGTGGTTAAAAATAAGTTTAAAGAATTTTCCGTGGGGAGATAAAAGTAATATGGAACAGGAAAGAGGTTATGGATTAGTGGGCGATCTAGTACTTGGCTTATTAGAGGAGATTGAAAATTGCCGGGATGAAATGGTTCGTTTAGCTTCTGGGGCTTCATTATTAAATCAACAGGTGATCGAAATGAGCATTAAGCTGGACTTGTTACTAAATGAATATCATTCGTTTATTACAAAAAGATAAGCAGCTCCATTATAGCGATGCAGCTGCTTTTCTTTTTATAGTAGTTTTTCACCGAATAAGGATCCCATTAGCGCGACAGCACAAATGGCTGTTTTATTTTTCTCATCCAGGATTGGATTTACCTCTACGAATTCTGCAGAAGTAATAATCTTGGCTTCTTCTAGCATTTCCATTGCCAGATGGCTTTCACGGTAGCTGATTCCCCCCATGACAGGTGTTCCGACGCCTGGAGCATCAATAGGGTCTAGCCCGTCTAAATCAAGGGATAGATGGACGCCATCAGTATTATCTTTCAGGTAGGTAATCGTTTCTTCCATTACCTTCGCCATCCCCATCCGGTCTATTTCATGCATTGTGTAAACTTTAATCCCTTTATCTTTAATTAATTCTCTCTCGCCCTCATCTAAGGATCTAGCACCGATGATGACAACATTCTCAGGCTTTACCTTCGGGGAGTAGCCGGCAATTTCGGTTAACATTGGATGTCCTAACCCCACGCTGACGGCTAAAGGCATACCATGGATGTTTCCTGATGGGCTTGTCTCTGCCGTATTTAAATCACCATGGGCATCATACCAAATGACGCCAATATTCTCATAGTGTTTGGAAACACCTGCTAATGTACCAATGGCAATGCTGTGATCCCCGCCAAGGACAAGTGGGAACGCTCCCGACTGAACCGCTTCACTAACCTTTTCGGCAAGTATTGCACTTTTTTCAGCGACTAAATCTAAATTTCTTAGATTTGATTCTTTATCAACAACTACCTCTGGTCTGCCAATGGCAATATCACCTAAATCATGGATTTCATCAAAGAGAGGCTTTAGTCGTTCATTTATCCCAGCATAACGGATGGCGCTTGGGCCCATATCTACCCCTCGCCTCATTTGCCCTAAATCCATCGGCATCCCAATTATTGAAAGTCTTTTAGTCATTGTCATTGTGTATACTCCCCCCTACACCTTAATAAGTATATTTTAACCGCTTTCATTGCAATGACTCAACTCGACAAAAAAATGTATATATATGCGGTGGAGGACGAAGGCTCATGGTTTGACTGCTTAGATTAAAAAGTTGAACAATGTAGGGGTTGGTGGTCAAGAAAGGTGAATAATTTAACATATTAGAGGTGCGAATTATTTTTAATGACCTCGCGAGGTCTCATTTTCTATTTCGAGATATATGAACCGCTCATATGAGAGCTCTGAGTGCCAATCGAGGTTCAAAAAAGCTAACGACCGGCACTGAATTGTACTCTGAGTGCCCATGGAGGTACAAAAAGGCTCTCAACCGGCATTGAGACCTTTTCATCCTATATTGTATCAATCTAAATAGATCAATAACCTCCATCAGATTCTTAACTTAAAAAGTAAAGAATCATCATACATTCCAAACAATAAAAAACCTTAAATCAATTTAGATTTAAGGTTTTCTGCCGATATTAAATTAATGAGCCATGAAGGACTCGAACCTTCGACCCTCTGATTAAAAGTCAGATGCTCTACCAACTGAGCTAATGGCTCTCTGGCTGGGCTAGCTGGATTTGAACCAACGCATGTCGCAGTCAAAGTGCGATGCCTTACCGCTTGGCTATAGCCCAACAAAGAAAGAATAATATCTAGTATGTCCAACTTTTTTTAAAATATAAA
>NZ_BCVI01000053.1 GCF_001591665.1 Neobacillus soli NBRC 102451 | reverse complement strand
AGAAAACCGTCGTTTGGAACCGTTGCCTTGGTAAAGGAGAAAGTTAAGAAGGAAAAAAGAAAAAGTGAAAGAAAACTAGAAAATTATTAAAAAGGAGAAAAAAGGGAACAAGGTTTATTCGATACCCTATTCTCCTTTTTTCCATTGATAACAAACGGTAGATGTAAAATTTTCGGTTTTATTCAATTTACTTACTATTATTCAAGGCTAGTGGACCTGACCCCAAGTGAGAGTTAAGGTTATTTAATTAATGCACTATTTAATGAAATCTACATGACGGAGGTATTAATATTTTAGGAATACTCTCTTAATATTTTCTTTTAAAACGCTCCTTCTACATCTAATAAGTATCTTGCTGCAGGAGAAATCCTATCATACGTTTCTTTCGTAATATATTCACGTTGATTTTGCTGTTGTTTAAATTCTTTTGCAACATAATAAGGATGTAATACTCTTCTGGATTCACCAGAAAGATTATTTGTACCCCCATGCCATAAATGACTATTCATCACTGCTACCGTTCCTGCTTTACCAGTTACCAATACTTGCTCTGGATGATCCGCCAGACGATTTTCTAGATAAAATTGAGGAGCTTTTTTCAAATGAGTACCTGGAACGACTCTAGTCGCACCATTATCTTCTTTAAAGTCATCTAGCATCCATAATGAAATGGCGACATTGAAAGGATCAGCTGGATTTCTGTAATCTCCATCCTTTTCAAGCACACCTTCTTCAAAGAAAGAGTCATTCCAATCTTCATGCAATGCCTGTAAACCATGACCTTTAACAGCATCGCGTCCATTCATAGCTGAAACTTTAAAATCTCTCTTAATAATGTGATAAATGGCAGCTAAAACTTTCGGATGTGTATAACAGCCATCGAAGACTTCGCCTTTATTCATAAGGTCTGATAATCGACGGGTACCTGCCTCTTGATGAACTTCTGTACCTGCTTTAGCCCCTTCAATTGCAACTAACTCGTCGTACTTTTCTTTTAATTCATTTAACCATTTCTCATCAATTAAATTTTCAAAGACAACAAAGCCTTTCTCATCTAAATCCTTTTTTTCTTGTTCAGACAAGGTGTTTTCATTTACACCAAACAGAGTAAGCGCCTCGGTAAAGGAATTAATTTTTTCTTTAACATTCATTTTCATTTCCTCCTCGTAATATTGGTTATTGTTTTCTAAGTTATCTGATTATTATCATACCCCTAAAGGGCTTTGGTTTAAATGCATTTTATTGTTATTAAACTATTGGATATTGTTATTATTGACAACTTAACAATGGTGGAATTTCCATTGGAAACGAAATGCCGATTTCCCCAATTACTAGTCCTATGCGAGAATTCCCAATTCCTTTAACCCATTAAATATTCCATCATCATAACAAGAAGTTGTAATGATATCGGCAGCAGCTTTTGCTTCAGGAACCGCATTCCCCATAGCAATGCCTATTCCCACTGAAGAAAGCATTTCCAGGTCATTTAACCCATCCCCAAAAGCGTAACAGTTCTCATTTTTTATGCCGATTACGTCAAGCAGTTTACCTATACCGACTGCCTTTGAACAGCCCTTTGGAAGAATATCGATAGCATGATCATGCCATCTTATAAAGCCGCATTCAGGAAACCGCTGAATATACCTTTCTTCCTCTCCAGAATGACAGAAAAGATGACCTTGATAAACAGAGGCATTTTTATAAAAATCTCGGTTAACAGGAGGATAATCTACTTTTAATGTGTTATAACTGGATAATACTAATGGATTATTTTCTTCGCTGATTGTAATATGATTATCGTGACAGTAGGCTATCGCATGACCATTGCTTTCTACCATATCCGATAAATCATTCAGTAATTGAAGGTCCATCGGATTCGAATAGATTTCTTGCCCCTCAAATACGACATACTGACCATTTATGGAAACATGAGAATGGATATTCAGTTCCTCGCGAATCCAGTCAAACATTTGTGGAGACCGGCCAGTAGCAATGGCCGTATAAATCCCCCTATCCTGAAGCATACGAACAGCCCTTTTAGTAGATTCCGGTATGACCTTTTCTTCGGTCAGAAGTGTTCCATCTATATCAAAAAAGACAATTTTCTCTTGCAAAATGACGCTACCTCCTTTCTATTCTCCAAAATTACTATTAAATAAAGCTTCAATCTTAGAAACTGTCTCTGCCTCATCCGGACCGTCAATCTTAATAGTAATCTGTGCCCCCTTTTGTGCTCCAACGCTCATAATGCCCAGTATACTTTTAGCGTTAAATTCTTTTTTACCTTCCACCAACATCACTGCGGATTTGCTTTGGCTGGCCATTTGCACCAGCAAACTGGCCGGCCGGGCATGGAGCCCTTGTTCATTTGTTATCGTATAGTGTCTTTCAATCATATGAATATCCCCCTCAAATTTTATATTTGATTATTAAACCTCATACAAAAGGGAAATAAGGATAAATGACAACCCTTATTTCCCTTTTTCTATCATTCCCTTTATTTTTGTACCTTTTGGGCAATGACTTCTTCAGCCTTTGCAACAATAATATCGGCTTTACGAACAACATCTCCAACACCTACATTAATGATCGGCTTTCCAGCAAAGCGTTCCTTGTTTTTGATTGCCATATCCTTCGTCAAGATAATAATATCGGCATCGACCACTTCCTCAGCCCTAATCGTATTTTCTATGCCAATGGAGCCCTGAGTTTCAACTTTAATCGTGTGGCCTCTTTTTTTAGCTGCCTTTGCTAATGCTTCCGCTGCCATATACGTGTGAGCCACCCCTGAAGGACATGCTGTAACACCAAGAATTTTCATATTATTTCCCCCTCAATTAATGTAAAGAATACTTACTATCTATTAAGCTGCTTTTACATTTCGATTTCCATTGCTAAAAAATCATCTTCTTCTTTTTCTTCCGTCTCGACTTTTTCTACAACCTGCTTTTTCAAAGCGTTAACCATAAGGGCAGTAACGAATACACCTACCAAGGTAGCAATGATATAGCCAATAATATTGTCTACAACAGGCAAGACAATCCAGCCACCCCAAGGAGCATGGTTTCCTACACCTAGGAGCATCGCCGTAACGGCACCAACTGCTGAGCCTGTCATTAAGGAAGGAATCACTCGCAGTGGGTCCATAGCCGCAAACGGAATAGCACCTTCCGTAATTCCAATCGTCCCCATTAACAAAGCAGCTCTGCCGTTTTCACGCTCTTCATACGTGTACTTTTTGGGTGCCAAAAGGGTAGCCAACCCCATGCCCACGGGAGGAACCATAATCGCAACACCGACTGCCCCCATCACATTATAAATACCTGAACCTACAAGACCTACGGCAAAGGTGAAAGCTACTTTGTTGATAGGCCCCCCCATATCAAACGCAATCATTAACCCAAGAATGATGCCTAGAAAAATTTTGCTGCCACCGCTCATCGCTGTCAGCCAGCCAGTAAATAGGTCCATAACGGTCGCTATTGGTGTACCAATCACGAATAACATGAGTCCGCCGACAATTAATGTCCCAATAATAGGAATAATAAAAATGGGCATAACAGACCTAATTGTCTTAGGAACAGGTATTTTCTTCAGATAGAAAACGACAATACCAGCAACAAGTCCAGCAATAAGACCCCCAAGAAATCCTGCTCCAACCTGACTAGCAATTAATCCACCAATTGCTCCCGGGGCTATCCCTGGACGGTCAGCCATGGAAAAGGCGATAAATCCAGCCAAAATCGGAATCAACAGGGTAAAACCAGCAGCCCCAATTTTGAATATTCCGCCGAGGATATAGGATTCCGGTTGAGCAGGCTGTCCGGAAAGTAATACAGAAAGAGCCAAAAGGATCCCGCCAGCCACAACAAAAGGAATCATATAGGAAACCCCGCTCATCAAATGTTCCCGGGTGCGTTTCATTAGATCAACAAATTCACTCATCAAAATCCCCCTCCTGCCTATTTTTTATTATTACGATTCGATTACTTTCTGTTGAGTTACCTCGTTCAATAATTCAGAAATCTCCTCACTTGTTGCAGCTTCTAGTAGTTGTTGGCGGAAATCTTCATTTATTAAAGCTCTGGACAACAAGGCCAAAATCCTAAGATGTTCATTTGAGGCTTTCTCCTCTGGAACAGCAAGTAAAAAAACAGAATGGACAGGCTCTTCATCAACGGATTCCCAATCAATCCCCAATTCTGAGCGGCCATAGACAATCGCTGTCTGCTTCACTTCTGGAGATTTCCCATGGGGAATAGCCACACCAAATCCTACCGCAGTATTTCCAATTTCCTCTCTTTGAAATACATCTTGTAGAAAACCATCCTTTGAAAATAAGTAACCTTGTTGTTCTAGGCGCCCCGTTAACTCAATGATTGCATCTTTTCGTTCTCTAGCCTTAAGATTTAATTCTATCAATTCCGTTCTAACTAACTGTGTCATAATAACCTCCAGGATAGTTTTTAATATGATATAATAATTGCGAAAAGCGCTTACATAAATGTTTGCTGTAAAAACATCACCTCTTACCTCTTCATTTGGTACACAAATTATCAATTTAATGTTTCCTAATAATATTATTACTGTTTTCCAACTTATCTGATAATTATCATAACTTTAAAACATAGCGAATTAAATGTATTTTATTGCTATTAACCTATTAGATATTGTTATTATTTACACCGTGATTATAGTGAAAACTAAAAATAGACAATTACTCTTCGTCATAAGCCTCATTTGCCTTATCCAAGCACTCCCAACATTCACACCTATTTCTCTCCATTTTCGACAACTCATTTCCACAAGAAATACATATATTCATTTGTAAAATACCCCCTTCGAGTAAAAAGTTTTATCAATTATTAATTCAACTATTAAAGTCCATATTTCCCCATAAGCTCTCTAAAAAATTGCCTTCCTTGGGAAACCAGCATTTCACTAGTTGGAGCTAACTGTCTCCAAACATAATTTCCTTTAACGTCTACTACGCATTCAATTGATGCATAGCCTTCATAATTAATTTCTCTCAGTGCCATAAAAAGATCATCCCAATTTACTTGTCCTGTACCAGCAATCCCTAGGTCATTTTCATTTAAATGCACATGAAATAGATCATTACCTGCTAGTTTGATCGTCTCGTAAAGACTTTTTTCCTCTATATTCATATGGAATGTATCCAGATGAATTTTCAGATTGGATTCTCCAACCATTTCTTTCAAATGCAGTGCTTGCTCACAAGTATTAATGAGACAAGTTTCAAATCTGTTTACGGGCTCGATTCCGATATTAATACCAAACCGCCCCGCATATTGGGCGATTTCACGTAAGCCCTCTGCGGAATACTTCCATAAATCATTTTCAAGAAAAATGTTGGTGCGGTTAAACTGTTTAGTATAGATAATCCCTGAAAAAAATTTAGCTCCCATTTCATTAGTGGCATCAATACATCGTTTTAGATAACTAATTCCATTTTTTCTTACTTCCTCATCACAACTGGTGATATCAACAGAATCATCCACTAATATGGTGGAAGTACAAACTTCTAAATCTATGTTTTTCAGTGTGTCTTTTAGAGCTGGCACATCTAACTCATTAATATTCATAAGTGGAATTTCAATAAAATCAAATCCTATATCTTTTACATGATTAATAATAGATTTAGGATCTTTATTCCATTGATGACGCCATGCATTTGCTTGAACACCCAACTTCATTTTTATTCCTCCAATACCTTTTTCACTTTTAAAATAAGATAGTTACTGGTTTCTTGAAACATTTATTGAGGTTGAAGAAATTCGTTAATACTCTCTACTGATGGCAAAGCTGTCATGGCGCCTCTTTCTGTAGTCGTAATAGCTCCACATGCGTTAGAAAACTGCAGGATGTTATCCAATGTTTTCCTATCGTTAAAATACCCATGTATATTCTCTTTTTGAATACTGAGTAATGCCAGTTGATATAATAATCCTCCGACAAATGCATCTCCAGCACCAGTCGTATCAACCGTTTTTACTACAGGAGCGGAAATGTCATTAGAGATCGAACTTGTATAGTAACTGCAGCCTTGATTTCCTTTCGTGACAACAATTAATGAGATTCCCAGATTTAGAAGCTTCTCTACTGACTTTTTTTCATTGTCCTCCTCAAATAAGAAGGATAATTCTTCCTCACTTATTTTTAAAATATCCACAGAAGAAAACAAAGGTAAAATAGTGGAGCGTACGTCTTCATGACTAGTCCAGAATGGAAAACGAATATTTGGATCAAAACTTATTAAGGCTCCCTTTTGTTTAGCTACTTCCATTCCTTTTTCCGTTGCTTTGCGGCTGACATGGTACGATAAGGAATTGGAGCAAAAATGAAAGATCTCATTCCCTGAAAACCACGATTCATCCACCTCTTCTGCTGAAAATATCATGTCTGCTGAAGGAGATCCGTAAAACTGGAAGTCCCTTTCCCCGGTTTCATTTAGTGAAACGAAAGCCAAGGCCGTTTTGGCCTTTTTTGTAAATAGTAGATATTCCGTATTTACGTTATAACCTTTTAAACAATCACTCAAAAAATGTCCAAAACTATCATCACCAATTTTACCTGCAAAATAACTATTTCCTCCTAATTTAGCAACAGCCACTGCTACATTAGCTGGTGCACCCCCTGGATTCCTTTTGAAAGTTTCAACCTTCGTTAATCCAAGACCATTCTCGGTAGGAATAAAATCAATTAAAGCTTCTCCAAATGAGATGATTTTCTTCACTTCCTGTCACCACTTTCTTTTTTATTTCAGATATTTTAATTTATCTTTCCCGGTAATTAATAGGAGGGGATTGAAAATCCTACAACGAGCAAAGCCCATACCTCCTGACGTTTATTTCAAAGTTAGGAATTTTACTGCCAATCAAAGAAATAAATTACTTAGACTATATATTTTTGTTATTTTATAAATAATTATATAATATAAACATAGTTAAAATATGAGTTATCGTGTCATGAAACTATTGAATCTTGTTATTTTACTAAGGGGATGACCTTATATGGCTCAACAAATCATTAAAAGTAATTCAGCTCCAATTATTCACTATTCGGGAATAAAACACGTAAAAAAAGGGGAGCGTTTTTTTAAACCAATGCACAATCACCCCGACTGTGTAGAAATATTACTCATACTCGAGGGTGAAGGGACCTACAATATAGATGGCACTAATTATAAGGTGGAACCTCAATCAATCGTCATATACAACCAAGGAGTATGGCATGAAGAAAAAGGAGAAATTGATAAACCACATAAAATGCTGTATGTAGCTTTTTCAAATGTAAGTATTGAGGGTCTTCCTGAAGGACATGTAATAAATAAAAATGTTCCACCTATTATTCCAATTGAGAACTTTATAATAGTTGAAGAGTTATTTAAGGAATTAGTTAAGGAAATGGAGTCAAAGGATTTTGAATCATACTGGGTGGCAAGAAATTTGGCAGGAGCACTTTTGGGGTTTATCTTAAGAAATATTTATAAAAGGAAAACAAATAATAAAAAGCAGAACTCTCACAAAATTATTGTGGAAGCTAAACACTATATTCAGGAAAATTACCATCAAAATATTACATTGCAAGAACTCGCAAAAATTTCGTTTATTAGTCCCTATTACTTATCCCATATATTTAAAGATTTAACAGGTCAAACGCCATTTCAATACCTGATGCAATACAGAATAGAAGTTGCTAAACACCTTCTATTAAACTCAAACTCAACCATAAATGAAATAACCTACCAGGTAGGGTACCAAAGTGAAACTCACTTCCAAAATCTTTTTAAGAAGATTGTAGGAACTCCTCCGGGGAAATATCGAGAAATCAAGAAAAAAAGCGATTGACTTGAAAATCAGTTAAGAGGGATTTTTTGGAATGGCAAAACAGGATTCAGCAATCTAACTGCCTGCAATTAATAATGAGGAGCTTTAGTCATACCGCAATGTGACTGATTATGAACTTGTTAAATATGTGAGAGGCCGCGTTGCCGGCCTTTTTTACTTCAGAACCGACAAATTTCTATCCATTTCCCCAAAAACGGCAATTCAAAAGCAGTAGTAAAACCTTCAGTCGTATTTGGTCTTAAAAAAGATGGCGTCGATTGAGAAGCCTATGACGGAACACTAGCAAAACTAATCTTCATGATTGCTGTTCCAGAAGAAGCAGCTGGCAATGGATAAAATGCAAGACTTGATTAGAAGTGGTGAGTACAAGTATAGTGCTGCGGGGCTAGCAGCTACATTACGATAAGCTCTAATAATTGGTTAATAACAAAAAAGCAATCCCAAAATCGGGATTGCCTAGTAAACGCCTTCATTTAATTATTGTGATTCAAGGAGTTGGTCTCCCCGTTTAGCGGCAACCATGAGACTCATAATAAATACCATAGAGAACGAGCCAACAAATAAACCTGCAAGAAAAATCAACATAGATAACCTCCTAGAGTATGTTTCATAATTCGTAGTAAGGTGATCATATTCGGTAACTGGCTGGCATAGCTTTTGAAAACCTTAGCCCCTTTAGTTTTGCGCCGCCATCTTTCAATGGTTTTGCCCTTTCGTACGAACTATGTGTTTATTTTCATATTATACTATATTTTACAAGTATTAAATAGTCATATTAACATATTTATTATAATAATTAAGGGACTTACCACTCAGACTTCCTTTGATTTCCCAATCATGGTTCGACATTTTCAGAAAAATATGTAGTTAATAATCGAAGGATTAAAATATCAAAGATAATCAATCCATGATTAAATGGATAGAAAGGCATGTCTCATAATTGGAGTGATACATATGGCTGAGAAAGTAGATGGAAAGAATTTTGGTAGTGGCTGTCTTTGGGGTATCATTCTATCTATTCCTTTATGGATACTAGCTTATTTCCTATTTCGTAAACTATTTCACTAATGTGCGATAAAGATATTTGCCAAAAGAAAAAGCGTAAAGACCCTAGAGTGAAAAATTGGTCCTTACGCCTTTTTTGTATTTGGAACAGCTCCAACATTTCATGTATGCGAAACGATCAATTCACAATCTCCATCCACTTCAAATTCACCAAAGCCTACAGGGAGAATCAGATGTGTCCCCTTCTTCAATTCATAATGCTCTCCAGCATGGAAAAGTAACCCTTCCCCCTTAATAACACTGAGAAGCAAATAGTGATTATTAAAGGAAAAAGCAGACTTACCGCTAACATCCCATTTATAGACAGAGAAAAACTCAGACTCAACAAAGGTTGTAATCCTAGCATTTCCCTGCTCCTTAACCACAGGTGTACTCACCGTAACTTTATGCGGAACGGTCGTAACCTCCATTGCCTTTTCTAAGTGAAGGTCGCGCAAATTCCCTTCTGCATCCCGACGATCATAATCATATACCCGGTACGTTGTGTCTGAGCTTTGCTGCGTCTCTAAAACTAGAGTCCCTTCACACAAGGCATGAATCGTACCACTAGGAACATAGAAAAAGTCACCAGGCTTAATCTTCACTCTACGCAGTAATTCGTCCCACTTCCCATCATTTATTTGCTCAACCAATTCCTCTTTAGATGCAGCATTGTGACCAAAGATCATGTCCGCATCTTCTTTACAATCGATGATATACCAGCATTCCGTTTTACCTAATTCGCCATTTTCATTAAGCATCGCAAAGGAATCATCTGGATGAACTTGAACGGATAAGTCCATATTCGCATCCAATATCTTAGTCAAAAGAGGGAATACCGCTCCTTTCGGGTTTCCAAACAGCTCAGGATGCTCCCGCCATAACTTGTCCAATGTCATCCCCGCAAACGATCCATTTTCAACAATAGAAGGGCCGTTTGAGTGTGCGGAGATAGCCCAACATTCCCCTGTATTTCTCGTTGGGATCTCATACCCAAATTCATTTTGTAAGGCGGTTCCGCCCCAAATACGTTCTTTAAAAACCGGTTTTAAAAATAACGGTTGCAAAATAACTACCTCCCAACAGTACATTTTATCTTTGGTTTGCCTTTAAGCCTTTTCTAATTCTTGGTGGGCAAGTATGAGAGCACCTTTAATCCCCGCATCATCCCCCAAACCAGGATTCACAATATACTCAGACAAGTCCGGCAAAACCACATAATGATTAACGAATTCCTGCAAATATCTATATATATAAGGAAATACTTGCTTTTGGTGCATAACCCCGCCACCCACAATAATTTTCTTCGGTGAAAGGATTAACACATATTGCATAAGAGCCTGGGCAAGATAGTATCCTTCCAACTCCCATACCTTCGCACTGTCAACAAGGTTCATCCCTTTGTCCCCCCATCGCTCTTCAATGGCTGGTCCGGAAGCAAGACCTTCTAAGCAATCGTGATGATAAGGGCACCTGCCTTTATACTCATCATCCGGATGCCTCCTGACAAGAATATGCCCCATCTCCGGGTGTGATAATCCCTGAAGGAGTTTCCCTTGCACAATCGCTCCAGCGCCAATACCTGTACCAACCGTTATGTATAAACAACTATCTAACCCCTTGGCAGCTCCAAGCGTAACCTCCCCCAAGGCAGCAGCATTCACATCCGTATTAAAACCAACCGGAACCGAAAAAGCAGCAGTCAATGTTTGAACAAAAGGATAGTCCCTCCACCCTGGTTTAGGCGTCGAAGTAATAAATCCATAGGTATGGCTTTCTTGATTCACATCAATCGGACCAAAGGACCCTATCCCAATCGCATCAATAGGATGCTGCTTAAAAAAGTCAATCACTTTCGGAATCGTTTCCTCAGGTACAGTAGTTGGAATCTGAATCCGGTCATTAATAGTTCCCTTCTCATCCCCGACGGCGCAAACAAACTTTGTCCCGCCCGCTTCAATGGCACCTAACACATTATACACCCTCACAATAATCAACTTTACCCCATTCTATCATTGTTTGCCGGCAAACTTCATACCACAAGTGATTCGACAAACTTCGGGGCTTGACAGGCACTTCTAGTTGCACGTCTAGTTCCGGGGGGTGTCAGGCACCCACACGAATTTGTTTCCCTCAAACAAAAATTGTTTATGCTTACATTTCATTTGAAAGCGGTTGCTATATTACGATAGTGGACGTAAAGTGAAAGTAAATTCAGAAAGTTTTATATAAGGGGGTTTTTGAAATGAAGAAAAAGGAAAAAAAGTCTTCTAAGGGATGGGAGTTTTTTCAGGGGCTTGGTAAGACCTTTATGCTGCCTGTAGCGCTTTTGGCGTTCATGGGTTTGCTTCTTGGTATTGGCAGTTCGTTTACGAGTCCAACTACAATAGAGAATTTACCATTTCTTGACCATAACGTAATTCAGATTATTTTACGATTTATATCAACAATCGGAGGTTTTGCGTTTACCTACTTACCTCTATTATTTGCGGTGGCCATTCCGCTTGGATTAGCCCGCAAGGAAAAAGGGGTTGCTGCTTTTTCCGGTCTTGTTGGTTATATCATTATGCATTTATCGATTAATTTCTACCTAACCGAAACACACAAGCTTGCAGAAGCAGATGTCATGAGACAACAAGGGCAATCAATGGTTCTTGGTATTCAAAGTCTTGAAATGGGCGTATTAGGCGGGATTATCGCTGGGATTATTGTTTATTTTCTACATCAGCGGTATCAAAATGTGAAACTTCCAAATGCATTCGCTTTCTTTGGCGGTTCACGATTCGTTCCGATTATCACCGCCATCATCATGTCCATCGTTGGGATCATCATTCCAATGATTTGGCCATTCTTTACGATGATTATTAATGGAATCGGGAATTTGATTAGCGGTGCTGGGGCGTTCGGACCATTTTTATTTGGGGCCGGAGAGAGATTGCTTCTTCCATTTGGGCTCCATCATATTTTAGTGGCAATGATCCGCTTTACCGAAGCCGGTGGAACAGCCGTTGTAAGCGGAGATACGGTATCGGGCGCCCTCAATATTTTTTACGCACAGTTAAAAAACGGTGGCCCTATCAGCGGTTCGGCAACCGCGTTTTTATCACAAGGAAAAATGCCAACCTTTATGTTTGGTCTCCCTGCAGTTGCGTTAGCCATTTATCACACGGCAAAGCCAGAAAATCGCAAGAAAATTAAAGGACTGCTTATTTCCGGTGTAGTTGCAACATTTGTAACAGGGATTACGGAACCAATCGAGTTTTTATTCCTATTCGTTGCCCCTGCTCTTTATGGAATCCACGTTGTTTTAACAGGACTTGGATTTATGGTGATGGCTTTATTCGGTGTAAGAATTGGGAATACAGATGGCGGCGTTTTGGATTTCTTTATCTTCGGAATCCTTCAAGGCAACTATACAAAATGGTATTTAGTTCTACTAGTAGGAGCCATTTGGTTTGCCCTTTATTATTTTATCTTCCGTTATGCTATTCTAAAATTCAACTTAAAAACACCCGGCCGAGAAGATGAAACGGAAGAGTCGGTGACAGATAGTAAAACAGAAAGTAAAGCTTCAAATGGTAAAACAGGCACCCAAGCAGCGGAACTTTTACATGCCCTTGGAGGTGCAAGCAATATTGAATCATTAGATAACTGTATTACCAGATTACGACTAGTTGTCGACGATATGAACAAAATAGATGAACCAAAACTTAAGAAAAATGGGGCCCTTGGCGTGGTCAAACTCGATGCCCATAATCTTCAAGTAATCATCGGAACCCAGGTCAACCATGTTCGAGTGGAAATAGATAAATTGATGGAATAGGATGAGACACCCCTCATCCTATTTTTCCTAACAAATAAAAGCAAAAAATAGAAGAGGGATATTATGAAAAGGCATTTTGATGAAGTAATCAATCGGAGAGGAACCTATTGTACCCAATGGGATTATATCGAAGATCGATTCGGCATGAGCGATCTATTACCTTTTTCGATTTCCGATATGGATTTTCAAAGTCCTCCCGAAATTCTTAAAATGATGCGCGACCGAACGGAGCATGGAATTTTTGGCTATACACGCTGGAACCACCAGGACTATAAATCAGCCATAACGGATTGGTATAAAAGGCGGTTTGATGCACAAATAGCAGAGGATTGGATTGTCTATAGCCCCAGCGTTATTTATTCGATTGCAAGACTGATTGAAATGGTGTCCGCTGAAGGTGACCATATCGTACTGCAAACACCAGCCTATGATGCCTTTTTCAAATGTATTCATGCATCGAACCGGAAGCTGATTGCCAACCCGCTTGCCTATCAAGACGGCGGGTATACAATCGATTTTAACGATTTAGAAAAAAAACTTTCACATGAAAGAGCAAAAGTGTTGTTGCTTTGTAATCCGCATAATCCAACTGGGCGAGTATGGACGGAACAGGAATTAACAAAAATAGTTCAATTATGCGCGAAGTACCAAGTTCACATTATTTCAGATGATATTCATATGGATGTTGTCTATAATAACCGGAAATTTGTCCCGATTACCTCAGTGACAAAGGATCTTGAACATATTTATATCTGCTCCTCAGCTAGCAAGACGTTTAATACACCTGGCTTAGGGGGCTCCTATGTTATACTTCCTGATGGGGAGCAAAGAGAAAAATTTATGACTTTTTTAAAGAATCGTGATGGGGTTTCAAGTGCTAATATCTTCGGTGAGATTTCAGTCATCGCAGGCTACCGTTATGCAGAGTCTTGGGTTGATGATCTTTGCACCTACTTGTATAATAATATGAAATTAATAAAAGAATTTATCGAACAAGAGATTCCTGCCATCCATTTTGAAATCCCCGAATCCACGTACTTAGCGTGGCTAGATTGTACGGGCCTTCATGCAACGGATCAAGAGCTTCAGTCCGCACTTGTGGAAATTGGAAAGGTGGGGATCATGTCTGGAACGGTTTACGGTGAGAATAATCGGGTCTTTCTCCGCATGAATATTGGCTGTCCACAAGCAAAATTGCTGGATGGATTACAGCGGTTAAAGCAATCGGTTCTTTCTCTTACGCGCTAATGAAAGACGACTTGTTTCAAAAAGGTGATAGCATGCAATCCTTTATTAAACGACTTTTACAGCATAGGGATCAATTAAGTCAACTTGAAAAGCAAGTCTTAGACTATATTATACGGCAGCCCCAAAGAATAACGAATCTGAAACTCGACGAGGCTGCCAAGGAAATGTTTGTCTCAACTGCTACCATTACTCGAACATGTAAAAAGCTTGGTTTTCAAGGCTACCAAGACTTTAAACTGCAGCTCCTTTTATATAGCCGTGAAGACAATCAAGTGGAAAGCCACGATTTGTCAGCAAACTTAGCATTCCATACCAAACGTTATGAAAAAGATATCCGCGAAGTATTAAATAGAATAAATGAAGAGGACTTAAACAAAGCTGCTTCCATGCTTGTTCAAGCCAGACATGTAGAATGGTTCGGTGTGGGCCATTCTTATTCTGTTTGCTGGGATGCATCAAAGAAGCTTCTCCTGTTAGGCAAAAGCAGTATAGCTAGAATCGATTGGGATGACCTAAGAAGCTCTGCCTCCAATCTACAAAAGGACGACCTTGCCATTTTTGTATCATATAGCGGTGAAACCCTGCACATCTTGGAATACGCCCATATCGTCAAAAACCAAGGAACTCCCATTCTATCTATCGTTGGAACACCATCAAATCACTTGAGTGATCTTTCCGATTTTGTTTTCTATACGCCTATCGAGCACTTCTACTACAAAGACGTAGACCTATGCTCCCGCGCACCCTTCCAAATCTTTTTGGATTTACTCCTGCTGGAATATCAAAGGAAGCACGGAGAAAGTTCTTCTGCTTCAAAATGAATGGAACGAAGCAGAAGAACCATTTCCAAACTACCATGGAAAAAGTGAAAATCAGGAAATTCTATTTTAAAAAAAGAAGCTAACTACCTTCCACTTAAAAGTGTTAGCTTCTCTTATATAATCCTCGATATGTTTGGTCTTCCCAATGTAAAAAACTTGTGGAAAGATGATATAAAAATAGGATGAAACGAAAACAAATAGGCTATTCCCTCTAAACTGACAAATATCAACTAATTTCCATAATAAGTGCTGTACTACTCAATCGTTTAATTAAATACTATGTAATCCCTTCTATATAAGGACTTTATTTTATTGATGTGCAAATATTTTGTCGGCAACTTACATACGCAAAAGGACACCGTTCCCCAAAGAATGATTCCATTCTCTTGAACCTACATATTTCAATAAGTTTCCCTCTTTCTCTACCTTAATCAAACATACTAAGATTAGTAGTGCAGACCAAGGCATTGGTTCGCACTACTATTTTTTTATATAGTAGAAGTGAAGATTAGGTCGGTAAACGTTTTGGATCTTTGAATCCGTTATATCAAACTGGCCATCTTCACTTACCTTATTTGAATCAGGTTTAAGTATGTTGGATCCTTGAGATCGTGTATAAGAAATGGGAATCGATAAGTGTAAGATGAAGACTTTAAATTTATTGAGGAGAGAGATTCTACATGAAGCATGTGATTACATTTGATGTTAGTATGGGGAAAAGTTATATGGTAATCTATAACCCTTTAAAACAATGTATTTTTGAGGGTGAAATTCAACACGATAAACCTAGTTTTATCAAAGTTAAAAATAAAATAGACCAAATAACTCAAGGCTATGGGGAATGCCCAGACATTGTTTTTGAGTCAACAGGAGTATACTCTAAACCACTCGAACGTTTTATGGCAGAAAACGATTATTCCTATTGTTTATTAAACCCTCTAGAAGCAAAAATCCAGTGTGATACATTACGAATACATAAAACGGATAAAAGCGATGCACATAAATTGGCCCTTACTCATTTTAATACGGAAAGAAAGATAAAACATTCATCCAATAAAGTGTTTAATCAACTGAAATCCCTTTCTCGCTTTTATAGTGAGCTGGATGATGAATTAACAGTTATTCGTGGTCGATTACATAAAGTTCTACAAGAAACATTTCCTGAACTAGAGACAATATTCAATTCTAAGTCGGAGCTATTTTTAAATATCGTGCAATTATTTCCACATCCTGATTTATTACTTAATCACTCAAAGACAGTGATAAGATACAAAATTATAGCGAATACAAATAAAAACATTTCTAGAAATAGGGCAGAAGAGAAAGCCATAGAACTATTGGAAGCAGCTGAAAAGTCTTATCCAGCCGTATCTTCAGATGACGTATTATGTGAGCAAGTTAAAGTATATGCCGCAAGGTATCAGGAGTTAATGAACCAAAAAGAAGCCTGTATAAAAAATATGATAGCGATAGCTGAGAAGAGATTAGAGTATCAAATACTCCTTAGCATTCCTGGGATAGGTCCTAACACAGCCATAAGGCTGATGGCGGAGATTGGTGATATTGTCAGATTTAATAACAATAAACAGCTTAATGCATACGCAGGTATTGATATCCGTAGATATCAGTCGGGAAAGACTTTTTACAAGGATAGGATCAATAAACGTGGGAACAAGCACTTACGAAAACTGCTTTTCATTATAATACAAAATATGATTAAATTACGCAGAATTGGCAACAATCACATTGTTGATTACTATGACAAATTAAAAACGCAACCCTACAACAAATGTCATAAAGTTGCGTCTATCGCTTGTGTGAATAAACTATTAAAGAATATATTCTTTTTAGTTACCCACAACCTAAACTATGATTACCGGCTAGCCACCAAATCATAGTTATACATACATAGTATCACAAATATAGCCCTATTCAAAAAAATGTAAAAGGATAGGTCTATTAGTCATGTTTTCTTTTATCCCCCAAGCTACAACAATAAATCATAATATTTTATAGAATAATAGCTTGACTAAACGTAAGAAACGTTTAATTGAATGCGTCGGAAAACCCGTAGCATAAGGATTACGTTAGATTGGCGGCCAAGATCTTTGTCAGATAATGAAATGTTTGATTGGATTAGGCTCTGTCTGCATCTACACTCCTTTTCAACAGGTATCGAGATTTACCATAAGACAATCTGCGTTATGGCAGTATGCACGCACTCTTGCCTATCCTTCAATTTAATAACCTACTAATCTTCAATTAGATGGTGCCTGGCACCCGGTTTTCGGGTTATCTACATACCAATCAATAGTTTGAGCAATTTTAGTTTCAACGCTATAAGTAGGTTTCCACCCTTGTTATTGCTTTCGATGAACAAAAAAACAACCCCAGAATCGGGATTGTTTCGTAAACGCTTTCATTTTATTGTTGGGTTTCTAGGAACTGGTCTCCCCTTTTAGCTGCCACCATTAAACTCATAATCGTTAACATCGAGAACGACCCCACAAATAAACCTGCAATAAAGATAAACAAAGTTTAACCTCCCAGAGTATATTCATAATCCGTAGTAAGGTGATCATATTCGGTAACTGGCTGGCATAGTTGTGAAAACCTTAGCCCCTAAAGTTTTGCGCCTCCACTTTTCAATGGGTTTGCCCTTTCGTACGAACTATGTGTTTATATTGATAGTATACCAATTGTTGCTAGTAATAAATAGCCCTATTAACCTATTTATTATGATTACAAAGCGACAACACAGTTCCCCTAAAAAAAAGGTAGTTTATGCCTACTAAGCCTTCAATCAGCTGCCCCTAAATTTCCTGATTTGGGACACACTCCGAATAATATGTAGTTATTACTCAAAGGATACATACATATAAAAAAGGGATCAGAGGATAAGTAACTTCCCACATTTATATAGCCTAATAATTCATCAATACAACACACCGTAGCAATTGTTGGAATATATTATACAAATAAGGCGGGTTTCTACCTTTTTCATCATCACCATTTCGTTATTATATAGTGAACAATAGTAGAAATGAAAGATTTACAATGGCTTCAACAAATCAGTCTATAAAAAGTAAATAAACATTATTTGATTCATCTATAAATGAAGGCGCAATCAATATGTTTTAAACAGACACGGAAGGGAACATAATAGTTATCTACAAAACTACTAAATAGGAGTGGATTTTATGGTTAAGCAAGGGAATCTTTTAGTTGGGTTATTGTGGTGAACATCTCTGAGTGTTCCTTTATGGTTTGCGTTTTTTTTTTCGGTTGGATTAACCTAGTAATTCAAATGATCAATTAAAAAAATGAAGGTTGATAATAACATAATGGGAATTAAGGCCCCCATCTTATTCAAACTTTTATGATAAAGACGGGAGGGCTTAGAATGTCTTTTTTTATCCATTCCATAGTTTAGGCAGTTACGCTTAACGCATGAATAATTCCATTTTAGGTATGTGAAACAATAATTTCACATTCTCCATCCAACTTTTAACCCTAACATACCAGTAGAGTAGATACCGACTCATTCTATTTATCATATGTCGATTCTTTCAAAACAAATGACATTGTACGACCCATTTCTACTAAATTCCCTTTTAATAAAACGTTTGATTAAAAATACCTCAACTCCCTTATCCTCTGGATTCAACCGGCCAGCAACGAAAGAAAAATGTCGAGAATTGACTTTCAAAGATATTTTAAAAAAAGGAACTTAGCAATGTGTCTTAACTAGGGTTATGCCTCTAACTAGGGGCGGCAATAACGATATCTCACTAACGGCGTTCATTAGTGAGACACTATTGGCTGATTTCAATCAACGCACTCACGAGGAGTGCGTCAATCAATATCCTGCTAAATGGCAGAAATGTTACAAAAGAAAATAGGAGAAACTAATAGAAATCCCTTTCGGGGCATCCAACTACCATAAAAACCTATCAATCTTCGATAAAATTAGGGGCGTGCCCGTGATATAAAGACAAAAAAGGCAGGGAGATTCTCTGCCAAACTTCCACACTTACACCATTGTCCCCTGCGGCACATTAAAGGTATCTTTGATCATCTTCTATGATATTTAGGATTATTTCTTGTTCATCTTCGGATAACAACCCATTGATCATTAGTAATGAAATTTTCTTGCTTCCTTCAGCATAGCTAATATATCTTTTTACTAGATATTTATACAAATAATCGATATCATTTACAACCCTTAAAATGTTACCTACGGTTTCCATATGAACTTCTTCATATGTAAATGCTGGTGTTGCAAGTCTAAGGGTATCATACTTTTGTTGTTCATCGGCACTACGTTGTCCTGGTAGTTTATCATGCATTACTGTTATATTTTCCATCATGTATTTTAAAATTAATTCTCTCTCTGGTATTTCTACTGGTGCATTTATAGGAAAAGGTACAGGCATCGCAAAAGGATATACAGGTGCAAATCCATGTTTTAATTTATTGTACATGTCATAATAAGTCATAGAGTCATCTTCTCTACGAACAATTGAAGTAGAAATGGACTCCATGGTATTTACTATTAACTGAGTGGAAGCCTCTATCCCCTTCCAAAGAACCTCAATTTCATTATTTGTTAAATTATTGAAAATCCTATTCAGATTTCCTTTAGATTCAGGTAATCTAAATATTTGTTTAATCTGCCTTCTACCCCGTCTAGAAGTGATAGAATTATAAAATCCCATAGGGTCTGAATAAGCTAAAAAAACCTCTGCAATGTCTTTTTCGTTAATTGTATGTTCTTTGCATGCAAAACAAATACCTGCAAAATCTTCAAGAATGGTACCTAATCGAATAATCATATCACAGTATAATACTTGCAATGTTAAATAGTGGTCAATTGTTTTTTCTTCTATAGAAAAATGATCCTCAAACGTATCATATAAAACCCTGAACATGTGATTACGATGGTTTATTCCAAAATAATGTTTGCTCCATAGTAGATTTAAACTTTCAAATCCTAAAACCCTACTTGCATTTTCAAATCTTTCAATGGAATCGGGAAAAGGAATGACAGTTACATTCTTTCTTTCATTTTCTATATTCGATTCTACTTGAAAGTTAAAATTATTTATTAAAATTTCCATCTATACTTACAACTCCTTATAAAAGATTTTTAAATCCCTAATTTATATCCACTTTCACCAAAATTCTATTGGATTAACATTAACATCTTTCCTGCCAATCATGAAAAAAATTGTCTAGAATAGGATAAGCATTTCGCAGATGAAAAACCTCCTTTCTACATAGTTGGACGTGTACGCATTTAGGCGATTAATACCGGGCCCTGCTCTCTCGCATTCCGCTGGTACCAAATTCTTAATGTTTATAAAAACTGTCTTCTAGCAAATTCTTAATGCCTTCAAATTCAAGTGAATTATCTTTTAAATCTTCATCTAGTTTATTAAATGAAAACCACCTTTCTGCATTGTCTAACCAAGTCAAAGCTCTCCTCTCTCTTAGATGCTGGATTCAGATTGTTTTATTATTCCCATTATACCTGCTGCAATTTCCCCGGCTTGATTATTGTGGTAAGAATCATTCTCTATCATTAATTTCCTCAAATTAGAAATCATTTCTTTATTAACTTGGTAGGTTTCGAAATGATCCCATTCAATCGTTTTGCACAAATGATGTCGTTTTAGGTAATTGATTGTATTTTGATCTTCTTTCATCGAAGGTCTGTTTAGAATTAACAAAGGAACGTTGGCACAAACTGCCTCACCAATCATCCCCCAGCCCGCCTTTGAAATCAGTAAGTCTGATGCGGCAATATAGTTTTGCGATTCCAAATAATCACTAGGTATCTGAAAGACGTTTGGCTGATTCACTTTAAGATTTGAAGATACTAGGAAGACACAGTCAGGGCTATCCCAAATAGGCAGTTGTTCTAGTGAACCTACATCAATTTTCATTCCAAGCCCTAGAAAAATAATCTTCTTATTACCTTCTGGGTCAACTAAATGTCTAATTCTCTGAACTTCTTTTCCATCTACTTCCCTAGAAAAAAATCCGTATTCATTTAAATAAAGATTCCACTGTTCCTGGCTTCCCGCTAAGGAATAAAAGTATGTCATTTTCTGATAGGCTTTCTTAAATGTCTTCAATTCAATATCATCAATTGAGCCTTGATAAGCCGTATACCAAGTAAAATTAGAAATTCCAACAGAAGGAATTCCTAAACTTTCAGCAGCTTCAAAGGGCAATGGTGAAATATCCGATACCACTAAATCAACATTATTGTCACTTAAAAACCCTCGTTCTTTTTGGATATAATGTTGCCAATCAGCAACGAAGCTTTTATATTCCTTGAGTAACCCTACCTTATCAGGATAGATTGACTCCTTTTCCAGAAAGTAGCCGATATCCGTCTTGATATTTCTATAGCTTACTTTTTCACCATTTAGAGATGCCTTAATAAATGGAAGGGCAAAAGAGTGGCAAACAATGATTTTCACTTTAGGTTCTTTAAGAAGTTGCCTAATAACTGCAATACTTCGTGATGCATGCCCATACCCATAATCTGAAATATAATAAGCAACCGTTTTCATTTCACTTCACCTCGAATAACAAAAAAGAAGGGAAAGAACCTATGTCCCATCCCTGTAATCTTATAGAATAACTTTCGCTTTTGACTTATTGAAATGATTAATCACATCATTCCATTCAAAGTACAACCGTGTAAAGTCTTCGTCACTTATGCCGATACCCGTTTGAACTTCAACAAATTCAAGTTCAGAGAATGCTTTAATTCCATGCTTCTTTCCTGCAGGAAGATGGACAATATCCCCGGCTTTCACTCGTGTTAAATAATCATCCAATGCCAATTCACCTTCGCCTCGAACAATGGTCCAAACTTCATCGCGTAGGTTGTGGTAATGGTAGCTTGAATTCTTTCCTGCATGGATACAAATTCGTTTCGTAACCATTTCGTTTCCATCATCGTATTTCGCATAATCAAGGACACGAGACCACCCCCAGATCCGCTCTTCATACATTGGCGGCTGTTCAAATCCACTAATTAGCTCTTTTATTTTTGGACTTGAGGCTTTATCGGCCACTAAGATCCCATCTGGACTTGCAGCCACCACGATATCTTTTAAGCCAAGAACCGTAACGGGAATATCAAGCTCATTGATTAAATGAGTATTTACCGAATCCTCACTTAATACACCTTTACCTATCTGCGATGTAGCCATTTCTTCCGTTAAGGTATTCCAGGTCCCAAGGTCCTTCCAATAGCCATCATAAGGAAGAGCCACAATATGACTTGCCTTCTCAACTACTTCATAATCAAAGCTAATTTTGGGAAGATCCTTATACTGAAGTGATAGTTTATCATAATGAAGTGGTAATCCTTTTTCTATTAATATATCAATGATATATTTTAGTTTAAAAGCAAATACCCCACAGTTCCATAAAGCATTCATTTCGATAAGAGTTTGTGCCTTTTCTTCACTTGGCTTTTCAGTAAAATGATTCACTGTAAAATAAGAATCTCCGTCCATTTCATTCTTAGGAACAATGTAGCCATATTTAGATGAAGGATAAGTAGGCCGTACACCGACTAAAGCCAAATTAGCTTCAGAATCAAGCAAAACATTCTCTAATTCTTTTACCTTCTCAAAAAAGCTGTCTTCTACATAAGGATCAACAGGTAATACAACCACCACTTCATCCTCAGATACATTTTGAATGGAATACAAATAGGACGCCGCTAATGCAATCGCCGGGAAGGTATCGCGTCGTTCAGGCTCAATAATAAGCGGGACATCCATTCCAATCTGACTATGAATCATATCTCTTTGCATTTTAGAAGTAGCAATAACAGAGGAATCAGAAAGAGCTACTGTTTCAAGTTGCCCCCATACCCGTTGAACCATAGATTGCTTTTCTTCACTCTTACCTTCTAAAACTTTTAAAAACTGTTTTGATCTTGTATCATTGGATAAAGGCCATAGGCGCTTACCAGATCCACCGGAAAGTAATACAAGCTTCATAATATCCCTCCATAAAAAAATCAGGCCTCTTGACCTGATTTGATTGTAAGTAAAGTGTTGGTGCGGCTCCTTGCAGACTAATATCGCTTTACATCATATTAATTGAGAATTGCCTAGCAATAGATTCTTTCGAGCTAACTATTATACCAGAGAGACCTCCAAATTATAAATGGTTTCTCTACCAATTGAATCATAAGTAATATTTGCGTTTTTAACACTTGTCAAATCATAGCAGTTTCTACCGTCAAGGACGATTGGAGTTTTCATTAACTTACTATATTTTGATAGATCAAAGTCTTTAACCTCGTCCCATTCAGTAAAGATAAAGCATACATCCGCATCCGTGATTGTATCTTCAATGGTGTTGCAGTAAGTAATTTCATCAGGGTATCTTTTCTTGAAATTCTCTACTCCCACAGGATCCCACGCTTTAACATTCGCTCCATCCTCAAGCATAATCGGGATATTTACTAGAGTCGGTGCTTCTCTTAAATCATCTGTTCCAGGCTTAAAGGTTAACCCTAGGACAGCTACATTCAAACCATTGAAACTATCAAAATACTTACGAGACTTTTTTATTAATTTTAGCTTTTGATTTTCGTTTACATCAATAGCTGCCTTAACCGTTTTTAACTCGTTATCATGGAAATTTGCAAGCCAGTGCAATGCTTTAGTATCCTTAGGAAAACAAGAGCCACCATAACCAATTCCTGCATTTAGGAAACGATCCCCTATCCGCTTATCAAAACCCATACCGAGAGTGACATCTTCTATATCTGCTCCAATAATTTCACAAAGGTTTGCTATCTCATTAATAAATGAGATTTTTAGTGCGAGAAAATCATTGGATGCATACTTGATCATCTCGGCACTTTTCCTATTTGTAACAACAATTGGTGCATTAAAATCCTTGTAGACCTCTTTTAAAACTTCACCTGCAAATTGTTCTTCGACACCTATGACAATTCTTGAAGCATGAAGAGTATCTCCTACAGCAGTACCTTGTGCCAAAAACTCCGGATTAGAAGCTACATATACATTAACATCATGTACCAATCTAGATATAATCATTTCTTCAATTTTATCATTTGTACCTATTGGTACGGTTGATTTAACAACTACTACACAGTCTTTCTCAATACTTTCAGCAATTTGTTCAGCTACTCCATATACATAGCTTAAATTAGCCGAACCATCCTGTTTTTCTGGAGTTCCAACACCTATGAAAATAACATCTGCATCTTTATAGGCTGCTTTATAATCAGTTGTAAAATTCAATCGATCTAAATTTTTTACTAACAATTCTTCAAGGCCAGGTTCATAAATAGGGGATATACCTGCCTTCATTAATGCTATTTTTTTATCATCTATATCTACACAAGAAATGGAATGTCCATGTTCAGCAAGACATACCCCTGTTACTAAGCCAACATATCCTGTTCCTGCCACCGCAATTTTCAAGTTTATTCCCCCTAAGTAATTTTAGATCTATTCTATAACTAAATTCAAAAACATTAATTAATATGAATAAGTAGTATCTAGAAGTAGCGAGAATATAGAACTCAGCAAGATTAACTGTTTTTATCAGTCCTCATAAACGCTGTTTTATTACCTATCGATTTCTAATTATTAAAACTTTATGGACCTGTTAAGATTTAATAAATACAACAAAAGAATATTAATCCATCAGAAAGCGTTACATGTATTGATATATACCTTCCAAAAAAAAACAGGCCACAATTGACCTGATTACTTTGAAATTATACAAGTGGATATCATCTAAAATAAAACTTCTCTTTAAATTCAATATAGAGAATCCCTTTTAACCTATTTTTTCACTAAAATTATTTTAGCCAACATTAATAGTAACAAATTATTTAACATTATTCTATATGATACAGTTTCCATTCTTTAACATATATTCATTTTAGTATGGAAAATATAAAAGTACAGGTAATAATGGTATCACAACTTCTCCTAACTTCCATCCTAGAATGAAGTTTATTAATTTATATTAATAATTTTTCAATTTACCTTTAAAATAGTTAATTAAAACCAATATATCTTCGTCTTTTTTAAGTACCATGATTATTAACAAACAAATTAAATAAAACATAGCTCCTATTATAATTTCAATTGCAACAGATAATGGTCCTCCTTGAAACGTGTTACCAATTACCCTTAATAGTATATACATCATGAATCCAATTATTTGGAAAACAAATGAATCTTTGATAAGACTCTTAATATTAATTTGATTTTTTACAGCATATGTTTGATAAATACACACCGTTGCCTCTGCTAAAACTGTACTAATAGCAGCACCAACTGCTCCTATTTTTTGAATTAATATAAAATTAGATATCAAGTTTACAATTGCCCCCAATATTACTGAAACAATATATACATTATCTTTTTTATAAGGTATTAAGTACTGTGTTCTAATAACATTAGCCCATGAAATAAACACGACAGTAAAAGATAAAATTTGAATAATTAATATACTCTTTATAAATTCCTTACCAAAAAACCAAGGTACAAATTCTTTTGCTATTCCAGAAATACCAAATGCCAAAGCCCATGCCAAAAACATAACAAACTTCATAGATTTTCTTAAGTATTTTGATACTTGATCATCTTTTTTTTGTACAAGTAAATTGGATATTTTCGGTAACATTACAGTCCCTAATGCCGTAATTACCCCTAGTGGTATACCAATAATTTTCACTGCACTTTCAAAATAACCATTTTCAGCAATACTATCAGCAATTGCTCCTAACATTATTTTATCCATTACAGTATATAGGCTTATAGCAATAACTGGAATAAACAATATTAAATTAGGGGCTATATGTTTCTTTACTTCATACCATTTAGGAAATACTAATTTTACATATTTACGTAAAAATACCCATAAAGCAACTTGACTAACTAGGTTTCCAGAAGATAATAGCAATAAATATATCCATAAATCATTAGCATCCTTAACTAAACAAAAAATAAAAATTACAAATATTACTTTTATAAAAGCAGTTCTTGTGACAGTCAATTTAAATTTCTCAATGCCAAAGAAAAACCAATTTATATCAAATAATGCTGAAACAACATTTATAATCATTATTAAACTTAAATACTTATTCCCATTTGAAAGGAAATTAACATATATGATGTACAATATAATAATGAATAATGCTGAAAAAAGTTGAATACAGTAAATACTAGAAAAAGTTCGATTTAACTTTTCTTGATTATCCCTAACCATTGCTATTGTTCTATTACCGTAATTATTCAATCCAAGCATAGCAAATAAAATAAAATAATTAGCTATTGAACCAATATATGAAGCAACGCCGACTCCTTCAACGCCCAATGTTCTTGATATATACGGGGTCGTAATAATTGGTAATGCAACAATTAGTAACTGATTTAACACATTATACAAGTAATTCAACTTAATATTTTCAGTTTTCATTTTTATTTCTCAGCAATTCTTCATATAAACTAAATGTCTCTTCTGCATTTTTAACCGAATCAAACTTTTCTTTTGCAAAATCATACGCATTTTTCCCCATATATTGTCTTAATTCTAAATCTTCGCCTAAATTTAAACATTTATTAGTAAAGTCAGCAAAATTTGTATAATCAAATAATTCCCCAGTAATTCCAGGCTTAATTAATTCATTTACCCCCCCTATATTAGAACCAATTGAAGGAATTCCCATAGAAGCGCCTTCTATTATCGCTCTTGAAAAATGAGGTTCAATAAATGGACAAACCATTACATCAGCCGATGATATTACATTGGGAATATCATCTCTAAAAGGTATAATCCTAATATTTTCTGATAGTTTGGCTAGCTTTCGCACTCGTTCTGTATAAGTACTCTTATCATTACTATCATCACCAACAATAACAAAAAAATAATTTGGATGGTCTTTAGTTACTTTTACAGCTTCCTCTATAAGCTCAAATGTTCCATTACTTCTAGCAATTCTTGCTAAATACAAAAAAATGATTTGATCGTTCTTGATATTTAATTCTTTACGCAAAATATTAGATGCTATTGTTGGATTATAAACATTGAAATCAACAAAGTTATATATAACTTTACAATTTTTATTATTTGGTTTCATACTATCTAAATCATTTTGATCTATTGCAACATATGCATCTGCGTATTTTTGGTTCATTTTTCTTAATATTTCACCAAATATATTTTTTAATAGAGGCTCTCTAATGTGAACAATCACAGGTACAAACGGTAGTACTTTTTTAGCAGCCTTTGCACCCATGAATAATGAAGACGAATTCAAATGAATTAAATCCGGTTTAATTTTTTTAATATAATGTTTAATTTTAAAATAAGTAGGATATGCACCAATAATATTTCTAACAAAGATATCAAGATCCATTCCTGAAACTGTGCTTCCATGAAATGGGCGCATTTTTTTATCTAATATTACTTTTGCTCCAACTGATTCAAACAACTTAATGTTATTTTCATCATACATACATAAAACTATAGGTTTATACTTTTCCTTGTCTAATTTTTGAATAAGGAATGCAAGACTTCTAGGTGCTCCACCTTCACTCTGTCCGTGATGCACATATAATATTTTCTTTTTTTTCATTATTCTTGTCTCCAATTTTTCTTATAAACTTAGCTGGATTACCTGCCCATATCTCATAATCAGGAATAGATCTTGTAACAACTGATCCTGCACCAACTATTGACTTTTCACCGATTATTACACCTTTAAGGATAATACTATAGGCTCCTATGAAGGCACTTTCCTTTATCACTACTGGGCTTTTTTTAGCATAAATTGTATCAGGTTTATCTTTTCGCTTTCTATAATCCAATGAATGAAAATCCGTATCGTAAATTTTACATCCATTACCGATTAAAACATTATCCTCAATAATAATACTTTGAAATGCTACTAATGACGAGTTACTAATACCACAATTTTTACCTATACTTATGTTTGCATTTTTGCCCATAAAAAAAGTGGTTTTATTACTATCCCCAACAGGATTATACCTAATTCCAGAATTTATTATTGTATTATCTTTAATTGTTAAAGTACCCGGTCCATATATTCCTACAAGTCCGTTGCAGATAACATTGTCTTCTACAGCCACTTTTTTTAAATAAAACAATAACTTATTTACTACATTTATAATATATATTTGGGAATTCTTAATAAAAGTAAACAAAAAATTATTAATCTTCATTTCTTACCTCATTAATTTTTTTAAAATAGGGCATTTCACAAATAGCTAACATTATTATAAAGTAAATCAAGCCATATTTATTATCAAAGGAATTAATATAAGTAATACCAACCAAATTTTTAATAATAAAAAATAATATCAGAAATCCTACATATATCCTTTTATTTTTAAGATAGATTGAAAACAATTTTTTATAAAACAAAATAATCCAAATTAACCCAACAATTCCCGTTTTGAACAGAAACGCCAAAGTTCCAATATCCTCCATATAGTAATAGTATTGAGTTGTTCCATATATTAATTCTTTTAGTTCAAATTTATCTCCTAAAATTCCAATACCCAATAACCAATGATCCAATAAAATATCCCAATAATATTTAATTGCATCTAGTCTCACACCGACATTCCCAGTATTTTCATTTACTTCAAAGAAAATATTTTGAATTATTTTTTGTATAAAACCAGTTTGAATAATCAAAATAACCCCAACTAAAATCACTAAAAACATAGTAGTAATCTTTAATATATTTTTCTCTGAAATTATCCTCTTCATAATGATAAGAACAATGCAAATTACGAAGATCATTATTGTTCCACGAGATTGATTGTAAACAATTACATAGTATGTCATTAAAAAAGCAATAATCAACTTTTGAAATGAAAATTTATATATTATATCAACATAAATAAAAGTTAGTACTTGGCTTAGAATATATGAACCCATTATTCTTAAACCATTTCTCATACTATACGTCAAATCTAAGAACACTATTTTAGAGTATAATATTCCTTGAATCATTAATAAAACAGTAATAAATGTACCAATAAAGACCAAAATTTCCTTAACGTAAAATGCATATTTTTTATTAACATTGCTTCTCATGGCATCAACAAATGCAAAATACCATCCATACATAAAGATATAATGGGTTCCGTATATTCCCTCATAAAATGATTGGCTATAGTATATACAACCTATCATTATTCCATAAAATTCAACAATCATCAAAGATATAATCAGAAATTTAAATGTATAAGGTTTTTTTACAATATCACCAAATTTAAAAAGGAAAATAAGCAATCCTGTTATTGATAGTAAAAATGAAGTATTTAGTTTAGTCATATAAATAAAATTTTCCTGAAGTAATACAACTAATAGAACCATTGAAAATAATATTAATTTCTTTTTACCAATAATAATATCCACTTTTTCCCTCCCTTAAAAATTATATAAATTTAAATGGTATGAGTTTATATATTTTTCTTCAAGGAATCATATTTGAACACATGCTTATTTATTGTATAAAATGGATTTATATTAAACCTAAAACTAAACATCAATAATTTTCCATTGTTCCATATAAACATCTGATGCATCTAAATTCATCCGTGTCCACTTTGAAGGAGCTACTACAATTTTATTTTTATTAAATGATAAATATTGAGCCCACCAACTATAAGAACTATTTGATAGGATAAAATTCTTGCAATGATACATTAACCGCAAATCTTCATAATCACAATTATTGAGATCAACATACTCTACGTCAACTTCCAATTTATAATTCATTTTAATCCATTCAATATCTTCATGACTATTTGAGAATACAAAAAATTTTGCTGCAGGCTTGTGTAATTTTATATAATTCACAGCAGATTTATAATAATCCTCATCACAGATTAAAAGTGCATCTTTCCACTGATTTGAAGTATAATCCCCTCTTCTTATGTGTACACACACAGATTCTGAGTTTTCAATCACTTCAAGCAACCCTTTATTCTTACTATTTATTATTTTATTGTCACTTACTCGCAACTCTTTTACTACTATATCTTTATATTCATAAAAGTATTTTTCTGATTGAAAATAACCATCAACATATTTCAAAGGTCCTTTTTTTATTGGTATATTAAAATACTTGTAAATATCTCTCGAAACAGTAAGACCTTTTTCTGCAAGATATTTAATATTTTCAAATCCTAGTAACCCATTTTTTTCGGGTGCCTTTTTTTCGTACGATAGTAATTTGATTTTAAAATAATATCCCACTATCTTTTCTATAAAAGGATTCAAACATTTTAATTCTTTGACATTCAAATTCTGTAATGACAATGTTCGTCCAGCAGTCTCTCTTTTTATATAGAATTGACTAAACCTTATTTTTTCACCATATTTTTCTCGAAGTACTATAGCATATGCATATTGAAACATTTGATTTCCTAAACCACCACGAATATTAACAATGAACATTTTTCTTTCCTCTCATCCAAATTATTTTCCGTAATTTTTCTTTGAAATAAAAGAGAAAACCAATTATTGCTGGTTTTTTTGTTCTGAAAATATAAAAATAAATTTGATTTAATTTGTTTTTAGGCCCTTTACCTGTTGCGACATAATAAAAAGCATTAACATGCTTATCTTCAATTAAATATGATTTTATTTCATTAATTTTCTCTTTCCACCTATATGGTGTTCCTTGTAAAAACAAATTGTTAACAAATAAAATACACTTTTCCAATTCAATATCCATATGTTTTGAATAATACGCAATTTCATACTCCGGATAATATTTAAAAACTCTTTTTAATGTATCGGAATATGTTTCAAGTGTAGCCTTCATATTATGAGCGTATCTCTTCGAAAGAGATGTTGGATTAATATTCTCTATATAATAATTGACTTCAGGCACCCCAGCCACTATACCAACATGACACAAGTATTGATGTACAAACTCCATATCTTCACCAATAGACATAATTTCTTTAAAAAGTATATTATTATTTTTTATTATTTCTGCTTTAAACAACTTTCCGCATGAACTACCTAAATACATATTATAAATACATTTTCCAATTTCTTCTGTACTTTTTGCAATAATATGACAAGATAGCTGGTCGAATTTCATGAATTTTGTATTATTCTGTTCAACCAAATTGCAACAAACTAAATCCGCATTATTAGTTATTCCCACTTTATATATTGCACATAGTAGATCACTATCAATATGGTCATCCGAATCGAGAAAGAATAAATATTTTCCTGTTGCATAATTTATTCCAGAATTGCGCGCACTAGATACACCGCCATTTTTTTTATTAATAATTGTAATTCGTGAATCATCTAATGCAATTTCATTAACAATATTTAGTGAATTATCTGTTGAACCATCATTCACAATTATTATTTCAATATCCTTAAATGTCTGTTTTTGTACACTGTTAATACAATACTTAATGGTTTTTTCGGAGTTGTAAATAGGTATAATAACAGAAACCTTTTTTTCCAACATCATTTAAGATCCCCTTGTGGTTTCATTTTCCTATCAAACTTCTCACATTCATACATCTTTGCATCGACTAAGAAGCGATACCAATATGCTTGTAAAAAATGGTATATCCTACCTTCTGTTCCATCAAGAAACCCAAGTTTAATGTAATATCTATAAATGAAATAAATATGAGCCCTGGCGAATTTTGGTAATTTATAAAAACCATTGTTTTTAACTATTCGTTTCACCTTTGCTTGTTTGGTGGATTCACCATTTTCAAGTAATGCAACTTCGTTCTTAAATTCCTTACCAACAGTTATTTGATAATCAAGCACTTCCCTGTTACTATACCAGTTATGCTTATTAGTCCACCAATCCAAATCCTTTGTATTGTTATCTATCAAATCATTCTTAAACTTTACTGTCAGTCCTTCAGTTAATATCATGTGTTCATCCATAACTTTTTGTTCACACATGGCCTTCCCCGTTCGGAAAATCCTAAGCAACAGTTCTGGATATCGTCCACCATGCTTAATCCAACGGCCCATAAAATAAACCCTTCTACGAAGAATTACACCATTTACGTCTGACTTTACATTAGGGAGTTCAGAAAGAATCTCCTTAACCAAATCTTCCATTAGCTCTTCATCCGCATCCATACGCATGGACCATTCCGAAGTAATGTTGGTCTGGGTTAATCCCCAATTAAGTTGTGTTGCATAATCAATCCATTTATTTTGATAGAAATCAAGTTTGCTTCCAATCATTTGCAGTTCAGAATCTAATTTTTCACATAGTAGTTCTGTCCCATCCGTGCTAAAACTATCTACGATAACAAACCGCTTGGCAATGCCTTGAAACGACTCTATACATTTTCTTAAATTCTTTTCTTCATTCTTTGTTAGAATGACAACTGTTAAATCTACCATATTATCTCCTATTATCAGCTATTACTAGCAATTTCCTATAAAATTAGAACAACATTTCTAAAGCTTCTTAATAACCTTAGCGGGATTTCCGGCAATAACACTGTTCTCCTCGAACTTACCGCTAACCACTGCACCTGCGCCTACAACGCAGCCATCACCCAGTACTGTACCTTTCAAAATCAAAGCGTTACATCCGATAAAGCAATTCTTCCCAATCACGATAGGCTTGGTGCCTATCTTCTCTTTAATATCGGCATTTCTTGCCTCAATTTCAAGTGGATGAAAATCATTATCTAAAATCTTTGCGTTACCACCAATATTTGTGTTCTCACCTATTGTGATAGATTTTCTAGCGTAAATCGTTGCCCCAGAAATACCCACATTATTTCCAATGTGAATTTCAGACCCTGAAGTTCTTGTTACAATGATAGTACGTTGATACAATCCAACCAAATTAGATAAGAAGGAGGAATTAATAGTAACATTATCGCCTATCGTAAGCTTTGCTCCAGAGTTATTAAAGATAACCGGTACACCTTTTAACAATAGATTCTTTCCATATTCAACTTTTGTTGCTTTCATTAATAACTTAAACCAGCTACTTTTCATATATAAACCTCGTCTTAACAGGATAATATCTCTTTAATATACTTCTTCACTGATACATCTTTCGTAAGATACTTAACTAAATATTCTCTTCCACTCGTACTCATTTCAGTAAATGTGATGGTTCCTTTCTCGTTAAGAAATCTTTCAATCGCGGCTTCAACCTCATCGTAATTGCCTGGCTCAGTTACATAGCCACTTTTTGTTTCTTCAATAATCAAACGTGCTTCGGAACCTTCGTCCAATACACCTAGTATCGGTTTACCTGCAGCAAGGATTCCATAGAGTTTACTAGGAACGGAAACACCCTTAATACCTTTAGCATTTATGCACCAATGTACATCACCAGCATTCAAGCTGTAAACTAGATCAGATTTTTCCTGATATGGGATGAAAATCACATTGTTAAGTGTGTGTTTTTCCTTATAGAGAACAAGCTTTTCTCGAACAGTACCTTCACCTACAAATGCAAAAACTACATCGTCTCTACTTTTGAATTTCTTAATGACACGCATTATATTCTCAAGATCATAATAAAGACCTATGTTACCGGAATACATAATGATGAACTTATTTTCCAATCCATATTTCTTTTTGAAAGATATCACTTTTTCATTATCGGAAGGCAGTGGATAGATTTCTTTCTCGTCTATCCAGTTATTAATGAACACATGATTTGGAACCTTTTTATTTTTGAATCTATCTTTCAAAGTTGCAACCATATCGCGACCAACAACAATTACTTTGTCAGCGCGTTTGCAGCTAAATTTATCGAACCACATCATCGCATTTAGAATAAACTTATTCTTGCTATATCCAACAGCCATGGTCTGCTCCGGATTAAAGTCCTGAATATTGTAAATGTACTTGGCATGTTTCATCCATTTTCCCCAAACTCCAATCAGACCTCCAAGAATAGGCGGTTGAGAAATGGAATACACATAATCCATTTTTCCAACCTTAAAAGTTGCAATCATAGCTCCAAAGAAGTAGCCTAAGATATTTTTAACTCTACTAATTTTGTTACTCTTAGAGAATTCAGGCACACGAATTCGGATAATCTTTACACCATTGATTTCTTCTTTATAAAATAACTTTGTTTTGTACTCTTCAGCAATCTTTCCTGTATAAGACGGAACAACGCAAATTACTGTTATATCAAAAGCATGAAGCATTCCTTCTGCCAGTTCTTTTAGAATCTGACCTGTGGAAGCAACATCCGGAATATAATAATGAGCAAATATTAAAAGCTTTTTCTTTTCAGTTTTCATCTTTTCAACCATGTAGTACCTCTCAATCCGTTGAAGCTACACACGTATGCATAGGTGCAATTTTGAACCAGCCTCTATATATATTTTCCATTATGGGAACTCATCAATTTAAAACAGAAATGAGGTAGATAATTTACCTACCTCAAACCAAATGAACATATTAATCAAACATTTTCTTAACTTTATCTTCTTTTTCAACTTTCATCATATCTGCTTGAACCATAATACGAACTAACTCTTCAAAAGAAGTTTTTGTAGGATTCCAACCTAATAAAGTTTTTGACTTCGTTGGATCTCCTAATAATTGTTCTACCTCAGCAGGACGGAAGAATTTAGGATCAACTTCAACAATAACTTCACCTGTAGCTTTGTTAACACCCTTTTCTTCCACACCTTTGCCTGTCCATTCAATCTCTATACCCACATGTTTGAATGAGAGTTCAACAAATTCACGAACAGTATGCATTTCACCAGTAGCTATTACAAAGTCCTCTGGTTTTTCATGTTGAAGGATTAACCACATACATTCAACATAATCCTTAGCATAACCCCAATCACGTAAAGAGTCTAAGTTACCTAACATTAGTCTCTTTTGTTTCCCTTGTGCAATCCGAGCTGCTGCAAGTGTAATTTTACGAGTAACAAAAGTTTCACCACGACGCTCTGATTCATGGTTAAATAGAATACCGTTTACTGCAAACATATCATATGATTCACGATAGTTTTTTGTAATCCAGAAACCATAGATCTTGGCAACACCGTAAGGTGAGCG
The DNA here is from genome assembly GCF_001591665.1 of Neobacillus soli NBRC 102451. Lineage (GTDB taxonomy): Bacteria > Bacillota > Bacilli > Bacillales > Cytobacillaceae > Neobacillus > Neobacillus soli. The sequence continues at coordinate 60,343 of NZ_BCVI01000053.1, read as the reverse complement.
TGGATAAAAAGGAGTTGTTTCTTTTTGCGGAACCTCTTGTACTTTACCAAATAGTTCAGATGTTGAAGCTTGGTACACACGAGTCTTCTCTGTTAATCCTAAGATTCGTACAGCTTCAAGGATATTTAATGTACCTTTTGCATCTACATCTAATGTATAACCAGGCATATCAAAGGAAACCCGAACATGGGACTGTGCTGCTAGGTTGTAGATTTCATCTGGCTGAATTTCACCAATTATTTTTGTAATGTTTAATGCATCTGTTACATCCCCAAAATGAAGATGGAAGTTGCTATTATTTATTAGCGCATTTGCTTCTTCTTCCGTTAGGAGATCCTCTAAACGTTCTTGGTTATAGGAAGAACTACGACGAATAACCCCGTGTACCTCATATCCCTTTTCTAATAGAAGCTCTGCTAAATAAGAACCATCTTGTCCAGTTACACCCGTAATTAATGCCTTTTTCATTTTGTCCTCCGATATATGTTAATTTACTTTTGTTAGTTGGTTATCAAGAAACCATTGATAGGCTTTCTTTAAGCCTACTTCTAATGAAGTCGTGGCTTTCCAACCTAAAGAATTAAGCTTGGTTACATCGACTAATTTCCTTGGTGTTCCATCTGGTTTTGTCGTATCAAACTGGATTTCACCAGTGAACCCAACCACTTCTTTAATTTTTTCTGCTAATTCTTTAATTGGTAGGTCTTCACCGACACCGATATTCACGATTTCATTACCGGAATAATTGTCTATTAGGTAGACACAAGCATCAGCAAGATCATCTGAATATAAGAATTCACGTTTAGGTGTTCCTGTTCCCCAAACTTCTACAAATGGAGCATTAGTTTCCTTCGCTTCATGGAATTTGCGAATTAGTGCTGGTAACACATGGGATGTATGAAGATCAAAGTTATCATTTTCCCCATATAAATTGGTCGGCATCACTGAAATATATTCTGTACCATATTGACGATTGTATGATTGACACATTTTAATTCCGGCAATTTTTGCAATCGCATAAGCATCATTTGTTGGCTCTAGCTCACCGGTTAAAAGGTACTCTTCTTTTAATGGCTGTGGAGCTAGTTTTGGATAGATGCAGGTGCTGCCTAGGAATAATAGTTTCTTGACATCATTCCGATAAGCAGCATCAATGATATTTGTTTGAATTAATAAATTGTCACGGATAAAGTCTGCTGGATATTCGTTGTTAGCCACAATCCCGCCAACCTTTGCTGCAGCTAGAAAGACAAAATCAGGTTTTTCTTCTGCAAAGAAATGGTCAACTGATGTTTTATCCCTTAAATCCAATTCTTTACTGGTGCGATATACAAGGTTAGTATATCCCTTTTCTTGAAGTTTTCTTACAATCGCAGAACCAACAAGACCGCGGTGTCCTGCTACATATATTTTGGAGTCTGTATTCATCATTTAGTTTTACCTCTTTTCTAGAATGCATCTTTCGATCCGAATAATAAGAGGACCGTTTTTAAAATTACTTTTATATCATAAAGGAAGGAGCGTTCACGGATGTATTGAAGGTCTAATTTCACCATTTCATCGAACCCAAGACTATTTCTCCCGCTCACTTGCCATAGTCCTGTACATCCTGGTGTGACCAGCAAACGCTGCTTATCGTAATGGGAATAAACAGCTACTTCCCGAGGAAGCGGTGGACGCGGGCCCACTAAACTCATATCCCCTTTTAGGACATTGAAAAGCTGCGGTAATTCGTCAATACTTGTCTTTCTGATAAACTTCCCCACTCTAGTAATCCGAGGATCTTCTTTCATTTTAAACATCGCACCGGAAATCTCGTTATACTTTAACAGGTCTTGTAATTTTTCCTCTGCATTTGACACCATCGAACGGAATTTATACATTTTAAATTCCCTTCCGTTTAATCCGACACGCTTTTGCGAGAAAAATATTTTCCCCTTAGGGTCTTCGATTTTGATTAAAATGCCGATAACAATAAATAGAAGACTTAAAAAAATGATTCCACATGAAGCACCGATGATATCGAATAACCTTTTGGAAACTAAATACAGTTTTCCGTTTTTTGCCCGAACAAGTGTATTCTGTTTTTCTAAATACGTAACATCTTGATTTGCTAAATCACGCAACCTGGAACCCTTCCTTCTCTCTATACCAATACTTTTTCTTTTTCAAATGAAGAAACTAGATGTTTCAAGTAATCAATCATATCATCATGAAGGTCTTCATGCTGCAAGGCAAATTCAATCGTTGTCTTGACAAAACCGAACTTTTCACCGACGTCATAACGCTTTCCCTCGAAGTCATACGCAAACACTCTTTGGATTTGATTTAGCTTGTGGATTGCATCTGTTAACTGAATTTCTCCGCCTGCGCCTTTTTCCTGTTGATCAAGGAACATGAAAATCTCCGGTGTTAAGATATAGCGGCCCATAATCGCTAAATTGGAAGGAGCAGTTCCTTGCTTTGGCTTTTCAACAAAGTTATTAACTTGGTAGCGTCGTCCTTCCTTTGATGAAGGATCGATAATTCCATAACGATGTGTTTCATTTTCAGGTACTTGCTGCACTCCAATAACAGAAGAAAATGTATCTTCATATTGATTAATCAATTGACGCAAACAAGGTGTTTCGCTTTGAACAATATCGTCCCCTAGTAGTACAGCAAATGGCTCATCACCAATAAAGTTTCGAGCACACCAGACCGCATGTCCAAGACCCTTTGGTTCTTTCTGGCGGATGTAATGAATATCTGCTAGATTAGTAGCATATTTAACACGATCCAATAAATCGTATTTTTCCTTTTCGATTAAATTCTGTTCAAGCTCCATCGCGTTGTCGAAATGGTCTTCAATTGCCCGTTTCCCTTTACCAGTGACAATAATGATATCCTCAATACCTGAAGCAACAGCCTCTTCTATTATGTATTGAATCGTTGGCTTATCAACAATCGGTAGCATTTCCTTCGGCATTGCTTTGGTTGCTGGCAAGAACCTTGTCCCCAAACCAGCTGCTGGAATAATTGCCTTTCTTACTCTTTTCAACTTTACTTCCTCCTCGATTTATATTTTCTTCGTTTATCTAAATATCTCAGCTAAAAAATAAATATCTAATGGAATTGCAAGTGCTTTCACACTTATTCTTTCATTAGATATTTATGTTTTTTTAATAATCGGGCATCAAACCCGGCCTCACATCACACTTTTGACGACACGCGTCTAAGGAGGAGTTATAGGTCTTTCCTCCCACAGCACAATCGAGTGCCCCCATGGATAACGGACAAGGAGGCATAGCCGGTCAAGAATATATTCCTGAATAGATGTATCAGGTAACCCGTTCATTCCAATCGGCATAGTCGGCTAAACAACCACCACCCACTAGCCAGCCCTTCATGGCAGCCAGTAAATGGGGTGATCATCATCTAAAAAATCTTAAAGAACTTCTTCTTCTTAATCCGCTCCGGCACTTCCTTATAAACATGACTGCCCTCAATCACAAGCGCGGCATTTTCCTTAAACAGAAAAGCCATGTCATTCCCATACTTCTCTTGAACAACGCCGAAGGCCTCACGCATCTTAAACGTCCGATTGCCAGTGTTATGAGCATCCGAAGCAATAAAGTGAGTTAGGTTCGCCTCGATTAATTGTAAAGAAAAACTCTTAATCTTCTTTCCAAAATCTCCGCAAATGCTCGCCGCCGTGATTTGCGTCAATGCGCCTTTTTTCACAAGCTGATACAGAATCTCCGGTCGTTCGATGATTTCCTGGTTTCGTTCCGGATGAACAATCACGGGGATAAGTCCCTTCATCTGCAAGTCATAAAACAACTTCTCTGTGTATCGCGGCACATGGCTCGAAGAGAATTCTACCAATAGATACTGGGTATCATCGATTGGCAGGATCTCTCCCACATCAAAGCCTTCGATCATTTCACCGTGGATCCGTGTTTCCTGGCCAGGCAGCACATTCAAATCTATCTTTTCTTCTAGCAATACCTTATTTAATTCTCTGACTCTCTCAATAATCGTTTGCTTCGGATTTTCGTATCGACTGTTTAAATGGTGCGGGGTAGCAACAATCGTATCAATTCCTTGTTCGACAGCCTTCTGTGCCATTTTGATGCTTTCTGACAAATCCCTTGCCCCGTCATCAATAGCAGGCAATATGTGACAATGTAAATCAATCATAAGCCCCACCCTTTTCCGATAAATGTTAAATCTTTATGACATTTTCAATAGTAACACTGCCAAAAACATTGGTAAAGGGTGGGATTTGTCGAAATTTGTCACTTTGCCCCATAATAATAGTAATAATCACTATTTTTAACTTCTTTATGGTTTAAGACCACACCTAAGAGCTTGCTTTGGGCATGCTCGAGCAATTCTTTACTCTTTTTGGCCTGTTCTATTTCTGTCCTTTCGCTGAAGACAACCAAAATGGTACCATCACACTGGTTAGCGAGAATTTGCGGATCGGCTACGGCTAATAATGGCGGTGTATCAAATAACACATAATCAAATTGTTCTTTTGCTTCTTCAATAAATTGTTCCATTGATTTCGAACTCAATAGTTCAGCTGGATTGGGCGGTATCGGTCCGCTCGTTAACACATATAAATCCTGCTCACCCGTTTCCACTACCGTCTCCGCCAGCGTCTTTTGCTTGGTTAATATCGTCGTAAAGCCCCAAAGGTTATCCACACCAAACGTATGATGGACGGTTGGCTTCCGAAGATCGGCATCGACAAGCAATACTTTTTTACCGAGCTGGGCAAAGGTCACGGCCAAGTTCGCTACGGTCGTCGACTTACCTTCCGCAGGTCCCGAAGAAGTCACCATGATCGCCCTTATTTCTTTATCAATGGAAGAATACTGGATATTCGTTCGAATCGTTCGGTATTGCTCAGAAATCGGAGATTTCGGATCAACCGCTGATATTAGCTTCCGGCTGGCATCTTTACTCATCAGTTTCTTCTTTTTAAGAGCCAAGTGTCTCACCTCTTACTGTTGATTTTCTTGCTGCACGACGCGCAATCGATTCTTCCATCTTTTGATCATCAATCGTGGCAATCACACCTAAGATTGGAAGACCTAAGATTTTTTCAACATCTTGTTCGTTTTTAATCGTGTTATTAAAGTACTCCAATAAGAACGCAAGTCCGACACCAGCCATTAAGCCCACAACAATCGCAATCGCGACATTTAACGCGGGTCTAGGTTTAATTGGCGCTGGATTTTCGGAAACATCCGCTTTTGCCAAAATACTGACGTTATTAACGTTCATGATATTGGCAATCTCTTTTTTGAACACTTCAGCTGTCTTGTTCGCAATTTGCGCCGCTACTTTCGCATCAGGATCCTGAACGGCTACGTTAACAACCTGGGAATCCTTTTCACTGCCAACGGTAATTTTTCCATTTAATTGTGAGGCAGTCATATTCAAGTCAAGCTCATCGACGACAATATCTAAGATCGCTGGACTTTTAATAATGACATTATAGGTATTAATTAATTGAAGGTTTGTTTGAACTTCACTTGGGCTGTACACTGATTGTTCGCTTTTCGCTTGGTTCACAAGAATTTGTGTTGAAGCTTGGTAAATCGGGGTCAAGAAAAAGTAACTTACCACTCCACTGGCTATCGCAGCAATTAACGTTATCGACACGATTAACAACAATCGTTTTTTCAGGGTCTCGAGCAGCTCTTTTAAACTAATTGTCTCTTCCATTTCGTCCTCCTAAAAATGTATATACAAAGCGTTGTCTATTATATCACAATTTGTCGTATTTTTACTTGTTTTGTCAGATTTAATATCACTTTATCTATTAAACACCCATTTGTAAGATTTTTGAAGAGGAAACAGGGAATTGGAATAAACTACAACTAAGCAGACTGAGATGACCGAAGGGAATGGTTCCGATTGCAAAGGCGGTGTGAGCAGTGCCGTACCTCACTTATCGAAATGATAAAATGAACTTTTTTTTCAGGTTTATTATGCGGCGCTCCGCCCTTTTTCCATAAAAAAAAGAGGTTTCTCACCTCATGAAAACAAACTCATTTCCCTATTAAACGATGCACTGCTTGAATTTGTAATTTGGAAATATGGGCAGTCTTTTCCGAATGGGCAAAATGGGCGAGATAGGTTTCACCGAACGCTTCAATCTTGACGATTTTCCTCAGATTCACGACGTACGAGCGGTGGGCTCGATAAAAGTAGTTCGGCAAGCGTTTGGCAATATCCTGAAGGGAATCGGAGGACTCCACCTGCTCCGCTTCCAAATGGATCATCGACTTTCTTCTTTCTTTTTCGACAAAGACGATATCTTCCATCGCAAGATAAAGAAACGCTTGATTCGACTTAATCGCCAGCTTATTAAGAGCGGGTGCTCCCTGCTTCGCTTCCAATCGCTTGTGTAATTGCAAACCAATCTTGGCCTTCTCTAAGGCAATTAACAGTCGCACCTTCTCGATTGGTTTCACAATATAGTCCACCACTGAGAGGTTAAACGCCTCCACCGCAAACTCATCAGACCCCGTTGTAAAAATCACCTGAAGCGAAGGAACCACTTCCTTACACAGCTGGGCTGCCTCGATGCCATTGATTCCCGGCATATGAATATCCACTAACACAATATCCGGCTGCTTCTTCCTAACAAGCTTTAGAAGCTCTTCACCGCTAGACGCCTCCGCTAACAGCCTATATCCAGGGAATAAATGAATATAATGGCCTAGCAGTATTTTCGATGAAAGGTCGTCATCCGCTATCATCACGTTCAGATTCTTCATGCCACCACTCACTTTTACACACTAGTTTTGATGCCGCTGCATCCCCATTATTTTACACCAGTTTCGGGATAAAATGAAGGAGCCATACATTGTGTTTTGAGTGGGGCCTGATACTTCCCAAAGACCGTCTGGGCTGTTAGTTTTACCGGTTTTCCTAACAGGTATCCCTGAATAATCGGCACATGGATGTCGATGGCCGCAGCTAAATCGTCATCCTCTTCAATTCCTTCTAAGATCACGCCCATTTTGTACTGTGCATATTGAAGTAACAGCGAAATGATTTGCTGTTTTTTCGGCGACATCGATAGTCCGATGGAAAAGTAGCGGTCGAGCTTAATGTAATCCGGGGAAAACTCAATCATTTTTTCTAACCCCGTTGCTCCTTTGCCCACATCATCAAGGGCGATCTTCATGCCGAGGTCTTTAATTAACGAGATTCTTTTCTTAAATTCAGGAAGAGCCCAGCAGGATTCTTCTTCTATCGTTTCATTTAATTCAATGACGACCCGCCCGCGAACGAAAGGAAACTTTTTTACTAAATTATTCATGAAAAAAGGAAAGTGAGGATGGAGCAATGTCGACGGATAAAGATTGAGAAACAGCAGCCCCTCCGCAGGCTTTTTTAACGGAAACCGACTGATCGCCTGCGCGAATGATCGCGTATCAAGCTCGTATAACGTCCCTTCCGTTCGGGCCGCAGCAAAGATCTGCTCAATATTGCCACCGCCATATCCGCCCGGAAACCGCAGCAACGCTTCATAACCAAAAATACTCATGGCGTCTACATTCCACATTGGCTGATAAACATGTTCCATTCTTTGAAGGAGAACATTGCTGATATGAATCACACTCCTAACCCATCCGTCATTTCTTTTTGTAAGAGGAATTTATTATTCAGAAAAATATAGTAGATTTTTATGATAAAGGATTTGTTTTCATCGCTTGGGACGTTCACTTTGCCTTCTTGATTCTTTCTCCAAAATCATCCCAAAACGTTTTATATCCTAAATATAACCATTAACAACAAAAGTGTCTAACCGCCTTCGTGCCTAACAGACAGGTAAATAGACCTAATAACTTAAAAAACTGGCAGAATACGACACAAAAGGAGACATTTCGCAACATTTACAAAAATATCATATCATTAGGTCTATTGTTATGGAAGGGTGGTCTTATCGATTGTGGGTGCTTTTTCTGCTAGTTGTTTATTGGCTTTATGAAGCGGTTTTATCTGACCGCCTAAGTGGTCAAAATGTCTTTAATAGCCTCTCTTAAAGACAAAATTGACCATCAATGTGGTCAAAATGTCTTTAATAGCCCTTCTTAAAGACAAAACTACCCATCAATGTGCTCAAAATGTCTTTAATAGCCTCTCTTAAAGACATAACTGCCCTTCTATGCGCTCAAAATGTCTTTAACTGCCCTTCTTAAAGACATAACTGACTGTCAATGCGCTCAAAATGTCTTTAATACTTTTATTTCTGTCACCAAAAACCTAAACCGGCCATTATATCAAAAGTATTGTTTTACAGAGCCAAAACGATAATCAGTCGCCGCCAGATTTCCTAGCAGTGATTATCGTAAATGGTTCGCCACTACACTTAAAAAGACTGGAATATCAATGGGCTTACAGATATAGTCGGTAAATCCTTTCGCCAGTGCCCGATTGATGTCAGCTTGGATGGCATTGGCGCTTAAGGCAATGATTGGGGTTCGTTCGCAGGCAGGATTCGCTTTGATCCGCTCAAACACTTCATAGCCATTGAGATCTGGAAGGTTGAGATCTAATAGGATTAAATCCGGCCGCTGCACCAGGGCCAGCTCGATTCCCTCAGCGCCGGTCACAGCAGAAAGGAAGCCAATCCCTGGAATCGTGCCGAGAATCTCTTTGATTAATTGCAAGTTCGACAAATTGTCCTCAATATACAAAATCGTAAACTCGTTGTCTTCGAGCTGGATAGGCGCCTTTTTTTCAAGCTGAGGCAGGACGCTTGCTCCCGGAGCTTTCACCAGCGGCAGGCTGATGCAAAAGTCACTTCCCACCCCCATCCGGCTTTCAACAGCGACGGTCCCCCCCATTAATTGAATCAATTGGCGGACAAGCGAAAGGCCAATCCCTGTTCCTTCGATTTGCTGATGACCGCTTCGGTAAAACGGTTCAAAGATCTGTCCATGCTCGGATGAGGGAATTCCTCCGCCGCTATCGACAATATGGACGAAAAGGAAATCACCCTTCACATCCCAGTGAATCCCCACCGTTCCATTTTCCCGGTTATATTTAATCGCATTATCCAGCAGGTTCAAGAATACTTGTTGCAGCCTAAACCGATCTGCGACTACGTAACAATCATCCGGAGCGGTTTGCTCGATTAGGATGCGGACCCCTTTATTAGCTGCTAGCAGGGAGATAAAGCGAACACATTCATCAATAACGGTACCGATGCTAATGGCCTCCGTTTCCATTTTCAACTTGCCTGCTTCGATCGCCGCTGAATCTAGGACGTCATTAATTAACGTCAATAGATGGGTGCCGCCTTTTCCAATTTGATCGACAAACTCCCGCTGCTTCGCGGTTAGCGTCTCCTCTAACTCCAACAGTTGCGAAAAGCCAAGGATCGCATTTAACGGCGTCCGGAGCTCATGACTCATCCGCGACAAAAACTCCGATTTCGCCTGATTGGCCTTGACCGCTTCTTCCTTTGTTTCGATGATGCCCCTTTCCATCGCCCGCCGTTCGGTAATATCTTCAACTGCCCATATATGCCCCTTTAGCTCATCAGCGATATAAAAGGGAAAATAGCTCCTTTTAAAGATTTGTTTTTCAAAATGGTTCACTTCATCAACGACCGGCTTTCTATTCGCCAGGATCTTGTTAACAATCTGCTTGTCCTGCTGATGATTTTGAAAATAGACATGCAGCAGGACAAAAATATCCTTGCCAACCATCTCCGCAATCGGCACGTCTATTTGCAACAATTGGCACCACCTGTGATTGATCGCGATGATTTTCCTGTCATCATCGATCACAACCATACCAATCTCCAAACTATTAATTAGCGCGCTTTTTAACGCCAGCGACTCCTTGTGAATTTGCTCAGTCCGTTTGCGCTCGGTAATGTCCACACCCGAACCGATAACCTCGACAACTTTGCCCTTTTGCTTCACTGGACTTAACGTGACAAAATAATCCACCCCGTTTAGCTGGGCTTCGTAATCGCTGATTTCGCCATTCCAGGCCTTTGAGTAGGCTTGCTCAATCCTATCTGCATCCTGTTTGGAATAAAACTGATGGAGATTTTTCCCCGCTTCCATCGCTGGGGTAAGGCCCATTTTTTCAAGTAATTGACCTTCCATCAACGTATGAATGTAATGGTCTCCCCGCTTTACATACTTTAACGTCATTCCTTGCTGGCGGCGGATCGTGTTCATCAAAGCTGACTCTGCTTTTTTTACCCGTTCTTTATAGTCGCTTAACGCCTTACTGTCAAAGGCAATGATCGTAATAAAGATGATAATCGTGGCGAGCCCCATTACATAGGCCAATAAATTCGTTGAAATTTGCATAGACGAATTGTGTAGCAGCGTAATTCGATGATTCTCGGTGGTTGGTGAAAATTCGCTTAAACGTATACCCATCATTGCTGTATAGTGGACAATGGCTAAGCCTAATCCAATGAAACTTGAGCTGATTATTTCTGTTTTTAGTTTATTTTTATTGGTTTTTTGAACATGGGAAAAGGAGGAAAACAGCGCCCATGATATCAAAAAGGCAAGAAAGATAGAAAAGCCTGACAGAGTTCGATGATAGTGAACAGTAGCAGCCATTTCCATCGATTTCATACCCAATATGTGCATTGTCATAAACGCCAAGCCCATCAGCATGATCCCTAATGATCTGAAAAGAAAATCGCTTTTGAATTTCGTCCTCATAATGATGACGATCAAAGCAGTGATTAAAGGGATAAATAATGATAAGGCCGTTAACCCTAAATGATAAGTAACAGGGATTTGTGTTTCATAGCTGAGCATGCCTATAAAATGCATCGCCCAAATACCGATCGTCAAGATGACAGATCCCGTTCCAATCCAGTACGTTTTCTCTTTCCCATGAGCCACAGCGATACGGTCGACCATCTTAAAAGAAACAAAGATAGCAATGATCGCGACAATCACCGATAAGATAACAAGTCCGATATCATATGAAACAGAATAATTCAGCGAAATCCCCTGCCTTTACTAGGGTAGTTTCCATCCACACAAATGGACCATTCATGCTAGTAATTCGATTATTCATACCAAAAATCTCCCATCTAAGGAATTTAGTTATATCATTCGGTTCACAAAAATGGTATTATATACCTATATTTCCACCGAGGAGCGGCCCAGATGACCTATTTATTAATGATGATTGAAAGCTATCGAAATGAACTGTTTTCATTGGCCGAGCAATATGGACCAACTTCAGCAAGAACAATTGAATGCAGTCAAAAGTTAGACGAATTATTAAACTTATTAATGGCCCTTGAACAAAATCAACAACTATACTCGTGAAGGTGTCAGCGAAAACGTTTGTCCAGAAAAGGGACGGAACGCCGAATTACTCTAGACAGGTTTGCTGGTAATATACATTCCCCGCATTTATTGACAGAGATGGTTCTTTGAATGATTGTTGATTGTATACGGTGGTGCGGAACGCTAGATTAGTTTTTTTATTTCATTAATTTTCAACTTCGAGATTTTCGCCAATTGGTCACAGTCCTTAAAATGAACGATAAAGCTTTCCTTTTGCGGGATGATTTGCGAAATCTTTTCTAAATTAATGATATAAGAACGGTGCGCATGGAAAAAAGAATCATCGAGACGAGGTAGTATTCGCGCCATGGTTTCGGACGTATCATAGATCTCCTTTTCCGTATAAACAAGGCACTTCTTCCCCGCCTTTTCGATAAAGAGGATTTCATCAAGGGGAATAAACAGGGTTGCAGTTTGGTCCCTAAGCTGCAGAATTTTTTGCTGCTGCTTCGGACCGTTTCCGATTTTCTCCCGTTCAAACTCGATGATGTTTTTCGCTTTCTCCAACGCCTGCCCTAAACGCTCCTCCTCCACCGGCTTGACGAGATAATCAACGGCAGCCATGGAAAAAGCCTCAATGGCATATTCATCATAACTTGTAATAAAAATCACTTTAAGCGACGGTAAAAAAGCAAGACACTCCTTCATCGCCTCCAGGCCATTTTTCTTTGCTAGTTTTATCGCGGTAAGCACGAGGTCAGGCTTCTTGACAAAGACCTCCATGAAGAGCTGCTCCCCGTTCACACATTGTCCGATTAATTGAAACTCAGGTAAACCTGTAAGTAAGCGTTTCATGATGTCTATGGATTCTTGATGATCGTCAGCTACTATCACCTTTATTGGACTCATACATGCATTCCCTTCCTTTAGGCAAAAATAGGATTATGTCTATATTGTAAAGGAATAATTACTACTATTAAAGTGTTGGAAATTAGCTGCAGGCAGGACATAAGACATCGCAATCCATCCCCTTCAGCCCCAATTACCCCCTTTTCAAGCCCATCATCTTGAAGAATTGTAAAATGGTGCCTACAATGAATTCTATTACCTGACGTTACACTGGAGGAAACTCGCTAATCATGTACGTATTTCATTATTATTATCTGTTTATCATCGTTATCCTTTTGGTGATTACCTTTTTACTAGGGAGATTTTTTCAAAAGAAAACGGACAGGCTGAAAACATCTCTACAAGCAACCAATGAGAGGCTGTCCTCCTTCTTTACCCATACATCTGATGCAATTAACATTACAACGGTGGACGGAGTGCTTGTCTATATCAATCCGGCCTTTGAACAATTGTACGGCTGGACGAAAATGGAGTTACTCGGGAAACCGCTGCCGATTATTCCCGCCGAGCTGCACGAAGAGGAACAGCAGGTAAGGGATATCTTGCTTGCGGGAAACTCGATTAACCACTGGGAAGCTTCCTTTTTACGAAAAGACGGCTCTTCCCTTGATGTCGAGGTCTCGGTTTCGCCATTAAGGGATGCCTACGGTACGGTTACCGGATTCGCGGCGATTACACGTGACATCTCCAAAAAAAAGCAATATGAGCAAAAGTTAATGGAACTCGCCTTCTATGATCCATTAACAGGTGCCGACAACCGCCGCTCTTTCTATTTGCGCTTAGCGGCAACAATGAAGACGGCAAAGGACGATAACCTTCGCTTCGGCTTGCTCTTTCTCGACTGTGATCGCTTTAAATCGGTCAACGATACGATGGGTCACGATGTTGGCGATGAGCTACTCCAGCAATTTGTTAGGCGGATTCAAGACCTGCTGCCCGCAACCGCTTCTTTGTTTCGCCTGGGCGGTGATGAATTCGCGATCATCTATGCAGAGTCGTCTTCTGATGAGGAGATTGCGCGTTTAGCGGATCGGCTATTGGCCGAGCTGCGTGTGAACTGGTCGATTCAAGACCATTCGTTTGCAACCACCTGTTCGATTGGAATCAGCCTCTATCCGCAGGATGGGCGGGATCAAAAGACATTAATGGCACATGCTGACCACGCCCTATACAAGGCGAAAGCCGCTGGGCGGGATGTTTATCGGTTTTATACTGGTGGTGATCGGGGAGCCGAAGTGGCGGAAGCGGACGAGTTGGGGGATGGGATCGGTAACGGGGGTTCGCCTCGTTAAGAGCATTATTTTAACGATACAACTGCTTGGTAGCAGTTGTATTTTTTGTTTTTGGGGAAGGGCGTGGGATTTTGTTGAAAGTCGCCGGTATTTTGTAGGAAGTCGCAGCTTATTTGTAGAAGGTAACTGGTTTTTTGTAGAATGCCGCGGCTTTTTTGTAGAAAGTGATCCGTATTTTGGTGAAAGTCGCCGGTAACTTGCTGAAAGTGACCGGTATTTTGGCAAAGTGGCCGGTAACTTCTAAAACACGGTCGATATTCTCGAAAAGTAGACGATTCTACTCGCTATGTGCAAGAAATCAATCGGTAATTACCCCCTCTCTAGGTTTTATTAGCGAATTTTTTGAGGTTATTAGCGAATCTGGCACTTTTATTAGCGAATTCTAATCGTTTATTAGCGAATTTCAAGTTTTATTAGCGAATCAAAGTGGTAGACCCAAAATCTTCATTTTGAAGCAAGATGCTGCTATTTTTGCCACAAACTAAGTTTACTAGAGGAAAAGCTAAGCAAATTTTCCAGAAACATATGTAAATCCACAGCCAAAAATGGTATCTTTTTTAAAAGAACTGAGAGGGGTGTTTCCATGGAGATTAACTACCATTTGACCGAAGATGATTATTTAAACTTCAATCTATATCACGTTAAAAATTCTAAAGCCGCGATGCGGACACTGAATATTCAGCGATTCTTAACGCCGATTATCTTTATTGCGGCGGCCTATCTATTTTCCACTATCGATGATGTCCCATTTTTGTGGATGTTAGTGCCTTTTATTATTGTTAGTATTCTCTGGTTTATTTTTTACCCGAAGTATTTCTACAATCATGTTGCCCGGGGGACGAGGAAGATGATTAAGGAAGGGAAAAATGAGGGATTGTTGGGCGATCACACGATGCGGCTGTCCGCAGAAGGCATCGTCGATTCCAATTCTACCGGTGAAACAAAAGTAAACTGGTCCGGTATCTACGAGTTCAAGGAAAGCAGCGACACCTTCTATCTATATAACAGTGCCGTCAGTGCCTATATCCTGCCAAAACGGGAGTTGGCGAATGTTGCCGAGGTAAGGAATTATCTCTTGGAGAAAATAAAAGCTAATTGACATGTGCAGCGGATCGAAGCGGGCGGGTTGGTGTCAGGCACCAGGAAGGAAAAGCAAAATAACAATTACCTAAGCCAGTTGCCTATCAATGACAGCTTTATTGAGTTATTACATTTTGTAACCAGTAATGTAATTGATGCTGCGTCCACTGAGGTAGGTAAAGAAGTTACTACTCCTGCTATACCAGTGATAGCCTCTCAGAGTGCCCATGCAACTCGATTTTTCACACGTCTGGGCACTGTCAACCACTCAGAGTGCCCGTGCACTTCGATTTTTCGCACGTTTGGGCACTGTCAACCACTCAGAGTGCCCGTGCACTTCGATTTTTCGCGCGTTTGGGCACTGTCAGCCGCTCAGAGTGCCCATGCACCCCGATTTTTCTTGCGTTCGGGCACTGTGAACCGCTCAGAGTGCCCATGCACCTTGATTTTTCGCGCGTTCGGGCACTGTGAACTACTTATTGTGACCGCTCTCCCTTTTTTCCCACTCTCTCGGGCACAATTAATCACTTATTGTGACCGTTCTCTCAGTTATCAGCGAATCGAGTTGCCTCCCCTTTATTGACCGTTTTACTTCGACTGAAAAATTTATTTTCCCAGAAATCCCCTAAATCACGGTCTCTGTCCGATAAAACACAAAAAAAGCTGCCGAAGTTCACTCCACCAGCCTTATCTATCTATTTATAATAATTAGCAGAGTACTAATTGCCGTAGATCTGCTTTTAAATCTTCTATTAGTTTTTCCAGGGTCATTTCATGCTCATTAACGCCCATATCGTATGCCTTTTTCACAATCTCTGAAAAGTCAGCAGGATTCGAGCTTTTCTTTTCTTCCTTCCGGTCCACCTTTCTTATCCTCCTTTGATTTACTCTAATTCCTTATTCTACTAGACTAGCAGTCAGTTGTAAATATTTTACCAGTCGTAAATTGTCGAAATGGTGGGAAACTTTTTAAAAGTGGCTATTCTTACTGAAAAATGACGAATGTTCGTAAATTCCTAGTCAGCAAATAGTCCCACCGATTTAACTTATATACCCTTCCCGCCGTTCTTTACTCTCAAAATAGTCAAGATTTGTAACTTTTTGTTCGGTACGCTAACAATCTATGATAAAATTAAAAGAAAAATGGAAGCATACGAGGTGATTTACTAGATGAATAAAACCATTGTTCGTGCCTTATCGACAGCCGCGCTATTATCGACGGTTTTTGCTGGATCCGCCTTTGCCGATACCTACAAGGTGGAAAAAGGAGATACCTTATCGAAAATCGCCTTAAAATATCATACTAGTGTAAAAGAAATCAAAACTACGAATGGTTTACACTCTGATTTAATCTACATAAATCAACAGCTGAAGATTTCTTCAGCGAAGGCAGCCACGCCAACCGTTCAAAAATCACAGGCGACTTCTTACACCGTTGTAAAAGGCGACGCCTTAATTACCATTGCCAACCGCTACAATGTCAGCGTCGGCGAATTAAAGCTCTGGAACAAGCTTGATAATACGATCATTTATGTCGGCCAAACGTTAAAGGTGTCTGCAGCAAAACAAACAGCGCCAGCGCCGAAACCGGCACCAGCTCCAAAGCCGGCGACAAAACCAGCAGCACCTGCACCGAAACCAACAACGCAGGTAACTCAAGCTTCTACGAATGAATATAAGGTGAAGAGCGGCGACTACCTAGGCAAAATCGCCAGCCAATATGGGACAACTGTCACCCAATTGAAAACACTCAACAAACTAAAATCCGATATGATTTATGTCGGCCAAACACTAAAGGTACCGGCGAAGACTTCAGCGGTTAAACCACCGGCAGCCAAGCCAACGCCGCCGAAGCCAACCACACCGCCAGCGCCGAAGCCTTCAACGACAGTATCAGATTATACCGTCAAAAGCGGTGATACTCTTGGAAAAATTGCTGCCCAGTACAGTATTACGATCACGGCATTGAAGTCGCTCAACAAGCTGACGTCTGATAATATATTTGTCGGCCAGAAGCTTAAGGTTACAGGCAAGGCGGCCGTCACATCACCAAAGCCTGACATTACCACCAAGATGGTCACGGTTGCCAAAAGCTTCATCGGCGTTCCCTATGTATGGGGCGGCAGCACTCCTTCTGGGTTTGACTGCAGCGGCTTCATTTATCACGTCGCCAATCAGTCAGGAATGGAAATCGGACGTTATTCTGCCGAAGGCTACTACGACCGCACGTTCTACGTGGACCAACCGAAGGCCGGCGACATCGTCTTTTTTGAAAATACCTATAAACAAGGCATCTCACATCTTGGCATCTACCTTGGCAACAATCAATTCATCCACGCCAATGATTCCGGCGTGATGATTTCCAATTTAGACAGCCCGTATTACAAGTCCCACTTTTCGAGTTTTAAGCGTTTTTATTAACAGCAAAATCCAGTTCCTTTTTAGGAACTGGCTTTTTTTGATTGGAAATTGGGAGGTTTCCTTCCTTAAGATCAATCATCGAAATCGACGTGAAATTAGGTTAACCACTCTCACATGGATTCTCGAGCGATGAATTTCGTAGCAACCTGCCCTGGTACGAAATACGAAAATAGAGTTCTTTTTTAAAAAAAGAGCCTGTTACGAATTTGATTGATGACTGCCTTTGATCATTGAGGATCTTCTCAGATGGATTCGTCTTAACGATGACAACAAACGTTTGGTTTATAGAAAGTGGTTAGTACTCACTGGCAACAGCACCGATTCAAATGCAAAGCAAGAAACCATTGAATTTTTATACAGTGAACTCGACAGTTTGTATCCTAAAAATAACAATTACCTAAGCCAGGGCTAACCCCCTGGCTTTTTAGCTTTTTAGTGAGGTGGTTAACTAGGGATTGAGGGTGAAATAGGGTAGTGGTTGATAAGATATAAAAAACAGTCGATATATCCTGGAAAACGGTTGATAAAATGTTCAAATCTGTTGATATATCCTAGGAATCGGTCGATATACTGTTCAAAGTGGTCGATAAATGATTGGGGTTTCCTAAAGGGTAATTAAAAGGTGGGCTCTAGGCGGTTAATCATGTCCAATAATGTCCGCTTCTTCATAAATGGGAAAGATAATGAGCTTTTTTAGAAAAAGAGCTCGATGTCGCAACGGAAATACAGACTATTTGAATAATTGCCTTAAAGCCGATTGCCGGAAATTCCCCCACAAGGATATAATTAACATCAGGGGGGGAGAGTCAGATGAAAAACCATTTTATTGCCTTATCGATTGTTTGCTTGGGCTTGTGTTTTGTGATTGGCAGTTGGTTGATTGCAAGGGGAATTAGTGAAAATGCGGCAAATGTTAAAGAGCTTTCGCGTTTAACTGCCGCAAACGAAAAGGTAGAGAAGCCGCTGTTATTAAACCAGGATGAGTTGGCTGCTTATTTAGGAATAAGCGTGGAGGAAGTAAGAATATTGAGTCCAGTAACTACGGACGGTTCCATGTTCGAAAGCCCTATTCCTTATATACAGATTGGGAATGTCGTTTATTTTTCTAAGGCTGCGGTTGATCTATGGCTGCAAAAGAATGAAACATCCTTCATCCAATAGAGGCCAATTTATTTGGTCTTTTATTTTGGTCTTTTTCGATAACTTGGTGTCAGGCACCAACAGGTTGTGAAGGGCAAATCCCTTGTGCTCTTATTGAGATTCGGCCCCCAATTATCAAACAATTTCAAATTTAATGATTTGGGAGGAATAAAAGAGTCATAGTTTGGGAATAATAGTAGTAACTACATAATAGAAGGAGATGGGTTGAATGAAAAAGAATAACTTGTTATTGTCTGAGTTTGCTAATCAGGAAGGTTTTGAGCTGAACGGGTATCTTACCGAATTGTTTGAGTATTTTTCAACTCTATCGGAAACAGATCATAGGAACACCAAGCCGACCGCTTAACGCGGGCTGGCTTTTTTTGTGGGGCAGCAATTATGGAATACTGCCCCTGCGGATTGTTCTTTTTTAGGCTAATGTTTTCGGATTTGGTCCGTATTGATTGGCTCCTTCTTGGCTGTCTGTGCATGTGATAATTAGTAGAATGATGCCGCCGACAAATGGAACGAAGTTTATTAGGATCCACCAGCCGCTTTTTCCAATATCGTGCATTCTGCGAACGAGTACTGCTAATGACGGTATTAGCGTTCCTAAAAGGTAGATGATCAACAATATGGCCAATGAGTCTGAGGCTGTTGCCAAAAGTAGCAGGATAATCGGAGCGATGGCATTGAATAGATAAAACATCCAATATTCCTTCCGTCTTGCTCTTCCCTCAAATACCGCGTAATTCTTAAACACTTTTAAATACCATGCCATTTAAAAAGGCCCCCCTATGAATACAATTATTAACTATATTAATATATCACTGCTAATTAAGTTGGTAAATGGAATTAGCTTATAAGGGAGGAATCCCTGCTTTCCTATGAAGCCGGAATTTTGGACGGTGGTTCTGGGATTCATTCTAGAGATTGGCACTATTCTTAATTGGATCATAGGTAGTAAAAACGTGAAATGAGTTCATTTTTAGAAAGATGGTTTTTTGTTGGAAGTTTTTCGTGATTGGGATTGTTTTTGTTTATAATGGAGGTATATACATATGGAGGTGTTTGATGTGTTGACGGTGACGACGGAGAATATTGAGGGTTACAAGGTGGTTGAGGTTAAGGGTGCTGTGTTTGGGCTGATTGTGAGGAGCCGGGGGCTCGGCGGGGATATTATGGCGAGTTTGAAGGGTTTAGTGGGCGGTGAGATTAAGCAGTATACGGCGATGCTTGAGGATTCGCGGAAAGAGGCGCTGGATCGGATGATTAAGAATGCGAATCAGATGGGTGCGAATGCGATTGTGATGATGCGCTATGATTCGGGTGAGATTGGTAAGAATATGAGTGAGATTGTGGCTTATGGAACGGCTGTTGTGGTGGAGAAGTTGTAGTGGTTTGGGTAATTGGTTTATATGTTGTGGAAGCGATTGTTGTGATTGTTTGTATTTTGCTTGGGTACTTTATTTATGACAAGCGGTTGAATCGCAATCATGGTACGGTGGTTCCTAAGGGGTTTGTGTCGACGGATGAGGTGAGTCTTGATCCGGTGACGGGCGAGAAGACTCGGGTGTATTATAATCCGGATACAGGGGACCGTTTTTATAAGAAGGAGAAGTAGACATCGGGTTTTTTGGCCGGTGTTTTTTTGTTGGGTGGCGGGTGGGTGAATCCGGGCGTTTTATTTGCGAATTTTGGGCGGTTATTTGCGAATTGTGGCCGTTTATTTGCGAATCGGCGGTGTTTATTTGCGAATTGACTTTGGGACCGGAAACGAAGATGCCTACCCCCAGCGTATTAAAGCTTTAACGCAGCGGGGGTCAGGCGCCGATTTTTTTTATTATAACAGCTTCCTTACTTTTTCAATTTCAGCATAATCTAAATTTGTTGCTCTTGCGATTAATTCAAGAGGTAATCCTTCTTTTAACAGATTGAGTGCAATTTTTCTTTGAGCTTCAAGTTCACCTTTTTGTTGTCCTTTTTTCAATCCTTCTTGAATTCCCTTTTGTATTCCTTCTTTCAATCCTTCTTGGATTCCCTTTTGTATCCCTTCTTTCCTTCCCTCCTGGATTCCCTTTTGTATCCCTTCTTTCCTTCCTTCCTGGATTCCCTTTTGTATTCCTTCCAAAATCCCTTTCTCTCTCCATGAATTAGGCAATTTAAGGATTTGTTCCGATTCGTCGCGGTCTAATTGCTTAATTTCTTCCATTAGTTCTTTCTCCTCACTTTCATTTAAGGATAAATATGTCTCAAAGAAACCATTTATAAGCTCCATTTTGGCCGGGTTGATTTTCATTTTAACCAGCATCCGCAAAAATTCCTTTTTCACCTGAACTCGTTCTCTTTCGGTATAGCCCATCTTACTTAAAAACGCAGCAGCTATAGGATTATTCGAATGGATATAGTGCCGCCAATTCATCTTTCGTAATTCAAGCATCAGAAAATGAAAGGATAACACATGAAAGAATGGGAAATTAATTGTAAAATCATTGCGTTCGTACCGATTTTCACCATAGCTAAAAATCGCGATGGGTATGATTGGCTTTCGATATTTATTTAAAGCAGACTAAAATAATGATACATTCTTTCGTTGAAACCTGATTGCCCGGAGCTTTGCGGCTCAACATGGATGATAATAAGCGAATCGTTTCCTTTCAATTTTGCTTCAATTACTATGTCGGCTCTTCTACTCTCTCCTTCAATAAGATCAGTAAACATTTCTTCCGATAACGGTTTGATGGATGAAAAATCAATGTGGTGATGAACTTCTGGAAAGAACACTTCTAAAAATTCCGCAAAAAATGTGTGGAGTAACTGCTTGAATAATTGATCGTGATGGATATACTTTCTGGGGTCTTCACGGACTAAGATAGCTGAGGACATTTTAACACACCTTTCTTAATTGATTAAGTGGATTAACCAAGGTTGTGTATCTAATAATATTATATTAAAAAGAGAAATTATGAGCAAATTTTGCTATGATTTAAATAATTTCCAAAGTGCCTGTCCTCTAGAAAGAAGGTTCCTTGCCCCCAGCGTATTGTTTTTATTAGAAGGAGAAGTAAACATCGGATTTTTTCGGCCGATGTTTTTTTAGTTGAGTGGGGGCTGGGTGAATCTGGCGTTTTATTTGCGAATTTTGGGCGGTTATTTGCGAATCGGGGCCGTTTATTTGCGAATCGGCGGTGTTTATTTGCGAATTGAGGCCGTTTATTTGCGAATCGAATTTGGGACCGTGCATTTTACCGCTGGAAACGGGGTTCGCGCCTCTTTTTTCGATGATTTCAGCTTGGGATTTATTTTATCGGCGAATTCTGAGGGTTTATCGGCGAATTTACCGAGTTTATCAAATTTTGATAGTTAATCGGCAAATCGAAAAAGGGCCGCCCCAAATTTGATGTTTCCAAGCTGAATTCAGCTGCCCTCACAAAAAAATAAATGTACTTACTGTAAAGACGCACATTCCGCAAAAGCTCCAGAAGGTGATGATGTATTCCCTGGTCGGCCGGTCGTACTTCCATTCCATAAACGAGCGGATGGCGTATAAGGCGCAGAGAAAGATGAACAGCCCATATTTGAAGGTGCTGGGAAAGAACCATCCCAGAATGCTGTTGGTAAGGATAAAAACAATGATTAGGCCGATTTCAGCCATTTTGTGTGTGTTGTTGACACTACGATAGATCCAGCGATTCTGCTTTTTGATGTGTAATTTTTTCCTAAGAATGTATTCAGAGAGGAAAAAGTATAGTAACCACGGGATGAAAAACAACAGTAATCTTTTGAAATCCACTTCTGACCCGGCCCCTTTTGCATGTTTATTTTAAAATACTATTCTCCATTGGAGTGGAATCTTCCTTCTTTCTCCTCTTTGCGTGCTTTTTTGGGTATAATAATGGAATATGGATTTTTTTAAAGGGGGGCGTGGGCCTTGGAGTCGACACCTGCAAATCAATTACTAGCTGCCTTTTCGGATGGGGTGCGGGAGCTGCTGAACCCAGTGGATGCTGAGGATGCGAACCTTGTCCAAAAAGGGATGATGCTGTACCGGCAGGGGCTGGTGACGCAGTTATATATGAGGGACGATGAGGTTACGGCGGTGGTGCAGGATGTGACGCCGGTGAAGGTGAGGCTTGATCTACATTTTCTGGGGATGAGCGCGTGCTCGTGCCCGCAGGAGGGCTGGTGCCGGCACCAGATGGCTGTGTTTTTCAGTGCTTTTTCACGGATGGGCAGTGTTGCGGACTGGGTTGCTGAGTGGCGTGAGCCGATTCGGGAGTCGAAGGCGGTGGCGGGCTGGGGGATGCAGACGGCGAAGGATTTGATTAAGGCGAATGGAGTGTTGAAGCCGGATTACAGCCGCTGGGTCCATTCGTTTGAGGTGAGTTTTGATACGCTGCTTGCTTCGAAAAAGTCGACGAGCCCGTATGTGATTCAGGAGTTGTTTGGGATTTATGAGCGCCGCATCCACGCGAGTGCGCCGGTTGAGCAGGAGTGGCGCCTGCTGTATGAGTTGATTGCGATTGTTGTTTCTTTTCGAAAGCTGGCCGCTCTAAGCGAGGAGCTCGGTCACGAGGCGGACATGGTGAAGCGCACTTATCTCCATTTGTTCCATAATATGATGGATGATGCCGAAGAGCTTGCTGGAAAAATTGGCGTCCAATCGCTGCCGTTTGACTTTGATGAGTTTATCGACCAGCTGCGGGTGGATACGTTTGAGGTGCTGACGTGTGCAAAGGGATTGGTTTATGAACGGGTTTTCTTGTACCGGCTGTTATGGGTCCATTTTTTCAAAAAGAAGGCGTGGCGTGAGGATGAGGTGTCGCGGGTTCAGGTGCGCTTGAAGGAACTCCAGGATTGGGAGAGCCCTGCGCCGCTGCTGTTAGCTGGAATTCATCTGAATTTTCTGCTCGGGAATGATGATGAGGCGTTGAAGCTGGTTGGTCAGTTTGGCGCTGAAGAGATTGCGCCCTATATGGTCTATTGGATTGATTATTTGACGGGCTTGAAGGCTTGGCAGCGGGTTGGCGCGGTGATTGAGTTATTTTTGCATAAGGTGAAGGTGTATTTGGAGCAGTTGGGCAGCTATCATAGCTGTGCGACGTTTGTCCGGAATGCGCTGCGGGCCGTGGCGCCGTATTGTGCGGAAAAGGATCGGGTCGATTTGTATGAGCGGGCCTTGCTCGTGATGCTGCCCTATAGTTTTGCGGACTATGAATATTTGTTGTTTGAGCGCGGGCACTACGAGCGTTGGGGCGAGCTCCAGGCGTGGGTGGGCATGGACTTTTACGATTTGCCGAAGGACCGCATGAAGCTGATTGAGAAGGAGCGGCCCGCGGTGCTGCTAGCGATGCTCCACCAGACCGCCCAGCGCGAGATTGACCAGAAAAACCGGGCGAGCTACCGTTTGGCGGTAAGGCACTTGAAGAAGCTGAGGACTTTGTATAAGAAGCTGAAACGTGTCGACGATTGGGAGTACTTTATGGAAACGCTGATGGAGCGGACGAAGAGGCTGCGGGCGTTTCATGAGGAGTGCCGGCGGAGTAAGTTGATTGAGGGTTGATGGGTTTGTGGGTGATTGCCCGTTGGTGGGTGATTGCCTGATGATGGTTGATTGTCGTGTTTTGGATACGGTAAGAGGTACGGGTTCCCCAGGTGTATGGTATGTTGGGGGCTGGTACCTTTTTCTATGCTTTTTCCCTGCAAACTTCGGTCAACCCCCACTAAAAAGCCAGGTGTTTTTCCTGGCTCAGGTCATTATCTTTCCTATTATGAAGAACCGGCACTCTATTGGACCGGATTCATTGCCGGGGGGGCGCTTTTTAGTTACCTTTTTTGAATGCCTGGCCATTTACTGTCCGCTTTGGGGAATTTACTGTCCACTCTTTACGGTTTACTGTCCACTTCAGGGAATTTACTGTCTGCTTTTTACGGTTTACTGTCCACTTTGGGCAGTTTACCGTCCACTTTCAATTTTTTGACTACGATGCCGCCCCCCCTTTTTCAGTTGCCTATTTTAAGATAGACCAAGCTCAACCTTGTTTTTAGAAAAGCAAAAACCCCCTCTGCCTCAGAAGGGGTCTGGCTATTATTCACTTTTAAAGCTAAATTTCACTTTGGAGCTGGTGGTCATGCCTGAGCCTTTTACTGCTAGGTAGACGTAGCTTTTTTTCTTGCCGAGCTGCTTGATGTAGATTGTTGCTGTTGATGTGCTGGCTTGTTTGCTGGCAATGATTTTGCCTTTTGTATTATAGACGTACACGGTGTCGTATTTTTGTAGATTGCTGACGGTGATCGTGTCCGACTTTTTCTTGTTGTTTTTGATTGTGACCTTTTTCAACTTGGATGTTGAAGTTTTTTCACCGCCAAAGCTTACAGCAGTTTTGCCACTTTCCAACCAGGCCCCTCTTTGGGCCGTAATATAAAGCGTGCCGCTTTTTGGACCGATTTGTGGAAGGTAGACGGTTACGGTTGAGCCCGCTGCTTTTGGAGCGGCTAATAGTTTTCCAGCGCTGTTGTAAATTTTGATGGTATCACCTTTTAGAACCCGTGTAACGGTGATAACGTCACTTTTACCCGTGTTGTTGGTTGCTTTTAGCTGAGATGCACTTAAATTTGGTGTATAAGAATAAGACTTGAATTGGGCGTCACCTAGAACCACGCCGTGATACCCTAAGGCGCCTCTACTTTGCTTGATCAATACTTTCAGATTTGTTGTCCCATTTGGAAGCTTTAGTGATAACGGCTGGATTCCCGTCGCTTTCGTCACGCTTTGCGAGTGAATCAAGCGGTTATTGGCGTAGAAATAAATGTTAGTTTTTCCATAGTCGCCGACAACCCATTTGGAATCTAATGATAATCTTGCTGTGAACGTATTGAAATTCATACCGGTAATATCAAAAGTGGCATATCCTTCATCATAATCCAATCCGAAGCCCGCTGTCGCTAAGCTCCCATCTACATATTGGAACGGTGAACTCCACCACTCTCCAACAGCGTAGTTTCGCGACTCGACTGCCCCGACTGAACTAGTATCTGCGTTTCTAACCACGACTGGCTGTGCTTCCGTTGTTTTCTTAACGACGGGATTGATAAAAATAACTTTTTGCTCGCCGCGGGCACCCCGGATTTGCTTGGTTATTAAGAAAAGATTTTTTGTACCCTTCGGTATTTTTAATCGAATCGATTGAACGGGTGTGCTCGGTGACATTTGTTTTTCATAGAGTTTGTAGTCATCGGCATAAATCGCGACAGCCGTTTTTCCAAAGTCGCCTACTGCCCATTTTGAATCAAGTGAGAGCTTGGTTTCAAAAATGTTGTAGCCCATTTGATCGATATTGTATTGGACTTTTGCTGTGCCATCCCCCCGATAGAGGCCCACACCCTCGGTTGCGATTTTTCCCGTCATATCTTGAAAGGGTACTTGATACCATTGACCGGAATAGTAATCTCCTGAAATGACATTTCCACCAATCGTATTTAAACTCGCTTCTTCCCCTAAGGATTTAACCACACCGCCTGTTGAAAGCCGTGCATTATCAAGGATAACAAGGTGCTCTCCCTTGGCACCGGACAATTGTCTAGCGATAATCTTCAGGTTTTTTGTGTTTGCTGGGAGATCTAAATGAACATTGAGGCTTCCATTTCCAACGGATAGTTGACTTTCATATAACAGGTGGTCATCAGCAAAGATACCAACAGCAGTTTTGCCATAATCCCCAACTGAATTCTTTTTATCCAAGGTAATTCGCGTATCAAACGTCGTAAAACCCATGTTATCAATGTTGTAGGTAGCATACGTTTTGTAATAATAATCGCGTGAAAATCCGATGCCGCGGTCAATGATCTTGCCGTTTAGGTCCTCAAACGATTCCCAATACCACTTGTTTTTATAAATTGAACCTTCGTATTGAAGAGGTTCCATTTCATCTAAATAGGTAACCGTTGCCGCGTGAGATTCTTTCGGGGCAATAATAAACGTGAACATAGCCGCGAAAGAAACAAGCATGATTATTCTAAAATAACTTCTGATAGTTGACACAATTTCCCCACCTTATCTATAATTTCCCTTTTATTATAATTAATAGAAAGATAGTTAACAATCTATTTCTCTAGGAAATTAGTCACAGGGTGGATTTTTTTCGTGATGGTGCCTGACACCAGTTTCCCCACAAACAAAACAGGCTTGGATCATCCAAGCCTATTAATAACGTTAATAATAGGTTAATTTAATGACAACCTTGCCTTTTTTATCAATAAATCCTGCTTTGCCGTTCTTCTTGACGTAAACAAGGCCCTCGTTGAAATTCCCTACTTGATCATACTGCGGAATAATGACTAGTTTCCCCTTTTCATTGATGAATCCATTTTTACCTTTATAGGTAACACTAGCTAAATCGTTGTTGCCCTTGTAAAAAGGATTAATTTCGCTATATTTTGGTTTGACCAGGACTTTTCCTGTTGAAGTTAGTAGTCCATATTTCGATCCTTGCATCACCCGAATCAAACCTTTATGTTCCAACGGGTCGATTCGGTCATAAATTGGTTGTATGATGACTTTTCCCTTGCTGTTCATTGCGCCTTCTTTGTTATTTTTTTCAAAAATAACAAAGTCATCGGTAAACTCGCCATCGCCATACGTTGCGAGTCTCAATGAGTCATAGGATGGCTTGACAATAACCGTCCCTTTATCATTAATCACACCATATTTATTCTTTTGTCTAGTGATCGCCAGCCCTTTTTTGTTAAACAAACTAATCGAATCATAGCTGAAGTCGAGAATCACTTCGCCCTTTTTATTAATCGCGCCGTACTTCCCGTTCTTTATGACGACTGCGGCATTTTGCCAAAATTCATAGAGGGAGCTTCCATCACCATCGTAGGCGGCTTCATACTGCGGTTCAACAATGATTTTTCCAGTGGTATCAATATAACCCAGCCTATCACCGGCTACGACGGGAGCCACACCTCCTCTAAAAACAGCAACGGAATCATAGGTCGGTTCAGCGATAATTTCTCCCTTCGCGCTAATAAAACCGTATTTTTCGTTCAGTGTCGTTTGGGCAAACCCATTATAAAACAGTGAGATCCGATCATATTTGGGTGCAGCGAGGATCTGCCCCTGTATTGTAATCATCCCGTATTTCCCATCATTTTTTATTCGAAATAACCCATTTTTATAAGAAACGATCGATTCATATGCGGGGGTGACGATGTCTTTCCCTTGCTTATCGATTAAACCGTACTTTTTAGCTTGTTTGACAGTAAATACGCCATTCGTGTTTTCGGTGATTTTATCATAGGTTGGCGGTAGGACAACCTTGCCTTTTGTGTTGAGAATTCCATACTTACTTTTACATTTGTAAAAGGCTACCCCATTGTGAAAATCACCAATGAGATCGTACTTCGGTTTAACGATGGTTTTACCAGCTGTATTGATTAGTCCATATTTACTATTCTTTTTAACTATGATTGGATTGGAAAAACCGTCCTTGGCATCAGCATATTGCGGTTTGACAATGACTTTTCCCTTTTGATTAATGAAGCCGTATTTATTATTCTTTTTAACGCGTAATAAATTCGTTCGCTTCGTTTGATCAATCTGTTCGTATAGCGGTTTAATGGCCACCTTACCCTTTTTATCCAACATGCCATATTTCCCATTTTGCTTAAATAAAACTAGACCATTTTTGAATTCATTTCCAAGAACTTTCTTACTGCTCGCGGCATTTGTGGGCGATTGTAACGTGCCCATTAGCAAACTAAAGAGAATAACAACCATGAGACAAACTTTTAAATAATTTTTCATATGCATGCACCCCCTATTCATCCAAATTATAGCATCATATCCCTTGGATTTTCCATTACTAATGATGTCCGTTCCATCATTTAAAATGGCACGGGTTTCGCGCTAGTGCGGGCGATTTCCGACTATCCTCTAGTCACACAAACTCAGGAACATCACACTTCCCCTTTCTCTAAAGATAAAATATTGGGTATAATAAAGGAATATGGATTTTTATGGTGCCACCACGTGGTATTGCTTTAGTTTCATTGTGGTGTCATTGTGGTTTCATTGCGGTTTCATTGTGGTTTCATTGCGGTTTCATTGTGGTGTCAGGCACCATCCGTGGACATTTGTCCGTCTCCAGTGGACAAATTAGTGGAATTAAACCGTGGTTTTAAGTTTTGTTTATTTTTTGCGTGGTTTTGTGTATTTTTTGCGGTGTTTTGTTTATCTTTTTGAGGGTTTTGTCTATTTTTTGAAGGGTATTGTTTATTTAGACATTATCTGGTAATTCATAGGGCCTCCGCAGCCCTTTTTAAAGCCATTGCCACAGTTAAAGGAGTTTTTGCACGGATGCTTAAAACAAGGTTTATGAAATTGTTGACAACTAGATTAGGGGAAGGTCGTTTTCTTCTTACTGCCGAGGATGAACGGGGTCATGTGATGAACCCCATTAGATGGAAGAATCTCGTATTTAGTAGTCATGAGGAAAGCTTCTTTGGAACACTCCTAGAAACGGAAACCGTAGACGGGATAGAAGGTGTGGCGGTTAGCGGCTGGCAGCTGGTCTCACTTTTTGCAAAAGAGTCATTTAATCACTTTATCGAATGGGACTGGAATGAGCAATCGGAGATTTGTTTGGCGGCCGCCCATGCCCTCCATGAAGGCATTTTGGAAAAAGACTGGCTGCCTGACTTTTCGGTCTGGGGCCCTGAAGGCGCATTTCGCTGGAAGCTTCCGGAACGAGTGAAGGATGAATTTGGTCCGACTTTTTGGGAGCAGCGGATTGAGGATGGTTCTGAGGTGGCGGAGGACGGAACCAGCCTACCCAACGAAGACGGTCTCGGAACGACCAAACATTATATCTCCGATCTATATAACAGTGCCCTCGATGCTTATTTAACGAGAAATTCTGCGATGAAAGAGCTGTTCGGGCCGAAGCTTGACTTGCTCCGTAAGCAAAATATATCCGGCGGCGAGCTGGCCCGCTATTTTGATGAGGACAGCTGGCTGGAATGGGTTGGGATTAAGGAAAGCGACACGCCGTTTACGATTGGGCTCCGCTTGGATGAACCTGTGGATGGTGAAGGGCCGTGGAGCCTTGATGTCTTTTTGCGTGGCAAGAAAAATGTCGATGAGATTTATGACGTTGATGGTGCCGCGAATATTCCGACGAAATGGAAGCCATTTTTAGAAAAAGCTGCCCTTGAACAGGATCGCTGGGCACGTTTGATTCCGTGGCTCGGTGAGGATGGCGCCTTCAAAACGCACCTGAGCGAGGAAGAAGCATGGATGTTTTTAACTGAAGCAAGTGAGACGCTGGTGGCGCTCGATGTTGAAATCCTCCTTCCTTCCTGGTGGCAGGCAATGAAAAACGCCAATTTGAAGGTCAAAGCGTCGCTTAAGGGATCGTCGAGTCACCGTCCATCTTTTGTTGGGCTGCAGGCGATGCTCGATTTTAACTGGCGTTTTTCGATGAACGGTGTCGATTTGTCCGAGGAGGAGTTTGGCCAGCTTGTTGAGGAAAAACGTAGGCTTGTCTATATTCGCGGCCGCTGGGTCAAGCTTGATCCGCAATTCATTCGCCAGATTCAAGATTTGATGAAACGTGCCGAAAAAGAAGGCTTGCACGTCCGCGATTTGCTCGAGCAGGAGCTCGCTGAACCGACTGCTGCCGAGGATGAGCTTGAGAATCCAGCCGCGTTTGCAAAAATTCAGATCGAGCTGAACCGACAATGGAAGCAAATGGTGAAGCAGCTGTCGGAAGTACACGAAATTCCGCTTGAAACTGTACCTTCTGGTTTGCAAGGCGAGCTCCGCCCCTACCAGCAGCTTGGCATGAGCTGGCTCTGGTTCCTGCGGCGGTATGGGTTTGGCGCCTGCCTCGCCGATGATATGGGTCTTGGCAAAACCGTCCAGCTGATTGCCTATTTATTAATGGTGAAGGAACAGGTTCGCGATGAATTGGCTGTGGTGCCTGACACCAAGGGCCGCGGTGCGAAAGCGGTGGTGCCTGACACCCGTGATACGAAAGGTCGGCGCAAGAAGGATGAAGATGCTGCTCCGGTTAAGGCGAAGGTTCCGACGAAGGCGGCGCTGATTATCTGCCCGACTTCGGTGCTTGGGAACTGGCAGAAGGAGCTCGATCGCTTTGCTCCGGAGATGAAGGTGTATCTGCATTACGGCTCGCACCGCCTGAAGGAGGACGATTTTTCAAAAAAGGCTCTGGATGTCGATGTTGTCTTGACTTCGTATGGGTTGAGCCATCTTGATTCCGAAGAGTTTGAATCGATGATTTGGAGTTCGATTGCGATTGATGAGGCGCAAAATATTAAGAACGCGCAGACGAAGCAATCGAAAGCGGTGCGCAGGCTGCGCGGCCGACACCATATTGCCTTGACGGGGACGCCGATGGAGAACCGCTTATCTGAACTGTGGTCGATTTTTGATTTTACCAATCACGGCTATCTTGGCAGTTTAGGGCAGTTCCAGAAAAAGTTCGTGATTCCGATTGAAAAAGATGAGAAGAAGGAAAAGGTGCAGCAGCTACAGGCATTGATCCGCCCGTTCTTGCTAAGGCGCACGAAAAAGGATGAAGAGGTTGCTCTGAATCTTCCTGATAAGCTTGAGCAAAAGGAGTACTGTCCGTTGACCGCAGAGCAGGCCTCGTTGTACGAGCAGCTCATCCACGATACGTTTGCTGAAATTGAGAAATTGTCGGGCTTTGAGCGCAAGGGATTAATTTTACAAATGCTCAGTAGGTTGAAACAGTTGTGCAACCACCCTGCCCTCTATTTAAAGGAAAAAGCGGCGGGGCGCGAGCTTCTCGACCGCTCCAATAAATTGGAGAAGCTTGTCGAACTGATTGAGGCGGTTTTGGAGCAGGGCGAAAGTTGTCTGATTTTTACCCAATACATCGAGATGGGCGAAATGATTCGGGCGACGCTGAAGAAGAAATTTGGCATTGAGGTGCCGTTCTTGAATGGCAGTGTGGCGAAGACGAAGCGGGATGAGATGATTGAACGGTTCCAAAACCAGGAGTTCCCAGTGTTCCTACTGTCATTGAAGGCAGGTGGAACTGGGTTGAATCTAACGGCGGCAAATCACGTGATTCACTATGACCGTTGGTGGAATCCGGCGGTCGAGAACCAGGCCACCGACCGTGCCCACCGAATTGGTCAATCCAGGTTTGTTCACGTCCATAAATTGATTTGTACCGGCACGCTTGAAGAGAAAATTGATGCCATGCTCGAGAAAAAACAAGACCTAAACGACCAAATCATCCAAAGCGAAAACTGGATCACCGAACTATCGACCGATGAGTTGAAGGACTTGGTGTATTTGGGGTGATTGTGGTGGTGGTGTCAGTGGTGGTGTCAGGCACCACGCGTGGACATTTGTACGTCTACAGTGGACACAAACCACTATGGGACTCTATAAAGGTTAGCTTAAGCCAGTCTGTTGACTGGCTTTTTTTATTAACCTCGCTTTAGATCATTAGAAGATGATTCCCTGCTCATGCTAGAGTATGAGATGTTAATTTTTAACATTCAATTGTCCGCCGCTGGCGGACAATTGTGTTTCGACGGTGCCTGACACCATTGCTGAAACCATTGCCTGTTGGTCTTTCTGCTCGAGTGTTCGACTCCAGTTTGTTAAGATTGCTGCTGCGAGTACCATTAGGGCGCCTATCCATGTGGTGTGGATGAGTCCTATTGTATCGGTGATGATGCCGCCCAAATAGGAGCCGATGGCTATTCCTGCGTTGAAGGCGGCAATATTGACGGCAGATGCCACGTCGACTGCGCTTGGGACGAAACGCTCCGCTAGCATGACGACGTAGACTTGTAAGCCGGGTACGTTCATAAAAGCGAGCAATCCCATAAAAATAATTGTAATCAGCCCAGTTATTTTGAACGGGGCCGTGAACATTAAGGCGAAGAGGACCACGGCTTGGATGATAAACATATAGAATAAGGACCCGATTGGATTGCGGTTTGAGAGCTTGCCTCCGATCACGTTACCAATCGCAATCGCTAAACCGTATGCGAGTAAAATAACCGCTACGGATCCTTCCTTAAATCCGGTTATATCCTGCAGTAATGGTGATAAATAGGTGAAGACAACAAATGTCCCGCCATACCCCAGGGCAGTAATTGCGAATAATAGTAAGAGACGGCCATTGGTTACGAGCTTGACCTGATCGCGAGGACTGGTTTGAGTTCCTTTTTTCAAGAAAGAAGGAACGAGAATCAGGTTGGCGATGAAGCCGATGATGCCGACGGCAACAATGATGACGAAGGCCAGGCGCCAGCCGTATTGCTGGCCGATGAATGTTCCGAACGGCACGCCGGTGACGGTGGCGACGGTGAGGCCGGAGAACATGATCGAAATGGCGCTCGCACGGCGGTTGGCCGGGACGAGGTCGGCGGCGATGGTGGAGCCGATTGACATAAAGACGCCATGGGACAGGGCTGAGATGACGCGGGCCGCGAGCAGGACAGTGATGGTTGTGGCGCTGGCGGCGATGCTGTTGCCGATGATGAAAATGATCATGATCCATAGTAATAAGGTTTTGCGTGACATGCGTGATGTCAGCGATGTCAGGACGGGTGCGCCGAATGTGACACCGAGGGCATATAGGGAGACCGTCAGTCCTGCGGTTGTCACTGGAATGTGTAAATCATCGGCGATAAGCGGCAGCAGGCCGACGCTGATAAATTCGGTTGTTCCTATTGCGAACGCACTGACAGCTAAGGCCAGCAGTGCGAGTGTGCTTTGTTTTTTATTTAAAGGCATGGTGTTTCCTCCTAATTTTGTGTAGTTTTATATAAATAAGTAAAATTTTTATTTCTCCCGGCAAATGTTATTATGGGGTATATGAGAAATTATGAGAAGTACGCACTTTTAAGTGATATAGGTACCCCGTGGTGCTATAGGTACTTTTAAGTACCTTTTGAATAAGGAGGATTTTTATATGATGGAGAAAAAGAAATATAATATCTCAGTCGAGGCAACGCTGGAGGTGATTGGCGGGAAGTGGAAGTGTGTCATTCTTTGTCATCTCACCCATGGGAAAAAGCGGACGAGTGAATTGAAGCGGTTGATGCCAAATATTACGCAAAAAATGCTCACACAACAGTTGCGGGAGCTGGAAGATGATGGTGTCATTACTCGGATGATTTATAATCAGGTCCCACCCAAGGTAGAATACGAGTTAAGTGAATACGGTTGGAGCTTGGAGGGAATTCTTAGTTCACTCTGTAATTGGGGAGAAAAACACATCACCAAGGTTTACGGAGATAAATTCTCTGTTTTAGAGGAAGGTGTTCTGAACGATCACCTGAAATGATGGTGTTTATGATGTTAATGGTGTCAGGCACCAATCGTGTCTGTTGTGTAAACGGGCGCTTGCGCTTTTCTTATCTATTCTTGGTTTAGAATCTACCATTTTGGGAATTATCCATATAAGATGAACTTTTGCAGCAAAAAAAGAGGCCAACTACTTTTCAGTATCAGCCTCTTTTCTCTATATATGATTATTCTAAAATGACAATTTTCACGGTTTTTCTGCCCCATGATAATGCGGCTGCTGTTGATGGCAATAGGACGTCAATTTTGTGGCCCTTGATGGCGCCGCCGGTATCACCTGCGACAGCTATGCCATATCCTTCTACCCAAACTTTGCTTCCTAATGGAATTACAGATGGGTCGACGGCAATTAATTTCATATGCCGATTCTTTCTAATATTGTAGCCGGCTGCTGTTATATGATAGGACTCTTCGGGACTGTATGCCGTTGCGGTGACATACATCTCTGTGCCTTTTACCGCTACACCCAATTTTTCTTTTGGCGCAGTGGTTGAGGTTGAGGATGATGTTTGACGAGTCTTTGCCTCGGCTTTTTCCCTATCAATCTTTGCTTGAATATCTTTCATCTGAGATTCAATGCCTGCTTTGTCTTGTTCTGCAAGCGCCATTTGTTTGGCGATTTGCTTATACTTTTCTTGCATGACAGTTAGAGCCTGTTGTCTCTTTTGCATGTTTTGATCAAGGGTTGCCTGCTGTTTTGCAAGCTCGTTTTGATCATTTTCTAAAATTTGTTCTTGGCTATCAATCTCTTTTTTATCCATTTCAATCTGTTGAAGGTCTTCCTTCTGGGAGCCTAAGATATCCTTATCCGCATCCATTAGTTCGGACACAGCGCTGGCCCGTTGGATAAAATCTGCGATACTATCAGATTCAAAGAATAGGTTGATAATTACATTGACACTATCATTTTGTTGAAGAGCTACAGCCCTCTTCTTCATGATCCCTTTACGGGCAAGGATTTTATCCTCAAGGGTGACGATTTCTTCCTTTTTCTTTTCGATAAGCTGGTGTGTTTCGTTTATTTTCTGCTGTGTTTTTGCCATTTCCTCTTTGTTCTTGGTGATTTCGTTGTAAAAGGATTGTAAATCTTGTTGAATTTTATCTATTTCTTGATTAACTGTCTGCTTTTCTTGTTCTTTTTGCTCTACGATTCTTTGTTTTTGCTCAAGCTGCTGCTTGGCATTATGTAGGGCATTACTGTTTGTTTGTGCATATGTAACCATTGATCCCGATACACATAACAGAATTGTAAGTAACATGAGAATAATACGCTTTGTTGTCTTCTGCATACGCTTCCCCTCCTTATCTGTATAGTTATATCAGAACAATGTACCAGCTATGTTACAAAAAGATTAAAAGTGTATCACATTTTGTCTTAATAGAAAGGAAAGTGTCAATTCTGTGGCATAACAGTGTTAAGATTTGGAAGGGGATCAGGTCATAAAAATGGTGTAAAAAAGTGGTGTCAGGCACCGCCCGTGGACAAAACCCTCGATTGTCCGCGTGGGGCGGACAGTTTGTTAATGTGTCTCCATGAAATGAAAAAAGGGGTTCCAATATAAACCCGATTGGATACCCTTTTTCTAATTTTTCTAACGGAACGGGGTTCAATATGCCCGATTGGATACCTTTTTTCCTAACCTTTCTGGCGGAACGGGCTCCAATATGCCCGATTGGATACCTTTTTCCCGACCTTTCTAGCGGAAAGGGTTCCAATAAGCTCGATTGGATACCCCTTTTCCAATTTCCCCTTCGGAACAGGTTCCAATATGCCTGATTGGATACCCTTTTCCCGACCTTTCTAGCGGAACGGGGTTCAATATGCCCGATTGGATACCTTTTTTCCCATATCCCCTTCGGAAAGGGCTCCAATATGCCTGATTGGATACCTTCTTTCCAATTTCCCCTTCGGAACGGACTCCAATATGCCCGATTGGATTCCTTTTTTCCAATTTTTCCGAGGTGCTTTATTCGCCTTCCAGCTTCCTACCTGCCGCCAGAACGAGCAGCTCTTTCTTTTTTCTTGGCCGGTTTTTACAGTAGGGGGAGTAACCAAAGAAAGTCACTTTGTCTCCTTCTTTAATGATCAGGTGGTTCAACATATCGAACACCTCTTCTTCAGAAAGTTCGCGGCCGCTTTCTGAAATCTGTATGGATTGTGATGTCAGTTGGATATTGTAATCGCTGTTACGGAAAGAAATGTTTGTGCTGCTGACAAGCGGAATGGATCGATATGGAGTGTTCTTAGTTGGTTGGGGTGACTGATTTGAAAGTGTGACTGCATCGTAAAAGCTTGGTTTTTTCGTAATTATCAATTGTTGGTTACATCCTCTTTCTCCGATAAAAATTAATGATTTCTTTTTAATCAAGCGCAATACCTCCAAATATTACAAATATCTACACCAATTATTATTATTCGACGATAATTTCTCTTTTCCTGCAAAAGAATTTACCAAAATCGCTTATTCCTCCAACGCCAATAACTGTGCATAATGCACACATCCCCGTGGATTCGTTTATCAGTCAGATTAAAGTGAATAAGCGCCACAAAGACAAGTTTTAAAAAATAAGATCAGGCCGCGAAACATCGAAGAAGCCGCTGACACAAAGGTCAGCGGCTTCCTATAAAAAAACAGGGGGGTTTTTCTAATAGTTTACCCCGCAGAATTATTTTTAAACATCCAAAAAAAATTTATTGTTCCGCGCCATCATCTACCCTTGAAATAAATTCTGAGACCTAGCCCTAGTCTCCTAATAAAGGCGGTGTGAGCAGAGTTAGGCCAAACTAAAATCGAGGGGAGGAATGTTTATATTCCACCTAAATTGCGGCGCTCCGCCACTTTTCCATACAAAAAAAAACTCCGGCAAATGGCGGCCAGATAAGAGGATGCAGTTGAAGTGACGTTTGATTTTCTTTAACAACTAAGGTCCGTTAGGCGGGGATATTTTTTAAACTATTCGCCGGCAAGTAAGTCTGGCAGCAAAAACAGTGGCGTTTTTGTTGAAGAGCAACGCATTTTACCCAACATGATATGGAATGTTTGCTGATGAAGATTCGTGTGGTTGTTCGGAGTAAATTCTGATGAGGTTGTCTCTTTCCTTTATTCCTTGCTGTTGTTCCTTTATGAGCCATTCCAGCTGGCTGACGCGCTTCTGCAGGCCGTCGACATTTTTATTTGCCTTGCCAACCATTTTTATTAAACTTTCAAGCAGCTGCTCTAAGTTGCTCTCCGCGTCATGGTTATACCCCAATGGCCGTTTCCTCCTTTTTCTGCTCGGTGATCACGTTGTGCGGCTTGGCGCTTAGAAAACGGATACTTTCGGCAATCACCTCTGTGACGTACACCCTTTTTCCCTCTTTGTTATCGTAATTTCGGGTTTGCAATCTCCCCGTGATGCCCACGACTGAACCTTTGCGGCAATACTGGGTCGTATTTTCCGCCGCCTTCCGCCACAGTGTGCACTGCACGAAATCGGCCTCAATCTCGCCGTGCTGGTTTCGATAATGCCGAGTCACGGCCAAGGTGATGTGGGTTACATGCGTTCCTTCCGCCGTTGACTTTAGTTCTGGATCCCGGGTCAGGCGGCCGACAAGTGTGACTTGATTGATCATTTTCCCCTCTCCTTCCTGTTTATGGTATTATCATAACGCCAGGGCTGTCAGCTTGTAAAACCGCGATATGGCCGTTATCAAGCTCACATTTTCGGGAATAGAGGGTTTTCAGCGGGCTTTTTGTCAAATTTTGCTTCAATTCTTCTCCCAACAGACGCAAAACTAAATTTCGACAATTATTTTTCGACATTTGCTTCTGCCGCTCATATGTTATAATTTAGAAAAAATAAATAGGAGGATTGCTATGAAATCTTTTAAGTTATACTCATTGGATGTGGTGGACGAGGACCGCTCGATTGAAGTCCCGTTAGAGGACGGCTTAATTCTCAATAAGGAAGACGACCGCTCCACTTGGCTGCTTGAGGCGTATACTGATTTGTCTCTCTATGATTATTTTAAAAAAATTTCCGAGCAGGACCGTGACATTATTGTCGAAGCGGTCATCACGAAAAAAGAAAATGCCCCTGCCTATTTTCAAACAAAAATTTGCTCGTTGATTAAATTTGAAAACAATATTAGCGTCCTGTTTGAAGGACATATCCGCCGCAACAAAAGCGACTACTCTGAGCTCCTACTCGAGAATCTCCTCCAAAAGGGTCTTGAAGGTTCGGCACTCCTTAGCGAATTTAGGGATAAAATAAAAAGCAAACCGAAGCTGAAAGTGAAGAATAGCTAGCGGAGAGCGTTTGTTGGAGAAATTTTATAGGCAATTGCACATTCTTAATTGCTCAAAAAAACGGCCGGAAATTCACCTCCGGCCGTTTCGCATTTGCTTATTCTTTTTTCTCCCCTAAAGCAAAGGTAATTTCCGCTTCACAGACAAGCTCGCCATCAACCGTGGCAACCGCTTTTCCCTTGCCGATTGGTCCGCGCAGGCGCACTATTTCGACTTCAAGACGAAGCTGGTCGCCGGGCTTGACTTGCTTTTTAAAGCGACAGCCATCGATTCCTGCAAAAAAGGCTAAGCGACCGCGGTTTTCTTCTTTTTTCAACATTGCCACAGCACCGACCTGGGCAAGTGCTTCGACGATTAATACCCCGGGCATCACCGGGTAATCTGGAAAATGGCCGTTGAAAAACTCTTCATTGGCAGAAACGTTTTTAATTCCGACCGCCCTTTTTCCGTCTTCGACTTCCAAAATTCGATCTACCAGCAAAAATGGGTAGCGATGTGGGATGATTTCTTTGATTTGATCGATATCGAGCATGGTATTAGTACCTCCTACTAGTAACAACTATTTAATTCCTATTCTACTACTTATAATAGACAAAAGGGAAGGGATATAGGAATCCCTTCCTCCATTTATTTTCCTTTATCCACTAAATCACGAATATGCGTCCACGTCGATTCCTTAAAGACGTCGGCAATTTTGCCGCCCCCAAGCATCCCGTAACCAACAACCGCCCCAGACGCCATGCACACGAAAATGAGTACAACGATAAGAATAAGACGAAGCCAAATCGGCATCAGGCGAATTCTAATCCGTTTGTTATTCGTGGGCGCTGCCCCTGCCTCTTTCTTTTCTTCGTTTATGACTTTGTCCTCTTTGGCATCGCTTTTCCTTTTGCGCTTCTCATTTTTCGCCCGATCCGCCGCATCTTTTTTCCGCTGCTGCTCCTCGGCTTTCGCTTGTTTGTATTCCTCTCTCGTTCTGATTGGCTCTTGGTTTGAATTATTTGCAGACATTCCTTAATTCCCCTTTGACTGAATTCCGTTCATTTGCGCTATTTATTTATTAAGCATCGTGACTACGGACTCAGTATGTTAATTCATATTATAACCAATTTTTATGTTCGGCCCCTATTGGGTTTATTTTTATAAAAATCCATTCATTCTTCTATTATAAAAAATTATTTGGAAATACTCATTAACTTTTTGCAGGAAAAAGTCAATCTGTGTAAAAATTGATCGAATTTTGGGGTTTTTGCATGGATTTGAGGAGTTTTGTGGGGCCGCGCAAAATAAAAAGCCCAATGATTGAGGCTTGTCCCGCCTGCTTCATTAGACTTTTGTTTGCTTCAGAGTAACTTGGTTTCTTTTTTCAAAAAAATATTAACCTAACTTTCGGTTTGGAATCCGGTCAATATTATCAAGCATGATGCCTGTGCCAATCGCGACGCAGTCCATTGGGTTTTCCGCCACAAGGACGGGAACCTTCAGCTCGTCAGCAAGCAGCATGTCGATACCGTGCAGCAATGCTCCGCCTCCGGTCAAAATAACGCCGCGGTCAATGATGTCCGCCGAAAGTTCCGGCGGTGTGCGCTCAAGCACACTTTTTGCTGCTTGAACGATAACGGCCACCGATTCGCGTAAGGCGCCCTCGATTTCTTCCGAACGAACGGTAATCGTGCGCGGCAAACCGCTTACCATATCACGGCCGCGGATTTCCATTTCTTCCGAACGTGACCCAGGGAATACCGTACCAATGTTGATTTTAATATTCTCAGATGTGCGTTCACCAATCAACAGCTTGTACTCACGCTTGATGTAGCTGAGGATTTCGGCGTCGAACTTGTCGCCGGCCATTTTGATGGAGGAAGAAGTCACGATATCGCCCATTGAAAGTACAGCAACATCTGTCGTTCCTCCCCCGATGTCCACCACCATGTTTCCGCTTGGCTGGAAGATGTCCATGCCAGCGCCGATTGCCGCAACCTTTGGCTCTTCTTCAAGATAAATCTTTTTCCCGCCGCTTTTTTCAGCAGCTTCCTTGATCGCCTTTTGCTCCACGCTTGTAATATTCGTTGGGCAGCAGATCAAAATGCGCGGCTTTGATAAAAAGCCTTTCACGTTTAACTTATTAATAAAATGCTTTAACATTGCTTCAGTAACATCAAAGTCAGCGATAACGCCGTCTTTCAACGGGCGGATGGCGACGATGTTCCCTGGTGTACGCCCGACCATACGGCGAGCTTCTTCACCAACAGCAAGAACGCGATTTGTATTTTTGTCAATTGCCACTACAGACGGCTCATTTAATACGATTCCACGGCCTTTGACGTGAATTAACACGTTAGCCGTTCCCAAGTCAATCCCAATATCTCTTGCAAACATTCTCTTTTCTTTCCTCCTTGGAAACAAAAATCCACATACTTTTCCTAATTGTTAATTGTATCATATACGTTACTATTTCCATAATGTTTTCCATTAGAAACGTAGGATTTTGCAGAAATTTGTCGGAATAGGAGGATTCCAAGAGATTCTTTTTTGAAAAGCTTTCCTTCCACTAAGGATGCCTGGAAAATGCGGCTTATTTGACAGCCTCGCTTTCCTTGTCTTCTTTTTGGTATTTCATTTTTGTTGCCTCTCCACCCCGGAGATGCCGGATCGATTTATGGTAATCTAGAATTTCTTTAACCTCATTTGCCAGTTCTGGATTAATCTCAGGAAGCCTCTCTGTCAAATCCTTATGGACTGTACTTTTGGATACGCCAAACTCCTTCGCAATCACGCGAACCGTTTTCCTCGTCTCCACGATATACTTTCCAATCTTGATAGTTCTCTCTTTGATGTAATCGTGCACACTCTCGCCCTCCCTAAAATGGATGTGAGTAGTGTGAAATAAGAACCCGCTTATCACTTCGACTAATTCTGCTTCCGCAATGGTGGCTCAGTAATGGTGTCACAGTTATGGCATCACTGCAGCGGTGTCACTGCAATGGTGTCAGGCACCATAAAAAAACATTTGTCCTCTGTAGGTGGACACCATCTAGAACGTTGGTGTCAGGCACCAGCAAAAGACATTTGTCCTCACCTGGAGGACACCATCCTGACACGGGTGTCAGGCACCTTGCGGCAGAAAGTATCTTA
The DNA here is from genome assembly GCF_001591665.1 of Neobacillus soli NBRC 102451. Classification (GTDB taxonomy): domain Bacteria; phylum Bacillota; class Bacilli; order Bacillales; family Cytobacillaceae; genus Neobacillus; species Neobacillus soli. Next base: position 19,407 of record NZ_BCVI01000053.1, on the reverse strand, counting down.
CCTTCTGTCAATATAATGACTAATCATGTCCCCGGCTGTATATCCGCTCATTTCAAACGACTCCTCACCTCAAACACTCTCTTTGTAAAGGTTTGTAACATCTTATTAGCTTGGATACGGGATTATGCAAGAAATAGTCAATCAGGACAACGCCTGCGCGGGAGTCTTTCGAAAAATGGACATTTTACCTATTTTCGACATCCCCACAAAAGCCCGTCAAATATAGGTTTCCTTATGGAAATAACCGAATGATACTATTATTTCCTGAGAAATTTGTCGACAGAAAAATATTATTCAAATCTGAAATCATTCCATAATTCCCCGTTTCAAAAGTTATCCAATCCATCAAACATGCCTTTAACGGCTTCTTTAAAAATTATATAATGGGTCATATCTTGCTATACGCAGAAAAAGTATGTGTGTGGGAAAAACAAACGACCAGCAGAAAAATGATTATTAAAATTTGAAAGGATCGTACGTATAATGACACCTTTTACCGAAAATGTAGTTGAAATTATTCGCAGCATTCCCGAGGGCAAGGTTGCGACTTACGGCCAGATCGCCAGGCTGGCTGGAAGCCCCCGTGCTGCCCGCCAGGTCGTCCGCGTCCTTCATTCCATGAGCAGGAAGCATCAGCTTCCCTGGCACCGCGTCATCAACGCCAAGGGGCAAATCGCCCTCCAAGACGACGAGTCTTACAATGAGCAATGGCTTTCGCTTGAGGCAGAAGGTGTCCAAGTAGGGCTAAATGGGGGAATTGATTTGGGGAGGTATCAGTGGATCCCTCCTAGTAACACATAAAAATAAGCTAGGGAGGCCATTTATTTTCCTTGATGGCCTCCCTAGCTATACTTAAGTGCGTGGATATCACGCACGGTACCTGGCATGGTGGATCGCGCGGTGGAACCCTGGTGCCTGACACCGGTGTACCTCCTGGTGCCTCGTTTGGTGCCTGACACCGGCGGTTCATGCGCTACCCTCTCGCACAGTGCCTGACACCACTCAGTTTATTTCCTCTGCATAAAAATATTTTTCACTTTCTTCACCGCGATCCCCGAACCGCCCCGGCCCAGAACATCCTCAACCATCATCGCCACCATCAAACTCGGCGACTTCGTATTATAAGCAATGAACCAGCCGTTTTCGGTCCCAGTTTCACCCTGCTTCTGCTTTAACTCCGCGGTCCCAGTTTTCCCAGCAAGCGGATAGTCCGCCATATCAGCCTTATGGGCGGTCCCGTTCGCGTCACCAACAACCTTCCGTAAATCCGCCGCAATCAGCCCGGCATGCTCGCCAGAAACCACCGCCTCTTTCAGCACCTGACCCTTCTGCTCGGCTTCCAATAAAATCGGCTTAATCATATTGCCATTATTAATAAACGGCGTATAGGAAGCCAGCAAATGAACGACGCTCATCTGAATTTGTCCCTGACCATAACCGGAGTCAGCAAGCGCTATTGCCCCGTCGAGCCCGCCGATCGTTGATTTCTCCAACGGGAATGGAAAATCAAGCTCCTCCTCAAAGCCAAACTTCTTCAACCCGTCCGCAAACGTAGCCTTGCCCATTTTTAACGCTGCCTGCGCAAAATAAATATTATCAGAATAAACGAATGCCTTTTCCAGGTTTACCGGTTCTGTCCCCGCATGTACCCGCGTCACAAAATAACCGCCCCACGATTTATCCTTTTGCCATTTCGCCCCAAGGATTGGCACCGACTCATTCGCCGTAATCGCCCCGCTGGACAAACCGACCGCTGCCGTAATAGCTTTCATCACCGACCCCGGCGCATAAGCCTGCTTAAAGCGCGTTGTGAGAGGCTGCTTCTTGTCAGCCTGCAACGCCTTCCATTCCCCCGCCGAGAAGCCCAGCGCGGCCTGGTTCGGGTCAAACGAAGGGCTGCTGACAAGCGCCAGCGTTTCACCGCTCACAGGGTTCATCGCTGCTGCCGTGCCTGCCTCGCCATCCAGCTCATCAAAAATCGACGTCTGCACATTCGCATCAATGGTCAGTTTAATCTCCTTCCCATCAGCCACCGGTTTTTCGGCCAGCACCACATCCTCACCGCCAGCCTTCTTTTTAATAATAATTTTGACACCGTTCGTGCCCTTCAACTGCTCGTCATACACTTGCTCGAGCCCTCTTTTTCCTATCACATCACTACTCGTATATCCTTTGTCCTTCCGTTTTTCCAGCTCATCAGCAGTAATCGCACCCACATAACCCACCAATTGCGCCGCCGCTTCCCCATAAGGATAAATCCGCGCCCCGACTTTGCGCGTTTGCACCGGCTCAAGCGCAACCAACTGGGCAATCCGCTCCTGATCCTGCATCGACACCTTCTTCAGTGGCACAAACAACCCCGGCTTCACCCAGCTCGCGTTCAGTGCCTTGGTAATTTGCTCACGATTCATTCTTAACAGCGATGCCAACGGCTCCATGACCTGATCCGTCATCTTCCCGGCCACCACACCCACCTCGTACGCCTGGCCATTCACCGCCAGCCCATCACCGTTGCGGTCGACAATCTCCCCTCTTTGAGGCGCAATTGTGCTCACGCCAATCGTGTCACCCTCTTGCAATTCTGGAAAAATGAACTCAGTATCCCAGTCTACATACCAGTTCTTCTTATCGTCCTTGCCTTCCTTTTGCAAATTCGCTTTGTGGGTGAATGCAATAGCACCCGCACTGCTGTTCATTTTGGCGCTAAAAGAATACGTTGCTTTCTCTTTTTTCGCCTGTTTATCATCTTTTGGCTTTTTGAAGTTAATCTTGAGGTCTGAAATCTGGAGGTCTTCATAGATTTTTTGATAGCGGCTTGTAAACTCATCTTTGGTGATGCCCTCTTTCGCATCGTTAGAAAGGTAATCATACATCTTAGCAAACTTTTGCTGATTCCATAACCCTATGTACTCAGCAAAACGATCCTCCGGCGTCGGCTCCTTACTACAACCAGCCAAAGCCGGCAGAACCAACAAAACAAGCGAAAACAACAACCCAACAACCTTCCTCAAAACAAACCCCTCCCTTTCCTACCATTCTAAAACAAATTGGTGTCAGGCACCATTAAAAGACATTTGTCCACCACACGTGGGCAATAAAATTCACTAGTGTCCATTGGTGGTGGACACATTGGTGGTTTTGTCCATGACGGGTGTCAGGCACCATTACTCCTATTTAGATAGTGCATAGACTCAAAATGGTGCCTGACACCCTTAGTTAAAAGGACGCAAAAAAAAGAGGAAAGTTTTCCCCTTCCCCTTTGTTATGCTCTGTTATTATGAGTCTTGGTTTTTTGTTTTGTCTGTAGATTCTTCGTCCACTTTTTCTTTATCAGAAGACTGGTCGTCGGAAGTGTTATCTTGATCTTCAAACAATTGCTCTTCCTTAGACTTTGGACTTACTAATGAATCTTTTGATTTGTCGCCCGAAATCTTGGCATCCTGTAATACACTCAACGATTTGTTAAAGTAGTTCGTTGGGTTTACCGCCACGCCATCTTTGCGAATTTCAAAATGCACATGTGTTCCAGCTTTTTCATTGAACAAGCTTTGCCCAGCCTTGGCAAGAATTTGTCCCTGTTTAACCTGTTGGCCAACCTCGACCTTTATGTCTTTAATTGATTGATATTTCGTAACAATGCCCTTGTCGTTTTCGATTTCAATGACATTCCCTAGGACCGCATCATCTTCATCGACACGTGTAACGGTGCCGCTGAGCGATGCCACAACATCAAATGTTTCGCCGTTTTTCACAGTAATATCGACACCAGTGTTTGGCTGGTACCTATTGTTGTAGAAAACTAAAGCCGCTTCCTGGTCTTCTGTTTTTCCATCGAAATCATAGAATTTCGTTTTCACGACAGCCTCATCTGCTTTAACCACTGGCATTTTGAAGTTTTCCAATGCTTTGCTGACCTCAACCGCTTGCTCTTGGTCTTTTTTACCAGCAATATCAGTGGATTTGTAATCGTATTTGTCTGTCGCACTGTTGCTCGATTGATACCAAAGTACTGCGGTCAAAATGATTGCTGCACTTGCAATATAAATGGCTGGAAATACCCAACGCTTTTTGAAAAAGCGTTTTACGCTGGAACTTTGAGAAGATCGTTTGTTTTCTTCCTCTCTCATTTTCATCACCTCAGCAATCATTCTGAACAGATAAGTAGAATTATATACACTAGTCTAAAAAAATTTTTTGTAATTAGCTTTCGACAGTGTGAATGTTTTTATGCATGAAGGTGGAAAAAACTTTTTCCAGGAGGTTATTATGAAAATTTTGAATTGAGTGCTGCCGATTCTATTTTTTCTTTTTTGAAAAATAAACTCGGTTTCTGAAAGTGCCGCTAAATGGTAAATTCATCGAGGCTAAAATTTTCCCTCCTACACTAGGGGAAGAAACAAGGAGAAATGCACGAAGCTCAGCGCTGGTTATTGATGGTTTGATCAAAAGAAAATGGTCATTGATTGCCGGTATATGGGCGGTTTTGGATTTCAGGTTGCATTTTGGACAGCACCAGCTGCCATAATGATAATTCATGGGTAAAAAACGGCAGGTGGGACAGATGACTCCAGGGAGGATATCTTCTTTGGGAGATAAGTGGAATTGTTTCAGGATATCTGGGTTTTCGGGCGTATGCCTCGAAAGCAGAAGCCGTCTTAATTTTCGCAGCTCTTTCGCATCTAGTTTCTCTTCTTTATGGAAATGTTCCAATTGATCCATTTTCTCCAATAAAGTTTCACTATTGCATATATGGCGGGTAATATGTTCGTTTCCGGGGTCTGAGAGGATTATGGTTTTTTCGTTACTATTTACAAACAAGTAGTGGACTGGAAGCTCAATATTATGGTCCCTTAACCAGCCTCTAAGTTTCCTTGCTTGAAGTTTCGCCTGTGAAACAGGATTATTGATTCTTTCCTTCTGCCCATTTTTCTTACAGGTAACTTGATTGAATTCCTTTTCAAATTCCAATTCTCCGCTTCTGTTCTTCACTTCGAGGACTAATGCGAAGGCTCCGCAAAGAACGAGAAAGTCAATTTGAAAATAGAAACCCCTATATAGAAGGCGTATACCATGGTAAATTTGGTATTTAGATTCGGACAGCATGCTTAAGTGAAAGTACATGGATTTTTCCCCACGCTGTCCTGCCAGCCTGCGTTTATATTCGTTCATAACTTCGGGCCAAATTGGATGCAAGTAGGCCAGTCTCCCGTTAATAAGAGCTTCTAACTTTTGAATTCTTAATGATATGTTGCTGCATTCTTCTATCAATGACATCATTCCCTTCTTTTAGGAAACTTTTTCTCTTGTTCCCCCTCCTTCTCCTGCAAAAATTGACACGAAATTATGACATTTTTATGGCCTTTTCTTTTTACTTTCGACTTTGAACATTTTACTGTCCGGTTCCGGGATTTACTGTCCACTTTTTTCATTTTACTGTCCGGTTTTAGCCATTTACTGTCCACTTTCAAACATTTACTGTCTGCTTCAAAAAATCCACCCTCAAAACAGCTAAAAAGCCAGGCGGGCAGCCTGGCACAGGTCATTTTCTCTCAAGCATCTAATTTCAGGCCCACTAATATGATAGATTCCTACCGAAGGTCCATTTAAATTACCCTTTTAGGATGAGCTTTTTCATTTACTTTCCACTTTGAACATTTTACTGTCCGGTTCCGGGGATTTACTGTTCACTTTTTTCATTTTACTGTCCAGTTTTAGCCATTTACTGTCCACTTCCAAACATTTACTGTCCGAATCCTAAATCCACCCTAAAACCCACACAAAAGCCAGGCATCCTACGCCTGGCTTCCAATCCTATTTCTGCGCCGTAATCGTCTCCAGCATATTCTCCGCGGAGGTAATCTTCACACCCTGATAGTAGTGCTTCACAATCTCCTGATAATTTGAACCTTCGCTCGCCATACCGTTCGCGCCGTACTGGCTCATGCCCACGCCGTGCCCGAAGCCCTTCGTGGTGATGACAATATTGTCACCCTTCCGCTCCCAGACAAAGTCAGATGACCTCAGATTCAATTTATCACGGATATCTACCCCGCTTAAAACCTTCCCATTAAAATCAACCTTGCCGACCCGTTTCCCCTTCGTGCGATCGACAATTTTTCCTATCGTTGACCCGGAACCAAGTTTAACGCCGAGCTGTGCTTCAAATTGCTTAACCGAAACCACCTTCTGGCCATTAAGCTTCGGAGATTTTTTATCCCATGGGCTTGAGACACTTCTTAAATAAGGGATGTTGCCCGGCCAGACGTCCTCTGAATTTTCCGTGTACCCATTACTAGTGGAGAAGAACAATGCATCGATAGGCTTGCCATTATAGGTCAAGATTTGACCCGCCGTCGCTCTAACTGCCTGAACAATCTTCTTCTTTTTCATGGCATAATTCCGGCCCCAATCCTTCCGCTGCTCATCATCGTTCATATAAACCTGATGGATTTGGGTATCGGAGACCTGAGCGCCCTTTGGTAAACCCATTTTATCCTTGCTCATTAATTTATTTACGATATAGGTTCTTGCTGCCAGCGCCTGAGCCTTAAGAGCCTCCTCCTTAAACTCAACGGGCATTTCTGCAGCCACAACACCAACGAGGTAATCCTCAAAGTGAACATTCTCAATTTTTTTCTTTGAGGAACGGAATACTGCTACTTCTATCGCGGGATCCGTCGTCGCAGAAGGCGTTGCTGCGGCTTCTTTCGCCGGGGCCTTTGTCAGGTCTTCCCCTAACTTTCCGCTTGCATGCTGCTCACCTGAGAAGGGTAAGACAAGCACAGCCGGGATAATTAACGTCAGAGCAATGAGAAGTGATCCTAGTACGATGAGTGGTTTGATTTTTTTCATGAAAGTGCCTCCAGTTTGTAAAATTCACAGCCGACACCAATCGCCGGTTTGCGTCTTCCATTCATACATATGGAGGCGGACAAGCATTTATTACAGCTTTTTCAAAAACCCAAACCCATTAAACCACTCAAAAACACTTCATCCACGAGTGTCCACTACAGGCGTACAAATGTATTTCTGTGGTGCCTGACACCACTACATGACACCACTACTCCACACGTGGACAAATGTCTTTCCACGGTGCCTGACACCACACAACACCACACCCACACCCACACCATCACAAACCACCCAAACACCGCACAACAACACCAAATACCAGCTCACAACAAAAAAACAGGACCTGATGCATCTCCAGGTCCCGTTGTTTTGGTTTTATTTAATTAACTTATGCGTTCATGTCTGATATGAAGGTTTCAACTTCTGTAAAGGTTTCTTCAACCTCATTCACGCGTTCGATATCGGCACCTAGTCGAGCTAGCTTACCGTGGAAATCGACGTAGCCGCGGTCTAAGTGTTTCAACTCAGTCACGCGTGTCACGCCTTCAGACACCAAACCAGTCAAAACTAACGCAGCTGCTGCCCGTAAGTCTGTTGCAGATACTTCCGCACCCTGTAGATTCGAAGAACCATTCAAAATCACAGAACGGCCTTCAATTTTGATATCGGCATTCATGCGGCGGAATTCCTCAACGTGCATAAAACGGTTCTCGAACACCGTTTCAGTGATCATTGAAGTGCCGTCAGCACGAAGCAATAACGCCATCATCTGTGATTGCATATCCGTTGGGAAGCCTGGATGCGGCATCGTTTTAATGTCCACCGCGCGCAAGCGCTCAGGACCAATGACACGAACGCCATCCTCTTCCTCGCTAATCTCCACGCCCATTTCCTCCATTTTTGCAATCAATGAAGAAAGATGTTCAGGAACTGCGCCTTTCACCAACACATTTCCGCCCGTAATCGCCGCAGCAACCATAAAGGTACCTGCCTCAATCCGGTCAGGAATAATCGCATGTTCAGCACCAAACAACACATTGACGCCCTCAATTCGAAGCGTACCAGTTCCGGCACCGCGTACGCGAGCACCCATCTTATTCAAGAAATTCGCCAAATCCACAATTTCCGGCTCTTTTGCGACGTTTTCGATAATCGTCGTGCCAACCGCAAGGGTCGCTGCCATCATAATGTTTTCAGTAGCGCCAACACTTGGGAAATCCAAGTAAATCTTCGCTCCCTTTAAGCGGCCATCAACCTCCGCCTCAATAAAGCCATTTCCTACCTTCACCCTAGCACCCATAGCTTCAAAGCCCTTGAGATGCTGATCAATCGGGCGCGATCCAATCGCACAGCCGCCAGGCAGGGCAACACGGGCCCGGCCATTACGAGCCAATAATGAACCCATTACAAGCACAGACGCGCGCATTTTACGAACGTATTCGAACGGCGCTTCCTCTTTTAACACTCTGGATGCATCAACTACAACTGTATTGTTTTCAAACACCACTTCTGCATTTAAGTTGCGTAAAACTTCATTGATTGTGTATACATCGGAGAGTGTAGGTACATCACGAATTACACTTTTTCCGTCACTTGCTAATAATGTTGCAGCGATAACAGGCAGAACGGCATTCTTTGCGCCTTCAACTTTGACCGTTCCATAAAGCCTTTTTCCGCCGCGGACGATGATCTTTTCCAAGAGTATTCCCCTCCGCGTCCATTTTCTCTATATTAATATTCAATCGTTATGATTGGTGTGCCAACTACAACAGTAGTCTTTGCGCCCAATCCTTCGGAGCGTAATCCAATTTGTAAATTCATGTTATCTCTTTGATCCTCAAGGGTGCCTTCAAACATCGGCGATTTCGCCGAAACAGACATGAATGATTCCTCTTTTAACGCTTCGACTTCTTTTGCATTAAATACAGACAGTAAATGACTTACTGCCGCAGGTAAAGCCGTCTCAATCTTATCACTGACAATGCCCTTCATACAAGAGAAAACTGTAGGTTTTCCTCGAAATATGTCGCTTTGCCTATTTTTAAATTGATCGCTAGTGAAAAAGGCCTCTGCCGCCTCATTCCACGCTTTCCCGCTAACACTATATACTATATACGCATGGACAGGTTGTTTTGTGTGGGTTGCCATAATTTGAAGCATTTCCTTGTGGTTTTTCGTTGGAGGAGAGACTGCGACAACTTCCCATTTCTGGCTGGTATTTGTAACAGACCAATCCCAATCAGGAAATTTTAGCTTAAGCTCTTCCGCATATTCCTGTACTTCCTGCACACTCTTCATGCCGGCTAAATGTTCTCTTGCATAAAAAGACCATTCATTGAGCAAAATATCTTCGGCTTGTAAAACCGAACCAATTTTAGCTAAATCCTGAGCGCCAGACACTTCTTTTTGAAAAATAGAGCCAATGCCGCCAGCTTCAGTAGTTTGGTTCCCAATAACAACCAGGATAAAACTCACAATCAGTATCACGCCTAAAAAAATTCGAGTATTTCTCTTCATCTCTACTCCCCCTTACTTACCATTGTTACCAGTAAGAAGCGGAGCATACTTGGGAAATGTCGTCACTTTTAGACAAATTCCATTGTTCATTTCCACACAAAGAAGATTGTACTCAATTTTAAGACAAATGGGAACATGTACGAAGACCTAAATATTTACCAATTTGATGTTTTGCAGGATCAGAGGCAGTTGTTTCGACCATTGGAGATAATCAAGGAAAAAGTTACTAACAGTTGATCCGATGACAATGGCTAATAATATGTAGAGTAATCGCGCCTGGAACACATGATTCGCCTTCAGCAACTTTTCCAAACGGAATGCCTGGAGCGCCCACCATGAAATCGCAATAAAAAACAAATGAGACATGATGCTCAACAACGCTATTTGCCCAAAATCATTTATCACCCTGCTGCCTCCTTTTTTCACACAATGCCTATTCTACCATATTGACGGATGAAAGTCCGGAAAGTTTCCAATTTAGTTATTTTTGGAAAATTTAAAATTCAACCCGCCCTGCCTCTTCTTATAAAAAACGGATAGGAAACAAAGAAGGGCTCCTTCATTTCCTATCCAGGTTTTCATTTCTATTGCATTCACCTTAAGCTGATTTTGTTGCAATCAGCACGACTCGGCCCCGGTCCAGCTCCTCTTCATACTGCTCCGCTTCGCCTTGGGATACCCCCAAGGACTCCATTTTCGAGCGCAGTTCATCGCCCCGCGACCGAAACACATTGGAGATTGCATCGAAGACACCTTGTTCCGCCACACCAATATCATCAACATCCAAGGCATCCGTCAAATCTTCAGAACGTTTTTTATCATGGGCCAGCAAATAAATCTCATCCTTGGTGTATCCCTGAGTCATAAATTGTTCAATTTCCCTGCGTGCTTCCACACCATTTTCTACAATTTTTACATTTTCCATGTTGCATACCTCCTATTGTTAATTTGTTCTGCTTGTCTTTCTATAAGGTATATAACCGCTTTTTGAAAAATTAAAACCTTTTATTCTATTAGGTTAACATTGCGAACCAGCGGGTATATAGAAAGTACTTATCGTATTTACTGGTAAGCCTTAAAAAATTGGAGGTGCCTTTATGAAGAAGCTTTTATGTAAATATTGTGGGAACGCGGAATTCTATGTAGTAAATTTACACGAAACGGTGTGCAAGTGCGGATTGCGATTAACGAAACTTAATGATTATCGCCGGGAAGGTCCGCAACACTGGGAGGATCACTTTTTTCCAGATCAAAAACGACAAGCCGCAGTGATTGCGAAAGCCAGCTTGTTAAAACGGGAAATTGACCAATGTTTGGACGAACGCAATGAGGAAAGATTTAAAAAGTTGTCATTGGAATTAAAGGTCTGCCAAAAGTTTTTAAAAACACGGGAAGCCGATCCCAACCACCGCTTTAAGAAGAGGTTGAAGGAAAGCTCCGATAAAGTTTAACAGAACAAGCAACAGATTATAGGTTTTAAACGTTAAAAGGCGGGTACTTACATTACTATAAATTAATTTTAAATATTGAGAGGAGAGATTTTCATGGGATTCATTTGGGCATTAATTATTGGAGGCATTATCGGCTGGTTAGCTGGACTTATTATTGGTAAGGACGTTCCGGGAGGCGTAATCGGAAATATCATCGCAGGATTTATCGGAGCCTGGCTTGGTTCCTTTCTATTAGGAGACTGGGGCCCGGAGGTCGGAGGATTTTATTTCATCCCCGCACTGATTGGAGCCATTGCCTTAGTCTTCATCCTAAGCCTTATTTTAAGAAGTGTAAAACGTACAGCTTAACACTAATAGGAAGAAAAGACTGCAGCCGCAGTCTTTTTTTTATGGGAAGAAAAAAAGATAAAACAGGGGTCAGACCCCCAGCACGTTAACGCGGTAACGCAGTGGGGGTCTGACCCCTGTTTTATCATCTTCCTATTTATGTTACTCCTGGATAGGCCTCCTTAGCCAGTGCCTTTCGCAGTTTTTCAAGCGCCTTTTTTTGCAGTCGGGAGACGTGCATTTGCGAAATCCCCAAATATTCCCCTGTATCCTTTTGACTCATATTCTCGACAAACGTACAATGGATGATTTCCTTTTCTCGGTCTGATAGCACATGAAGCACGCTCTCTAGCAGCAGCCGCTGGTCGACCTCTTCAAAGCCTTTCTCGCGCGAACCAACCATGTCGAGGACCGTAACCGTGCTGCCCTCTGATCCCGTTTCAATCGATTGATCAACAGAGGCGGATTGGTAGCTTTTTCCCATTTCCATTGCCTCTAGTACTTCTTCCTCGCTCACTTCCAAATACTCGGCAATTTCCACAATCTTCGGTGAGCGCTGCTGTTGATATGTCAGCTCGTCGACGACGGTCTTCACTTTCGGCCAGAGATCTTTGATGCGGCGCGGCACATGGACACTCCATGTCTTGTCCCGAAGGAAACGCTTGATTTCACCAATAACGGTCGGAATTAAAAACGATTCAAATGATTTCCCCATATTCGGGTCATATCTTCTGATTGCCCCTAATAATCCGATCATGCCTACTTGCGTCAGATCCTCATGAAAACTTCTTCCTTTTGAATACTTTCTCGCCAAGCTTCCGACCAGGGCTGTATAATGCTCCACTAAAGCCGTTTGCGCGGCTTGACACTCAGTCGATTGAAAATCTAAGATCAGGGCATCGATCTCTTCCTTAGTTGGTTTTATCGGTCGCGATGGTTGTGTCATGATTTTCACGCTCCTCACTTAAATACTTCGCCATGAAGACCGTTACCCCAGAATGATTCAACACACGAACTTCATCCATGAGTGTTTCTATTAAATATAGACCCAACCCTCCCTCTGCCAGTTGATCGATGGTACTTGATTCCGTGTACGGACCCAGTTCGTTTCTCGTTTTTTCAAAATTAAAACTCACCCCGCTATCAGCGACCATGATTTCTAATTTGTCCTCGTAAATACCAAAGCCGATCGTCACTTCGCCGCCTTCATCCTTTTTATAGGCATGCTGCACCGCGTTCGTACACGCCTCACTGACGGCAATCTTGATATCCTCGATTTGCTCGTATGTATAGCTCATTCGGCTCGCAATTCCCGATAACGTCAACCGAATCACTCCGACATAATCTGGCTTAGCAGGTATCTTTACTTCAATATAATCCATTGCTTGTTTCATAATCGCCCGCCCTCCGAATCTGAAGAAATATTGAGGATGTTACTTAATCCGGTAATTTCGAACAACCGTATCAGCCGGTCTGACAAGTCAATCAGCTTTAATTCCCCGCCATTTTTCTTGAGCTGTTTGAACAACCCAATGAATACGCCCAGCCCCGTACTATCCAAGTAGGACACGTCCTTAAGACTGACAATTAATGCTTTGTTCTTCCCTTCCACAAACGGCGATAATTCCTCTCTTAGCTTTGGGGCCGTATAGACGTCGATTTCCCCCGCAACATGCACGAACGTCTCTCCATTATTGTGATGTTTATCTATTTTAAGATTCATATCATAATCACCTCAACACTTATTTTAGTTGTTACATACCCACTTTCTTGAAACCTTAAACCTTTTTTTAAAAAGAAAAAAAGAAAAAAAGGGGTCAGACCCCGGCACGCTAACGCGGTAACGCGGTGGATGACTGACCCCTACGGTAGATTCGTTCTTGTGGATTAAATTCCTCATATTGCACGCCTTTGGGCATAAACAGAATCGATTCTTTACTTCCTAGTCCGATCAAACCGCCATCGGCCAGGCTGTCGTGAATCAAGCTGTGCACTTTCTTCTGCAAGTCGTTGTCAAAGTAAATCAGCACATTTCGGCACAGGATGACATGAAACTCATTAAACGAACTGTCCGTCACCAAATTATGCTGGGCGAAGATGAGGCGCTCATCCATCACCGGATGAAAATAGGCATACTGATGGTCTGTTGTATAATACTCCGAAAAGGCCTTACTCCCGCCTGCGTTCAAGTAATTCTTCGTATACTGCTGCATTTTCTTGAGCGGGAATGCCCCGTTTTTCGCAGCGGAAAGCGCTTTTTCATTCATATCTGTCGCATAAATGGTTGTCTTGTCCGCCAGTCCCTCCTCGAGCATAACAATCGCCATCGAGTAGGCCTCCTCACCGGTCGCACAGCCCGCATGCCAAATCCGAATCTCAGGAAGCTCCCGTAGTAAGGGAACGACCTGGCTCCGGAAGGCGGCAAAGAAGCTTGGATCGCGAAACATTTCTGTCATCCGGATCGACAAATCATTCAAGAGCCGTTCCAAAAACGCTCGGTCGTGAAGTACTTTTTCCAAAAGGGCCGTGATGCTTGGCAGCCTTTCTGCCTTCATCCGGTTCAGAATCCTTCGCGACAAGCTGGCCCGGACGTAGCCGCGAAAGTCATAGCCATACATCTGATACAAGCCTTCGAGAAGCAGATTGATTTCAATCTCTTGAAGTTCGGTTGGCACAAACGTCTCTGCTTCTGTTGTTACAGCCGCCCGAATGCGGCGGTCCATTATGTGATTCAATCTGGGTTCACCTGCTCTGTCAGCCAGACCCGCATCAGCGAGTAGAGCTGATTAATATTTAATGGCTTCATGATATAATCCGAAGCCCCTGCTTCCATACATTTGTTACGTTCGCCTTTCATCGCCTTGGCCGTTAACGCGATGATTGGCAGATTTACCAGCTTTAGATCGTAACGGATGGCCTCCATCGCCTCGTAGCCCCCCATCACCGGCATCATGATATCCATGAAAACCATGTCAACATCGTCTTGGTTCTGCAAAACTTCTATGGCCCGCTTACCGTTCTCAGCGATTTGAACCGTCACACCCTTTTTCTCGAGGGCGGTGACAAGTGCAAAGACATTGCGGGCATCATCGTCAACGAGAAGTACTTTCTTCCCTCTAAAAAGCTGGTCATCCGAGCTTACGGTTTCAGTAAGTTCGGGCGCTGGGGCGGCTGCTTCCTCTGCTGCACTTCCCTGTTCCACCATCAGACTGCTTGCCACTTCTTTAAATGCCGAATAATCGACAGGCTGGTGATCGCTCTCTTCTTGCCTGCTCGGTATATAGATGGTAAACGTGCTGCCCTTATTAGGCTCGCTGTGGACAACAATCGCTCCGCCCAGCAAATGAGTAAATTCACGGCAGATTGATAAGCCCAGGCCTGTCCCTCCATACTGCCGGTTCGTCGTCCCGTCGACCTGTTGGAAGGCATCGAAGATAATTTCCTGCTTGTCAAACGGAATGCCGATTCCGGTATCGATTACAGAAATTGATATCACAGGTTCCACTCCATCAAGACCAGGTAATTCCTGAATATGTTCTGGTTTGGCCAGTCCAATTTGGACCGTGACCGATCCTCGTTCGGTAAATTTGAAGGCATTGGATAATAAATTTTTCAAAATTTGCTGCAATCTTTGTCCGTCGGTTGAAATAACTGAAGGAACATCTGGTTCGGTCAACACCTCAAACGTCAAATTCTTCTGCGCAGCAATCGGGTCGAACAGGTTCTTCATCGTCTGCGGAATTTCGGTCAGGTTGACCTCATCTGTCAAGATTTCAATTTTTCCCGCTTCAATCTTTGATAAATCAAGGATATCATCTATAAGGCGAAGCAGATCGCCGCCGGCAGTATAGACGACGCTAGCGTACTCCTCTACCTCGGACATCTCCATGTCGGCATTATTCTCGACAAGCATTTGCGATAGAATCAGAATACTGTTCAGTGGTGTGCGCAGCTCATGTGACATATTCGCTAGAAAGTCGGTTTTGTATTGCGAACTCAGCTGTAGTTTCAGCGAATAATCTTCCAGTTCATCCTTCGCCTTTTTGAGCTCGATGGCCCGCTTCTCGGCAGATTGGTTCTGTTCTTCCAAATAATCATTGCTGATGCGCAGTTGTTCTTGCTGCATTTGCAATTCTTCGGATTGTGCTTGGAGCTCTTCCGATTGTGCCTGCAATTCTTCGGTTAAAACTTGCGATTCGGTGAGGAGCCTTTCCACTTCCATCCTGCCTTGTACACTCGTAATCGCCGAGCCAAATTTCTCTTGGAGCGTATCCAATAAGGTAAGGTGCTGGGAGCGGAACGGCTGAAGCGCAGCGAACTCGACCACCGCTTCCACTCGGCCCTCCACGACAATCGGTGCTATTAATAAATTCCGGGGTGAAGACATGCCAAGGCCCGTCGTCACTTTAATATGATCTTCCGGAAGCTTGTCAATCAGAAATACCCTTTGATCTAGCGCACATTGACCGACCAATCCCTCGCCCAAGCGAAAGCTGGCGCTGGCAGGTTCCTGATCTGCTACTGCATAGCTGGCTGCTGGGACAAAGTCAATCCTTCCTTCATGACTCCTCCTTAGGTAGACGACCCCGTATGCTGCCTCGAGCATGGGAGCAAGCTTTGTAATAAAGGTTTGCGTCAGAACGGTAACATCGGTTATCCCCTGATAGATTGTCGATATTTCCGTCAAGCTTTTCTGAACCCAGCTCTGTTTATCGAGACTGCTCAGCAGACCGTTCACGGCACTGGCCAGTTCCTTCGTCTCATCTTGTGATTTCACTTCAATCCTTGTGGAAAGGTCGACCTTCTCATCGGTTATACTCCGAATCGTATTGACCACCTGGCGAATGGTTCGAACAATCGAGTTAGCCATGATAACGGCGACAGCTAACGTCATCGCAGAAATCAAGAAGATAATCGTATACAAGGTTATTTTAAAATTGGCATTGTTCCGATTGATTCTATCCATCCGTTCAGCTGTCAATTTCTTTTCGGCAGTAAGAAAGGTATTAAACTGCGTCCGAATTTGATCTGTTACTCTTTTTCCTTTATTTTCCGCAAAATGCTGATTCAAAGCGGCTTGGTTATTTGCTTTTTTTTGCTCAATTACATACTCGCCCGTATTTTTTATCCAGCTCGAAATCAGTGGTTTAATCTCCTCCAACGTGTGCTGCTGGCCGACGTTGCCTGCTAACATGGAATGGAGTTTATTATAGTTATCCAGCCAGCTCCTGCTGCCGTTATTATAAGGCTCGAGATACTCCTCATTTCCCGTGAGGGCAAAGCCTCTCATCCCGGTTTCCATATCGAGGACATTCTTTTGAATCTGATTCGCTAAATCGTGTAATTCAATTTCGTGATTGGAGACATAATCCATCTCTTTCTGCATATCTGGCATTCTATCATTCACGACCAGCAGTGAAAGACCCAATGAAATCAGAATCATTAAATAGCCTGAAATAATTTTAGCATGAATGTTAAAGTTCATCCGTTTGATTGTGACCGCCCCCAGGTATCGTAGTCAAGAATAATATCCCTTATTCTACCATACCTTTACAGGGCAAACAGCAAATATGAACTAAAATGGGACAATTGACAGGGGCGTCAGGCCTTTGTTGAAATCATCACGAGGCACATATCGTCCTTCGCTTCCTTCAGCTGTTCCGAACATGGCTGTAAATGGGTCATTAATGAGGCAGGATTGTCGAGGTCCTTCTTTTGAAAGCCATCGATGATCCTCGATAGGGCATCCTCATATTCCTCTTCCAGCCATTCCGACAGCCCGTCCGTAAACAGGAGAATCCGCGCCTCATCCTTGTATGGAATGACCCCTTTGGTTACCTCAATATTTTCAAAAAAACCAAGGGCGCAGCATCCTTCCGTCAGCAATTTCACTTCATCATCCACAATCGTAATACCGGCCGGATGGCCTGCATTCACGTACTCGATCGTCTGCTTTTCTGTATCGAGCACAAAGTAAATTGCTGTAAAATAATAGTTGATTAAAATATCAGGCATATGTAATTGATTCATTCTTCGGTTCAGCTCCTGTATGACGGCCTCCGGATCACATAGGCTCGTTATCGTGTCCTTTAAGGCGGAATAAATATACATACAGACAAGTGAGGAAGAAATCCCATGCCCCATCATATCTAGCAAAATAATGCCATAGCGATTCGGACTAATCTTGTACCAAGCATACAAGTCGCCGGCAAGTTCAAATGAAGGTTGATAGACTGCCGAAATCGTTACATTTCCTTCCTGAATCGGATGGCTTAACATGCTTAATTGGACTTCCTTGGCGACATCCAACTCATATTGGATCCGCCTATCGCGTTCCTTCCGTAAATCCTTCTCATACTTGATCCGGAGGACGGAACGAATCCGGGCGAGGAGCTCGATTTTATTAATTGGTTTCATGACGTAATCTAGCGCACCCGCATCCATTGCCTCGGCCATTTTATTGGAATCTCCCATGGCCGTGACAAAAATAATCGGCAGGTCCTTGTAGTGCTCATGTGCTAGAATCGTCCGGCAGGCCTCGACCCCATCAATTTCCGGCATCATCATGTCCATCAGAATTAAATCAATGGATTCTTCTTCCACTGGTTCAGACTTACCGATTTG
Source organism: Neobacillus soli NBRC 102451 (assembly GCF_001591665.1). GTDB lineage: Bacteria > Bacillota > Bacilli > Bacillales > Cytobacillaceae > Neobacillus > Neobacillus soli. Next base: position 1,636 of record NZ_BCVI01000053.1, on the reverse strand, counting down.
CAAATACTCATATAACTCCTTGGCAGATGACAGCAGCACCAATCGCTTATAACCGGCCATCTGCAAGATTTTTTCCACAATCATTAGATTTGTTTTATTATCATCGACAATGACAATTTTCATAGCCATCCGTTTCGCATCCCCCTGGCGTCAGTCCCCCGCTCTGTTAACGCACTAACTCAGTACAGGTGACCTAAGAAATTTGAGAACCTTCTTGGTATTTTCTACTATTATCATACCATGTACCCCCTTTTTTCAAATCCAAAACGCCCTTTTTTCCGTTCTATTTAAAAAACGACCCCTTCTTTTTCCCTTTTAAAAGGTCACCTGTCCAGCCTTTGACTTTTAAATAGCCGTAAAGCAGAACCGTAGAGACGACAATGACGAGGATGGATAGGAGGTAGCTATACTTCCATTCGAGTTCGGGCATATGCTTGAAATTCATACCCCATAATGCCCCAAAGGCCATGATTGGCGTGAAAATCGTCGTCATGACCGTTAAAGTTTTCATAATCTCATTTCCACGATGGGAGGAAATCACTTCCTCCAACTTAATAATAGAATCCATTTCATGTTCATATTCGTTGAGCAGCGCCATCGCCCGTTCAATTCGTTTGCACGTACAGGTAAAAATCTCCGCGCTGCTTTCTTCTTTAAAATTCAATTCCTCCATCGCCATCCTTAACTCCAAGATGGGTATCAAGAGACTTTTCCAGATTAATAGTTCATGCCTGCGTAAATAGACTAATTCAAAAATTCTCATTTCATTTCTTTTTCGTATACTCCAAACCAGCGTTTTGAGGGCTTCCTCAAATTGATCAATCTCCACTAACATTTCATTCATCAATTCTCCTAGAAAAATTAGAAAGCCGTCGACGGCGTTTTCGGTCTGCTCGATTTGTCCCAGCAGAAATTCAGGATCGATATGTTTAAGGGAGGACAGGTTGAGGTCAACGGTCATTAATTGATCAGTAGTTACATGGAAATGAAAGATTTTATAATCACGTTCCTCATGGAAATTCTGCTGATAAATGAGCGAGCCTTTCAACACCTTTTCTCCATCTTCCAATACGCCCACACGCAGGCAATTTGTTCTATTTTCACGGACTTGCTCGAGCCAGTCGTTGCTCCCGCAGCCATCGATTGAAGAGTTCCCACGATCAATCTCGTTTTTGTTTAACTGAAGCCATTTCCACTTCTTATCACCGATATGTTTCTCCATAAGAATCTCCTTAACCGTTTTTCCTCTACATCCCCGTTTTTGAGCTGAATGAAACGTAAATGATGTTTCAGTGACAGCAAACAGGGTATTCAACTAGTAAATAGAAAATAGCCTTTCAAAAAATTAACAGGAGGTTTTTTATTATGAGTCGAGGCTTAGGCGTGACATCACTTATGGTCGTTGGAATTGGTGCATCCGCTGCGGTGTGGTTATCTTCGAAACCGAACAGATTAAAGGCAGAAAGTCTCTTACGCGATTGGAAACGGAAAATTAAACCGACGATTTATGAGAAAAGCGAAATTCTTCCCATCGAAAAGGGAGGGCACCCCCATCCACATGATTTAGAAGATAACAATATGGTCAGCGAAGGCGCCATGTATTCCGTGGATTTTTATAACAAGAAAATGCAATAAG
>NZ_BCVI01000052.1 GCF_001591665.1 Neobacillus soli NBRC 102451 | reverse complement strand
AAATATCCAACGTTAGGGGTAACTGCCTTTCCGAAAGCAGCAAGCAAGTGTTCATTTGAATACCATTATTTGCTAAACTAAAAGAAAGTGTTTTTTCAGGAGGAATGAGAAAGTGGAACGTCTGCCATTTGAACGCCCAACTGAACATTACGATGATCGAGTTTTCTCAATTGATGAGCAAATTTGTGTGTTGCTAAAAAAGAGAAAAGAAGTTTCAAATAATAACCCGGGATTCCCGCCTCCTGAATATATCACGAAGTGGGCTGGACAGTTTGAACTGTATGAGGATTTATTAAACTCGGTATTTGGGACACTGCGAATGGAGGACGAATTTAAACCTCGTGTGGAACCTAAGAATTTTATCAAGCATCTGCCAATCTTAAAATCCGTTGAAAAAGACGCCAAATTGTACACGGTAACCTTTATTCGTCAGTTTGAGAATGCCAGCGTTGTCCAACTAAATATTGATTGGGACAATTCAAATGATGAGCAAGATGACCTGCACCGCTTACGCCATCATCATCATAGATTTTTCTAATTGGATTTAGGGGAACTGTACGAGTGCCGACTGAGCGGGGGAGGTGGTTCGGATGGTAACTACAGACATGATTTTATTGTGTCGCCGCCAATACCAGATGATTATTCCGGAATGGAGCTGGTTTTTAAAGAATATCAGGGTCCATTTAAGGGAAAGCCAACAGGTTTTGAAATTGTTTTCCATGTAGATTAGGGTAGTCGGAAGCAATAAACGCTAAAATCAATTACCCCGATTTTAGCGTTTATTGCTTTAATTTTTTTTGCTAAAAAGTAAAAGGTTACCTGCCCTTATGGTACAATCACTAGGAATCAATATCGGATTATCAAACAATCCTCAAAGGAAGGGGCAGGGCAAGTGGACATAACATTAAATCATAAACTCATCAAAGAAATGTGCGGCGCTGTCTCCTTCAAACGAGGAGATTATTTTTGTCGGACGAATAAAGTAACCTTTGAACAATACCGTCCTGACCATTGTCAAGCAACGGTAACAGGTGAGGAAATGTTCCATGTTACGATTGAAATGGATGCTAATGAAAAAATTCGAACAAAATGCAGCTGTCCTAAGCTCGCTTCTTTTGATAAGGATTGTCAGCATATTGCGGCCGTTTTATTGGCGATTTACGAGCATCAATGTCAAGGGACCATCCCGACATTAACAAATACATCCAATCAGGAACTGACAGAAGGTTTATTAAATCTTTTCACTAATCAACCTGCCCGATTGAGCGGTCATCAGCTTCACTTTGAAAAAAGAGAGGTGCTTGATGTTGAGTTTACTTGTAAACCTGTCAAAATCGGCAATGGACAGAATATCTTCGGTATAGAAATGAAACTCGGGTCAAGCCAAGTGGAAAAAATCCGCGCTTTTCTCGGGAAAGTGAAAGATGGAATTCCAAGCATACTATCCAATTCATTCACGTACGACCCTCGTCTGCATTGCTTTCAAAGAGAAACAGATGCGGTTATTCAACAGCTCATCCAAGTGATTCGTGATGAAAAGGTCTATGCGGATCCGGTGCCTGACACCGAACAAAATCAGCTGTTGCTTATTCCATCATCCGCTTGGGAACGGCTCCTTCCTTCATTACTCATTGCCCCACTGGTGAAGCTGGAGATTGCTGGGCAAACCTTTGCTGGTCTGCATGTAACAGATGAACCGCTGCCATTAGAGTTTGACTTTCTTGAAACGAGTGAACAGGGCTATCAACTGAAGGTGAAGGGATTTAGCCGGATGGTTGTCCTTGAATCCTATCAGTCTGTTCTCTATGATGGGAAATTGAAACAGCTGGAAAGTCAGGACTGTCAAAGACTTTCGGACCTGAAGCGGATGTTGGCTGCATCAGGAACCAATCAAATTCCGATTCCGCAAGACCAGATTCATTTCTTTCTTGAGAAAGTGGCTCAAGGGTTAAAAAGACTAGGACATGTTTCGATTTCTGAAGCATTAACCAAGCAATTTATGAAGACACCTTTGGTAGCCAAGCTCTACTTGGACCGTGTGAAAAATCGTCTCTTAGCTGGTCTCGAATTTCACTATGAAAATAGGATTATCAATCCATTGGAAAAAAGAGAACTCCCAGCAGGTCCGTTGTTTGTAAGGGATGTGGACAAGGAAGAAAGCATCCTCCAACTAATGGAGGATAGCTCGTTTGCCAAGACGGATGGCGGTTATTTTTTGCATAATGAAGAGATGGAGTATGACTTTTTAGCTTATGTCGTTCCTAAGCTTCAAAAGCTTGTGCAAATTTATGCAACCACGGCCGTAAGAAATCGGATTTTCAGAGGACCTGCCCGTCCGCAGATAAGGGTGAAGGTCAAAAAGGAGCGGACTAATTGGCTGGAATTCAAATTTGAAATGGACGGTATCCCCGAAAGACAAATACGTGACATTTTATCCGCTTTAGAGGAAAAGCGGAAATATTATCGGATGCCTAATGGATCGCTGCTCTCGCTCCAGACGAAGGAAATGGAAGAAATTCAGCGTTTTCTTTATTCACCTCTTGTCAAGAATAAAGATATCGCCAATGGATTGGATTTACCGATTGAGCAGAGTCTTCAGCTCCTGGATTCTGTGGATGTGGGCGATGCCTACAAGTTAGAGGAATCGTTCCGTCAGCTCATGGATCACCTTCGCAACCCAGGCCGTTTGGAGTTTGAGGTGCCAATGAGTTTAGATCCAATCCTTAAAGATTATCAAAAGATTGGGTTTAAGTGGATGAAGACCCTTGCCTTCTATGGCTTCGGCGGAATTTTAGCCGATGATATGGGACTTGGGAAGACAATTCAAAGCATCGCGTTTATTGTGTCAGTCCTTCCCGATATCCGTAAAAATAACCAACCGGCACTCGTTGTTTGCCCATCATCCGTGACGTATAACTGGCTAAGTGAACTTAGGAAGTTTGCTCCTAACCTGCAAGCGGTTGTCATCGATGGAACAAAAGCAGAGCGGACCATGCTGCTTAACGAAGGACTAGGTACTGATGTGATGATCATCTCCTACCCGTTATTACGCCGGGAGATTACCTGGTTTGCGAAACAATCCTTTCATACCGTGTTTTTTGATGAGGCCCAGGCATTTAAAAATCCATTGACCCAAACAGCCCGTGCGGTAAAGAAGCTGCAGGCAGCCCATCGCTTTGCGCTGACTGGTACACCGGTCGAGAATTCGACAGAGGAGCTGTGGTCGATTTTTCACGTCGTCTTTCCGGAATTGTTCCTTGGGTTAAAGGAATATAGCAAGCTGACAAGGAAAAACATTGCCCGAAGAATCCGCCCCTTTTTACTGCGCCGGTTGAAGGAGGATGTGCTGTCAGAGCTTCCTGAAAAAATAGAGTCGAGGGAATCGGTGGAGTTACTGCCTGAACAAAAGAAGCTGTATATGGCCTATTTGGCAAAACTAAGGCATGACACATTGAAGCATCTCGACAAGGATACGATTCGAAAAAATAGGATTAAAATTTTGGCCGGTTTGACGCGCCTGCGGCAGATTTGTTGTCATCCAGGCTTGTTCGTGGATGGGTATAAAGGAAGCTCAGCGAAATTTGAACAGCTTCTGCAAATTATCGAAGAATCAAGGCTTTCTGGAAGAAGGGTGTTAATTTTTTCGCAGTTTACGAAAATGCTTGGTCTCATAGGTAGAGCCTTAACTGAGAAGGGGCTGCCGTTCTTTTACCTTGATGGACAAACACCCTCTGAAGAACGCTTGGAAATCTGTCAGCGATTTAATCAGGGCGAACGGGATTTATTCCTGATTTCTTTGAAAGCGGGAGGGACTGGCCTGAACCTAATGGGGGCGGATACCGTTATATTATATGATACGTGGTGGAATCCCGCCGTTGAGGAACAAGCAGCCGACCGAGCTCATCGGATGGGACAGAAAAACGTTGTCCAGGTCATCAAGCTTGTTGCCCGCGGAACGATTGAAGAAAAGATGAATGAACTGCAAGATAAAAAAAGACATCTTATTGAAGAAATCATTGAATCTGAAGCGAAAGGCGTCTCCACTCTAACTGAAGAGGATATTCGAGAGATATTGATGATCTAGCAGGGAGCTTCAAATCAACAAAAGGAGCTTCAGGCCTTTTGTAAAAAAGAAGGAATTCAACTGGAAGCGTGGTCGCCATTAAAACAAGGTTAGCTGCTTAACAAGCCTATTCTTGTAGATATCGCTCATAAATATAATAAATCGGTTGCCCAAGTTATCCTACGCTGGGATCTTCAAAATGGAGTTGTTACGATCCCGAAGTCAATCAAAGAACACCGCATTATTGAAAACGCAGATGTCTTTAATTTTGAATTATCCACAGAGGACATGGGAAAAATCGATGGCTTAAATCAGGATAGCCGCGCTGGCTCACACCCGGACACAATGACCGCAGGCTTTTAATTAAACCTGTAATTAATTGAAAAGCAAAAACTGTCCTAATGAGATGTTCATAAGGACAGTTTTTTGTGTGGGACTTTCCGAGCTACTTTGTATCGGCTGTCAAGGATGCTTCAGTAGGTCTCTCCCCATTCTGTAATTTGGCAATTGTCAATCCAAAATCCATTTGTAGATGGGGATAATCTTTAAATTTAGCCCAATCGCCACCCCAGTCAAACCCTAAAGTTTTTGCTAATTTAACAACCTCGGTCCAATCTGCTTTTCCATTTTTATTTCCATCATATTGCATATCCCAAATCACATTTCCTGAAGGGGTCTTTAACGCAAAATCAATGGCAAGCCCAAAATTGTGATAGGACTCTCCCCCTTTTGCATAGGTTACAATATTCCCTTCTGCCGACCGCCCTTTTTCATAAAGTTGATTCTGATTTTCCGCACTTCGGAAACCATCAGTAATCACGATTACAATTCCTTTATCCGCTGCTTGTTGAATTAATTGATTGCTCCGTTCTTTCACAATTGGATGGAGCTCAGTCGGTAATGAATCAGAACGATTTATTTTCGATTCCGTAAAAGGATTGGATCCATTAATATACAAAATAAAGAATAGGATAGCAATCAGCACGAGAGAAAATATATAAAATGAACTTCCTATCCGTTTTAGTTTCAACGTTTAAAATTCCTTTCGTATCTATAATCTTTTCACTATCTAAGACGTAAATCCTAGCCTCATAGTTTCACATTTTTACATACCTGCCTTTTCCATTCGAAAGTTTACGGTATAATGGTGTTATTATATCATCAATGTTGGTGATAACGACTCAGTTATAAATCCATTTTTAAAAACAAAAATTAGGTGTGAGGCAGTATGAATTTTAATCAAGAAGATTTGAGTAAATCAAAAAAACCACTATATATTATCGTATACGATAAGCTATATAAGCTGATTATGGAAGGGACGTTTCCACCTGATAGCAAACTGCCAACGGAACCTGAATTGGCAAAAATGTTGGGGGTAAGCCGAATGACATTGAGACAGGCTTTGGCTCTGTTGCAAGATGATGGCTTAGTCAAAAATGTTCATGGGAAAGGCAATTTTATTACAAAGTTTCATAAAAATCGCCATACGGCCGGACTCGAGAAAGTGGGAAACCCGCTTTACAAATGTCATTCGGAAACGATTGATGAAGTGGAGCTGAATTTCAGGATTGATTTGGTCAGTGATTATGCTGAGGAAGTATTAAAGAAAAAAATGGCGGCTGTTGTTGCTTTCGAACGATGGTATAAAAGTGGCAATAACGTGGTGGCCTATGCGTTGACAATGATGGCAGTCGAAACCGTGACCGAATTAAATCTAGAACTGCAGAATGACAAGCAATTATTAGACATGCTTGAAGAGAAAGTATATGAGCTTGCCAATTCTTCAACCATTGAAATCAAACGTTCGGTTGCTGTAAATAAAACTTTGCAGAAATATCAACTTTTTAAGGGTGAGGAATGCGATCTAATCCTGGAAAGCGTCTATATTAGCGATCAATATCCCATTGTATACAACAAATACTATATCCCAAAAGAGTTCAGTCAGATTAGAATTAATGCAGCTAAATAAATTGTTTTCCTAGAGCCTAACAGTGTAATTTCTTTATGAAAATACACTGTTTTTTTTTGTGAAAAAAAGCAAAACCTAAAAAAAATTATTGTTGCTAACGGAATAATTGTGTGCTATTCTTTGGTTGTATAAATTATATACAACTATTTATACAACTATACAACGTTGTTTGGGTATTCGGGTTATTATTGTAATATTTGAAAGCGGAAACAAGCCTAAAGTCTATTTAATCAAAAGGAGAGATTGATCATGAGTACATCGGAATTAAGAGAAACACCTCATATTAAACCTAATGGAGTAGAGATTGCCGAAACAATTCTATTACCAGGAGATCCATTGCGGGCCAAATTTATCGCAGAAACCTATTTGGAAGATGTGGTTCAGTTCAATGATGTCCGCAATATGTATGGTTACACGGGTACATTCAAAGGTAAAAGAATTTCTGTAATGGGAACGGGCATGGGGACACCAAGTATGAGTTTGTATTCATGGGAGCTCATTCATATATTTGGCGTGAAAAATTTAATTCGCATTGGGTCATGTGGAGCGATTCAAGATCAATTGAACTTGTATGATATCGTCTTTGCCATGGGAGCATCAACGGATTCCAATTATGTACAACAATACAATCTTCCAGGACAGTATTCAAATATTGCTTCGTTTGCACTTTTAGAGAAAGCGAAGAAAGTGGCTGACGAAAAAGGCCTTCCTGTTCACGTAGGAAATGTCCTTTCAAGCGACTTCTTTTATAATGCAGATCAAACAGCATTGGATAGATGGAGTAAGATGGGCATTTTATGTGCGGAAATGGAAACGGCGGGACTATATATGAATGCTGCCCATGCTGGCGTGAATGCATTAACCATTTTAACCGTAAGTGACCATATTTTTAGACATGAGCAAACAACAACGGAAGAAAGACAAACGGCGTTCACGAATATGATGGAAATTGCCTTGGAGCTTGCTTAAGAAGTACAGATTTTTTCGGGGAATTAGAGCACCTAAGAGGCAACGTGGAGAGGAAGTGTAGCAGATGACTACATTTAGCATGAATAAAGCCGAAACAGAGGCTGTTACGATAAAAAAGGCTGTCCCTATTTTATTATTATTGTTTGTTTTATGCTTGGTAATCGACAATTCTTTTAAAATTATTTCTGTAGATATGGCCAAAGACTTTGGTATTTCTGCGACAACAGTCAGCTGGCAATCTACTTTGGCAGGTCTTGTCATTGGGATTGGAGCGGTCGTCTATGCTGCGTTGGCTGACTCCATTAGCATTAGAAGGCTTTTGAGCGTTGGAATTATCTTAATTTGTGTCGGTTCATTAATGGGATATTTGTTTCAACATTCATTTGTGCTTGTTGTGGTATCACGTGTTATTCAAACAGCCGGGCTGGCATCAGCTGAAACGTTATATGTTATTTTTGTAACGAAGCATTTACCGGAAAAGGAACAAAAGAAATTTTTGGGATTCAGTACGAGCAGCTATGCCCTATCGTTGGTTATTGGCTCGTTGACAGGTGGCTATGTATCAACGTATTTACATTGGACAAGCCTATTTTTAGTCGCTCTTATCACAATCGTTCTACTTCCTTTTATCTTGAAATATCTTCCAAAGGGAAAAGGGAAGGGCAGCTATGTTGATGTCATTGGCTTGTTCCTGGTTGGGGTCATCGCCGCTTTTCTTATTTTATATATTTCAGGTTTTAATTGGATTTATTTACTCGTGTTTATCGCGGCAATTTTGTTATTCTTGGCGTATATAAGCAAGAGTTCAAAGTCATTTATTGATATTTCCTTTTTTAAAAATAAACGTTTTGTTTCACTGCTTGCTGTAGCGTTTGTGATTTACTCGGTTCAATTAGCGTATATTTTCTTGTTTCCGTTCCTGCTTGAAAATATTTATGGCATGAAGCTTGATACGATTTCGCTATTATTGATCCCAGCCTATGTTTTATCGGCAACTATTGGAGCTCTTTCCGGGAAAATTGCACAATTTCTTGGAAGTAAGCAATCAATTATTACAGCCATGGCTGGCATTACTGTAAGTGTATTATTGGGCGGATTGTTTATCCAAAGCTCGGTAGTTGTGTTCGTCATTTCGATGATTTTATTCTCCTCTTCCTTTGCACTCATGTATGCACCGATGATTGATTCATGTGTAAGTACAATTGCAAGGGAAAATTCCGGAACAGCGGTTGGATTCTATAACCTTGTTCTAAATGTAGCCGCTTCGATTGGAATTGCCTATACAGCAGCGATGATGGATTCACCATCTATGAAAAACAGCTTTTTAGGATATATCCATCTTGCAAATGCATCCTTATATAGCAATATCCTATTAACTTTAACAGTAATCTCTGCTTTCAGTTTAGTTATATACTGGGGATTCGTGGGACGAAAGTAATACCATTTTATAGGTAGATTGAATGGGAACCATGGGACTAAAAACGTAACGGATTTACTTCAGGGTGCAAACAATCAAATAACAAAGCAAAACACACGAGGTTTCTTATATGAAATCCCGTGTGTTTTTTTACTTTTATACCAACGATTATTAGTATGTTTATTGATAAATCACACCATAAAACCCATAATATAAACTAAAGGTCAGTTTAATGGAAAGGAGTTGATTTATAATGGAAAAGGTAACACCATTCTTAATGTTTCAAGACGGTAAGGCAGAGAATGCGATGAATTATTACACATCCCTCATTGAGGACTCAGCAATTACAAGTATTGTTCGATATGGTGCGAATGAAAGTGGGGATGAAGGAACTGTGATGCTCGCAACTTTTACCTTAAAAGGACAAGAATTTATGTGCATTGACAGTAATGTGAAGCATCAGTTTTCCTTTACACCGTCGTTCTCAATCTATCTTACCTGTCATACTGAAGAGGAACTTGACAATCTTTATCAAAAACTAATTGAAGGTGGACAAGCACTGATGCCTTTAGGCGATTATGGTTTCAGTAAAAAATTCGGTTGGGTAAATGACCGCTTCGGAGTTTCGTGGCAATTAAATCTTCCTAAATAAAAATGAATAACTTACTGTTTTCCTGCTGATACCCATCATCATAAAAGCATTAGTTATTCAACTATACTGCGTGCTTTAGTTGAAGAATACAATTAAAGATGAAAATGAGCTTGGGGATTTCCCAAGCTCATTTTTTGAGTGGTCTGTAATGTGAATTAGCTTGTTTATGTTAAAATATTTTCAATAAATTAACTTATGGAGAAATTTTTTACTATTTTAAAACGGAGAGTCGGGAGGAAATGAAACATTTTTATTTTGTTATTATACAAGCATTATTAATTCTCGTCCTTTTTGCAAATGAAATTCTATATAGAGCCATTAAATTACCTTTCTTGAGTAATAAGTTAATTTCATTATTAATTTATATATCAATTGGTGCGGTAACAATTTATTTTATTTATAAGTTTTATGATTTAATAAAAACTAAATTGCGATACAAAATATTATTGCATATAGCTGCTTTTATTATCGTTGCGTTAGCAATGTATATGGTGGCTTTATTTTCATAACAATAAAATTTCAACAAATTGTTCAATCATTAACGATTGAGCAATTTTTTTTTGTAAACAAAAAAAACCGCATTAGCGGTCTTTTTTGTTTGTCAGATGATATTCACTCTTTTGAAACACAATGTGAGCTCATTTGGGATATTACTGGCTTGTGAATTTTAGCGTGAATTACAACGTGAAAAACAGGTGAATTGCTCTGATATTTATATATGTGATTTTATGTTTTGCACCTCACAAGTAAACCCGTTACTAAAAACGTCCTGGGTTCTTTTTGGGTAAAATAGATAAAATCATCCTTTTAGGTGGAGACATTTCGAACAATTCAAACTACAATGAGATTAGCTACATATAATGCCAAATAAGGAGATTTGTCAATGTTAGCCTCATTTATTCATGGATTTATTCTTGCATTTGGACTCATTCTGCCACTTGGAGTTCAAAATGTTTTTGTTTTTAATCAAGGTGCGTTACAGCCACGTTTCATTAAAGCATTACCTGTTGTAATTACGGCTGCTTTGTGTGATACGCTTTTAATCTTGGTGGCTGTTTTAGGGGTTTCCTTCATCATTCTCGGATCATTTTGGATTAAGATGATTTTGATTGTGGGAGGGGGCGTCTTTTTAATTTATATGGGCTGGACCTCTTGGAATAGTAAACCAAGTATGGACAAAGAAGAAGCAGCGAAGAAATTTCCTTTAAAAAAGCAAATCTTTTTTGCCGCGTCTGTTTCCTTACTGAACCCTCATGCGATTATGGATACGGTTGGTGTCATTGGAACAAGTTCGTTGAAATACCAAGGGGAAGAAAAAGTCATATTTGCCGTTACCTGTATTTTGGTTTCCTGGCTTTGGTTTTTTGGGCTTGCCCTAGCGGGACGAATGAGTGGAAAATTGGATCAATCCGGAAGATTCATGCTGGTATTGAATAAACTATCAGCCATCGTTATGTGGGGGGCGGCTATTTACCTTGTCTTTTCTTTATTTAAAAATTAGGGCGATGCAAGGAATTTTTAGTACATAAAAGGCGAGGCATTGGAAATAGGTGAATATTTTATGGTTTGGATTAAAATTTTTGGATTAATTTTATCTATTATTTGTTTAGTGGCAGGACCTGTACAGTTGTATCGTTTTAAAAAAGAAGTTCAAAAACATGATGAAGGTCAGGTTATTACAGATAAATTGGCGAAAAAGTGGGTTAAGCGTTTGTATTGGGTGATCTTTTGGATTATCTTAGGAGTAATTTCTAGTATTGCAGCAACAATACTGAGCTATCTGTAAGCAATATTTAGACCTTTAATAATACCCTGAAAAAAATCGAATGTTGTTGGTTCGATTTTTGGTAGCAGTTCCAATATGGATCATGTACAGCATCGTCGTGGCTGTCATGTTTGTCTTTTTCCTGATTCGAAACCCTCTTTTATTCGGACGGGATACCGAAAAGATGATGACTTTTTTAAAGAAATCAAAAAGACCTTATTTTCAATTCCTTTATCACTTTCTTAATTATGATTTGTCAGAAGCGGAAAAAGCAATGGGGAAAATTCGCTCCGGAAAATTAAAAAGGATCATTGAAATGATGCTGCTCATAGAGCAAAAACAATTTGGGAAAGCAAAAGAACTGTTAGGGCAGATAGGAGAAAATAATGCAAAGTGGTATTCCTTTGCGTATATTGCAATGAGTGAAAGTGACACCGAAGCACTCAAGCAACATAAGGAGAAGATAAAAGATATCTACCTTTTAAAAACACTGGATGTTGACCAAGCCATTTATGACGGAAAAAGGGAAGAGGCGGTCGCGATGCTCGATGCCATGATTCCTAAGCTAAAAGGCTATAAATTACTGTCAGCCGTCCAGTTTCGCAAGCAAATTCAGGAGGGAAGGGTCTGAAAATTGATTAAAAATGGCGGGACCACATCTAATAACTGGTTCCGTTATCTATCACAAATATTAAAAATGTAAATTAAAATGAGAGCCAAATTGTATATGAATTTGACACTCATTTTTTATTGATAAAAGCGATTTGTGCAGAAATTACTCTAAAATTTGTATAGGAAAATGTACACCAAAATGAGAAGGGATAAATTTGAAAAAATGGCTCCCTTCATTATCATAGATCCCCGGATTCTGATGCGTTAGTGGTTAAAATGTGGTCAAGTCGCTCCCGTCGGCTTTTTTAAAAGGGCTTAACGACCATAAGCACCAATATGGTAATCATCAGCAGCTGTGCCGCCGTCTCGATTGGTACGATCTTTTTCATCAACAGTCCGAACTCGGCGGGTATTTCATTACCCTGGTCTTGACTTTCAGATACAATCTTTATGACCTTTTTCATACGCGGCTCGATCAATCCGTCGATCATGACGACCATGAGCAGCGATAAAAGGAAGGAAACATTCAGCCACATTTGAGATAACCCCATCTTGGTTATGATCATAAGCCAAACCCCGGTTATAATAAGTACGGCTCCGCCAATTTTAGGTATTATGGCAAGCTTGGTCGTTATACCAAAAGCAAAGCGCAGCTGACCGACGGTTCTAGCGGATCTTCGAATGATGGGCATCACGAAAGCTGGACCAATTATGGCGATCGAAGCCAATATATGCAAAACGAGCAGTAATCCAAACAAACCGATTATCTCCCTTCACCTCTGTGCACCAGAATATCGCTTTGATAGGCAAGACCGACCCTTTTTCTTTTAAACGATCCTCCGAGCTCTATATGGTCCAGCATACATTTCGCGACATCGTCATAAGCAACATCCAGCTCTTGAAGTCGGCTGAACAAGTGACGGGCTATATCTGCCTCGGAATATTCCTTGATCATCTCCGGAATCGGAACGGGTAAGGTTTCCGTTGTTACATGGAGATGAACCGGATCTGGATGCTCTATCGAAACAATCATTGTTCCCGGACACATAATGGACCAATCGAGTTGAGTCTGCTGTAGCCGTTCGAAATTCCGGTTGTGATTTTTATACTCAGGCGGGAAGCCGGGTAAATTGTTGCCGATAAGATCGGTATATGGAATACCCAGCAGTCCGGCTCCTCCCATTATCCATACACGCCCAGAGAAACTAGGTTGGAATTCACATTGGGTTATAATGTTATCGACGATACGAACAAACTCTTCACCCTGGCCCGCATGGCCGGCTGCAATAATAGCGGCGTCTTGATGCGCGAGCGCCTCACCGACGCTGACCGGGTCCATAATATCGGCCATGATCACCTTCACATGCTGTGCGGAACGCTCACCTAGTTGATCATAAAGCTTCTCAGAATTTCGCACAAATGCTGTCATTTCATGCCCCATTTTTATCCCTCGCGCCAACACTCTTTTTCCTGTATTCCCCGTCGCTCCAAAAACAATAATTTTCATTGTTCTTTCCTCCTCTTAAATGGCTCCTAATATTTGGTTAACTCAAGCTTAGCATCGTTTTAATATTATGTTAAGAACCCACTTTAAAGTACGGTACTTACTTAAAAGTAAGCATGACAGAATGGGAAGACTTAATTGTTCACGCGGAGTTCGGGGGGACAGGAAATATCAAAAGACAGATTGGCGACAATCCTACACTATCAGGAGTTTTATTAACTCAAGCCCGAAAATTAATTCATAACAGGAGTGCCGACTGTAGGTAAACAAAAGCTGCCCGGTATCCCGTGGCAGCTTTTGTTTTGAGTTGATTGAATTAGTGTACAAGTTCCTTGAACCAGCTTTAAGACGCTGATTCTTTATATTTCCGCTTATTATGATTTTCTCCCCAAGCGCACATGACTTCTGCTACAGGGATCAATGTTTTGCCGTATTCACTAAGGGAATATTCTACTTTTGGAGGGATGGTAGGGTAGATCGTTCTATTGACTATGCCTTCTCGTTCCAAATCTCGGAGATGTTGTGAAAGCATTTTTTGTGAAACATCAGGTATAAGCTTTTCCAGATCGTTGAATCGCTTATTGGATTCAATCAAATGCCATAAAATCATTGGCTTCCATTTGCCACCTAAAACATGAATGAGTGCCTCAACTGGACATTCACGCTGATGAATCATTGATAAATCCTCCCCTTACTTTTAAGTAAGTGCATTATCTAATGTAAACACTTAACAAAATTTTACAAGAGATATACAAACAAGTCAATCAAATGAAACTAAAAAGGAAGAGTTAACTTCATACTGAAACTGATTGGATGATAAAATTTCCTTTACCGTGTTTATAAGTTGTTATTTAGAGTTTAGAAATATTTGATTGACAATTTAATAAATTTAGACTATTATCACTTTAGTTAATTAAAAAATTGAATGTAAATTTTTCTTCTTATCCAGAGAGGTGGAGGGACTGGCCCTTTGAAGCCTCGGCAGCAGGTTCTTATGAATACTGTGCCAATTCCATCAAGCACATCGCTTGAAAGATGAGAAGAGGGTAATAAAACTCTCTTCTTAGGAAGAGAGTTTTTAATTTATACATAAATCCGACTTAAATAATAGGAAAACTATATAATTAGAATTGTAGAGGAGAGAATACAAATGAAATATGGCTTTTGGTTACCGATTTTTGGAGGCTGGTTACGTAATGTGGAGAATGAAAATATGCCGCCTACCTTTGATTATGCAAAGAAAGTAATACAATCCGCTGAAAAATGGGGATACTCGACTACCTTAATAGCTGAATTATATTTAAATGATATTAAAGGACCAGAGTATGACTCTCTTGAAGCTTGGTCTACAGCAGCAGCACTTGCAGCAGTGACGGAAAAAATTGAAATTATGACTGCGATTCGCCCTGGTTTTCATAATCCTGCTGTAGCGGCCAAAATGGCAGCAAATATTGATCAAATCAGTAATGGGCGTTTTACTCTTAACGTTGTTTCTGCTTGGTGGGCAGAAGAAGCACGTCAATATGGGGGTATTTTTACAGAACATGATGAGCGTTACGCTCGTACCGAAGAGTTTATTGATGTACTAAAAGGTTTATGGACAGAAGAAACCTTCAATTATTCTGGCCAATTTTACGAATTAAAGGATACGAAGCTTGCACCGAAACCTGTTCAAGGACCTAACCCGATTCTTTATGCAGGCGGTGAAAGTGAAAAAGGTAAGCAAACCATAGCGGAAAAATGTGATGCTTATGTTATGCACGGTGGTACAGTTGAAGAGATTGATAGAAAAATAACCGATATGAGGGCACTCCGTGAACAAACTGGAAATGCGCCATTTAGTTCATTTGGCATGGCTGCTTATGTTATTTGCCGTGATACAGAAGAAGAGGCTCTGGCTGAGCTTGAAAAAATCACGACTGTGAAAGATACTAGCGGATATGCTGGCTTTAAAGATTTCACTACTAAATCACATTTAGAGCAACAAATCAAATTACAGGATTACTCTTATCTAATCGCGGCCTACGACCGAATTTAGTAGGAACACCTGAGCAAATTGCAGATCGAATTTTACAATATGAAGACGCTGGCTTAGATTTATTGTTATTGCAATTTTCACCTCAATTAGAGGAAATGGAACGCTTTGCAAAGCAGGTTATGCCATTAGTTGAACAAAAACGTAGTTAAATAAAGAACTAGAAAGGTGACATAAAGATGAGCAAGGTATATGTGATCCATGAAAATAGTGAGTGGACAGTCCATTTAACAAAAAGGTTAGCGGAACTTGGTGTTCCTTATGAAGAATGGCATTTGGACGAAGGAACGCTAGATTTATCAAAAGAGCCCCCAGAAGGAATCTTCTATAGCCGAATGAGTGCATCTTCTCATACACGTAATCATCGTTTTGCAGCTGAATTTTCAGGGCAAGTATTGGCTTGGCTTGAAGCACATGGACGTTCGGTGATAAATGGAACGAGCGCACTAAAGCTAGAGGTTAGTAAGGTTTTACAATATTTGGAGTTAAACAAGTATGGTGTAAAGACTCCAAAAACTATTGCAGCGGTTGGAAAACAAAACATTTTAAAGGCAGCAGAAGCATTTGAAGGACAGTCCTTTATTACGAAGCATAACCGTGCCGGCAAAGGCTTAGGTGTTCAATTATTCCATAGTATAGAAGCTCTAAAAGCTTATGTGGAAGGACCTACATTCGAAGAACCGGTCGATGGAATTACCCTTATTCAAGAATACATTCAATCTCCTGAAAGCTACATAACCCGTTGTGAGTTCGTAGGGGGAAACTTTGTTTATGCAGTTAATGTTGATACCTCGGAAGGATTTGAACTTTGCCCAGCGGACGCATGCCAAATTGGCGATTTATTCTGCCCGGTAGGAGAAAAAGTAGAAGAGAAGCCTAAGTTTCAAATCATTGAAGGTTTTGAGGACGAAATTTTAGAAAAATATAAAAAGGTTCTAGCTGGTAATAAAATTCAAGTTGCTGGAATCGAGTTCATCAAAAATGCTGAAGGTGAAATTTTTACTTACGATATTAATACAAACACGAACTATAATTCTGATGCAGAAGCAAAAGCTGGAAAATACGGAATGCTCGAAGTAGCTTTATTATTAAAGAAGAAATTAGAAGAAAAATACGTAGCAACAGCAACGGCATAATTTAGAGATGTAACGAAAATTTCCTTGGAATTGACTGATAATGAAAGGGGTATTGAGAGTCTTCTTGATTTAATTAAAGAAGAAGAAAACCCCATAACACATCTAAGCCGTTCTCTTTTAGTGTACCCGCATAAGAAAAGGCACATATCAAATAATAGAAAAAAATAAGCCTACAGTGATGTCGGCTTATTTTTTTCTATTTCTTTTTTAATAAAAATGGCGCCGTGCAAATTACTCCAATTATGTATAGAACAACTGCTATATAAGCAGGTAGTAAGTGAACAAAATCAGTATAGCCAATAATAAAATGAGTGATAATCCCGGATAAAAATGCTGGAATGGCACCGATTGTAAAGGTCCACCAGACCCAGCTTTCTCCTTCACGAATTCCCCATAAGGCAAGCATTAATACCAGTAAGCCTACACTTAGCAGAGCACTGCCAAACCCGGCCCGGTCATGTGCAATCACAGGGATTAATCGTTCATTAAATTCGCTTAGCGCTTCCGTAGTAAGACATAAATAAGTAAGATCGGTTGGAACAAATATAGTTGATGCACCAACGATTGAGATTACAATTCCGCCAATCGTTAAAGCAAACCCTAAAAGGACAAACGATAATTGACCAATTAAGCTCAACTTCCAATCTTTATGATTGAAGAGGTTGGTGCTTGATGGCGCCGCTTTCGCATTTTGGGATTTCGTATATCCCAAAATAAATAACGGTAATAAAATAAGCCAAAACAATCCATGAAGCCATTCGAAATAACCATACCCGATAAATAATAGGATTCCAAGGAAGCCAATCATACCGGCGATATTGACCGCTTTTCTTGCCCAATGAAGGCCATACCTAATTCCGTGCCTCGAAAGCTGCATGTAGATGATTCCACCTGAAATCATGGTCCCTGAAAGAGTCATCCGGTCATGTGCCATAAAGTATAAAATGGCAGGGTTGAAAGCTAAGATATCTGTTCTCATTATCCCTAAAAAGGATTCATCATATGGAAGGATAATGGCGGTCATACTAAAAAACAATGCGATGAATCCAGCAACAGTAATGGCCAAACCAAACAACCAATACCACAGCCATCCTTTAGCCATCACGGATTCCTTCGGGAGCCTGTTGCTGTATGCCTCATTAATCCGCTTTGGCAGACCAGGTCCAGCAAATACATAATCAAAGCCTAACATGACAAGCGAAGCTCCGTTTTCCAATAATTTAATAGCATCTACTGGCTCTCTTACCCCGCTTGAAGTGATAATTGGCAATTCATCACCGAATATTCGCCTTAAGGCAGCAAGCATTTCGATTATCCCATCAGGCGAGTGCGCTCCATCAAGGAGTACCCCACTTGGATTATAGTTTTTCAGCTTATCAATATTCGCCGTATTTTCTGTTGAAAAAGCAAAAATAATGGGCTTACTTAATTTTTCTTGAAATTGGATATATTGATCAGCTGAAGCAAAAGCATTGCTGTCCAGAATAAATCCATCACTAAAAGGAAGGAGTTCTTCACAAATCTCAGTTATTTCCTGAAAAGTTCCCTCCACCCTGATAAAAAATGGCACCTTCTTTTTTTTAAGAGAGTGTAGTCGCGCCTTAACTGTAGATAGCTTTATAGATAAGTCGGAAAATCCCCTTACCTTTTCCTGTTTTTGATCTATGGAGAGTTTTTCCTTCCTTGCTGAACCTTGTATGGATACTGGGCCAATCTCAATGAAGCCAAAACCAAGGTTTTGAAAAGCTTTCAGTCCAGATAATTGTGGATCAATTTTCCCGCTTAATCCAACTGGAGTGGTAAACGGAACACCGAATAATTGTTTTTCGAGTTTATTAGAGGGTGCCATATGGCCAAGAAATTCTATCCATCCTTCCCCTATTGCCGAAGAAGATAACATACTCATCCCACGATGAATAAACTCCCGGCTAAAGGAGGGTGGCAGCTTATGAAGAATCGGCTTGAATATGGTGTGATACGACCAATCTGGCAAGGCTGATCTCCTCCCTTAATAAAAATTAGCACTTAGAAAAACAATGACATGTTTTTATCTATTCATGATTTTTTGTATTTCCGGATGGTTCATGAGAATTTCATTGCCATAATAATAGCTAAATGCCAGGGCAATGACTAGACCGATATAAATAAAAAATAACTGCATTTTTGTCTTCTTGCTCGTTTTATAATAGGTTTCCGTTGTCTGTACTTCTTTTTTGAAATTTGATACCTTTTCTTCTAAATTGTTGAGAATACCTTCGATAACTTGTTGATTGTTATGGATATCTTCTTCGCTCCATGTTTGAGTACCTGATAATTGTTGGAGATAAAGGTCCTTCTTCATTCTTTCAATTTCGGAATTCAGTTTATTTAATATTTCAGTAATTTCTTGATTTGAGACGTTCCATTTTGCTTTTCTAGCAATTTCTTGAACAGAATCTAGATTAGGTGATTCTTGCTTTAATCTTAGTACCAAGTGTTCAAGATCTTGTACTTCCATTTTATCTTTAGTTAAACTTTTTTGTTTTTTATATAATTTGTACCATTCTTTTGAACCGAGGATGACAATGATAAACCCTATGATACTAAAATGCATGACAGAAAAGGCTAATAATAATACAATCCCTAATCCCCATAATTTAGTACTAATCCCTGCTGCAATTCTTCCCCCATCTAATGGGGTAATCGGGATTAAATTAAATAAATTTATCATTCCGCCCAAATAAATCAGAAGTGCCCAGAATGATTCATGTGTATATAAATACAATGGAATGGCTGGCAAAAAGGCTAATAATCCAAATAAAGGACCCATGTATGCCAAAAACCCCTCGTCTTTTGCACTTTTTGGCATTTCCTTAAGGCCAATTACCGCACCCATAAAAGGAATAAATATAGCTGGGCTAACAGGCAGTTTCATCCTTTTAGCGGCATACATATGTCCCATTTCATGAACAAACAAAAGGTAGACTAAGGCCACGGCAAACGTCCAACCAAAAATAAGAGCATAGGTTCCGAGATAGATAATCATGCTTATAAGTGTATGAAGTTTAAGGAATTTTAAAACTACTAAAACGAATTTAAATTTACCTAATAATACTGCTCCAATTGTACCTAATATTCCCCAAGCGGTTTTCTTGCCGCCTTTAATATTCTCTTCTTTCAAATGAACATCCCCTTTAAAAAACAACACCTTTTGTAAAAGAAAAATATAGTCCTAAGTATATTATACAGGAAATTACAGAAGTGGAAGAAGGATTTAAAGTTTGGATTATCGAATTAAATGGAGTCAAAACATTAAATATAGGTGGAATTTATTATCGAGCAGGAACAATCGTTCAGATATTAAAATATTCCAAGAGGAATCAGTGTAATATACCATGGAAGAACAAGTGTGCAGCACTGTTGTGGATAAAGAAAAAAATTATTATTAAGTTGTTTATAGAGTTTTTCTTTTTGTATTAATATTGGAGGATTCTCAGAAGTAACATATGCATTACTTAAGGAATCCGGCTGCGGTTCCAGCCGGATTTTTCATATTCAATTACAAGGCTATTTAGTGGAAGAAGGGAAACACTCCTGTAACATAGAAATAATAGAAAACAAATAGATTTGGTTACCTATTATCAACTAAAAGGGGAATTATGGAATTTACTTTTAATAAGGCTCAAACCATTTATCTTTTTGCCGTTTTATTTATGTTTATTAATGCCGTCTTCATACCAGACGGTGAAAAATTAAAAGATATTTTGAGTATGATTATATTCTTAGTTGTTCTCATCGTATTCATTATAGGAAAGATAGTTAAGAAAAATAAAAGGGAAAAGCCTTAAAAAAATGGAATGAAGATTTAATGGAAATTAAGTAGTTTGGGGAACTAAATAATGTAGATTTTGTAGGACAGTTAGGGGGGATTCTTTTATGAGAATAGATAAACTTATCCTTACAGGAATATTGGCAGGTATTTACTCATTTCTATTAGATGGTTTTGAACAGGATTATGGACTGAATCATATATTAAGCAGTTTTGTCTTAATGATTTTAACAATTATAACAGGATATTTATTACATAGGTTCGGACGTAATAAGAAAAGAGAATTTTAACAAGGAGAAATGTAAAATGAAAATTATTGAATGGAATGTTGATGATATTGAACAAACAGTAGATTCTTTAGATGAAATGATTTTGGCTAATAAGCTAATTAATGAAATAAAAAGAGATGATTTTGACACAGATGAAATTAAAACAAAAGCTGCAATTGCAGTTTGTAAAATGAAATTGTTTGGAGAATATAACGCTTTACTGGTGAGAAATATGGAAGAGTATTTATCTGATGCAGAAGTATATGTATTGACTTGGGACGGTGAGGCATCGGATGGGGGAGACATGTTAAAGCTTGATGCCTTTAAGTTAGAAGAAATAATTAATGGAACTATATTTGGAGATACTAATGACTTTTGATTTTAAAAAAAACGGTGATATGCACATAAATAATGTAGCTAATTAGGGCGTGCCAGGCACCATCTCAATTTAAACGGAAACTCTATCGAGGAGAATAGCAATGAGAAGCGAAAAAGAAATGTATGATTTGATATTGGGGATTGCTCAAAAAGACGATAGAATTCGAGCGGTTTATATGAACGGTTCAAGAACCAACCCTAATGCTCCAAAGGATATCTTTCAGGACTATGATATTGTTTATGTCGTGACAGAAACAGCCTCTTTCATAAAAGATGAGACATGGATTCATAGTTTTGGAGATTTACTTATGATACAGGAGCCTGATAAAAATGATAAACTTGTTGGTTTGAATATGGATTTTGATAGGTCTTATGGATATTTAATGCTTTTTACAGATGGGAATCGAATAGACCTTCATATCGAAACCAAAGAGACAATGATTGCTGAATATGGCAATGATAAACTGACGGTTCCATTATTAGATAAAGACAACATTCTGCCACTCATTCCCGCTCCCACAGAAATTGATTACCAAGTAAAAAAACCAACAGAACCTATGTTTTATAGTTGTTGTAATGATTTTTGGTGGTGTTTTCAAAACGTTGCCAAAGGAATTTGGCGCGATGAATTACCATACGCAAAGCAAATGTTTGAAAATGTAATAAGAACTAAATTGGATGAGATGGTTTCTTGGTGGATCGGCATCAAGCACGACTTCCAAGTTTCAACGGGAAAGATGGGAAAGTATTTCAAAAAGTACCTTCCTGAACCCTATTGGGAGA
The DNA here is from genome assembly GCF_001591665.1 of Neobacillus soli NBRC 102451. Taxonomy (GTDB): domain Bacteria; phylum Bacillota; class Bacilli; order Bacillales; family Cytobacillaceae; genus Neobacillus; species Neobacillus soli. Next base: position 82,277 of record NZ_BCVI01000052.1, on the reverse strand, counting down.
TGTATGAAAAAACTTATTCTGGCAATGATTATGAAAATTTTTGGGCCTCCATATTTGCCACTTGTGAATTGTTTCGAAGTTTAGCAAAAGTTGTTGCTGATAACTTATTGTTTACATATCCAATGGGTGACGATAAAAATATGACCAAATATCTAAAACATGTAAGAAATTTACCCTCTGGTGCAGAGGAAATACTACCTGAATAACAGAATACCAAAAAAACAAAAATGGCTTGATTCGTAGCCATTTTTGTTATTTCATAACTGGTACTAATCCCCTGCGCTTTTTGATTTTTGTTAATAAATGAATCAATTTGCGCCATATGTTTTTGATCATGTTCAATCATTCCAATAAAGTAAATAAGGGATATAAATTCTTGGGTCTGCTTGAAATTGAGGGAATGAGGATTAATGAATGGTAATTAAAATGAAAAACAGTGCATTCTGGCTATCGTTAGGTTTATCTCAGATTCTTTTTGTTATTTGTTTGCCGGTCTGGTTACGGCTTTTATCCTATCTTCACCCTATTGTTCTGGTAGTGGTGTGGATGTGTGTCACCATTTTTGTGTTTTTTTTCGTTTATTTTGCGCAGAAAGAAACCATACAAATCTCCAAAGCTATGATAAAAATTGTCTCGGGCATATATAGTGCAGGTTTATTGATTCTCCTATTTTTTCGCCCGGCAAACCAAGAGTATAGTAAAATTAATTACATCCCATTTAAAACAATCCTTGGCTTCCTTTCAGGAAATGGGAATTTTCTTATCGCATTTTATAATTTAGCAGCGAATATCCTTCTTTTTGTGCCATTTGGTGTGGTGACTTTACTGCTTAATAAAAATTCATCGAGGGGTCCGTTATTGTTCGTACCGGCTGTTGTCATTCTCCTAATCGAGACGACACAGCACCTTACAAGGCGTGGCAGTGCAGATATTGATGATTTCATCTTAAATCTGCTCGGGGTATGGATTGGCTACTTTTTGTATCCTTTGATTCAAAAAGTGGTGAAGGTTAAAGATTTGGAAGCCTAATCATTTTCTATTAACGACCTCAAACATTCAATGGGCGAATATAGGGCTCCAATGGGCGAATTCTAGGGTCTAATGAGCGAATTGGCGGATTCAATGGGCGAATTTTAAGGTTCAATGAGCGAATCTACAGGTTCAATCGGCAAATCTATAAGGCTGGGTCATCGAATACTGACCAATTACAAAAATAAAGATATTGGGAGGAAATGTTTCATGAAATCTGCGTTAATTCTTGGTGGAACACAGTTTGTTGGCAAAAGGTTAGTCCAATTACTATTAAATGAAGGGATGGAAGTGACCATCGCGACAAGGGGGAAAACTCCCGATTCCTTTGGTGATCAGGTGTCAAGATTGAAAATAAGTCGTGAGGATGCTAATTCCTTACAACAGGCCTTTCAAGATAAGAAATGGGATGTGGTTTTTGATCAAACCTGCTATTCTTCGCAAGAAGCCTTTGACACCCTGAAGGCTTTAGATGGGAAAATCCAGAAATATGTGTTTACCTCCAGTCAGGCTGTCTATGATTTCGGTACAAATCACAAGGAAGATAACTTTAATGCCCTAGACTATAAACCAATGTTAAAAAACAGGGGCGAGTACACCGGTTATGTTGGCTACCAGGAAGCAAAGCGAGCTGCTGAAGCGATGCTGTTTCAGAAGGCAAAGGTTCCCGTTGTGGCCGTCCGCTTTCCGATTATTGTCGGGAAAGATGATTATACCAATCGCTTAAAATTCCATGTGGATCATGTGGAAAATGGGAAAGCGATGTTCATTGAGAATCCTGACTTTAGATATAGCTTTATAGATTCGGAAGAAGCCGCTAAGTTTTTATTAGGGGTGGCCAAGTCCGATTTTCAGGGAGCGATTAACCCCGGCTCAAGTGATGATATTAGTTTAAGAGAATTAGTGACGTTAATCGAAGGGCTTACTGAAATAAAAGCCAATTTACAATTAAGTGGAGATCCATCGCCCTACAATTTGCCCGGTTCGTGGTCGGTCGATACTAGCCGTGCGAACGTACTAGGGTACAAATTTACACCATTAAAACAATTATTGGAAGAATTAATTCAGCACTATGCACTGGATTTTGATATTATCTGATTTTCAAACATTACAAAGCCCCTTGATTCAATCATCATAGGGGCCATGCTCTGTTTTCATGCAGTAGGTTAAGGAACAAATAGTCTGGAATCGGCTTATTATATTTAATGATTTATAGACATTCAAGGAAGCATCCATTTGTTGGGTGCTCTTCTTCCAGTACTGGCTCCGCCTTCGCCAAATACCATGATAGCCACGCGTGCTATCCCCTCTAATATGTATCATAACGCTATATTGTTAAAAAAATATGTCGTAGATGTTAATCATTAATTAAATTTCCTGGGATGTGGATTGAAATTCAATCGTACAATTACTAGCGCTGCGCACTTTTGTTACGTTAGAGAGTTGTTAAGTAATTTCACAAGGAATATTTGGTATAGACAACTGTACCTATAAAGTGCTAATATTTTTTCCTATTAAGAGCAAAGTAACAATTATCAAAAAGGAGAGATTTAAAATGTTTGGTTTTTTAAAAGGAAAAGAAAAAAATAATTCAAAGGAAATAAATGAGCAAGAATTTATTATGCCAATTGAAGGAGAGATCATTCCTATCACAGAAGTTGAAGACCCAGTATTCTCGGAGAAAATGATGGGTGATGGCTTTGCAATTATTCCGGAAAATGGGTTAGTCGTTTCGCCGGTCGATGGCGAAATCATGAATGTCTTCCCAACTAAGCATGCGATTGGAATTAAATCAAAAAAAGGATTTGAAATTCTCATCCATGTGGGCTTGGAAACCGTCAATTTAAAAGGTGAAGGTTTTACTGTTCTCGTGGAAGAAGGAAAGAAAGTTACAAAAGGAAAAGAGCTATTGAGGTTTGATCTTGAGTATATTAAAAAAGCTGCCGCTTCGTCTGTCACACCAGTAATATTTACAAATGCAAAAAGTATAACCTTGAAAAAAAAAGGGAAAATAACGCTAGGAGAAAGCGGTATAATATCCATTCAATAATATCGAGTAAGAGGATTACAAATAATAATCCGATCTTTTTATGAAAATCTTTTCACTAAATAGTCTGCAGATACGAAAAGCCTTAAAAGCGCATTCATCTATATTGAATGTGTCTTTTTTTAATATATATTTAAGATATGAAAAAAGGAGGTAGAAGCGATGAAAAAGTTTTTTGAAATAGCCCAGCAATTTGGTAAGTCGTTTATGCTTCCAATAGCTGTCTTACCAGCTGCAGGTTTACTACTAGGTATAGGTGGTGCGCTATCAAACCCAAATACAGTGTTAGCGTATCCATTTTTAGATATTACATGGCTTCAAGCGATATTTACGATTATGAGTTCGGCAGGAAGTATTGTTTTTGGGAACCTACCGATTATTTTTGCTGTCGGTGTCGCAGTTGGTTTAGCTCGTTCAGATAAAGGAACAGCTGGATTGGCAGCAATGATTGGATATTTTGTTATGAATAGTACGATAAATGCCCTGCTCTCAATTACTGGGAAAATTGCTAAGGATAATTTAGCTGGAGCAGGTCAAGGAATGGCTGTTGGTATCCAAACGTTGGAAACAGGTGTGTTTGGCGGGATTATCATTGGGATTATCGCAGCCCTATTACACAATAAATATAATAAAATTCAGCTTCCACAAGTGTTAGGCTTTTTCGGGGGCTCAAGATTTATTCCAATTGTTGTATCCTTTACAGCAATCTTTGCAGGGGCCGTTCTATTTGTTGTTTGGCCTTTTGTCCAACATTTCATTAACCAATTAGGAACATTGGTTAACAATACAGGTGTAATCGGTACATTAATCTATGGCTTTGTCTTACGGATGCTTGGACCCTTAGGCCTACATCATATTTTCTATTTACCATTCTGGCAAACGGCTTTAGGTGGCACAATGGAGATTGGCGGGAAACTTGTAAGCGGTACCCAAAACATCTTTTTTGCGCAATTGGCGGATCCGGGTACAAAACATTATTACGAGGGAGTTTCCAGGTTTATGTCTGGTAGGTTTATTACCATGATGTTTGGTCTGCCAGGAGCAGCACTAGCTATTTATCATTGTGCTAAGCCCAAAAATAAAAAACTAGTCGCAGGGATTCTTCTATCTGCTGCCTTAACTTCTTTCTTAACAGGAATAACGGAACCGCTTGAATTCAGCTTTTTATTTGTCGCTCCAATTCTCTATGTGGTCCATGCTGTATTTGATGGATTAGCTTTTATGATGGCTGATATCTTTAATATCACAGTTGGACAAACCTTCTCCGGAGGATTTATTGATTTCACGCTATTTGGTATTCTTCAAGGTGAGGCTAAAACAAACTGGATTTATGTATTGTTTGTCGGAATTCCATGGTTCTTCTTATATTATTTTACATTTAAATTTCTAATCAGGAAAAAGAATCTTAAAGTTCTTGGTCGTGAGGATGATGAAAAAGGTGTTTCTGTTAATCAAGTAGCAGTTACTGACCGTGCTAAAACCATTGTTGAAGGTTTAGGCGGATCACAAAATATTGATATAGTGGATTGCTGTGCTACTCGTTTACGTGTCACAGTCAAGGATGAAGCATTATTTAATGAGGACATTATTAAACAAACAGGTTCAAAAGGGATTGTTAAAAAAGGAAATGGTGTACAAATTATTTACGGCCCACAGGTTACAATTGTAAAAAATGAAGTTGAAGAGTACTTGGGTCATTGAGAAATGAACTTTTTCTACAAGGACGTGTATTGAATGCAACCAGTATTAGATCAAATCTATAAAGGATTAATCGTTTCTTGTCAGGCATTAGAGGGTGAACCATTACACAGCTCATTCATTATGGGACGTATGGCAGTAGCCGCTAAGGAAGGAGGGGCAGTTGGGATCCGTGCAAACTCTGTTTCTGATATTTTGGAGATCAAAAAACAAGTTAAGCTTCCTGTTATTGGGATTATCAAGCAAGTATACGGAGAACAGCCTGTTTTTATCACTCCAACCATGAAAGAAATCGATGCCTTAATGGAAACAGGCGCAGACATTATTGCGACAGATGCAACCGCTCGTATTAGACCTGACGGCAGCACATTAGAGCAATTTTTTAAAAAGATAAAAGAAAAATATCCGCATGTACTTTTGATGGCAGATGTATCCTCTGTTGAGGAAGCGATTTATGCTGACAATCTTGGGTTTGATATTATCGCACCAACTTTGTATGGTTACACGGAGGATACAAGAGGATTGAAGATTGATCATAACGAGTATAAAGTTATTAAAGAGATGATAAAACAAGTGAAGAATGCAAAGGTGATTGCCGAAGGAAATGTCTCTACGCCAGAAATCGCCCGTTCATTGGTAGAAAGTAATGTACATGCGGTAGTTGTAGGTGGAGCCATTACAAGACCACAGCAAATCACGAAAAGATTTGTTGATGCATTGCAAAAGTAATTCATTTGTAACGAACATAACGAATCAATTAAAAGGCTTTATAATCAAAATGACTCAGCATGATGTTTGAGTCATTTTTGTTATGAAGCTGTTTTATATGCCTATAAAATGTTATTGTCGAAAATGGTTATCCTAACTATGAGTGAGTTTAGAAAATATCCTAATAAAGGAGATTATATGGAATACCTTGGAGAAAATCTCATACACGGAATTGAGTGCAGTATGGACAAGTTAACAAATACAGAGGAGGAAATAGCAAATTATATCATTGAACATCCAGAGGAAATTAGCCAATTGTCAATTAGTCAAATTGCTGGAAAGCTCCATATTTCTCCAGCCACGATCACACGTTTTTGCCAAAAAATTTCCTTTTCAGGGTTTAATGAATTCAGGCACGAATTGAAACGGTATGTTGACCTTAGAAACAAACCAACCACGACCACTGATATTAAGCAAATCGATTATTTTGCGAAATTATATCAAAACCATCTCAATATTATCGACAAGACCTTCCAAAAAGTCACTTATTATGATATTCAGCAAGCAGTAGCCCTTCTCACTAAGGCTAGAAAAGTTCATGTTTATGGAATTGGCAACTCAGGAATTGCTGCACAGGAATTTAAATCGAAGTTTTTTCGAATTGGCTTAAATGTAGAGACCGTTACAGATCCACATCAAGCGGTCATGGATGCAGCATTAAGCACAGAAGATAGTGTCGTGATTGGCATATCTGTTTCAGGGAAGACCAAAGAAGTCATTAATGCAGTTAATATTGCCAAGAAACAAGGTGCATCTGTTCTCGTTTTTACTGGTGAAAAAGATTCAGAGCTAGCAGGGATGGCTGATATAACCCTAATGGTTATGAATAAAAGTAATATGCATATGGGACAGAATATATCTCCATCCTTACCACTCTTATTACTCTTTGATTTAGTCTATACCGAGCTCATAGCCAAAGACTATAAGAACAGAATTCAAATTCGCGATAAAACATTGCAGGCCTTATATGATACTTATTAAAACGGAAAGAACTGATATGTTAGACCGCCAACTATGATTCCTGTTATTGCGCCAAAAAAAACTTCTGCTGGCTGGTGACCTAATAATTCTTTTAGCTTTTCTCTGGACTCCGTTTTCTTTAAATTGGGGTCCTTTAATGTTTCGATGAGAAGATTGAAATTAGCTAACAAAGTATTTAAAACTTCTGCATGGTAGCCTGCATGTCTTCGAACCCCGGTCGCATCATGCATGACAATCATGGAAACCACCACACAAATGGCGAACTCATTTGACTGAATTCCTGAAGTTAATCCAATCGCTGTTGTTAAAGAAATAATGGTTGCTGTATGTGAACTGGGCATTCCACCCGTACTAAACATCAGATTCCATTTTAATTCTCTTGAAATTATATAGTGTATAGGTATTTTTACGAATTGGGCAATTAGCATACCTAATAGCGCTGCTAAAATGGGATAGGATAAAAACATTTTATTCCCCCTAATGATTGTTTGATGAACATCTTTAAATCGGTTGTAAAATACAATAATATTTTATTGGAAATCATTTAGGAAATCCAAATTATAATCAAGAAGACAGGACCTTTGTAAATGGCTTAACTATTGGAAAGACCTAGGCTAATTTTATCCAAGAAACAGGGATCGCTGCATTCAATTCTAGTCCTTTTCATTATATGAAAAAACTGTCCATCATACTCGAGCGTCAAGAATATTATTGACCAACAGTTGGTGAGTATAAAGATGTTAATAAGTTAATATTAGCAGAAAAGTGAAACAAAGTATGAAGAAATGATTCTAAAAGTTTCGAGGAAGGTAATGATGAAGGACAAATCCGTGAGGAAGCCAAAGAGATCTGTCCTTCATCTTCATGTGGGCCTTATAAAAAGCGGACGGTCCCCGCCAATCTTAAGATACAGATTCACTTTTCAATGAGACCGACTTCATTTTTGCTTTGGACATCTTTACATTTCCCGCCACAATTCCAGCTAATATTAACGCAACCCCGAGCCATTGGGATATACTCACGTTTTCGGCTAAAACGAGCGAAGATAAGATCACAGCAACCGGAAGTTCAGAGGCGGTCAAAATGGTGCCAAGCCCAGGCCCGATATGCGGCATTCCGATAGAAAATAACAGCGGCGGCAAAGCTACGCCAAATAAACCAAGAAACAAACCATACGGTGCCACGCCCATTAAAACAGGTAAATGGAATAAATCCGTGGGCGGAAACAGTAATAAGACAGTAATTAACCCGCCAGTGGAAAGAAAAGCACTTTTCTGCACTGGTGGTATATCTTTTTCCACGGAGCTGCTAAGAAAAATGAAAGTAGTATAAGTTAAAGCGGAAAGTAATCCCCAAACGGTTCCCTGCCAGGTAATTTCCCCGCTGCTTTCTGCAATTAAGCCGGCTGCAAAAATCGAGCCAATCACCAAAATTCCAATCGAAACAACCTTACCAGTTGTCGGTTTCTTTTTATAAAAAATCCACTCAAAGAACGAGCCAATCCAGACAAATTGAAATAAAAAGATGATTGCGAGTGAGGCATGAAGTGTTTGCAGTGATTGATAGTAAAACACACCAGTTAAACCGATCGGAATCCCTGATAAAAGTAATTTCCCTATTTTAGGAAGGGTAAGTTTCTTCTTTTTTGAAAAAAGAGCCACCATCCAGATTAACAATGTCCCAAGTAAGTATTGGCTCCCTGTCACCTCTGTTACAGTAAAACCAGCGGAATAAGCAAGCTTTACAAAAGTCGATAAGGCTCCGTAACAGCATCCCCCGATAAAAACAATTAATGCGTATTGCCAAGTTTTCATATTATTACCCCTTTCAATCAATAAATCAAAGTATTTCAGCATATCTGCCCCGTTAAACGCAAAAAAACCACACAGCTATCATAAGAAAGCTGTGTGGCGAAAATAGAGAAATCTCTAAAAAAGTCCACAAACAAATAAATTTTGGTATTTAGTTTGACTTTGTTACTTTAAAATAATTGAGAATGAATGTCAATAAAATTTTACAAATAAAATTGCAAACAGCATTCCTGCTATACAAAACAATATGCAATCATATGGACAGATCCCTACTGAATATAATAGGAAGGCATATTTAAGGAGTAGGGAAATGAAAAGGAGGGGTGATCTTCTTGAAAATGGACTCCAATCAGTGGAATGGTTATCTTACAGCCATTGAGGCAGCATTAGAGAAAGGGATGGCTGCAAAGGAGGTCGCTTGCTCTATAACGACCGGTTTTCGGGTGATTCCTTCACTACGGAATGCACCAGGGTTGAACCCCTACCATGCTTCCGTGGCAGATGTCGGCTACGGTTTTGATGCGGTTCGGGGGACGATTGAGCGGTTTCGTAATGGCGAAGCGATTCCTCTTGTAAAAGAAATGCTAGTCTTTGACCTTGATACATTGCGAATCAGCGAAAAACAATTGAGCCCGAATTTTGATCTAGTAGCAAAAGAATCGACATCAGCTACCTTTTATTTAATCGAGCAAAGCCGGTATTTAAATCAACAAATTGCTGAAAACATTAACGAGGCTATCAGGTACGGCAAAGCCCTTCTTGGACCGGAATGGAATGTGATTCTGAAACGTGTCCAAAACATTCAGTCCATTCCGCGTCTTTAGCAGATTATGTAAAGGAGAGTTGGAAATGGCTCAAAAACCTTCGATAAATATGAGTGAGGCGGAACAACAGCGTTTGTTGGATTGGTGGAACGCGACAGAAAAAGGTGTATTGGTGGTTAGACGTTTAGTTTCATTGATTACTGAGCTCAGGCTCCATCCTGAATCGAGCCGCGCTGATGGAATGATTCTTTTTTACCGTGCTGCATCAGAGGTTTCTTACGGGTATGCAGGGATGAGGGGCTGTATCCGTCGTGCTTTTTCTAATGAATATTCTGAGTTTCTGCAGAATAATATTGTCAGATGTCACAGCTTTGCTCGCAGGTTTTCTGTGGATACGAAGGTACTCTTGGAACGGGTCGCCAAACAAATCAACGGGGCCAACGCATTGTTGATTGTAGAACGGATCCGGGAAACACTTCGAGAAAATGATGCAATTCTAACCGAAATAGAGCGTAAAGCAAATGCATTTTTTGGGCAAGATACCTTTCAATCTCTGCAAAGCAACCTGATGAATTCCATCACTTTGCCGTTCTCCCAGTGACTGTCACCAGTTTTCACACAGCACAGTTTTTTAGAACCCACAAGAAATAGTCATTTGAATTTCTGCTATAATGAAGAGAAGATTGGTAAATTTATACTATTGAACATTTTGGGAATGGCTGGGGTTGATTGGTATTGAGAACGAAAGAAAATTATCCGTATATTTATTTTTTCGCGGAGCCCAATGTGGTGTTTGTTTTTAAAATTGAGGATGAAAAGTATCTAACTGTTTCGGAATTATCACGGCGTGGAGAATGGACACAGTTCGAGATCAACCATGAGGATGAATTTGAGACCTTTCATCATGAAGAATGGAAACATCTTGAGGGTCGAGGTTACATTCTTGGACAAGATGATACCAACATTATGGCCAAAAAAATAAATCAACTCATTCAAAAACAGCGCAAGTCTAAGCAAAAAAATGATAGGTCAGTAATTGCCCCGGTTCACCTCGTTTCCTCAGCATCTGCCGCTGGTGCTTTACGATATGGACTAGCGCGGCCCAAAACAGTCATTGGATTTGATGGTTTTTTTCAATCGGGCCCGTATGGAAGCTTGTAAGTAAAATAGGACAAGCCCATCGTAATGAATGGTTAAACGAGAATATTAATTCGGGGCATGATGAATATGAACGTGAAAATAATTTTACCAATACGTTGTTGGAGATAGAGGACTTACCCGCCAATGCTCCTATTTACATATGGTATGCCAATAATGGTGGCGAACAAACGGGGGTCAGGTACATTCTTCACTTATTAAAAGAAAAGGCTAATCAGATTTTTCTCATGAACACGACGGAACTCTATCAGCAATGGTTGGCTTCAAATGAAGAAATAAGGACAATTGTTCATACCGGTGAGCTTGACCTAGAACAATTAACATTCCTGTTTGAACAAAACAAGGCAGCCAGTCCTTTATCGCTGGAGGAAAGAAGTCACTTCCAAAGGGAATGGGAAGTACTAGCGCAATCAAAAGACGTTCTTCGTTTATGGGAAAATGGGGCGGTAACAGCAGTGCCAGATCATTTTTTCGACCCGCTCATCCTTAAAACAATTGAAAAGCTACATAAGGAACAGGAAAACAAAGATTTTATCAGAACTGGAAGAGTAATTGGTGAAGTGATCCATCAGATGGATGAGTCGGTTGGCGATGCTTATTTAGAGTACAGGATTAGACATTTAGTGTATAGCGGGGTCCTTGAGTTGAAAGGGATTCCAAAATCAATGAGGCATTACAGTGTGAAATTTCGTGATTGATAGGTTGGTGCCTGGCACCACCCGAAGTTTGTAGGATTTTGTCGATTGTTTATAGCGAAAGAGTAGGGCTACATTCGAAGAAGGCGCCCTTGTTCCTCTTTTATTGCAATTATGGCAGGTAGATAAAGTTACTCTTGGGAAGTGAAATGAGAGAGGAGTTCCCCATCCTATGAAAATTAAAGTGATAATCGCGGATGATAACTCGTTTATTCGGGAAGGTTTGAAAATCATTCTTTCTACATACAGGGAATTTGAAGTGTTGACACAATGAATGATGGAAAAGAGGCATGGCAGTATTGCCTAACGCATGCGGTCGACATTGCTCTTCTTGATGTTCGAATGCCCATATGAATGGGGTGGAAGCAACGAAGCTGATATCCGAGCAAACGAGCACTAAGCCAATTATATTAACCACCTTTGATGATGATGAATACATTCTTGATGCCATAAAAAATGGTGCTAAAGGATATTTATTAAAAAACATTGACCCGGAACAAATTCGTGATGCGATGAAGAGTGTCTTTAAAGGAAACAGCATTATTCAAGATGTTGATTTTTGAAAAAATAAAGGCGAATTTAATCGCAAAAAACGAAACAGAAACGAAAATAGATCTGACGCTCTTTACCGAGCGGGAACGAGAAATCATGTCGCTCCTCGCAAAGGGCTATTCAAATAAAGCCTTATCTAAACAATTGTTTATTTCATAAGGAACCGTTGCCAATTTATATCACCTCTATCTTAGGCAAGACTGGGCTTAAGCGCCGAACACAAATAGAGATTTACTATCTCATCACAAAGATTGGCGCAAAGTAATAGCTGATCGTGGCATTGGAAATCATCGTATATCGGTATGCCTCAAAAAGAAAGATCCAATTAAAGCCAACAGCCGCCCCTGATAATAGCAGTAGAATGGCATTTTCCTTTAATGCTTTAGTTAATCATGAATTGTGATATTGGTTGCTTTTTAAACATAAAGTGATGGTAACCATTTGTATAACTAGGAGTGGACCTATGAATCTTTCAAAATTTGTTGATGAACTTCCTGTGCCTTCTGTTTTAAAACCTCGTCAGAAAGATCGATTCCATACTTATTATGAAGTGAATATGACGCAGTTCAAGCAATCTCTCCATCGTGACCTGCCTGAGACAACAGTCTGGGGCTTTGAAGGTGTGTATCCAGGTCCAACCTTTGAGGTTGAAAGTGGTGAAAAAGTTTTTGTAAAGTGGATCAACAACTTGCCTGATAAGCATTTGCTGCCGGTCGACCATACGGTTCACGGTGCCCACTTGGGTGTTCCAGAAGTAAGAACAGTCATTCATCTGCACGGTGCAAGTGTGGAGTCGGAAAGTGACGGTTATCCGGAAGCTTGGTTCACGAAAGAGTTTGAGCAAGTAGGACCTCATTTTTCAAAGGAAATTTATCGCTATGATAATTTTATGCCGGCCTGCACCCTCTGGTATCATGATCACGTCATCGGGATTACCAGGCTTAATGTGTACGCAGGTTTAGCAGGATTTTATCTGATAAGAGATCAACGGGAACGTGAATTAAATTTACCAAGTGGACAATTTGATATTCCGCTGATTATCCAAGATAAATCCTTTCATTCAGATGGTTCACTCTCTTATCCGAAACAGCCAAAAAAACCAGTGCAGGAATTAGATACCTCTGTCATACCTGAATTTTTAGGTGATACCATCGTGGTGAATGGGAAAGTTTGGCCCTATTTCAACGTGGAACCACGTAAATACCGTTTCCGGCTGTTAAATGGATCGAATACCCGTTTTTACCGACTTAAGCTGGATTCGGAGCAGTTTCTTTACCATATTGCAACAGATAGTGGATTAATCGAATACCCGATTGGAATCAAAGAAGTCCTTTTGGCGCCTGCAGAACGGGTAGAAGTGATCATTGATTTCACTAAACTTGAAGGAAAACGAATCGTTATGACAAATGATGCCCCATTTCCGTTTCCAGCTGGCGAGTCAGTAGATTCTAATACGGTTGGAAAAGTGATGGAATTTCGAGTGGTTCTGCCTCTTTCAGACATTGATACGAGTGAGATTCCGTCCTTCATGGTGCCTTTTCCGAAAAGGAGAGTGCAGACAGCCTCAAAGTTCAGGTTTCTCACTTTAACAAGAAGATTTGATTCATACGGTCGGGAATTAATGCTGCTCAATGATCAAGATTGGGATGCACCGATAACCGAAAACCCTAAATTAGGACAGACAGAAGTATGGTATCTCCTCAACCTAACAAATGATGCCCACCCGATTCATCTTCACCTAGTCGATTTCCAAGTTATTGATCGCAGAGCCTTTGACGTCGAAAAATATAAACAGAAGAAAATTCTCGATTACACCGGCCCTGCAATGCCTCCGACTCCACAAGAAAGAGGACGGAAGGATACCGTCATCGCCTATTCTAATCAGGTTACTCGGATAATTATGAAATTTGGACCTTACACAGGATTGTATGTATGGCACTGTCATATCTTGGAGCATGAGGATTATGTCATGATGAGACCGTTTAGAGTCCTTCTTTAAAAAGGGAGGACACGATTCTTTTATCCCCAATCATTTTCACAGGTACTCCGGAAACCATCAGTAATGTGAATAACATTTCCCTTATCTCATTTGAGATGAATCTTCTGCTATCTTTACAAAAATTTTATCTCGATTTGATAATTATAAACTCGAGATGATTGCTTTTTTGAAGCATATGATAGTGGTAAGCAATTCAGTTGCAATGCAAATGTTAGGAGAGAGAAAGATGAAGAAAGAGTCGAAAACGAAACAATCCAGTATGGAAATAGGGATTTATACACTAGCTGATTTAGGAGCAGATCCGCAAACAGGGAACACCATTAGTGCAAGACAGCGGATTGTGGAGATTATTGAAGCGGGAAAAATGGCAGACGAGGCAGGGTTAGACGTATTCGGTGTTGGTGAACATCACCGTCTGGATTATGCAGTTTCAGCGCCGCCGGTTGTGTTGTCGGCCCTATCACAAGTCACAAAGAAAATAAAACTGACAAGTGCTACGACGGTTTTAAATACCGTTGACCCTGTCCGTTTATTCGAGGATTTTGCGACACTCGATCTTGTATCAAATGGTCGGGCTGAAATCATTGCAGGGCGTGGGGCGTTTGTCGAATCATTTCCTTTGTTTGGGTACGAATTGAGTCAGTATGATGAATTGTTTGAAGAAAATATTGAGCTTTTTCTGAAGTTGAATGCGGCTGAGAAAGTTACCTGGAACGGCCATTTTCGTTCAGGATTAAGTGATGCTGAAATTGCACCGCGGCCAGTGCAAGGTCAAATTCCATTATGGGTTGGGGTTGGAGGCACTCCGGAAAGTGCAGCACGTGCTGGGAGATTAGGTACGGGCTTAGCATTAGGGATACTTGGAGGCGATCCACTCCGGTTTAAGCCATTAGTGGACATTTACCGACAGGCTGCAAGTCAAGCTGGACATAGTCTCGAAGATTTGAAAGTTGGAGTAACGGGCCATACCTTTATTTCGAAAACGACACAAAAGGCTAAAGATGAATTCTTCCCCTATTATTCAAATTATTGGGGATACCTCAATCGCCAACATGGAATGGAGACAAAGATGTCCAGAGTTGATTTTGAACACCTGTCAGCGCCCGAAACGGCTTTATTTGTCGGAAGCTCACAGCAAATTATTGAAAAAATCCTCCGTCAATACGAGCTTTTCGGGCATCAGCGGTTTATTGCCCAAATGGACATAGGCGGTATGCCATATAAAAAAGTGGCCGAGAACATTGAACGATTAGCAACGGAGGTTGCGCCAGTCATTCGCAGGGAAACGAGCAAGTGATCATAATAAATATTCAAAATGGATAGTGCTTAGAAAATGGTTTAAAAAGGTTAATAAACTTTTCTAATACCGGATAAACGGATGGAGAATGAATTTTGCTGTTCATCTTTCATCGATAGAATTTGTTTACGTAAATTTAGGCGATAGACATGTCCTTTAATAGTTTGTAAAATACCATTTTTATCATAGTCAATTGTGATAAGTTTTCTCTCAGCCAGTTTTTTTAAAAACATTCAAATTCCCTCCTTCATAAGTAATGGCTCATACATTGCCATTGTAAACTGAACATATTAAGAAATAATGAAGTAGTTGTTAAGGATAGATGTTAAAAAGGTAAACATTTTGGAAATCAAGAAATCTCAAATCATAGAAGGGGTGCGAAGTATGTTTCGCATCCTTAAATAGTAAGTCCCCTTAATTGTATTATGTAAACGTTTTTCTTCTTCTTGAGATACCGTTAAAGTATCGTGAAGATTCTGTATATTAATGCGCGGCTGGATTAAAAAAATCTCAGAACTTGATAAAATATTGAAAAAGAGCTGGAAGTTGGTATGTAAACTATGAAATTAGAAAATGAAGGATTTCTCAACTGGTTTTTACCACGAAGTGAATGAAAATAAAAATTATTGAGAGGAGGGATATGGTAAATAAGTTAGATGGGAATTGAACCTATAGCATTTCGTTCAAAGGGGGAATTTACATGATTGCTGAAATGGTGGTTGGGGGTCTTTTGTTGATTGGAATAAGTGCAGGAGTTACGACAATGATAAAAAACAAACGGCCAAAATTGGCTAAGGAAAACATCCCGGCTCGGCTTGGAGCCCTTGATCATGTTCCGATCCAGCCATTGCTTGATAAATTAAACGCTGCATTAGATGATGATTATATCCAACAAGTGAAGCAGCGTTTTCTTCAGGAGAATCCGAAACGGACTGAAGATGAATTTGAATGGCTGTTATTTGAGTTAAAGCGCTATTTCTTATTATCGAATATCTTAAAGAAAACTCCGATGTTTAGTGACGAGGTGGATGAAATTTGGCATGATATGCTGCTATTTACGCAAAAATATCAAGTGTTTTCAGAGCAATTTCTTGGGAAAATGCTGCACCATACACCGAACACAAGTCCAGAGCCTGCACCCCAGGAACGGGCATTTTTTGATTGGATTTTTTCGCAGCTGTTTCAAATTACCCAATTCAGCTGGAAAACGTGGGGGAGTTTTTTTAAACATCCGGTCGATCCGCAACTATTAAAGGAGTTTAAAGCAGGTAAAAAAGAATATTTGATGGAAACATATTTTAAGATAAATGAAGATAACAAGGATACGATTGACTATCTGTTAACTAAAATGAAACAGCAATTATTCGAAGTCGAAAAAGTGTATCAAGTAGACAAAAAAGGCAATTTTTCGAAACAGCAATCATTTGGCGAAATGTCTTCTCTATCCTTAGCTATGATTTTCTTTTCCTCCTATTACTTTGATGATTATTGGAACTATGCGAAAGCATATGCCTTTGCCAATTCATCAAATTACATGAGTGGCTGTACCGCTGCCATTTTTTGCGGTTCTGCTTCTTCAGAGGGTTCAGGCGATTGTGGCGACGGCAGCGATAGCGGGGGATCAAGCTGCTCAAGCTCCAGCTGTTCCAGCTGCGGCAGCGGTTGTTCATCATAATCTACTTTAGATATGAAGTTGTTTTAAAATATTGCCATTTTAACGAGGAGCAATTTTATGGAAATTAAAAAGTGGATATTGTCTTTTGGGGTGATATGGACGATTCTTTTTTCCGGCTTGAGTTTCTACTGGGCAATGGGAGGCATGTTTGGTGTTAGATCCCTTGGAGGAGCCATTTATGAAATGGCATTAAACCCAGCGCCATCGTTTGTAAAAATAGTTTGGATAACTGGATACATCAAATTGCTCGGAGTCGTATGGCTCTTGATGCTGTTAATGAAATGGAGAAAACCTTGGATTCAAACGACGCTCTTTCTCACAACAAAGGTTTGTGGACTATTACTTTTTTTATATGGTTTGTTCAATTTCATTACAATATCCCTAGGTGCAATGGATGTTTTAAACCTTGAATTAGAAAGGTACGCCACCTTTTGGAGATTAGTCTTTTGGGAGCCTTATTGGATGATTGGAGGTATATTCTACTTTTTTTCAATAAAAAAAATGAATTAAGGAGATTTATGAAAAATATGAGCTATATGGCTTATATAAAGCCTACAATAGTGTAACGAATGAATTTATTGGGCTTGGACATTTAACATTAAATGAAAACGAAATCGAAGAAGCTGAAATTGGCTATATGATATTACCTGAATATTGGGGTAAAGGATATGGTAGTAAAATTGCAAAAAAATTAATTGAATTAGCTAAGCAAACAAAGTTGAGCATTCAGAAGCCAAACCCGAGCAAGTGTGGGATGCTGTACATGATATCGGTGCTGTACATCAACGGTTTGTGCCGGGGTATACATTGGATACCCAGATAGATGGTGATTATAGAATTCTATTCTTCGCACATGGAGGAAAAATTCGTGAACGGATTTTTTCGATTGATGATGAATCATATCGGCTCGCTTATGCGGTTATCGAAGGAAGTAAACCACCCTTAATTCATCATCATGCTTCTTTTCAAGTTTTTGCAGCGAATGATAACGAAAGTATACTTGTCTGGATCACTGATTTTCTACCAAAACATACAGAACCTGAAATGAGAATCCGTATTGAGCGAGCAGCCCAAATAATAAAGCAGACCATAGAGAACGAAGTAAAAAATAGTAAACCTTTATAAAAAAGAAAAAAGATTATTAAGTTATTTTACATAATAAACATAATCAGAAGTTGTTCTACTTCACAATATTTTTATAATGAGTAAAAACAATAATAATGCTTAGCGTAAAAAATTAGGGGTTTTAATTCCAAAAAATATATTAGCATACAAAATTTCTGAAATGTTGGCGGTACCCCTATAAGAGTACCGCTTTCTTATTGGACTAAGAGAGCCTAAAAATTAAAAATGAAATAAATTAACTTAATCTGTTAATAAAGTGAAACTTTTGAAACCTGTATCTCGTTGTAGCTATAGAAAATTAAGGTGGTGAGTAAATGGCAAAAGAAAATACGGAAAATAATCATTTTACCAAAAATAATCAAGATGAATGGTTAGAAATAATAATGAGTGAATACGGAGAACGATTAAAGAAATTAGCGTTTAGTTACTTAAAGGATTGGGGCTTGGCACAAGATGTTGTCCAAGAAGTTTTTGTTACTTGTTATAACCAATATTATAAAGCATCTGAAATACACTATTTCAAACCTTGGATTTATCGTATCACCATTAATCGCTGTAAAGATATGCTAAAAAGCTCATTTTTAAAAAGATACTATTTTAACAATAACTTACTCAAACACTTTATTAATAAGGATTTGTCTCCAGAAATGAAGTTGGTGTTGAAAAACGAAAAAGAAAAGCTTTCTCAAACAATCCTCTCCTTGCCAGTAAAATACCGAGAAATAATTATCTTTTTCTATTATGAAGAGATGACTATTACCGAAATTGCCGAACTCTTAGCCATTAATGAAAATACAGTAAAAACAAGATTAAACAGGGGTCGGATATTGGTAAAAAAACTATTAGGTGGAAGTGAACTTTATGGAAGAACAATTGAGTAACCTTAAAAGAGCAATGGATGATACTGTATTTAAGGGAAACCATTTTTCGGAAGAACATAAGGTGAAAATAAGAAGCACCATAAAGCATCCGCAAAAGAAAAACAGATTAGAGTGGTTTCCTAAGCTCTTAACAGTGACAGTATTCATAGGCTCCATAATATTTATTACAGATATAACAAAAAAGAGCATAAATTCCTCTGATAACCCATCACAATTAGAACAAAGAAATGGAACCAAAACAGAAGAACAAGGGAATAACTGGGTTCATAAGACAGTAATAGAAAAAGTTCTTGAGCATCAGTTTACTGGTCCAGATGAGGAGTTTATTGAGCTGAATAATAAAGAAGATATCCAAAAGTTAGGTAAGTATTACGTAGAGGTATACGGACCTTACTTTACAGAATCTGGGCTCGAGACTTTCATAGCTGCATTTGGTACTCAATACCCATCTGATGCTTACTATAATGGCTATAAGTTAAGTCTTAAGAATATCACGATTGAGCAAAGTGAGAATATTCCATATCGTTATTCGTTCATAGCAACGGTCGGTTGTCAGAAAAATGGAGATGAAGAAAAAACTGCAAGTGTAAATGGGGAAGTTCTTTTTTCTACAAAGGAAGAAGGGAAAATCCAGGGATTTCGATATATGAATGACAACAGCTTAACGGATCTTTTGAGATCGAGCAATTGAATAATTTAACATGCAAACACAAAAAGGACCTAATTTGGTTCTTTTTTTATGATTGAAATAAAAATATAGCCATTCCAAAAAAGAAGTATGTGGAAAAATGTACTTAAACTAAAGGGTGCTAGAGTTTAATAAAGAGTTGCAGTGGCGACTCTTTTCTTGTTCCACGAACGGGAGAATAGTGAGATAAGATAAGGAGGGATGACTAACGGGATTTTGAGATGAGGGGCATAAATTACTTGCCAATTTTCGCATGGAAATGGAGAATGGAACAAGTGAGAATGATCCAGTCGTAATAGAACTTGCACGAGAGTGGAAAAAGCAAATTAGTGCATTATTCGGTGACTTTCAAGGTATCAGTCAATCAGCCGAAAGGTATTATATTGAACACCCATATCAAGCTGCAGAATTCGGCATGGATGCGAAACTATATCAGTATATTCGAACGGCTTTAGAGGGGTTGGAATGATTTAGCTTCTATTTAGATTTAATCAAATATTTGCAACCAAGCTATCTCAAAGGTATTAAACCTTATTAGATAGCTTTTTTCAATTTGTGCATTTCCTCCTAAATTTTATACTTTTTTTAGAATTGGTTTAGAGGCGGTTTAGACATGGGGAGTAAGATGAATGATAGAAAGCTTTGGCAAGCCTGACTCGGAGGTTTGCAGCCAAGGCTTTACACTAAATAATCTAGGAGGTTTATCAATGAAAAAGAAATGGATGACGGCGGGGGCAGGATTAGGTATCGGGGCGGTACTGCTTTTAGCAAGTGGTTTTTCCGCAATGGCAAATACATCCGGTTATGATGCTTACAAAACAGCGCTGAAAAATACGAAGGCAGAAACGAGCTTAACAACGAATGTTGACTTGACGATATCAGATAACGGGAAAATGCTTGTCACAGGGGCTGCTGATTTGAAGGTAAATAAGGAGCAGAAAGCAGGAAGCGTGGCTGCAACAATTGGTGATTCTTCTGAAAAGCGCTCAATCAATGTATTTCGACAAGAGGGAAAGGTCATTTTTAAAAGCAGTGAAGAGGATGTTTATAAGGTCAGGGAAATGAATGCTCCAAAATGGCAGCGCAACGGGGATCATTCGAATCCTTCAAAAGTGGTGGAGCAAGTAATCGGGACATTGCTAGGTAATATTAAGGATCTTGCGACGGTTGAAGATCAAGGAAACGGTGGCAAGCATGCGGAATTGCATCTTTCTGGAGACCAGGTTCCTGCAGTAGTAAATGCGGTGGGAACAGTAGTTGTATCTAAGCTTGCAAATCACAAAAATAACGAAAAAGCACCAGACTGGATGACCAACATGCCGAAATTAACAGACAATATTAAGGTTGAAAAAATCGATATGGATGCTGAAATTAGCACAAAAGATATCCTGGAAGAGCAAACGGCAAAAATTAAGATTATCGGTACTGATAAATCCGGGAAAAAACATGAGCTTACGTTTACCATTCATGTCGATTACTCTGATCTTAATAAAACTGTACCTGAACATATCGATTTAACGGGTAAGAAAATAGAGGAAATCAAAAATAAGGGAATGAAGCGCGGCTGGCGTCATTAATAAGCAGGGCAGCTGGATAACGAAACGTCTGGTTGCCCTCTCTTAATATAAATCTGAGGAAGGATTGATTGGAAAGTGGATATCGTATTGGAAGTAAATGCAATTACTAAGCAATATAAGAATGGCCGTGGTGTACGAGATATCCGTTTTGACATTGCAAAGGGAGATATCTTCGGTTTAATTGGACCAAATGGGGCAGGAAAAACGACTCTATTAAAAATCATTATCGGGTTAATTCGGCCGGACCACGGAAGTGTCACTATTTTTGGGAATAATACGACTGATCAGTTTGAACAAGCAATGCAACAAGTCGGGTGCATGATTGAAACGGCTGATGCTTATGAATATTTGAGTGCCTACGATAATTTGAAACTATCTGCTCGTTTTTATCCGGAACTTCCAAAGACTAGGATTGACGATGTACTGGAACAGGTTGGTCTAGCTCCATACAAGAAGGAGAGGGTAAATGGTTTTTCGCTCGGAATGAAGCAGCGGTTGGGATTAGCTTCAGCATTGCTGTCGAAACCAAAGCTAGTAATTTTGGATGAACCGACAAACGGTCTAGATATCGAGGGCATCGTCAATTTCCGAAACACGATTCAGCAGTTAGCACGTGTTCATGGGATTACCTTCTTGATTTCGAGCCATATGATTACTGAACTTAGTCTTATTGTCAATCGAATTGGAATCATGCAAAACGGCCAGATGATACGTGTTGGTGGCGTGGATGAATTAGTGAAGCCAGGCATTAGGTTAGAACAGTATATTGTTTCACAATTACACACATCGATGGAAGGAGATCATGATGATCATCGCAAATATATTAAATGAGACAGAAAAATTATGGAAACATAATAGGACAAAGGGATTTCTGCTACTTGCCATTTTGCTCCCAGTGATATCTGCTATTATCCTTCATTATTTACCTAATAATTTGGGGATTGGCAGCAATCTTCCCATGTTGATGCTTCGTTTGTTCACATTTTCCTTACTCCCGTTGTTTTTGTTTATGTCTGCATCGGAGGCTTTTTCAGGTGAAGTAGCATCAAACACATTAAAGCTAGGGCTTGTTCGCCCTATTACAAGGGCGAAAGTGTTTGCATCGAAAGTGGCGGCTATCACCATCTTTCTAGCCATACTTCTTGGGGTAATAATGATTACGACTATCATTTCGGGATGGTTGGTTCCAGGGGGGGATTATGCGAGTGGTTTGCTCGATATTTTCACGGCCTATGCGGCAGCGTTTATTCCGCTAATGGCGATTGGTTGCGTTTCGGTGTTCATTGCCCAATTTTTTAACAAAAGCAGTGGAGCCTTGGTAACGATGATTCTCATTTATACTGCTGCAAAGTTCGTACCGTTCATATTCCCGGCACTTTCAGTATGGTCGATCTTTTCCTACACAAACTGGTATGTACTCTGGATTGGAAACGGGGCCCCTTTTGTGAAGCTTGCCAACTCGTTTATTCTGATGCTTTCATATTGTATAATGGCTTATTCAGCAGGTGTAATTCTGTTCGAGAAAAAACAGCTTTAAGGAGATTCGCCCATGTCCATCAAGAAGAGACTATTGCTTTCCTATATTGCTATGACCATTATCCCTATCGTCCTGTTTGTTTTAATAGCTACCACGCTAGTTTCAGCTTTTTATAAAGGTATGGCAGGTACAGAGGATGGAAAGGGAATGCCGGCCTTTTGGGAAACGGCCAACCAACGCCGAGACTTGATTGCCGGAGTCAAGTTTATGACGCAAACAGATCCTGACCGATTTACTGACAACGAGTTTTTGAAAAAAACCGACGTCCAATTGAATCGTCTGCATACTGGTCTTGTGGTGATGAAGAATAACCAAGCCAGCTTTACTTCACCCTTTGTGAGCAACCTTCATCTAAATACAGGGATTCAAGAGCTGCAAACTAGTCAGAAACGAGAACGTTGGGGAAAAAGTCGTTATTCTATTCAAAAATATACGATTACCTACAGTGATGGAACTACAGGTACGGTGTATTTGCTTTCTGATTTAATGTCTTTTTTTAATGAAGCAAGGAAGTTTTTTCCATTGCTTTTGTTGTCACTTCTATTGGTGATCGGGCTAACCAATGGATTTCTTACTTTCTTAGTTTCTCGCAGTTTTATTAAACCTTTGTACACGCTAAAACATGCTGCGGAACAAATAAAAGAAGGGAACCTTGAACAGGAAGTCGTGTTAAAAAGGAAAGATGAAATTGGAGAACTGGGCGCTTCTTTTGAAGAAATGCGCATCAGGTTAAACGAGTCCATCCATCTTCAGCTGGAGTACGAAGAAAACCGTAAAGAATTAATCTCCAACATTTCTCATGATTTAAAAACACCGATAACCGGAATTAAAGCTTGCGTTCAAGGCATTCAAGAGGGTATTGCGGATACCGCTATGAAACAGGAGAAATATATCAATATGATTGCGAAAAAAGCAGAGGATATGGATCATTTGATTGACGAATTGATGTTGTATTCCAAACTTGATTTAAACCGGCTGCCGTTTCATTTGGAGCCGATCGATCTTCATTTGTTTTTGCAGGATTGTGTGGAAGAGTTGCGACTTGACCCGCGAATGGAAGAAATCAATCTAACGTTCATTGTTGAAACTGATAAGCCGGTTCCTATCTTGGGCGACCGTGAAAAGCTGCGAAGAGTCATGATGAATATCATTGGTAACAGCTTAAAATATATAAACAAAGTTCAAAAGGAAATCAGGGTGGAATTGTTCGACGACAAAACGAAAGCTACGGTACATATCCGAGATAACGGGCCGGGAATCGAAAGTGGGGCACTAAGCCATATTTTCGATCGTTTTTACCGTGCAGATCCATCAAGGAATACAGAAACGGGAGGCTCCGGCCTTGGACTTGCGATCGTCAAACAGATTGTCGAAGGGCAAGGCGGTAGTGTTTGGGCAGAAAGTCAATTAGGAGAAGGAACTAGCATTTATTTTACGCTGCCAAAGACCAATAATGAGGGTGAACATGAGTGAAACGAATTTTAATCATAGAGGACGACCAGGTAATTGTGGAAGTGGAAAAAGATTACCTAGAAGCTAGCGGTTATCAGGTGGAATTTGCCTCCAGTGGGGAACTGGGCCTCAAAAAGGCCTTGGAGGAGGAATATGATTTGATTATTCTCGATCTCATGCTTCCACATACCGATGGATTTGAGATTTGCAGACAGGTTCGTATTAAGAAAAACATTCCAATCTTAATGGTATCTGCAAAAAAGGAAGAAATCGATAAAATACGCGGTCTCGGACTTGGGGCAGACGATTATATGACCAAGCCGTTTAGTGTTGGCGAACTAGTGGCAAGGGTTAAAGCACATCTAGCTCGTTATGATCGATTAATGACAGATAACCAGGTGAAACAGATGGACGAAGTCAAAATAAGAGGGATTCGCATTGATAAGTTATCGCGTAAGGTTTATATAAATGAAACGGAAGTTCCGTTCACCTCGAAAGAGTTTGACCTTCTGCTATTCTTAACTATCCATCCAAATCGAGTTTTCCGCAAAGACGAGCTGTTTGAAAGAATCTGGGGACTGGATTCTATGGGGGACAATGCGACGGTAACCGTCTTTATTGGCAAACTGCGTGAAAAAATTGAAACCGACCCGTCCAAGCCGCAATATATCGAGACGATTTGGGGTGTTGGGTATCGTTTTAATGTTTAATTGTGGTGGGAAAATTGAGTTATATGGAATTCTTAGCGGCCTTTTCACAAACCAGTGAAGGTCGTTTTATTTTTTCACAAGAGAACAACCTTGCTATTTTTATACTTTTTTTAGATTTGGTTTAGAGTCCTTTTAGAGACATCTATTAACATTAATAACGGAGAGGGTTTTGAAGAAAGGAGTTTCCAGGTATGAAAAGACTTAGCATTACTAAAAGAAAAGGGTTGCTAATCCTTCATCTATTGTTTTCGGCCATTATGTTAGGCGTGGCATTCGTTTTTCTGATATTAAGTATAACTGCTGCCACCACGGATGACGCGGGGGTGTTTAAAGCGTGTTATAGCAGCATGTATGTGCTTGCCAAGACATCTGTCCGCGCTTCGACGATTGGAACGGTTGTAACAGGGATTTTACTATCCGTGCTGACCAAATGGGGATTATTCAAATATTACTGGATTATCGTAAAAGAAGGATTAACCCTTTTCTCAATAGTCCTTGGGCCCATCGCTATGTATTTCTTAACGCTAAACGCGGTAACGTTGACAACAAATGATGGGTTCAATGCTCTTTTGGATCCAGCGTTTACGGTAAACAAGTGGCAGATGTGGATTGGAATCATCCTCCAGATCATTTCTCTTGTTTCCATGTTCGTAATTTCGGTCTTCAAACCGTGGGGGCCGCGAAAACAGAAACAGCAGTCAAATTTTGCTTGAAAATGAAGGGGAGAGAAAATGTGATTAACAAAATAGGTAAGGATAAGGGGCGCAATATGAAAAATAGTGAAGAAGAGATAATATCTTCAGGCGTGCGCACTGGAAGGTTTATATATGGATTACTTGCAGCGGGTTACCTTGTATGTATCATACTGCAAGTATTTTTTGCGGGAATGGGATTATTTGTAGATTCCGATAATTGGCAGATGCATCGCGTATTCGCGAATTATTTTGAGTTTGGTGCCATACTAATGTTTTTGCTATCGTTTTTCGGACGAATTCATGGAGGGCTCCGCTGGCTGCCTTTAGGTCTATTTGTCCTAACATCCTTGCAGCACATGACAATTCGAACGTTTTCCGGTTCATTCCGGGCACTGCACACGATTGATGCGTTACTGTTATTTTGGATTTCGATGTACTTAGTGAAACACTCAATGAAGTGGCTGAAGTTGGGAAGGAAAGAAGGTTAACGAATTAAAGGGGCTGGGGTGTGACACATGTGAAACATAATGAAAAGTTGGAGGATATTGGTCGTTTGTATCTTTTGGAGTCAACATTCCCTTTGTGGCTCCCTATTTAACCCTAAATCTTACTAATAGCCGTTTGTTTGCGAAACGCCTCATTTATTTGCGAACCCAAAAATAAGGCGAACAGTGTAAGGTACTGTTCGCCTTTTTGAATCAACGCAATACGGGTTAGCGTCGGTCATTTAGTTTTTCTTGTATCAATTGAATAATCGTTTCATAATATGAAAGCCCATGCGGGACAAAGGAATTTGTCCCAACCATTCTATCAATATCTAATGTTTTCCCATTAGGATCTATCTCAAATCCTTTTATGTGTACGTTTTGTTTAGCTCCTGTCCACAGGTCAATAAAATCAGTAAACTTCACTTTGATAACACCTGAAACTTCTTCTTTTTGTAAGGTGAATTCATCAAAAGCCAGATTCTTTTTATATAAAAATGTATGTGCTAGTTCATTATCAATTAAGTCCTCATGGTTTACACAATAATTGATGATTCCTAATGGTATAAGCTCTGAAAAAGTAACATCAATTCCTAATTCTTCTTTGATCTCTCTAATGCCATCCTCTGCAGATTCATGAGCTAATAAGTGTCCTGCAGAGGTAATATCGAACAGATTCGGATGGTCTTTTTTTAGTTCACAGCGAAGTTGAAGATATAAATAATCGGTTTCCTCTTCACGGCAAACAAACCAGCAATGGAAGGATTCGTGCCAAAGACCTAATCGATGCACTTCTTCTCTTGTAGCAACCCCAATAGGATTCCGCTTGCTATCAAAAACTTTTATTTGCTCATTTTCCATTATAAGTTCTCCTTATATATAAGTATTCTATATATATAGAATTTCTATGCATGTTTAGGATAATGTATTCAACCTTTTCTTGCAACTAGTTTTGCTTATTTTGAATAAAAATGAAACTATTTGGGCCATAAAAACGACTAACATTTATAACCCCCCCTTGGGTTGTAATGAATAGAGCCCAGCAATATGCTGGGCTTAAGTTGTTTGAAAACGTACTTATTGCTGAAAGAAGTTCCTTTTTCAATAAACCATAATAAAAAGAGGTGCTTAGTAATGAAAAATGATTCGCTGCGTTTGTATGATTACCATGTTTGGGCGAATGAGCGGGTTTTTAACCATTTAAAAGAATTGCCTAGCGAAGTATATCGACAGGAAGTAAAGAGTGTTTTTTCGAGTTTGGAACAGGTCGTTATACATCTTTTTAATACAGATATAGTTTGGTTGTATGCGATGTCAGACAAAAATTATGAAGAAATTCAGCAGTTGGTTGGAAAGTATTCTGAGGTTATGGAAAATAAAACTCTTGAAGAAATGGAAAAAGAGTACCTAGAATTTTCGAAGGAATATATTAATTTTCTAAGCAGCCAAGAGGATTTGGATGCCAATAAGACACTTAGACATCCGATGTTTGGCAAATTGGATACCCGCCTTTCTGAATTAGTGCAGCATGTCGTCAATCACGGCACCTATCATAGGGGAAATATTACAGCCATGTTGCGTCAATTAGGTTATCCAGGTCCGTCGACCGATTATATTTTTTACTTGTATGAAAAACAAGGTGAGCGGACACTTAAAAAATAGGGATAGGGCGTACTAGAGAGAGCGGTGGTGGACCCGCCGCTGCTGCTTTTTAAATCGCACTTTTTTTCATCAATCTTATTAACTTTTCTTCTGTCGAGGAATTCTCTAATGGGGTATAGATGCTGCATCTTAAATCCGTATCACCCTGGACCTGAAGAGAGGTTAAATTAAACAGCATTTTCCCCGCCTTCGCGTGCCTGATTTCAATTTGCACAACAGGGGCCGTGTTTACTTGACTTTCAAGCCATAAGGACTGAAATTCGGGATAAGTGTCACTCATTTCTTCAATAAATTGTTTATACCACACGTCCCCGACATATTGCCCATAATAGACACGGAAAATAGCTAGAAATCCTTTTACAAAATGCTCCCAATTGGCTGCTAGTGACCGCAGCTCTTTCCTCGCAAAGACTAAGCGAATTAAGTTTCTCTCTTCACCCTGCAGTTGTTCAAAATCTAAAAAGACACAGGTCGCTGCCTGATTCCAACTAACAATCTGACAGTATCGGTCGGTCACTACGGTTGGGCAATGCTTTAATTCCTTTAGAATTTTTTCTAAAGAACTACTAATTTTTGGTTGCAGCTCATCTTTTTTTGGAGAATTCGCATGGGCATCTAAAGCTAAATCGTATAAATATTTTCGTTCATCATTGCTCAATTGTAGGGCAGATGCGATAGCATCCAAAACAACCGTCGAAACTTTTATATCCCGTCCTTGTTCTAACCAGGTATACCAAGTGGTGCTGACTCCTGTTAACTGAGCTACTTCCTCTCTGCGGAGGCCCGAAGTTCTTCTGCGACTTCCCGCGGGTAAGCCAACAGACTCTGGCCTAATTTTTGACCGCTTGGTTTTTAAAAAATCGGAAAGAGCATCCAGTCTTATATTTTGATTCAAGTTCAACCCCTCCATCATGGTAGTATTTATACTAGTATAACCTACAACTTGTAATAGGATAACTTCTAAGTGAAAATATGGATAACAAGCTATAGGGGGAAGAGAACATGGAAAGAGTAGTCATTACAGGAATGGGCGTTATTTCACCGCTTGGCAATGAAGTGGAATCGTTCTGGAGGAATTTAAAGGCGGGGAAGTCGGGCGTCACGGCCATTGATAAATTTGATACAACTCTTCATAAGACAAAAATTGCCGCGCTTGTGAAAGATTTTAACGCTGAAGACATTTTAGGCCGTAAGGAGGCCAAACGATTAGACCCTTTTTGCCATTTTGCTATAGCTGCTGCCGAGCAGGCGTGGGAACAGGCTAAGTTAACACCTGAGACAGTTGACCCGGAACGTCTTGGGGTATATGTTGGTTCAGGAATTGGTGGTATTGAAACACTCATCCATAATATTGATACGTTCCGTGCAAGGGGCCCAAGAAAAGTAAGTCCTTTGTTGGTTCCGGCGATCATCTCGAATATGGCAGCAGCGCAAATCAGCATAAAATATCAGGCAATGGGGCCTAGCATGTCACCAGTCACGGCCTGTTCCATCGGTAATACGGCCATCGGAGAGGCATTCAGGCTGATTCGTTATGGTGGTGCGGATGTCATGTTTGCCGGGGGCGCCGAATCGTCTATCTCGGAGATTTCTATGGCTAGTTTTGAGAATGCTACCGCTTTATCAACGAGGAACGATGACCCTTCCGCAGCAAGCCGGCCGTTTGATGCGGGGCGGGATGGATTTGTTATGGCGGAAGGTGCTGGTATCCTCATTCTCGAATCGTTGTCCCATGCCTTACGTAGAAATGCACCAATCCTTGCCGAGGTCATTGGCTATGGTGCCAGTTCAGATGCATATCATATGGTCTCATCCCATCCTGAGGGTAAAGGGGCTTATCTTGCAATGAAATCTGCTTTACGTGATGCAGACATTTCAACGAATGAAGTGGATGTAATTAGCGCACATGCAACAAGTACGGAAATCGGAGACCGTTCAGAAATGCAAGCCATTAAAAGGCTATTTGGAACAGACGCATTCAAGGTTCCAATTACCGCCAACAAATCTATGACCGGTCATTTATTAGGGGCTGCGGGTGGAGTGGAGGCAATCGCATTAGTCAAAAGCCTCCAGGAGGGGATCATTCCCCCAACAATTAACCAAGAACAAGCTGACCCATTCTGCGATTTGGATTATGTTCCAAATGTCGCCCGTCAAACCGACCTGAAAATTGGCCTATCCAATTCCTTCGGCTTTGGTGGCCACAACGCAGTAATCGTCTTAAAGGTGCCTGGCACCACCCGAAGTTTGTAGGATTTTGTCGAATATTTGATAGCTAGAAAGAAGGGAGCGCATCCAGATTGGGGGCGCTCCTTTTGATTGTTTTCCTCGATTTAAATTTGCTGTTTTCCTTTTTGGTCAAACATGTTATTCTAAAATAATAAAGTTAACTACTCAAACGGTTGATTAAATGGGGTTTAAGTCTTTCCATGCTTGGTTTTTCGAAATTGCACAAATGGAAATAGAAGTACTTTCCACTAGCATTTTATTTTGAAAATAGTGAATCTTAATAAAGATAATCTTTATTAAAAGGGAAGTCTTTTCTATTTGACAAAGAAAGATTGAGGTATCAAAATCAATTATTTGTTTTAATCAATTTTTTATAGATATGAAAAGGGGAAATGTAGATGAAGAAGATTAGTTTAGCATGGCAGATTTTTATTGGACTTGCTCTCGGTATTATTGTCGGTGCAGTTTTTTATGGCAATCCACATGTGGCAAGTTACCTCCAGCCAATTGGAGATATCTTCATTCGATTAATAAAAATGATTGTTGTTCCAATCGTAATTTCCAGCCTTATTGTCGGAGTTGCTGGGGTCGGTGATATGAAGTCATTGGGAAAGCTAGGCGGTAAAACACTGCTTTATTTTGAAATCATTACCACAGTCGCCATCATTGTTGGGCTTCTTGCCGGGAATGTGTTTCAGCCAGGTGCCGGTGTAGATCGATCCAAACTGACAAAAACGGATATAAATAGTTACGTCCATACTGCGGAACAAACAGAGTCACATTCGATGATTGACACTGTTGTAAATATTGTTCCTACCAATATCATTCAGTCATTGGCGAATGGCGATATGTTAGCTATTATTTTCTTTTCCATTATGTTTGGATTAGGTGTGGCGGCAATTGGTGAGAAAGGACTGCCGATTCTCAATTTCTTTAGAGGAACGGCCGATGCGATGTTCTATGTCACAAACCAAATCATGAAGCTTGCACCATTTGGTGTTTTTGCTTTAATTGGCGTAACCGTATCGAAATTTGGGATTACCTCGTTGATTCCGCTCGGGAAACTAGTTCTTGTTGTATACGGATCGATGATTTTCTTCATTTTAGTCGTTCTTGGATTAACGGCGAAAATTGTCGGGTTTAATATTTTTAAGCTCATACGTTACTTGAAAGACGAATTAATTTTAGGTTATACAACCGCAAGTTCAGAGACCGTCCTTCCAAAAATAATGGAAAAAATGGAGAGGCTTGGCTGTCCGAAATCGATAACATCCTTTGTCATTCCAACGGGGTATTCCTTTAATCTTGACGGGTCGACCTTATACCAAGCGATTGCGGCATTGTTCATTGCGCAAATGTATGGAATTCATTTAAGTATTGGGCATCAAATCACCTTAGTTCTCGTCTTGATGCTAACCTCAAAAGGAATTGCCGGCGTTCCTGGCGTATCCTTTGTAGTGCTTCTTGCGACATTAGGAAGTGTCGGGATTCCTGTAGAAGGACTAGCATTTATAGCTGGGATTGACCGGATTCTTGACATGGCACGTACTTGTGTAAACATTGTCGGCAATTCGTTGGCAGCTATTGTTATTACAAAATGGGAAGGCTATCAGCTTGAAGACTCTTTGGAGGAAAAGGCAGCCTAATATCATGAAAAAGGACACCTTGTGGAAAGGTGTCCCTTTTTGTAATAATTACCATGCTAGGCATCAAAATATCTAGAGTTTGACCATTCTCCTAAAAGAATGCCCACCCAACGGAAATTCCATTTTTATTCCCCTAGATAAGCCTCAAGCATCCATCTATGTTTTTCTAAGGAAGAACGGATAGCAATGAACATATCAGCGGTTGGCTGATCATCCTGATCCTCAGCTATAGAAATTCCCTCCGTAAGCTCTGTGCAGATTGAGTCAAAATCATCAGCCAGTGACTTGACCATCTGCTCCGCCGTTTCTTCACCGTCGGCTTCTTTAATAGAAGCAATCTTTAAGTGCTCTGTTAGCGTTGCAGTTGGTAAAGTGAGCAGTGACAGCATTCTTTCCGCAATTGTATCTAAATTTAAAGCGGCTTCAGTATACATTTCTTCAAATTTAGGATGCAAGGTGAAAAAATTCTCCCCTTTTACATACCAGTGATAGTGATGCAGTTTCATGTATAGAACCGAGAAATTAGCCACTTGTTTGTTAAGAGTCTCTGTTACAGGAACTGCTTTTTCTTTTGTTTTTGCCATTTTTTCATACCTCCATTTATAGAACTAGTGTTGATTACTATGTTTTTTACCCTTTAGCTAGCTAGTTGAAACCTTTTAATTAATTGTTTGGCTCCCTTTTTCATAGATGTATGTTTCACTCGTAAACAAACAGGGTAAATCCTAAACAGAACAAATAGCCATACAAACTAATCTAAAAGGCAGGTGTTACAGATGTTAAAATGGGCTATTCTATTTCTTCTCATTGCCCTTATTGCTGGTGTCTTTGGTTTCTTTGGAATTGTATCTGCTGCGGTTGGTATTGCGAAAATCTTGTTCGTTGTCTTTTTGATTTTGTTCATTGTATCACTGTTCTTTAACAAACGAAGCAGCCATTAAGCCTCATAGATTTGCGGACAATTAATCTGACCCTTAAGCCCCGATATTTTTTTCAAAAATGAAGGAGATGAGGAAATAATGAAGGTGAACGCTCTCGCATTTGAAGAAAGACCATTTTCTAGGATAGACTCGATTTTGACAAATCAGGGATTTTCAAAAATTGGTTTTGGTAAATCAATAAGGTACAGAGTAGCATTGCGGGATTCTTCCACTGAATCCACTTATTGGTTGGAAATTCCTGTTAATCAAAATTCAAACGAGCCAAATCAGGCGAAACTTGGGGAACCCTCTCTATATGGGGAAAAGAGAATTCCGCAACCTGTTAGGGAAGCCGTAGAAAGTAAACTATTTGAAATTGCCGATTATTTGAGAAACATAGTTGGGAATGGAACGAAACCTCTTTCCAACCAAAATCATTATAATAGTTCGATGGTTCGGAATGAAAAGGAAATGGAGAAACTCGGGAAGGAAATGGAATCACTGCAAACAAATAAGGAGTTATCTGAAAATGGGGAAATCCCGGATCCGATTCAGTACGAAAAGAAAGATTTGGAGCCGTAAACAATAAAACCGGCAAAGCCTGTTTGGCTTTGCCGGTTTCTTTTCTTTAGGACACATGGTTGTCTTTGTTGCTCTAACGGAGGCAAATTTTTTAAATTATCGTAATTTTATCGTGTTTACTTAAACGAATAAACTTTGTAATAGAACAAACGCTAAACCTGAAACCGAAATAATTGTCTCAAGTAATGTCCATGTTGAGAATGTTTCTTTCAGTCTTAAACCGAAATACTCTTTAAACATCCAGAACCCAGCATCATTTTACGTGTGAAGCATAGTATATCTTCATCTAATACTCTTAATAAGTTAATAAAGATTGGCACAAATTGTCTATATTCCATTGCTGCGGCTTCTTTAGGTGTATGTTTATGGGTGCAGCCAATCATTTCCGAAGCTACATCAAAGAAATCAATTTTTCCTATTGCATATAGATTTAAAATACTAGCACCTAGTCACGAACCCTCATAGCTTTCTGGAACGACTACTTCTGATTCAAAAGTATTAGACATCATTTGACGCCAAACCTCTGATCTAGCGAAGCCTCCAGTGGCTTGAAAACGAGTCACTGGGCCATCTCAAAAGAATCCAGAAAAAGGTGCTAATGGCCATAATGCCAATACCATCGAATTGCAATACGAGCATAATAATAAATACCCAAATACGCTATATGTTTCCGAAATGTTAAACACACTTAATCATGTATCACTGACCACACTGACAGCTGTGAAAACTGTATCAATAAAAGACAATTCGACACCAGGTTTACGGACTGCCGGGATACTAAATAATAGAATAGATACCGTTACTGCCAGTAAATAATAGCTAGAAATAGCCTGGGCTGGTGACATTTTCTCCATCCAGTCTCGTACTTTACCCCACATGGAATACCATTCCCCTTCAAACTTACATACCCCTTTTCATAATGAAAATCGAATGGATTTGAAAGTATTAATTAAAAAATATAATGGTATTTGATTATTACAAATCAACTGCCGCATCTAAGTGGAGAAGCCACTTGGAAAAAAACGCAAACAACTTCCTGGAGTAAAAGGGAAGGTAGTGCAAGTTTATATAATTATTTTGTTTTGATAGAGTCAATTTATGAAACGGTATTGTTAATTAAAAAATAGAAAATACTTTACATATAATAATAAAAAGTGAGGGCTGTCTGTGGGTATGATTACATCATATATGGATCAGTATGGATATGTATTGATATTTATCGCGCTTATGCTTGAACTGTTAGCACTCCCACTGCCGGGTGAACTCATTATGAGTTATACTGGGTTTCTTGTATACCAAGGACATCTGGGATGGTTCACCAGTATTTTCGTTGCCGGTGTGGGCAGTTCAATTGGAATGACGATTGCTTATTGGATTGGTATAAAATTTGGTACTGTTTTTTTTGAAAAATACGGTAGGAAACTCCATTTGGGCCCAGAACGATTGGAAAACACTTCAAAATGGTTTAGTAAGTATGGGAATAAATTGCTAATCATTGCCTATTTTATCCCTGGAATAAGACATTTCACTGGCTATTTTTCAGGGATTACACATCTTAAATTTCGTACATACGCTTTATATGCCTATAGTGGTGCATTTATTTGGGTGGCCACTTTTATTTCGCTAGGTAAAGTACTTGGACCAAAATGGGATCAATTCCATGCATCAATTAAAAAGTATTTATTAATTGGTATCATAATCGCTTTGTTCATTTTGGTCATTGTTTATGTATATCGAAGAAAGAAAGAACAAATTAAAGGTGCAGCAATCTTAGGGATTAACAGGATGATGAAATTATTGAAGTCAAGAAGACAAACAGGGATATTTATTGTTTGCACTGTTGTCATCACACTTGTGTTAAGTGTTCTGTTGATCGAAGTCATCCAAAGTTTGTTGACCAATGAGTTTCAAGAATTCGATGAAACGATGACCTTTTTGGTTCCGTCAACTTTTGGTCAGGAATGGACTCCTTTCATGCAGGTATTCTCTTTCATGGACAATTCTAAAGTCTTATTTATAATATGCGCTTGTTCATTTTTGTGGATTATATGGAAAGGAAAGAACAAAGTGCTTGAATTATTAGCATGGCTGTTCATTATTTCAGGTGGAGAATTATATGAAGAAAGCTTAATAAGGCTATTTCACAGCTTGCCTCTACCCGAGCAAGCTTCAGCGGAGCAACTGTTTTATAAATTTCCAAGTGAGCAGCCGCTAATGGCATTTGTCATCTATGGATTTGCAGCCTTTGTGTTCGTGCGTTACACCCGTAAAGCACGGGTTCATTCAAATGCCGCTGCAGGAACTCTACTTTTATTACTTCTTATAGCAGTCAGCCGTATCTTTTTTGGAGTTCAAGATCCTAGCGATATCTTAGTCGAATACATATTTGGCGGAGTTTGGTTAGGTTTAAATATCCTTGTGTTAGAGATGTTCCGTTTGCTGCGAAATGTCCATATCTCACTAATAAAGTCCACATAAGTTCCATCCAAAAAGAAAGATTGGCTCAAAAAAAGCCAATCTTTCTTCCCGTCTATCCGTCACTATTTTTTTCTTATCTTTCCAATCAATAAAGTGATTTGTGCCATCGTTATGGGCAAGGAGGTTTTCTTTCGATGAGCTAAATATTTAGGAAGCCACATATCGGCATATTTTTCTTTGAACTTTCTTAACCCTTGAAATGAATAGAGAAATTGCCCATGCAAAAATATTTGCGAAGCCACTTTTTCACTTAAAAACGAAAACTTTGACAGTCCCACATTTGATAAAGGCGCCATCCCAATATTAAAGTGTTTATACCCTTGTTCTTTCGCCCATTCAAATAATGATAGAAAAACAAAGTCCATCGTTCCGTTTGGTGCATCCTTCTCGAAGCGCATCAAGTCCAACGAAATCGTTTGTTTTTGATCATAAACCGGCACCAAGCTGACAAATCCAAGAATCTTCGTTCCATTTTCTCGTACAACGGCAATTTCAGCTTTATTGAGGTAATCCGCATCAAAAAAACCGAGGGAAAATCCCTTTTCCGTTCTTCCCTGAAGCCATTCTTCTGATATTTCCCTTAGCTTATTTATGAAATCTTCTTGAAAGGGTGGGGTTACAATCTCAAACAGATAATTCTCACGTTCAAACTTGTTTTTTACTGCCCGGGCTCCTTTCATTTTTTTGCCGCTAAATGAAAAGCTGTCTAAGTCAACATAAGCCTCCTCACCGAGCTTGAAAAAGTCATAACCGTTTTCATGCAGAAAAGAGAGCATTTTCTCGCTGACCTCGTAAAAAACAGGCGTATACCCATGAAGATCTGCTGTTTCTCGGAATTCTTCTATGGCAAGTGGCATTTCTTCCCGGTCTCCAACAGGGTCACCGAGGACGACGAGCTTGTCCGCATATACTTGATAGGCAAACATGACGTTGTCTTTTTTATTCCAATATATAAATTTATCATGTAAAAAGATTAAATGGGTTAGGACCGTTCCATGATAATGCTCCAAATGGTCGATAATTTTTTCTTCCTGAGTACGGGAAGGTTGCAGCTCCCATTTTTTATCCCGTCTAAACAAATAACCGATGAAAAAAAGGACCATGGCGATAAACAAGCCGATTAACGCACTTTTAAATACATCACGATAGTCTTTAATCAGATAAGGCGATAGTTTTGGATTCACTTTAATTTCGGTGGAGGGCAAATTGAGATAACCGATTAATACAAACATCAAGGTAATGACGACAAACAAACCAATATCAAAAATGGTTTTGCCCCAGCTTAACACAAACCGCTCTCTGTAAAACCGCTTTTTTGAAACGCCTAAGAGCACTGTCACAATTAATATATACAATGCCTCCTCATAATCAAATCCTTTTAAGAAGGTGAATAAGGCCGCAAAAATCAAAACGACAATCGTTAGGCGGTATGCCCTTTTTTCCTTGTATTGAATGCCACGGGATAAACCGAACAGGAGAAAACCAGTTGCAACGGAGAGCTGATGCGAAATATTCATGATTGGAAACGATAAAAATTCTTGCGCAATCTTGAGCCTACCGATAATTCCCGGGACAGCTGCCGAAAGAAGCAAAACAAGGCCTGATAGAAAGACCAAAAGGGTTAAAAGGATGTGGCTAGTCCTCGCAAGGATGGCATCAGGCACATTGTTCCACGATTTATTCCATTTGTTCCAAAAATCCTTAATGAATAACACTAGCCCCACTAAAAATGGAAGGATAAAATAGCCGATACGATAAAACAGTAGCAGGATAACCACTTTTTCATCCGGAACCCCCAAGGACTGAGTTCCCAAAAGGAAAACTAGGTCAAAGGAGCCAAAGCCTCCAGGAATCATACTAATGATACCGGCGCATGATGCAACAATAAATACTGGCACAAGATGGGCAAAATCAATCGGAATTCTCAATATCAGACATAATAGCCAAAATACAAGAAAAATGGCGATCCATTCAAATAAAGAAACGAAGAGTAGTCTTAATGCGATTCCCCAATCCAATACGAATTCTGCCGCTTTCTTCCGTTGAATGAGAAAGACGACGAAAAAAACCGGCAAATATAAACTAACCACTGCGCTGGCCCAAAATAGCCATTTTTTATCATGAAGGAGAGGGAAATCTCTATATCCAACTAGTACAATCCAGGCCAGCAAGGAGATACCGGTAAGGAAGTAAAGTGAAACTGAAGCAATGATCTTCAACAGTCTTTTCTTTTCTGTTTCATATTCATGATAGGAAAAGGCTCTTATTGTTGCCCCAGCGAGACCCCCAAACCCAATGAAGTTTGCAAAGGTATTCGCAATAAAGGACTTTTTCAACAGTTCTTTTAAAGGTACTTTAATTGCTAAAATTTTTGTTAACAATACATCGTAGAAAATCATCGGGGATATAGCACAAAAAGTAATCAATAGGATCAAAGCAAGCTTCACAAAATGCAATTGACTAACTTCATGACGAAGCAATTGAACATTAACGTTTCCAGTAAATTTTTTAATTTCATAAACGGCAAGTCCTAACAGGATCATTGGAAAAATAATTTTTAAGAATGTAAAAATTTTTGCTTTATTTAAATGTTTCATTCGTATTCACCCATTTTCTCCTTGCAAGTCAATATTGGACATAACTAAATAATATCCTTTTTAAAGAAAGCTTCTATATATCGTATTTTGTTTTAAAAATACACAAATATACGTATGGAAAGAATACAGTAACTTATCTTTATCCTTTGTTCGGTAATAAATCTTCACAAGCTTTTGATTTGGGATGACAGCACGTCGATATAATCAGATAATTTTTGTTAGTTGTGATCCATGGATGTTTCCCCCTTAATTTCTATTTTTCCGGAATATTGGCAAGAACATGTAATCCCCGATGCTGCATGACACGAATGGTAACCTCTTTTTTATTCATAATTCTAGCGGTATTGAAGGAGTGTTTACTTTCTTGCCGAATTTAAATAGGATGAGTAAGAGGAAGGTTACAGGAGGAATTGGAAAAAGTGGACATTCTATTGAAAAAGGTTTTTGTTGGTTTGCCAAAAACGGTCGGAAATAATGAGGCAATTCGTCCAATGGACAGGGAATGGACAAGCGCCATTTTTAAAGAATCGGTTCAAGGGCCTGTCTGGGTTGGGAAAACAGGGTTAACGGGCGACGGGCAAGGTGATGTGGAACATCATGGCGGTCCTGAAAAGGCTGTTTTTGCTTATGCGTTTGAAAACTATACATACTGGCAAAAAGAACTAGGATTCTCACAGATATCAACAGGGGGAATGGGTGAGAATTTTGTTATGGAACATGTGAGTGAAGAAGAGATTTCGATTGGCGATACCCTTCAAATTGGCGAGGCCGTTGTCCAAGTATCGCAGCCTAGACAGCCGTGCTGGAAGCCGGCACGCCGTTTTAAGGTAAAAAATCTAGCATTGTTATTACAAAACACGGGCAGAACCGGCTGGTATTTTCGTGTGTTAAAAGAAGGATTTGTGGAGGAAAGGCATACCTTTACGCTAGTTGACCGGCCGTATCCACAGTGGACAATCCAAAAATGCAATGAAATCATCCATGCTAGGAAACAGGATTTTGAGGAAATGCGAGAATTGGCACAATGTGAATTGCTGGCGCCGGGCATGAGAACCACTTTGGAAACGCGGATTGAGAAAAAGGAAACACCGGATATTCAAAGACGAGTTTTTGGACCGAATGAATAAAAGATGCTAAAGGGGGATTTAAGCTTCCTTTTGTTTTTTAGAAAGGATAAAATTTCCCCCTATTTAATATAATGAGTAATAGAGGGGTGTTGATCATGAAAAACTTCCTATTAGGATTATTAGCTTTGATAGTAAGCGTCGCTTTATTTGGTTGCAACAAAACAGAAGCGGGACAAGCAACAAAAAGTGAACAATATAAACAGAAAATCATCATCATGAACTCTGTTAATGACCCGCTCCAGCCTGAAGCTAAAAATGTTGAATATATGCCAAGTGGCTTGGGACCACAACAAATTCCAAACGCTCTACTAGATAATCCAATTATCATAACGAGAATGCCCTATTCTGATAAGAAAAACAGTGACTAATTCAAGTATCTACTAAGGTAAAGTCAACAATAACGGCGGCTGAGAAATTTTTATTTTTAGATATCATATTGAATTTTAAATTTGAAAATCTCATCCACAGCTTGGTGATACCCACCCGATTCTTGAAAGGAGTCCCTAATATTTGCAACAGCTTTATGGAAGGATGGGTCGTTTAACACATGATCAACGGCTTCACGTAGTTGATTTGCAGTCAAGTTTTGCATTTGTAATTTAATACCTGCTCCGATATTGGCAACCTGCCCGGCAATGATCGGCTGATCCGCGCCTTGCGGGATTGCAATTAGTGGAACCCCGTAATAGAGACCTTCATGGGTACTGTTCATTCCGCTATGTGTGATAAACAACTTCGTGTATTTTAGCACCTCAGTTTGTGGAACATAATTTTTTACAATAAAGTTTTTTGGAATCTCCCCCAAATCAGATAGTTGAGCTTTTTCCCCAATAGACATAACAACGGTATGATCACTGTTCCCCAAAGCCTTTAAACAAAGTTTATAGAAATCATTTGCTTGGTTAAAGACAGTACCCAGTGAAATGTAAATTAGGCTTTTCCCCTTGATTGCAGTAAGGTCGAAATTTTCTTGCGTTAATCGTGATGAGATCGAAGGACCTACAAATTTGTATGTTTGGTCGAATGTTTCTCCAAAAGGTTGAAATTCCCTAGTTGTATAAACAATTGTAAGTGGTGCAGGGTTACAAAAAACTTCGTATGGTGAACGGATTTCCACACCATATTTTTCCTTCACCATTACCGTCAGGCTTTGAAATTCATCGAATGTTTCGGTTGGAATTTTTCCAGAAAGCTGATCCAACATTTTATCGAATGATGCTTTTGTCTCCGCAAAAGAAGTACACGAATTAATTGCCGGAAGTTTAAGGATTTGGGCAAGTAAACGTCCACAACCAAACATAGAATCATGGATGATGTAATCAAAATGCTCTCCTTTGATTTGTTCCAGAACGCTGGGTATCATGATATCTGCCGTACGTAAAAGACCGTTGATTCTTTCAAGGAGATTATTTCTTCCGCCAGAGATAAAGGCTTTTAAAAATTTTTGAACATCAATGGTTCTTACAGTTGCCCCCGTCTTCTCAATCCGTTCTCGAAAATCTTCGATAGTAAAGTATACTACCTCTTCTCCACGTGAAATAAGCTCTTCCACAACTCCAATAGTTGGATTGATATGTCCTAATGATCCAGCATTAATAAATAATACACGTGCCATTTCTACCACTCCTTTGGTAAATTGTTCTCTAAATTGTGTAAGAGTAAGGGTCACAGCCCCATACCATCGCTCAACTCAAATAATAGAATTAAATTAATCATAGTACAATCCTTGAACATCTCAAACTTTTAATCACCCTTGAAATCCATTGTCATTGAACTAATAATCCGAAATTAAGGAGGTATGTGGATCCCTTTTGACGAATTTAATAGAAAAAATAATCTAGGAGGCAATCATATGTTTACAAAACTCCTGCCTCACGACAAGGCAATGGCTGAAGGAAGTTCGTTTGTTTTTGATGAAGTGCAGTATAATCTTTTCCACCGAATATGCGAGGGCAGCGATGCCTTATGCCTCAAAACCGCGGATGGAAAAGTGATTTTTGCCCATACGCCTGGGCATAACGGCTGGTTGTGGATTTCAAAAGAGGTATCAGGTGAGAAACGGAAAGCTATTATTATTCAAGAATTAGTAAATCAATTAAAAAGGGAGTCATTACCTGGAATAACGAGTGATCCTGAGATTGCAAAGATGTTTGCGAATTATTTTTCAAAAAAATATACTGTCGAGATGACGATGGAATCCTATTATTGTCCGAATGTAGTTAAGCCTAACAATGTTCCTGGGGACCTCAAAAAAGCTGCACGAGAAGATGTGGATACCGTTGCCGATTATTTGGCCGGTTTCACTAGAGATGCATTCGGGACCCCAGTTGAGCCGAGCACCCAGCTTTCTAAGGCAAATACAATGATTGATACGGGCAATTTGTATCTTTGGCTGGTGGATGGGAAGCCGGTGTCGATGGCGAATATATCCCACCGTTCCCCAAGACATGCACGAATTAACGCCGTGTTTACTCCGATTAATCAGCGAAAAAAAGGATATGCAAGCGCACTGGTAGCGGAACTTTGTGCCATTTTAGAAAAAGAAAAATTAATCCCGATGCTGTATGCAGACATCAGTAACCCTGCCTCCAATAAGGTGTACCAAAACATTGGGTTCTTAAAAAGCGGGAAAATTGCCGAAATCAAATTTTTGGATTAGGGAAACAAATACAATTATCTGGAAGATTCCTTAAAAGTGACATTAATGACTTTTCCTGTTTCATTGTTAAATTCAATATTTACGAAGACACCAAATTCTCTAGTGTTATCTTTTAACCACAATTTGAATCTTTCGGTTGTGGAATGAGGACCATGAATTCTCCCGATATGAAGATAATCAATTATTTTAGCATTCGGATACCCCTCTTGCGTTTTCTCCATTGCAAAGGTACCCCACTTAGCATACGGGGGAATTGGTTTCTGTTGAGCAATGGCTGTGTTAATTAATTTCAGTGGATTTTCACTGGCAAAGATAAACCCAATTATGATAAAAAAACCTAATAACAGCTTTCTCATGTAAATTACCTCTTTATTTTTTTACGTTTAGCTTTGCGTTTCAAGCCTTAACTTATGTAGTAATACTGGAAAAAAGTATGAAAAGATTAGAACGGGAAACTTTTAGGGGGAATTAAAATGGAGCCATATGGGGACTGTGTTTCATTCCGGAAACTGCAATGGATAGGACAGGAAGACCCCTGTATTAACCAAATTAACATAGAATCATGTGGTCAAATGGTTTTGGGAAGATATGGCGGCAATCAACAGGCGGGGGCTCATAAAAATGAAGATGGGGCAATGGTGGTGAAGGGGAAAGATTGGGAATTTGCGATGATTTTAGACGGACATAACAGTGCCGCAAGTGTCGACCTGGTGATGAAAACCATCGAAAAAGAGTGGGACAAACTAGCTGCAAGCTTAAAGGAACCTGTAGAAGCCGCCTTTCAATCATTTGAGAAGCATATCCTGTCCATTTTTCAGTCCCAGTCATTTCTTGATTCATGTAAACAAATCCAGGGTGAAACCGCCTGCCTGCTATCCGTAAGAAAAGAAAATTATTTATGGTGGTTGTCAATCGGGGATTGCTTAATCTATCTTTTCCACGACGAATTACATAAGCTAGGGCAATACGCCTTAAACCAACGCCAGTTTTATGAATGGATTGGTCAAGTCAATACGTTTGCGCAGTCTGTTCCGTGCTATTCATCGGGAATTCGAGAACTGAGGGCTGGTCGTAATCGGATTGTCTTGGTGACAGATGGAGTATTAGAATGCGGCGGGAGATACAATGAAACACCTTCCAACCTTTATACGGAATGTTCGGGGCAGCCAGTCCACTCAAGTGTAGAGCGTATTTTACAGCATGTTCATGAAAATAATGGACGGGATAGTGCGACAATCGTTTGCTGGGATTATCACAATCCCCTACCAGCAACTTATCTAAGCAATCAACCAAT
This sequence comes from Neobacillus soli NBRC 102451, assembly GCF_001591665.1. Taxonomy (GTDB): domain Bacteria; phylum Bacillota; class Bacilli; order Bacillales; family Cytobacillaceae; genus Neobacillus; species Neobacillus soli. The sequence goes on along the minus strand of NZ_BCVI01000052.1, from coordinate 39,459 downwards.
GAGGTGAATGGAATGTATCAATTTACTGAAAATCAAGTGGTGAGAAATGAGTATTCAACCATCCCTTATATGTGGATTCGTAGCGAGAATCCAAATAAATCCATTTGTGTCATGCTGCCGGGACTTGGTTATTCCACCCAGCGTCCGCTTTTTCATTATGCTACCGGTGTGTGTTTGAACAATCATGTGGATGTTCTACATATTAATTACGATTTCGCTAAAAATGAACACTTTAAAAAGCTAACAAGAAGCGAACAAGATCGCTGGATGTATGAGGATGTGAAGGCGGTTGTCGACGAAGTACTGAAAGACAGCACGTATGAACAGTGCATTTTATTAAGTAAATCGATTGGAACAATCCCGATGGCAATCGAATGGACGGAAAAGAATTTCAGCCACAATGCGTTTGGCATCTGGTTAACACCACTTTTAAAAGATGATAATGTATTTAATACACTTTTAAATACCGAACTGCCATCTCTTTGTGTGATAGGTGACCAAGATCATCATTTTATTGAAGAGCGAATTTCTTCTTTTAAAAAGAATGAACTTGTCAGTTCAGTATTGATTCCAAATGCTGATCATGGGCTTGAAATAAAAGGTGATATTGTAGCATCAATTGATGCTGTAAAGGAAGTTATGGCAAGCGTTCAAGAATTTATTGTTAAGTTTACTAAAGGTTGATGTTTCGAAACCTTTTTGGAATTGCTTCGTCTCTTCTTTTAAAAGGATGTGGAGGAACATGATAAAAAGAATATTCCTGCTTGGTTTAATTACTGTGCTTTGTGCGTTTATTACAGCATGCCAAGAAGATCGTGCTAATTCAGACAACCAGCCCCATAATAACGGACAAAACGATAGACCTGCTAATAACGAAATAAAAGATATGCATGGAATGGTCGAAAATATCGAACGGTTAGATCTTTTTGTTAAAAATATGCAAAGTGGGAAAAAAGATAAGGTTCGACTGACTCGATTTACAATTGAGGGAGATCCTATTTTTCACGATTTAGATTATAATGGCTCTAAATTAGAGATTAAGGTAGACACTACGAAAGATAAGTTTGGCCAGGGTGAAATAATAACTTACGTTTGTAAAGGGATTCAAAAGCATGAATCCAATACAGAAACAAAATATAGCTTAATAGAATGTCCAAATCTCGAGGAGTTATTAACCATTTCCCACGATGTTGATCAACAGGATTATTTTGCTTTTGAGTTGAAATATGGTGTTGGCATGAAAAACATAATTGATACGAAGGACCAAAGGTTGGTCAAGGATCTACAGAATGGCGAAACTATTGCCGTAAGTGACTTTCAGTTTTCAAAAGAGGAAATGAACAAGATTTATAAACTTATGATTCTCTCCAATTACCTTGGGGAGAAGAAGTTAAACAAAGAATGTAATCAGGAACCGTATAAGAGCTATGAATTGAACGTATGGATCAATAGCGGTGAACGCCAATTTGAATGGTCGGAATGTGATAAGAGTCCTGATGGAAAAGAAATGATTGAACTTGTTCATGACATTCTCGATATCCTAAAGAACAACTCGACTTATCAATCGCTTCCGGAAGTTAAGGGGTCATATGAATAGTAGTAAAGTGGAGTTTGCCGGGAAAAAGCTTAATAAACAATATAGGAAATTCACCTGAAATATATAATTGGAATGCATATAAAATCCAAAATCAGGCTATAGAAGAGAAAACAGTGGATGAGAATGATGATACATAATCAAACATAAGGGTAAACTTTTAAAGGAGGAGATCACTTTGGGAATTAGAGAAATAATGGCCTCAGACGCGGAAGACCTAGTCAACCTTATTAAACAAGTTGAGAAAGAATCGGAATTTATGCTGATGGAGGCGGGCGAAAGACAAGTTACCGCTGAACAGCAAAGAAATAGAATAGAGAGTATGAAGAACAGTGAGAACTCTACTATATTCGTTGCTGAAAAGGACAACAACTTGGTAGGCTATCTGTTTGCGATAGGCGGTACTGCGAGAAGAACCCAACATTCTGTCTATATTGTGATTGGAATTTTAAAGGATTACAGAGGGCAGAAAATCGGAACTAAACTATTTGAAAGCCTTAAAGAGTGGGCGATTGAACGAAATATACGCCGCCTCGAGTTAACGACAGTAACTCGGAACACGGCAGGTGTGGCCTTGTATAAGAAAATGGGATTCGAGATTGAAGGGACAAAAAGACATTCCCTTTATATTGCTGGTGAATTTGTGGATGAATACTATATGGCCAAACTTTTATAAGCTTTTTACATATGAGAAGGTAACAGAAATTCTGTATCCATACCAACAGGTAAGTTTAGTGGTATAAGAAGTGAAAATGGTTTAAAGATTAGGGCAAATAAATTAAAAAAGGGAGAAAATAACTATGACAAAACAGTTTTGGATTAACTTGCCGGTAAAAGATTTAAATAAAGCAAAAGAGTTTTATAGCAAGCTTGGCTTTTTAATTAATACGCAACATGGCAATAGTGATCAAGCACAATTAATCATTGGAGATAGTAATGCTGCCGTAATGCTTTTTCCGGATTCCACTTTTAAACATTTTACGAGAAATGAAATTGTCGATACAAGGCAAGCGACTGAAGTATTGCTCTCCATTGATGCCGAGAGCAGAGAAGAGGTAGATGAAATGGCAAAGAAGGCGGTAGAGGCTGGCGGTACAATCTTTGGTGAGCCAGGGGAGAATCAAGGTTGGATGTACGGCTGTGGTTTTACTGATTTGGATGGCCATCGCTGGAATGTGTTGTATATGGATATGAGCAAAATGCCAAAGGAGTAGGAATTTCAAAACAATAACTGCTAACGGGCTCGTTACTCAAAATAGTGAGGCGAACTTTTCTTTTTGACAATATGTCCAGGGTGGTTGGAAAAGGTGAATAAACAAAAATATAAGGTTAACTCTATAGATATAAAGAAATAAAAAAGGAGATTAATCGTGGAGCCATCATATGAAATAAATAACATGATTATTGACGATGATTTTAATAGTGAAGAGTACGTTACAGCAGATTTTACGCACCAAAAAGAAGAATATAGCATTACGTTTAAAAAAGCAGATCTTGAAATCATTAATGCCTGGGTTTTTAAGGATGGAGCATCCATTCCAGCAAATTTATCTGACAATATCATTGACTTAATAAGGGAAGATATTAAAAAGAGAATCTAGGCCCATGGGGATGGTGTAAGATCAAAGCTGTCATTGAGGCAGCTTTTCTTAGTGTGCCGTTATTGAAAAAAACAATAGTAGCAATGGTTGTACTCTATTCCTAGGAACAATCTCCCATGAATATTTAGAAGTTGTTTAACTACCAGATATATATGATAATATAGGAATAAAAATATTTAAGTGGGAATCCAATTTTGGAACTATTTACGGAAAAATTAATACTTATATCACTATTTATCTTTATCATCCATTCCATCGAAACACTTGCCTATGCAGTCCGATTATCTGGGGCAAGAGTACGATTGTTAGCTTCAGCTTTATCTTTATTTAACTTGATGGTTATGGTCTCTCGATTGGCGAATATGATGCAGCAACCATTTACAGGCAGTCTAATTGATAATGCTCCAAAAGAAAATACATTAAATTTTGTAGAAAATCAATATAGGGTCATTATTGGCTCGTCAACATTGGGAACAATCATAGGAATACTTCTACTGCCGACGTTTATTGCCATTTTTTCACGAGCGATTATTCATTTATCTGAGGAACGAGGCTCTATTCCAGTTTTAATCAAAAAGGGCTTCACTCTCGAATACATAAAACGTGGAGTAAAACATATTCATTTGCCAAGACTGTCCTACTTAAAGGATATTAGATTGAAAGATTTTCCTTTAAGATTGTTCGTCATTAATATGGTTATAACGGCAATCTATACTATTGGAGTATTGTCAGCTTTATATGCTGCTTTAATAGCTCCTGAACGGGCATCGACAGCAATCATGGCGTCAGGTCTTATCAATGGAATTGCAACGATTCTACTAATCATTTTTATTGATCCGAAAATTTCCATTCTAGCGGATGACGTAATCAATCAAAAAGGAAGTTACCTCAATCTCAAAGGTGTATCGCTTATGATGATTATTTCTCGTTTACTAGGAACCATCCTGGCCCAGGCATTCTTTATTCCGGGTGCAGAATATATTGCCTGGTTTACTAAATTTATTGTCTAGTATTTTTGAATAATGTAACCATTGGGGTTAGAAGGGAAGAGGATTGGTGAAAAAAGTAAAGCTGTTATTATTCTCGTTCATGCTATTGTTGCTAGTTGTATCTGGATGTTCTGCAAATAAAGGGCAGAAGCAGAAAGCTTCAGAAAGACAAGTGGAATTGACGATTTCGGCTGCTGTTAGTTTACAAGAAGCGCTAAATGATATAAAGGTATCATTTGAGAAGGAAAATCAGAACATAAAAATAACCTATAACTACGGATCTTCTGGGGCGCTGCAACAACAAATCTCTCAGGGAGCCCCTGTTGACCTCTTTTTTTCTGCGGCTGAGGACAAATTTGATCAATTAGTCAAAGACGGGCTGATCGATAAGAAACAAGGAACCAATCTTGTTGGCAATGAACTGGTGCTCGTCGTTCCTAAGGATTCAAAAAAAGGAATAAACTCGTTGGAGGACCTAACAAAGGCCGGGAAAATTTCCATTGGTACTCCTGAATCGGTACCTGCCGGTAAGTATGCGAAGGAAACATTAGAAAAGATAAACGTCTGGAAAGCTGTTGAAGGGAAAACAGTTTTTGCCAAGGATGTCCGCCAGGTGCTTACCTATGTAGAAACAGGAAATGTTGACGCGGGACTTGTTTATAAGACGGATGCGTTAATTTCAACCAAAGTTAAAATTTGTGCTACAGTTCCGGAAAATAGCCATGCGCCGATTATTTATCCAGCTGGTGTGATCAAAAACAGCAAACATCTAAAAGAGGCCCAACTTTTCTACGAATATCTTCAAAATAAAAAGTCGATGCAAATTTTAGAAAAATACGGATTTAAAGGGTTAAAGTAATTAATGGCGGCAGATTTTTGGCTGCCAGCCAAAAGTAAAAAACCAAGATGATTTTGATGGAATTCAAAATCATCTTGGTTTTTTACTTTTTTGGGTTGAACAGAAGGGCTGGTTGTTATTAATCAAAATAAATGGGCTTTTGAGGATTTTTTAAATAGGTAAAAGCCATTTCAATTTGTGATGTTGTATTCCGAGCTGTTGAAAGCGGAGGCAATTCGTTTTCAGCAAAGAAATTCACATCACTTGTTTCGATGCCTTTCTTGGGCTTCCCGCCAATAATTTCACATTGAATAAATAGTTTATAAATGTGATAGGAAGAAGGCGGATGGGGATGACACTTCATATCCATGACAGCTAACAATTTGGTTGCTTTTACATCAAATCCCGATTCCTCTGCGACCTCTTTTACAGCCACTTCACTTGGAGCTAGTCCAATATCAGCCCAGCCGCCAGGTAACGCCCATAGGCCATCCATGTTTTCGCGGACCATTAAAATTTTCTCATCCTGAAAGACCACCGCCCGAATGTCTACTTTAGGTGTGGCATAACCAGTTTCGTTTGCAAATAAATCCTTGATTACAGTAGTTTCTATATCCGTATGTTGCGCTAAAATGTCTACACTAATATTTCTTATCGATTCAAATCTCTCCAAGTCATAGACATCGTTTGAATAAGTTAATCCGGCCTGTGCAATCGACTGAAGCTGCTTCGCCCATTCCAGCCATTTCGGTTCCATTCCACTCACCCCCTGCTTGTCTTATAATCCCTAATAATACCATATATATTATTAAACTTATTATTTGGGGCGACTCCTGTACTAGTTAGGAAAATAAAAGAAATAATAGTGTCCACCACTGGAAGACAAATGTACACGAATGGTGCCTGACACCAATCCCTAAAAATCAGCTTTTTTCCATGAACATTGTGTTGCGGTGATTCATATTTTATTATTAGGGATTGAAGGTGAATGTAAAGAAGGACCGCGGGGTTTGTGCCACGGTCAAAGATTGTATGGGAAGTAAGCGATAATCCATCTTAGTCGGTCAAACATGATGGATTATTTTTTTTGTCTTTTTCTAACCAAGCCATTCTCACCCCTGCCATCGTCTGAAATCAAACATGCCTAACACTAACACCAAAGGCTACGGTAAGTGAATTGTTTTAACATGCGCTAAATTACGATAAACCGTTTCCCTTTCAGCCGTAATAAGAATAAGTTTGTTACTGCGGACTTGTTGCAGTAAACCAATTTTTTCACTTTTATCGCCGCCATCGATGACCACCATTTGATTCACTATTTTTTTGCACTGTTCCTCAAACGATCTGGCGAGTGGAATCGAGGTAGGATGAACAGGGAGGTGCTGCTTGTCTAAAGAGTACGGTGTTGCATCCTCGGGATAGGGTGTCAGCCATTTTACATGATTCATCGAAATAAATAAGTTTTTATAAACAGGTGAGTAAAAGACGAAGTAATCGTTCATGATGCTCGTTAAATACCCATGAATGGATTTATTTCCTGTCACGTATACCTCAACAAACCGGCCCTTAGCATTCGTTAATATTTTCCGAAAGGATATCATTTGCGTTGCAGTTTCAAGCGGTTTTTCAGAAGGCGGATCGTACACTTCTTCATCTAGGATGAGCACTTCCTTTAACTGCTGAATATGAAAGGTTGGAATGTAGAGAAAGGTCCCACTTCTGCCGACATATAAAACAATGATATCTAACCCAGAATCGATTAAGATCCCTCTATACAAATTTCCTCCTGAAAGCTCAAGTTCAATGTTTCTACCGATTAATTCATTAAATTCAGTCATCGTAATTCTCCTTATTCCCTTAGTCTAGTTATTGAAGCATTCCACCAAAGATCCAAGTAACCCAATGCGATAAAATAATCAAAGTGAACAAAACAGCTGGAGGAATGACGACCGCGGTTATTTTTACATATTCAAACCAAGTAATTCGTACCTTCCCTTTCCTGACAATATGCATCCACATTAAGGTGGCGAGCGTTCCCATTGGCAGTAGCAATGACCCCATGTCACTGCCAATCACGTTGGCAAGATAAGCTACCTTCAGGGTAAGCGTGTCCAGGCCCATTTGAGTTAATGTCAGAGTACCAACCATAAGCGCAGGGTGGTTATTGAAGATATTGGAAAGAACCGATAGCAGGATACCCATCATGATACTCGCATGATGCAGGCTGCCGGAAACCATTGGACGCATGAAGGCAATCAGCCAATCCGTCATACCGATGTTATTCAACCCGTAAATAATGACATACATGCTAAAAGCAAAAACTAGGATATACCAAGGTGTTTTTTTCAGCATATCGTAGGGAGGTATTTTTAAATAAGCCCATCTCCAGCCTAAAAGGATGAGTGAACCGATGACGGCCATAACCGAGACCGGAATAGCTAAATACGATGCAACAAAGAGGCTGACACGGACGGCAAAGACGAACAGGAGAACATTCCGCATGAACTTAGAACGAGCTTTATCCGATGCGTAAATAGGTTCTTTTTTAAGTGGGTGGTAGGTTGGCAATGAAAGCCCGGATACTTTTGTTGGAACGGTTTTTGGCAGGACTTTGTAAAACCGTAGGAACAGAAGCCCGACTAGGAACAGGAGACCAAGTGTAGCCGGTACAAACATCATCGCGGTGTGCATATACAGGCTCATATCGACGATTTTAAGGGCAATTAGATTGACAATATTACTTACTCCTATTGGAGCACTTGATGCGGTGGCGATTAAACCGCCAGATAACAGATAGGGAATTTTTTGATGATTTTTTAAGCCCATATTGTTTAACAGCATGACAAGTATAGGTGTTGTGATTAAGATACTGCCATCGTTATTGAAAAAAAGTGTCATCAGAAAACATAAAAGATTGACGTACCAGAATAGGCGAATTCCTGACCCTTTTGATTTCGCGGCCAGCTTTTCCGCCACCCAGTGAAAAAATCCAAAACTTTCGAGGACGATGGCCATTACAATCGTAGCCATGATGGTAATCGCCGCGCCGCTAATTGTTTCGGTAATGACTCCGAGGTCAGATAATGTAACACTGCCGCTAAGGAAGACAAAAATGGCGCCAATTGTGGCTGGTATCGCCTCGTTCATTCCCCGTGGTCTCCAAAGAATAAGAATGAGTGTGACCACAAAGGATAATATCGTAATCCAGATCATAGGTTGTAAAAACATGGTGTTCCCCTTTCATTCTTGCTCGTGATTCATGATTTTTCATGAGACGGCTCTTCCTCCTCTAATCCTTTATTAATCCGCTCATGTCCCCCCCTTCCATCTATCCCTCTTGTCAGGTTGTACTTTATTTATATGTATCACGGTGTAGACGCGCTCTAGGTTTGTACCCTTTTCAAGCTAATTCCACAGAAATCTATATATTCAGACTTTAGTGTCTAATGGTAAAATAGAAAGAATACGCAGTGAAAAATGTTTGACGGAGGGGAATAGCGGTGAAAATTAGATTACTTGGCCCAGCAGATGCAGAAAGTTATTGGGTATTGAGATTAGAGGCATTACAACAAAATCCAGAGGCCTTTTTGTCCAGCTATGAGGAATCTGTAAAAAGAGAAAATCCTGTCGAACAGGTGGCTAGTAACTTTACCACGGAAGGAAACTATACATTCGGTGCTTTTGACAATGATGAACTAGTCGGGGTTGTCACCTTACTTCAGGAGGACCGGGTGAAAATCCAGCATCGGGCAAACATTTTTGCCATGTATGTCACCTCAAAGAAACAAGGTTTCGGCGTGGGGAGAGCATTGCTCACAGAAGCGGTCAATAAAGCAAGAAGTATAGAAGGAATTGAAAAAATTAATTTAACCGTAACCGCAAGTAATGAAAAAGCGAAGAAGCTTTATAGCCGATTAGGATTCAAAGCTTTTGGATTGGAAGAAAAAGCCCTCATCGTAGATGGCGTTTATTATGATGATGAATTTATGGTTCTGCATTTGAAGTAGAGATTGGGGGGATAGGGAAATACGGGTTATACGGATTACGTAAGCTTGAAAAACAAAAAGAACGAACATATTAAATATCATGTTCGTTCCTTAGTTTATTTACCTTTTTTTCTTTTTTGAATTATCTACAATTGGTTTATTACTTTTAACGGTTTCTAAAATAATTTGCACATGAATATTTTTTTCATCAATACTAGTAACGCTTGAAACTTTTCCTTTGCGGCCTTTGATGGTTAAATCTTCACCTACGGAAGGAACTCGTCTCAGCAGCTGGGTTAACAACTGATTTTTGTTTTCGAAAAAATGAACAGCAAACATTTTTGGCCTCACCTTATTTCTTTGGAATGTGTTACATAAAAATGCTTGTATTTTCTCCTTTATATAAAATATATGATTATCGTAAAATTTAGACCAAAAGACTAATATAAAAAGGCGGATGTAAAATTTAATGTAATTGGCAGTCAGTGGTAATAATAGGGGATAAAAGAATGAATAACTTCCCACAAAGTTACAAAAATTCCTTGTATCTCATAAACAAATAAAGTAATATAGAAATACGTGATTTCGGAAGGGTGAATTTAAGGCCAATGATCTACTAATCCCTATTTTGAACACAATTCGATAAAGTGAAGCTTCCATCGGTGGGAGTCATTCTGCCCGTTCATTCGGGATAAAACGAATAAATTTTCTTGGATAGGATTAGTACGGGCTTTTTTGATACAAACAAGGACAGATGGTGGAGTCTGACTTTTTGTTGCCTGTTGTACCTCCTATCCAGATTTATTGGATAAGGAGGTTTTTTTATGGAAAAAACAAATTCAGACATTACCATCGGTTCTTTGTTTCGGAATAAAGTAATCCGGACATTATTGCTCTCGACGTTTTTTTTGCAAATCGGTATTTGGGTAAGGAATTACTCAATCTTGTTATTCGTGGTTGAAAAGACCAATGAAGACCCAGTCGCAGTCTCGCTCATCTCTGTTGCTGAGTTTGCGCCCATCTTTCTGTTTTCCTTTATCGGGGGAACCTTTGCAGATCGCTGGCGCCCGAAGCGGACGATGATTTGGTGTGATTTCTTAAGCGCCATTTCCATCTTTGTTGTGTTACTAGCACTTGTCTTTGGCGGCTGGAAGGTTATTTTCTTCGCGACACTAGTTTCTTCTATTCTGTCGCAGTTTTCACAGCCTTCCGGTATGAAGCTGTTCAAGCTGCATGTAAAAGAAGAGCTCATTCAGATGGGGATGTCGATTTACCAAACCATCTTTGCGTTGTTTATGATCCTGGGTCCAGTCCTCGGTACCTTTGTTTACCAGCATTTCGGCATTGATGTCGCGATTGCGATTATGGGGGTTGCCTTCTTGCTTTCTGCCGGGATTCTGTTCTTGCTCCCGAAAGACTACGAGATAGAAGAGAAGGCCGAGAGTACGACAGTTATGCAAGAAATGAAGGCTGGTTTCAAGTATGTTTGGAACAGCCGGGCACTGACATTACTTGGCGGCAGTTTTGCTGCAGCGGGATTGGCGCTCGGACTTACCCAGCCATTAGCCGTTTTCCTAGTGACCGAACAGCTCGGTTTGCCAAAAGAACAGCTGCAATGGCTGATGGCAGCATTTGGAATTGGGATGATATTAGGCGGAGGTCTTACGGTGGGGCTGGCAAAAAACATCGCCCCGCAAATCCTGCTTGCGATTGGAATGTCGGTTAGTGCGCTTGGATTTATCGTGATGGGATTCTCTGATCTTTTCTGGCTGACTTTGACTGCGGAATTTATCAGTGGATTGTTCATGCCATGCATTCACATCGGGATCAATACGATGATTTTAAAGAACACCGATTCCGCCTTTATTGGCCGAGTCAACGGAATCTTAAACCCAATCTTTATGGGAACCATGGTCATAACGATGACAGCAAGCGGCTGGTTGAAGAAAACTTTCTCTCTTGTTGCCATGTATGAGACTACCGCCCTGCTATTCATTGTCGGCGTCCTTATCCTTGTTCCATTATTCAAGGGTGCAGCCGTTTTGAAAAAGAGCACAGAGGTTTAGTCAGTGAAAATTAAACGATAAGAATGGGGCTATCCAGTTATTTGGATGGCCCCTTTTTGACTTCCAACGGCGGATAACCAAACACACTTTTTCAATACTTGTGTTATAATAAACTCACAAAAGCGTATCGATAGACACGCTTGCATAATAAATGATGTTTACCCGTGTATTTATTATGATAGGGGGCTGAATGGAAATGAATAAAGAACTGATCATGCCAACAGAAATGACAATAAAGGATAAAAAGCAACTCGTAAAGGGTAATGTCATTCGAGCAGCCGTATTTGCCAGAAGCAAGGTAATAGAAGTGATGACTGCTGATAACGAAAGATATTATTTTATCTACTATAAAAATACCCTTATTTATGGGGATAAGCTTGATAAGGTAGAAGAAGGAACATTCATTAGTAAGGCGTTTTCCGAGGGTCTTGTTATCCAATCACCGCATCCGTTAGCAACCGCACTGATCCCCCACTTATCTGTTTCAATTCCGAATAAAAGCAGACTCTTCCCGCAACTCGAAATTCATTTTTCTCTAGAGGAAATGGCCTATATTGCGACAACACTTGACTCCTTTATTGAGAAGGAACAGTTGATCAAGACGATTGACAAGGTGTTTTTTCACTTCAGAAGAGACGGAAACTTTATGAAATCTTTTCAGGTCCTTCAAATGTTAAACAACTTTGCACCTGCATTTAAATCAGCAAAGGATCGTATGGGTTCACAAGAATTCCATTCCTACCACCATTTTTATCATTCCTCAAGTCTACCTGCCATCTTTAAGAAAGATCCACTTTATGTCGAAATCCATTGCTTCAAAAATCGTTCAAATCCAGAGGAACGAATATTGTTAGAAGAAATCCTAAGTAAACAAGATGGTTTAATTGGGTTATTGCTATGGCTAGAAACTGCCGATAAGCTTCAAGAGCCTAAATCCATAGAAAAATATACAGAGATTGCGTTAAGCTTTGTCACAATGGAGGAATGGATTCCAATATTAGGTGAGGTAAACATCAATCCGTTTTGCGAGTTACCCGAAACAAAATCAATTATCCAAAAAATGCTTCAAAAAGGTCATTATACACAGGCGGCCTTATGTTTATTGAATTTTATCGATGACCTGCCAGCTTCCTATGATGCATTTCTCAAAGAAATATGGGAAAACTCCGATTCAAAATTTGTAATTGCGCACTTTGATGAATTTATTAAATTGTTGCAGCACCTGCCCCATGATGAAAAATCAAAGCAATTGGAGCAAAAGGTTTTTCAAATTGCTGCTATTCTGCTTGAAGAGCATGACCTTAATACGGTCCATGAAAAACTTGCACCCATTCAAACGTTACATCCCGATTCAGAGGTGATTAGAAAAATCAATGAAATGTTCGAATTGGAAGAGAACCCCGACAGGATGATGGAATTAGGGGATTTTTATGCCGAGTTTAAACAATTCGACAAAGCGATTGATTGCTTCTTTTGGGAAATGGAACTACAGCCGCAGAATCCTTCTCCTGTCCGGAAAATCTGTAAAATGTATCAAAATAAAGGGATGGTCAATGAAGCTGCTGCCTACCAAAAGGTATATGCGCAATTAAAACGTAATCAAGAAACGGGCTGAGCACGCATCAATTGATTCTATTCAATAAAGTTGAAAGACATGTAAAACTAGAAGTGGGACCTTCCAATCATTTGGAAGATCCCACTTCAACGTTTGTCTTATTTGCCTTCAGCCTTCGCAACCTGTACAGTCTTTATTTTATTAAAAAAATAATAATACTTATATGAAATAACTAACAGCAGCATAATCCTCACAATAAGGCTGTCGATAAGGAAGAAAGGGATGGAGATCATCACGTCAGCAAATAGCAATATGGCAAGTTTCTGATTTAAGGTCATCGCTCGCTCATTAACGAAGCTCTCCAAATGACGTTTGTAGATCTTTGTCCCTTTGAACCAGCGCTCAAATCGTTTGGACCCTTTCACAAAGCAGAACGATGCCAAAAGTAAGAGCGGTGTCGTCGGTACTACAGGTAAAATAATGCCCAAAATGCCAATGCCGAGGGCTAAAAAGCCAATGATAATAAAGATAATTTTAATAATTTTATTTATGATACAAGCACCCTTTCAGGTATCCTATTGGTCCTAAGTTTTCTTACATTATACCATTTAACAGTGCGAGACTTAATGATGAAAAATGGACAAAGTCAGATTAGATATGTATAACATAAATAATAATGGGTTTTGTGGTAAAATGGGAGCATGTAGGTAATGGAGGTTGCATAAAGGTGGATACTTTCTATAGAGTCCTAGTGTTTATACATATTATTTCGGCAATCTTGGGAATGGGACCAGGGTTTATTTTAACAACCGTTGTTAAATCCGGGAAAAACATGACCGAATTGAGACATTCATATAGAATCAGACATAAGCTGCATATCTTTGTTATGGTAGGCGGCGTCCTTTTATTGGTCACAGGTCTAGGCATGGGATTAATGCATCACTATTTGTTTCAGATGGGGTGGTACGTAACAAGTCTCATTCTTTATTTGATCGCTCTTGCCATCGGTCCACTCGTCTTATCACCTAGATCAAAACCGGTTAAGGCCCTATTAGCCTCCCATACAGGCGAAGAAATCCCTGAAGAATATTGGCGTTTATCAAAAGTCCTCTTTCGATATGAACACCTTGAAAATGTGATTTTCTTGATCATTATTACATTGATGATATTAAAACCGTTCTAGGAATATGGTGCTAGTTTCATTAGGAACGAAAAAATATAGTTCCAACAACTATTCAAAACTAAACGAAAAAATCAGGTTGGTACGATTATGAAAGCCATCGACGAAAACTTAAAATCGGAAAAAATAAACCTCATTCAAAAGTAGGTTTATTTTTTTTTGACTGATTGCAGGTAACGATTAATAATCGTTACTTTACCCGAAGGAGATTAGAAGGTGGTTCCAATACACGCAAATAGTGTCGAATTAACAGAGATTCCGTTATATTTTGCGAATTAGAGGGTTTGCATTATCTTGCAGAGAAAATTATTCATAGATATCAGAGACAAAAGAATGGGGAGGGAAGGGTAATAAAAAAGAAAAGGATTATTATTGTATTCCTATATTTAGGTGGATTCATTACTTTATTTATGCTTGCAATTTTTACGTTTAAAGTGGTGCTGGTACACCCTAAAGTCCCTATCTATTCAGAGCCGAATGATACAGATATTTATCGAATCGTATTTATTTCGGGGGATTCGGGTAGTCCATTTTGGAATAAGGTTAAAGAAGGGGCACAAAAAGTGGCAAACAAGAATAAAGTGGCAATCGAGTTTAAAGAAACGTTTCAAGCTGACATCTTTGGCTACTTGAAAAATATCGACATGGCCATTTCTTCCCGAGTAGATGGAATTATTGTTCAAGGAAAAGAGCACCCGGAATTTATCCAAATTGTGAATAAAGCACTGCAAAAAGGGATACCGGTTATAACCGTTTTTACCGATGCACCGGATAGTTTACGTAAAACTTACGTGGGTCCCAATCATTATCAAGAAGGTATTATTTTGGGAGAACATATAGCCACTCAGATGGGAGACGGAGGGAAGATAGGGATTGTTTATGGTGATACACAGATTGGCTATCTTTCATTGAGAAAGCAAGGGGTAGAAAATGCTCTTGCGTCGAATTCAAATATACAAATATTAGATGTGTCAAACCATACCGCTGGTTCTCAGAACGGTTTGGAGGAAACGACGGAACTGCTGAACAATTACCCGGAATGCAGAGTTTTTCTCGGTTTGACTGAAGAGGCGACTAGTGGAATTGTCCAAGCTGTCAAAGGAAGGGGGAGACTGCAGGATTACTTAATTTATACCTTTGATCAGAATCCGGAGATTTCGGAACTCATTAACACCGGAGTGGTTTCCGCCGCACTAATGCAGAATCCAGAAGAAATCGGCGCTCAAAGTACAACCCATATGCTTAGATGGCTGGAAGGTATTGAGGTCCCCCTTGAGCCAAATTATTATACAAGCGTCCATTTGCTCGAAAAAAGGTGAGATACCATGAAAACAATCCGAAATAAGATTATATTTTTGTTTGCCGTCATATGGATCATGATTTCGCTTGTTTGGTTGTTAATGATTTATTCCAATCAAAAGACCATTGAAAATTATAATGAAATTTTACATAGGTATTTGCTGATAAAGGAGGTTTCTCAATTAAGTCAGGACTCAATTAATGCTTTAAATCACTATTTTATTAACGCGGCGGCTGACTCAAAAAATGAGTATTTGGTCTTGAGTGGAAAATTGAAAGAATCGCAAGAAAAGCTCATTGGTTTAAGAAACCAAAACAATATCATATCTCTTATGAATTACGACAACATGATCAAAAGTCAGCTAGAATCAATGGAGCTTGCAGCCTCATTCTTTCAAAAAAGAAATGATACGAAGGCATCATTTCTTTTTAATGAGGCAGCGAAGACTTCAACGTATATTTCTGAAACGACACTTTTACTTATAAATGGAGAATTAGAAACTTACGTTAATCTTTACAAGAAAATCATTCAGCAAAGCAAGGACTCAGTATTGTTAAGCTTTTTGACCTTAGCATCGACATCATTTACTATTTTATTGATTTTTTTCAAATTTTCCAACGAAATTACCCGCCCTATCGTAACATTAACGGCTGCCGCCAGGGAAATATCCCGTGGGAATTTTGAACAAAGCATCACTATTCGAACAAATGACGAAATAAATTTTCTAGCCAGCACCTTTAATCAGATGAGGATCAACCTAAAAAAGTTGATTGCCGAAATGCAGATTAAAGCAAAGGTGGAACGCGAATTGCAGGAACATAAATTGCTTTTAAAAGAAAGCGAATTGAAAACCTTGCAAAGCCAAATTAACCCACATTTTTTATTTAATACCTTAAACACGTTAGCTAAGAAAGCCTATTTAGAAAATGCAAAAGAAACGAGCAACTTAATTATCTCGGTGGCCGATTTGCTTCGCTACAATTTAAAAAGCATGGATAATTCTACAACAATCAAAAACGAAATCAAAGGTTTGGAAGATTACCTTACTATTCAAAAAGCACGATTTGAGGAAAGGGTCCAATATACAATCGATGTCGATGAGGAGTGTCTATCAGTTAAACTGCCGAGCCTCACTCTGCAGCCCTTCGTCGAGAATGCTTTAATTCATGCAATTGAACCTTTCCCAGAAGGCGGCGACATTGCCATCCGGATTCGAAACCAGGGAATACAAAACATTATTGAAATTGAGGACAACGGACCGGGTATTCCGCATGATACCATACAATCTATCATTAAAGGGGAACCGCAAAAAGAATATAAAGGACAATCGACAGGTATTGGGATTCATAACGTCATCCGCCGCTTACGACTATTTTATGGGATAGATGACATCATAGAAATTGAAAGTATTGTTAATCAAGGGACGCGCATTATTTTGCGATTGCCAGAACAGAAGGGAGATTAAAATGATTAATATTCTCATTGTTGATGATGAACGAGTGGAGAGAATGGCACTTAAACAAATTATTGAGCAAGGCATGGGAAATATCAAGATTGTAGGCGAAGCGGAAAATGGCCTGAGAGCCATTCGTTTGGCTGAAGAACTGAAACCCGATCTTATTTTGATGGATATTCAAATGCCAGGGATGGATGGTTTGGCAGCAATTAAGGAAATTAATAGGAAGAATTCGGCCATCCAATATATTATTGTCTCCGCATACGAAACATTTGAGTATGCAAGACAAGCGTTACGTTTGGGAGTAAAGGATTATTTGCTTAAACCAAGTCGAATAGACACGATTATTGAAACGGTTCAAAGTGTAACAAAACGAATTCAGCGGGAAAAAGACGAAAGCAATAGTAGAAAGCAGGAGAAAATAAAGATTCAAAAGTTGCAGCAAGAGTTTCATGAAGGCAGCAGGCGGGCGCTTGAGACGGAAAAAAATATCCTGGAACAATTACGACAAGGGAACGGGAAGGTGGTTCAAAAGCTAGTATTGTCATTCGTTGAATATTGTGAGGAAACTGGAAAAAGCATTTCTGAGACACATCAAAGGCTGCTTCGAATTGTATTATTAATTTCACGATTTTTAAATGATATAGGTATTGAAATCGAAACCCCTTTTTTTTCTCTTCAAGCGACCAATTATCAGCAATTGAATACTGAAAGCCGATTGGTATTAGAAAAAATGCTTAAATCATTTACTTCAATGAAAAATGAAATCTCACCAAATATATTTCAAACAATTAAACAATTTATTGTAGAAAATTCACATAGAGAAATTAGTTTAGAAATTGTTGCAGCACAAGTAAATTTAAGCCCCTATTACGTTAGCAAGCTATTTAAAGAGCATAGCGGAACGAACTTTATCGACTTTTTAACAGAATGCCGAATAATGAAGGCAAAGAAACTGATGTTGGATCCTTCCAAAAGTTTAAAGGAAATTACCTTTGAGGTAGGCTTTCATGATCCAAGCTACTTCAGCAGAGTATTTAAAAGAAGTCACAATATTTCTCCAACTGATTATAGGAAAAAATTACTAATCAAACACCAAAAAGTCCTATAGATAACAAGAATGTACAAGGAAATCATCTTTGTAAGCGCTTTAAACTTGGTACAATTATATTTGAAATATTCAAAGAGTATAGGAAGGTACAAAGGAATGAGTGTAGCTTGGAGAAAAAATATCCTAATTTTTTTGTCCTTGATTTTTATTATTTTCTCTACAGCATGTACTGACGCTGCTACTCAGACGACCAGTGAAAAGGCGGACGTAAATACAGAGACAGGCAGAAATGAAGAAAAGAAAATAACGATTGGATTTTCGATGGACACATTACGGGAAGAACGGTGGCTGCGCGATCGTGATTATTTGGTTGCGAAAGGAAAGGAACTTGGCGCTGAAGTGTTTGTGGAAGCGGCTGAAAGAGATGATGCCAAGCAAATTGCTCAAGCAGAAACCTTAATTAGCAAGGGTGTAGATGTGTTGATTGTTGTCCCGCATAATGCAGATGCAGCTGCAGCAATTGTGGAAAAAGCACATGCGGCGGGCATCAAGGTGATTGCATATGATCGTTTGATTACCAATTCAGATATCGATTTATATATTTCTTTTGACAGTATCTTAATTGGTGAACTTCAAGCTAAAAAGGTTGTAGAGAATACACCAAAGGGAAAATATGTGCTCATTGAAGGAGCTAACACTGACTATTCCTCCCATTTATATAGACAAGGACATATGAACATATTGCAGCCACTGATTGAAAAAGGGGATATTGAGATTGTATATAGTCAGTGGACAAAAAATTGGGATCCAGCTGACGCCCTGTCTAATGTGGAAACTGCTCTGAGAGCAAATAATAACCAAATTGATGCAATTATAGCGGCGAACGATGCTACGGCTGGCTCGGCAATCCAAGCATTGGCGGGACAGAATCTGGTAGGTAAAATTCCGGTGAGTGGGTTAGATGCGGAACTTGCTGGGTGCCAGAGGATAGTTGAAGGAACGCAATTAATGACAGTGTATACATCAATCAAAGATATGGCGGAAACAGCAGCGAAAGTAGCGGTAAAGATAGCGAAAGGTGAAAAAATCCACACAAATGCTTCAGAAAATAATGGAAAGATAAATGTCCCGACAATTTTGCTTGAACCTGTTGCGGTAACGAAAGAGACAATCGACGAGACTGTAATTGCCAAAGGCTTTCACAAGAAAGAGGAAGTATATAAAAACGTAAAAAAGGACGATTAAAGGGGGTGACAAACTATTTTTCCATTATTAGCTTTTTATATAAAGCTAGTAACAGCTCAAGTAGTTAGGTAAGAAAATGAATAACATGAGGGAGGAAGGAAAAGTGCATTTAAGCAGGTCATTTAAAAAGATACTTAATATTTCGATGGCTGTTTTGATCTCTACCTACGGTTTGGTTGCAACAGGCTCGTCCACTAAAGCCAAAGCAACAAATTCCAGTAGTACGAATGTTAGTTCATCCATTTCCAGCGAAGAGTATTCATTAAAGAAAGCGATTAAGTATGACAATGTATTTCAGTTGCACAAAGATTGGCAAATCCAGTCCTCGGCCATTGCAACGGAAAATGGGACTGCCATCTCTAAACCAGGCTATAAAACAAACGGTTGGTTTAATACAACTGTTCCTAATACTGTTATGGGAGCACTGATTGAAGCTGGTGATATTGAAGATCCGTTTATTCACGACCGTATATCTCGTACCGATGAAACCAGATATAATGTTCCTTGGTGGTATCGTACCGAGTTTACCTTACCTGCAACCGAGCAGGGAAAGCAAATATTAGTAAACTTCCAAGGGATTGGTTACCAGGGCGACATTTGGGTTAATGGAACGAAGATTGCAGATAAATCGGATATTATTGGTTCATTTAGAACCTACGAATTGGATATATCCAAATACGTAACTGCTGATGGTAACACCAAAAATACAATCGCAGTGGAAGTAACTAAATCTAACTTTGGTAAAGACTTTTCAGTCTATTGGGTGGATTGGGTCCCTAGACCGACTGATAACAACATGGGATTATGGCGTGATGTATTCATTACTACCTCTAGTGTTGTAACGACTCGCAACCCATTTGTAACCTCTAAAGTTGATCCTGACCTTTCAAAAGCAAGTCTAAATGCCTATGTGGATCTGACAAATTATTCTGATAGTCCAGTATCAGGAACAGTGGAAGCAACAATTAAAGACCCTAAGGGTGCGGTTGTGACAACCCTATCCCAACATGTAACCCTGAACGCGGGTGCAAAGGATCAGGAAATTGCTTTTACGTCAGATAATTTTAAGGGGCTAGAAATAAAAAAACCAAAATTATGGTGGCCAATAGGGATGGGTGAACCTTCTCTGCACACGGTAGAATTCAAGTTTACGGCAAAAGATAATAAAGTTGCTGACCGAATTTCCCAAAAGTTTGGTATCCGTGAAGTCACTACTGAGATGAATGTTTCCCCATCAACAAAGACCAATCCGCCGCTTAAGGATATGGTGCAGTTCTATGTGAACCACAAGCCTGTCCTTATTAAAGCTGGAGGATATTCTCCTACCGACTTGTACTTACGCCGAGATATGGATACAAATATTGCGCTTGTTGAATACCTAAAAGATATGGGCTTAAATGCGATCAGAGATGAGGGCATTTTCTTTGATGACCGATTGATCGACCTTCTAGATGAAAACGGTCTAATGTACATGGGTGGATGGACCTGTTGCAGTAAGTGGCAGGAACCTGCTCAATATACTGATCATGATCTAGAAGTTGTTAGTGAATCGTTAACATCTCAGCTCCGTGAATTAAGAGTACATCCTAGTATGATAGCGTGGATGAATGGAAGTGATAACCCCGCATCTTACTCAAATTCTGCCCGTGGGAGGGAAGTAGAGCAAGCGTTTTTCGATATCGAAAATGAATTACACTGGGACGATTATGGAGCTATTATTGCCAGCGGCTCTGCTAAGATAGCGACATTAACCGGAACGACTAGCGGTATGCACATGGACGCTTCCTATGATTATGCACCTCCTGCCATGTGGTTTGAGGATATGGATCAAGGCGGTGCCTTCGGATTTACTTCGGAAGCTGGTCCAGGTCCAAGTATACCGGTTATTGAAACGATGAAGAAGATTCTGCCTGAAAGTGCATTATGGCCTTATAATGTGGGTGGCGATAATTACCAACAATGGAATTTCCACAATGCTAGGGGCAGTTTTAGGGATCTTTCAAAATTTAACTTAGCGATGGATAACCACTATGGGGAATCTCATAATCTTGAAGAGTATAACATCAAGGCCCAGGTTCAACAATATGACTCGCAGCGTGCTGTGTTTGAAGCGCTGAATGCCAACAAATATACGAAGTCGACAGGATGGGTCCAGTGGATGCTCAATAATGCTTGGCCAGGTATGTTCTGGAACCTGTTTGATTTCTATCTTAACCCGAACGGCTCTTATTTCGGAGCGAAGAAAGGAAATGAGCCGCTCCATATCATGTATGATTATGCGTCCAAGGAAGTCAAAATTCTTAACAGCACGAATAAGGATTACTCCGGTTTGAAAGCGAAGGTTCAAGTCTACAATATTGATAGCAAGAAAGTCTATGACAAAGAGTTTAAAAACCTTGCTGTGACTCCGGATGGTGCAAGCACATCTGTCGGTGGCGAACCTAAGCAAGTGGGTTACCAAACCATCAATTTCAATGGCAAGATTGAAGAGGCAAGTGGAATTAAAGTGGTTGATAAAATTAATGAGGGAGATCTTCAGGTATCGCCTACTTATTTCCTAAGATTGGAATTAAGAGACGCCAAAGATAATATTGTAAGTATTAACTCCTATGCACAATCAACGAAAAAGGACTTGGTCAGATACCAGAATCATGGATGGAACTATACTCCGCAGGATCAGTTTGCAGACTTCACTCAATTGCAGCAGCTGGATCAGGCTGAGTTGCAAATCGAGGGAAAACCTAAAACGGTGACGAATGGGCAAGAACAAACAATTTCCTATACGGTTAAAAACAAGGGGAATTCCATTGCCTATGGCGTATTCGCCAAGATCAAGAAAGGCGTTAATGGTGATCTGGTAGCCCCAGTAAAAATGGAAGATAACTACTTTATGTTGTTGCCTGGGGAGAAGAGAACCCTTACAGCAACATATAATCTGTCCGATTTGGGTAATGCTGCCGCTGTCGTTGAGGTGGACAGCTACAACAACTTAACAGCGAAGAATGCACCAAGTCCGACTACAGTTAATTTAGCTTTTGGAAAGACGGCAACGGCATCAACAACTCAGGGTACAAATAGTGCTGATAGAGCATTAGACAGTACTATGTATACAAAATGGCAAAGCTCGACCAATGCAACGACCGGTGCTGACCCGCAGTGGTTCAAAGTTGATTTCGGCGAATCGACAACGTTTGATCGAACGATTGTCAGATGGGATTATGCGAACTATGCAGGGAACATGGTCATTGAAGGTTCCAATGATGGCGTAAATTGGCAGCCAATCTACAATGGAACAAACCCCAACGGTTCCTCTGTAAGTGATTTACAGTTTGACTCTGTAACAAAGCGATATATTAGGTTAACTATGTCCGGAAAACGTCCATTAGGTCCGCAGATTGGTCCAGGTGGCACAGGCAATGGGGTAATTGGATTAGGCGCAACTCCTGCGTCTACAAGCTTCAATATTGCTTCATTCGAAGTATATAACCGTCCAGTAAGTGTTGAAACGATCCAGGAAAAATTGGAGAAATATATTTCTAAAAATGAAGTTCGTTCACCATTGACCAATCAGCTAAGTAATAGTCTCCAACAGGCCAAGAATCAGGAAGAGAAGGGACACCGTGAACAAGCGATAAAAAGTCTGAACGATTTTCTCAAGCTAATGAACAACCAAGCACAGAAAGATAAAATATCTGTGGAAGCGAAAGAAAAATTAACAGCAGATATAGAATATTTAATTTCAGTGTGGCAATGAAAAGTTAAATATCAATAGAATAATAGTTTGTTAAAAAATATTTTGCTGTAAAGTGGTGACCACCGAATCAAAGGGCAATCTTTTTGCGATTGCCCTTTGATTTATGAAAGTTTACTAACCTTAGAGGGGGAGTTTTTCGTGAAGAAGGCGCTGTTAACATTATTAAGTATCATTCTATTAGCGGGAATTGTTGCAGGTTGCTCGACAAGCAGCAGCGGGAAAGACGGTAAGGTAACAATCAATGCTTTATTCATGAAACAAGCAGGTTATTCTGAAGAGGACGTTAAAGCGATTACAAAAGAGTTTGAAAATAAAAATCCAAGCATTAAAGTGAAACCAACTTTCGTGCCTTATGAAGCATTAGAACAAAAAATTCAAACTTCAGCCCCAACAGGAGGCTACGATATTGTTATTATTGATGCGCCGTGGACAGCAAAATTTGCAAAGGCAGGATTCGTAAAAGAAGTATCTGACAAATTAACTGATAGCAATCGCTCTGATATATTTGCAGGTGCTATTGATTCTGTTTCTTACCAAGATAAATTATATGGTATGCCATGGTTAAACGATACAAAATTCTTATTTTATAACACAGACATGTTAAAACAAGCCGGGTTTGATAATCCCCCAAATACATGGGATGAATTGTTAACTCAAGCCAAAGCAATTAAGGATAAGGGAATCTCTGATACGCCAATCGTTGGGTCATGGGCACAAGCGGAGGCACTTATATGTGACTTCACAGCGTTTACCTCATCCTTCGGTGGGGCATTGGTCGATGAAAATGGCAAACCAACCGTGAATTCAAAAGAAAATTTAGCCGCTCTCACCTTTATGACCCAGTCTCTTAAAGATGGCTTAACCAATTCGAAATCAACTCAATATTTAGAAGAAGATGTTCGCGGTGTATTCTCCAGTGGGAAAGCAGCATTCGCTCTAAACTGGACGTACATGTACAATATGGCCAACGATCCGAAGGAATCAAGCGTGGTAGGGAGAGTAGGGATTGCCCCAGTTCCTGGCACACAAGGTCATAACGGAATGAGTGTAAATGGCGGCATGGGTCTTTCGGTGACTAAAGGAAGCAAACATGCCGATGAAGCATGGAAATACATTCAATACTTATCATCAAAAGATGTTCAAAAGCGTTTTGCAAAAAATGCTCTTCCCATCTGGAAATCATTATATGAAGACCAAGATGTTGTAAAGACAGGACCAGAAGTTGTAGAGGCATCAAAAGTTCAATATGAAAACCTAGAGAATCGCCCACGTGTACCTTGGTATGGTGAATTATCAACTGAACTGCAAGTGAGTGTTCAGAAAGCACTGTTAGGCGAAATAACACCTGAACAAGCGTTAGATTCTGTGCAGAAAAAAGCAGAAGAAATCGCTTCTAAATAAAAAATAAAGGGGTCTTTGACCCCTTTTGTTCTATAAAGGGGAACCAATTATGAAAAAACAACTTTCCGAACAGAGATTTGCTTGGCTGGTAATTGCACCTGCATGTGTGATCGTTTTTGGGATTGTTATCTTCCCTCTTTTTACAACATTTATTTACAGTTTAAAAAATATGGATTTAACATCGAGCCAGTATGGACAATGGGTTTGGCTTCAAAATTACCTTGAATTGCTTAAAGATAAAGAATTTTGGTCAACGACAGGAAGAACGGCTTATTTTACCGGTGTTTCGCTTACAGTTGAAATTACTTTAGGAATCTTCATTGCCCTTCTGTTAAACGAAGATATTAAAGGGAAAACATTTCTTCGAACAATCATTATTATTCCATGGGCAGTACCTACCATTGTGAATGGGGCAATGTGGAAGTGGATTTACCATCCAGAATATGGAGCACTAAATGCTTTGCTAACTCAATTAGGGCTCATTGACCATTATCAGTCTTGGTTAGGAAGTCCATGGCTTGCGATGAATATGATCATAATTGCAGATGTCTGGAAAATGACTCCTTTAGTAGTACTCTTTTTTTTAGCAAGTTTGCAACTGCGAAACCTTTCGATTTATGAAGCAGCACGTGTTGATGGAGCAAATATCTTTCAACGATTCTACCATTTAACCATTCCATTTCTAAAACCAACGATTCTAGTTATCATTGTAGTGAGAACGATGGAAGCATTCAAAGTGTTTGATATTATTTACGCTACCACAAGAGGAGGCCCTGCAAACGGGACACTCACCTTAACCTATGATGCCTATCTAAAATCGTTCACCAACCTTCAATACTCACAAGGTGCAACGATTTCCTATTTGATAGCTTTTATGATTCTGACCTTAACCTTCCTATATGTGAAGGTCTTGAAAAGTGAGGGGGCAAATTGATGAAAAAGAATAAAGCTTTTTCCTTTTTTCAATATCTGTTTGCCATTGCCATAACACTATGCACATTGGGACCATTTTCTTGGTTAGTTATTTCAAGTATCTCTTACCAAAAGGAGTTAACAAAAGTCCCCCTTGATTGGATACCAAATGAGGTTACTTTTAAGCGTTATATCGATATTTTTACCAATCCAAATAATGATATCGCCTATGCGTTTAAGGTTTCTATGTTGAATAGTTTAATTGTTTCATTTTGCGTAGCCACAATCGCTTTAATTGTAGGTTCATTAGCTGCTTACGCCTTCGCTCGGTTAAAATTTCGCTTTCGTCAAAAGTTGATTTATTTATTTTTATTTACCTACATGATTCCTCCAGTTGTCGTTGTCATTCCTCTTTATTTGATTTTAAGCAATGTTGGAATGTTAGATACAAAAGGAACTTTAATATTGCTAGATTTAACGTTTGTGATTCCATTTGTTATTTGGATCATGCAAAGTTATTTTTCCTCTTTTTCTAAGAGTTTTGAAGAAGCTTCCGCCATAGATGGTTGTAGCAGATTTCAAACTTTGTGGCATATTGTATTGCCAATTGTTAGACCAGGTATCATTGCGACTGGAATTCTTGCCTTTCTTTTATCGTGGGACGAGTTCTTCTTTTCGTTATTATTCACCTCTTCACTGGAAGCAAAAACAATATCGGTTGCGATATCAGAATTCAGTGGGAAAAATGCCGTTGACTACGGTATGATCGCTACTGGTGGAGTGTTAGCCTCATTACCACCAATTATCATTGTCTTTCTGTTCCAAAGGCAATTGGTTCAAGGAATGACTGCGGGGGGAATTAAAGAGTGATTGTTAATGTTTTAAAAGATTATAAGGAAATGTCAAAATATACAGCTAAATTTATTATCGATTATGTAATTGAAAATCCAACTGCCGTTCTTTGTTTAGCAGGAGGAGATACACCTAGAAAAACATATCAATATTTAGTAAAAGCACACGAACAAAACGAGGTTGACTTTTCTGCTTGTACCTTTATTGGACTAGATGAATTTGTCGGAATTGGAAGAGAAGAAGAAGGAAGCTGCCTTCATTTTTTATATGACACGTTATTTACTCCTATCGGTGTTAAGGAAGAAAATATTTATTTCTTTGATGTTAAATCCTCTGATTTAGAAAAAGAATGCAAACGAATAGATGAAGTGATTTCGCAAAAGGAAAAAATTGATATTATAATTTTAGGCGTCGGAATGAACGGCCATCTGGGCTTCAATGAACCAGGTATTTCTTTCGATTTATTCGCTCATGTAGTTGAATTAAGTCATACGTCTAAAATCGTTGGGCAAAAGTATTTCAAAGAAGCTAGGGAATTGGACAAAGGAATTACCCTTGGTATTACGCACATTTTAGAATCCAAAAAAGCAATTTTAATCGCAAACGGAAGCAAGAAGGCCACAATCGTTCAAAAAACAATCGAAGAAGAAACAACTAATCTAATTCCTTCCACTGTAATAAGAATACATCAGGATTCTTATGTGTTTATCGATGAAGAAGCGGCAGCAAATTTAATGGATTTTAAACAAAAACATCCTTGATGGATGTTTTCCTTCATTTCTAATTCAAAAATGAAGGAAAATATAAGTGGTGGAAGGAATATATTAGTGACAAGAATTGTATCTCTGATATTATCTAAATCTTCCTAATCTAGAAATAGAATGTAACTCGAAACTATTGAAAATGCCGATGGGAGCTAATGAACATGTTTACAAATAAAACCCCAACTATTCCAAATGCGCCAAACAGTATCGCTTCACTTGAATCGATGAACATCGGCGGTGTGGAACAATGGCTGCTCCTTCGCGGACACGATCAAAGCAAACCTATCCTTCTCTGGGTACATGGGGGGCCAGGCGGAGCGCAAATTGGTTTCATTAGCCGGCACAGCTCCGAACTTGAAAAGGATTTTCTTGTTGTGAACTATGATCAGCGGGGGTCTGGTCTTTCTTTTTCAAAAAAAGTGCCAAAAGACTCGATGACCATTGATCAAATGGTTACTGATTTAATTGAAGTAGCGGGAAAGTTGTGCGCTCGTTTTAACCAAGAAAAAGTTTACTTGCTTGGTCACTCTTGGGGAACGATTCTCTCCTATTTGGCCATTGAGCGCAAGCCGGAACTGTTTGCCGGGTATTTTGCCGTTTCGCAAGTTGTAAATATGGAGGAAAACGAAAGAATCTCTTATGAATACACGCTCAGAAAAGCGAGGGAGGTATAGGAAATGAAAAGGCTTATTCACAACTTGAAAAACTAGGACCTCCCCCGTGGAAAAAGTTGAACGCAGATCGGATTCACAATAAATGGTTACAGGAATTTGGCGGAGGCCTTGTCCACACAGGGAATTTTGCGGGTACTATTGTGAAGTCAGTCATAAAAAGCCCTGAATATCGCTTCATTGATTTAATAAAATGGGTGAGGGGACAAATGTATTCCATGGATGTTTTTAAAGAGGAGTTAGCAAGGCTAGATTTGTTTCAATCTAGCAAAAATATTCAGGTTCCGGTCATTATCTGCTGCGTGCGTCATGATTTCACCGCCCCAAGTGAAATAGCAGCGAACTTTTTTAACCAGCTTC
The DNA here is from genome assembly GCF_001591665.1 of Neobacillus soli NBRC 102451. GTDB lineage: Bacteria > Bacillota > Bacilli > Bacillales > Cytobacillaceae > Neobacillus > Neobacillus soli. The sequence goes on along the minus strand of NZ_BCVI01000052.1, from coordinate 11,884 downwards.
AAGCTCCCTATAAAAAATGGGTGTGGTTCGAGCAGTCTGCCCATAGCTTGTTCATCGAGGAAAAGCAAACCTTTGTGCAATTAGTGAAGGATACAGTTTTTGAATGGAACCATACAAAATAGTAGATGAAAGGTATGGCTATTACTCAGCCATACCTTTACTTATTTCGTCTGAAAATAAATAAGCAAGCATGGAAGGAATTCTTTTTCTAAAGAAGATATAAGCGTGTTCAGCTTCTTCAATAAGTTGATAGTTAAAGTTTGCTATTTTACCATTCAAAATCTCATATACTCTATTACTAAGGTCGAGAAAAACTTTATTCATTTCTTCATCTTCTCCTACTTCTTTTGTTCCAAAGTCCATGTAGAATTTCTCGAGTGCTGACAAGTCGGAGTTTCTCAATAAATTTTCGATTTCCTCTTGGTTTCGATAAAACCCAGTTGACAATGCAGCAACTCTTTTAAAAATCTTAGGATAACGGCAGGCTGCATAAGTGGAGATTAGGCGTCCTAATGAAATCCCTGCCATCGAAGTATGATTCTTTAGCGTGCGGTACTTCTGATCTATTAAGGGTTTAAGTTCTTCGACGATGAAATCCAAGTATTCTTCTCCTCTGCCGCCGGATGGACTGGCATAGCCTAATATTTGTTCGCTCAGTGCACCATTTACCCAGGGACAGTATTCGTTTACCCTCTCTTCACCTTCTGGATTTTGGTCAATCGCAATAACAATAAGCTCCATACCACTTTCGTCCAAGTAGTCTTTCATTCCTAAGGATACCCCTTTAATGGCACCTTCATCTTCAAACACATTTTGTCCATCATGCATATAAAGCACGGGATACCTTCTATTTTCATTGTTGTAGTTCTCAGGAAGATATACTCGAATCATTCTTTCTTGTTTAAAAGAAGTCATGTAAACCGGAAATTTTTCTAACATGAATGTCCACCCTCATTCCGTATAATCTTAATAGTAATTTACCATAATTTTCATTGAATTCGTAAAGTTTTCTTTTGAAAGGTCGTATTCAATTAACGTTTTTCAAAAGAATGGACGAGTACAGGGCTTTTGCCATTTCGCTTTCATGGAAGTTTCATATGTTATTAGTAATAAACCGGTAAGCTATGCTGGCTGATAATTGAAAACTGTATAGGAGGTGCGGGTTTTGCCAAGAAGAAGAAGAAGAAGGAGTCCATTTTCTTTATGTATTTTCCCCGGATATAGATGGTGTGGACCTGGCTGCAGTGGACCGGGTGCACCCATTAATGATGTAGATGCCTGCTGCCAAAGGCATGACTATTGTATTGGCAGAGGAATATCCCCCTGTCGCTGTAATGAGGAATTTATCGATTGCCTCCGCTACAAAAGGAACCCAAATACGGAAAAGGGAAGAAAGGCTGCACTCATGTACGACTTTATGAAAGTAACAACCACATTCAGATGCGGCAGGCGACCGTGAAAATAATGATTTATTTGAAAAACACGGCAGACAAAAGGCACGCGCTTCATCCCTTTTCATTCCTGAGGTCATAAACCGTCGTTTGGCGGTTTTTATTTTTGCATAAAATCCACCTTTCCTGGTATAAAAGACCTAGTTCACTTTATCTCCTAATTTTTCACAAATATTAGTTCAATCTAATTACTTCGAAGGCCGAAATTTATTATAGGATGGATATGTATCCTTCCTATTACTTAGTAATACCATTTTTCGTAGAAATTAGGTACTAGATTTCTATGTTTTAAGATAATTCTAACTAATCATGCAGCCTTATCCAAGGGACTCTATACTAAATATTATCAACGATTAGGAGGTAATATTTTGAAAAAAAGAATGATTGCACCAATTGCTTTATCTACTGCACTACTAGCGGGAACCCTTCCATTTAGTAATGTACTAGCCAAACAACCTGAGGTAAGCATAACAAAAAAATGGAATGAGAATGCGAATGTTCCGCTTTTTGTTAAAGAAAAGCAATTAGAAAAACGCACGTCTAGTACAAGTAGTGATGCCCTTAACTATTTAGAAGAAAAGAAGAATAAAGTGGGAATCAAGAATCCAAAAGCGAATTTAAAGGTAAAAAAGGTGGATAAAGATAATCTCGGGATGACACATGTTCGTTTCAACCAAACAAAAAGTGGTGTCCTGGTAGAGGGTACTGAAGTACTCGTCCACTACAACGAAAATAATGAGGTTATTGCGGTTAATGGTTCGCTTAACTCAGAAATAGAAGAAGCAACGCTTAATACAACACCAACTTTGAGTGGTGAAAAAGCATTGCAAGTGGCGAAATCATCTGTTGACGCTCCAGCCCAATTGCAATATGATCCGACAACCGAGCTTGTCGTTTATCCATTCGAAGGGGAAAACAGTTTAGCTTATAAAGTAAATGTTAACTTCCATGGTGAAGAGCCCGGCAACTGGTATGTCTTTGTTGATGCCAAGTCAGGTAAAGTCATTGACCAGTACAATGCGATAATGGACGCAGATGAAATCAAAACACAAACAGGGACTGGTACTGGTGTACTAGGGGCCCATAGACTTCTACATATATCTCAAAACAAAATGCCGGAACAGGGTACCGTTTTTCAATTAGCAGATTATTCCCATAAAAATTTAAGTGGAATTTTTACCTATGATGCAAAAACCGGTTCTTTATTTACAAGTAACAGTGCTTCTTTTAAAAAGGATTATGATAGAGCGGCAGTGGACGCTCACTATAATTCTGAAACAGTATATCACTATTACCTTGATGAACATGGCCGAAACTCACTGGATGATAAAGGTATGGCCATCAACTCTTACGTTCATTACGGAACGGACTATAACAATGCTTTTTGGGATGGTCGTCAAATGACGTATGGCGATGGGGATGGATCATTTATGATTTCTCTTTCTGCGGGCCTGGACGTGGCGGCCCATGAAATGACGCATGGCGTGACAACGAATACGGCGAACTTGCAATATCGTTTCCAGCCTGGAGCGCTAAATGAAGCATTTTCAGATATCTTTGGTGCCTTAATTGATGATGCCAATTGGGAAATCGGGGAAGATATTATGGGCCCAGGAGCGAAGGCAGACGGCAGAGAATCTCTTCGCAGCCTAAGTGACCCGAGTAAATATCCAGTAGGAGCAGCGTACGTTGCCTATGGAAATGGTAAATATCCTGCCCACATGGATGAGTTTTATGATCTTCCAAGAAATTTAGATAATGGCGGCGTTCACATTAATTCCTCTATCATCAACCGTGCTGCTTATCTTACGGCACAGGATATTGGACGTGAAAAATTAGGAAAAATCTACTACCGTGCGCTATCGACTTATTTAACACCAACTTCTGATTTTAGTGCGGCGCGCAAGGCTATTATTCAATCAGCCGCCGATCTTTATGGCCAAGGGAGCCCCGAAGCGGCAGCTGCTGCAAATGGATTTGATAAAGTAGGAATTTTAGAATAATAGATTAGTATCTGATGAGCATGGAGAGAGAAGATTATTCTCTCCATGCTTATTTTTGTTGTATTGATATTATTGCTTTAATAAGGGCTCTTAAAGACAAAAATGCAGGAAAGCCATGGGGTTTTGTCTTTAATAAGGGACCTTGAAGACAAAAATGCAGGAATGCCATGGAGTTTTGTCTTTAATAAGGGCTCTTAAAGACAAAAATGCAGGAAAGCCATGGAGTTTTGTCTTTAATAAGGGGTCTTAAAGACAAAATTGCCGGAAAGCCATGGGGTTTTGTCTTTAATAAGGGCTCTTGAAGACAAAAATGCAGGAAAGCCATGGGGTTTTGTCTTTAATAAGGGGCCTTAAAGACAAAAATGTAGGAATGCCATGGGTTTTTGTCTTTAATAAGGGCTCTTAAAGACAAAAAGGCCGGAAAGTCATGGGGTTTTGTCTTTAATAAGGGCTCTTAAAGACAAAAATGCCGGAAAGCCATGGGGTTTTGTCTTTAATAAGGGGTCTTAAAGACAAAATTTCAAAAAGCCATAGGGTTTCGTCTATTGATATAAACAGTTCAACTGTATAAATACAATCATAATACAGGAGGAAATGATGAAAAGGAATAAACATATACCACTCACGGAAACGGTTTATTATATCCTTTTGTCACTGTTAGAGCCGCACATGGGTATCTAATTCTACAAAAGGTGGAGGAACTTAGTGACGGGCAGGTAAGAATGGTTGCCGGGACCCTGTATGGGGCGATTGAAAATTTATTAAAACTCAAATTTATTCAGCTTGTCGAGAGCGGGAATAGCCGCCGGAAGGTCTATATGATTACTGAAGCGGGAAAAGAGATGCTGCGCCTTGATTCTGAAAGAATGCAGATTGCTTTATGCCTTATTTTTAGTTTCAAAGCGGAACGGCGATATCGGAAAATGAAAAAAATATGATTCTTAGCTGTATCTGATTGAATAGCAGAATATTTACTTATCCCGCCAGCCGGCGGGTTTTCTTTTTATAGTAAAATATGAATTAAACTTACTAAACGAACGATTATATAAAAAGTTGAAACTTTTTTGTAGGTACTCTTCTCTAATGTGAGAAAGGAGGCAGGGAAATGGATGAACCGCGACTGATTAAAAAGGCAATAAAGGGAAACAAAAGAGCATTTGAACAGCTGTTGATTTTACATAGTGATCAATTATATCGTACGGCTTATCTATATGTAGGCAATCGGGAAGATGCTTTAGATGTGATTCAAGAAACCGCCTATAAAGCCCTTTTAGGCGTAGTGCAACTTAGGGAGGAGCGATATTTTCTAACCTGGCTTACAAGAATTCTTATCTTTTGTGCTTATGATGTATTGAAACGGAAGAAGAAAGAAATGCCGATTGAAAAAATAAAGGATGTCTTACCAGCGAAAGCGGAAAAGCGGGACGAGTGTATAGATTTAATAGATGCCATACATCAATTAAAGGACCATTATCGAAATGCGGTAATTTTATTTTACTATCGGGACTTGCCCATAAGCGAAGTAGCCAAGGTAATGGAAGTGCCTGAAAATACTGTGAAAACGTATTTATTTCGCGGGAAAAACCAGTTAAAAAAACTGTTAGGAGGAATTGGGTATAATGGAGAAGAAACTATTTCATGACGAAATTGAAAAAATTGAGGTGCCCAAAGAGGATGTTTTACAGGCAATTAAGACAGGTGTTAGACGAGCAAATTCGAGTGAAAAGCAGCGGAAAAATAAAGTGCTTCTTTTTTCAACCGCAGCGGCGGCGGTTATTATGATTTCCTCTAGTTTTATGTTTCCTTCTATATCTAAAGTTATGGCAGATATGCCTTTAGTTGGACTGCTTTATAAAGACCTAGTTGGCGAAGACCTTGCCTCGCAAAAACTAATTACGCAAGTGAATGAAACAGCGAGCTCCAAAGGGATTAATGTAGCGATTACAAGTGCGTATTATGATGGGGCTGTTATTGGGGTTACGTTTGATGTAAAAGGAAACGTGAAAACGGATGAAGATGGTCGTGCCAGGGGCTTTTATGAAATTTTTAATGGGGATGAAAGTCTTGGTGAAACGAAAGAAGTTATCTATATGGACCCGTCAGGCAAAGGATTCAGCGGGCATATCCAGCTTAGTTATCCAAAATCGGAATTACCTGCGGACACAACATTTCCACTAGAATTCAAGAGTATAGGTGATAAAGAAGGGTCTTGGAGATTTAATGTTCCCATTAAGCAATTATCCTATGAAACCAAAGTGGTTGATCAAGAAAGTACGTGGAATCATTACAAAATCCATGTCGATTCCATTATCACGGGGCAGGCTTCAACCGCAATTAATTATACAGCCACAATACCAAGTCAAGGAAAACATGATGATATCAGGATGGAGCTCTATGATGACAAAGGAAATCCTATTCATCTGATAACAGATATGACTCTTGAAAAAAATAAGGTAGGGGACCAAATTATTATTAAAGGAAGAACGAACATCCTTCAGCCTTTAAAAGGCAAATCGAGTTATCTAGAAATTCGTCCACAAGTAGCTATTTCTGAGCCTAATCAATTTGTTTCCTTAAACGAACAGACTCCTGCTCAAATAAAGTCTGACAGACAAAACCTTTCCGTAACAGTGGAAAACATCAAGTTAAAGGATAAGACATTCACAGTAGATTTTCAAGTAAATAAGGGAGAGAAAGGAAATAATGGTTTTATGTTCTTTCATGACTTTGCCCGAAATGATGTCACGTTGGTGAAGGAATCTAGGAAAGAAATATATGAAAAACCAATAAACCATTCAGTAAAAACCATAGATAAGGATAAATTACGGTTCAGCAGCACCTTTGACCTTAGTGAACTAGATAATTTTAATGCCAATGATTTTGTTGTAAGGGTGGCATTAAACTCACTTGCCATGAATATGCCGTTTGAATTAGAACCGGTGAAAATTGATTTAAAGTAAACAATACTTTCGGAGTGAGGAGTGAAAAGCTGTCACGTAGAGCCCTTCTACGAGCCCGATTTCATTGCTCCAACCACATTTCGGTCACGTAGACTCTGTTACGTGACCGTTTTCAATGTTACCCAAGAAAGCCAAAAGAATAGCAGTTGCGTTGAAAAATAAATGAATATCGGTGAATATAGGAGTATAGTCAATTTTTTGAAAGGACGAATCTAATGTACTTTATTTATTGGTTACTTAAATTTGGATGGCTGTTGCTGCTGATATTCATTGGAAACATATATTTGAGCAACCTTGGCATCTGGTCCGTAGTCATCTGCATAATCGCATTTTTAGTAGGAAATATGATGATTAATAAAAAAATGAATCGATACATCATTAATAAAAAATGAAGATAAACAAGTTTCAAAAATAATTACCAAGATTCCCCTAGGAGGTTATTATAAAGGTTGAATTAAGCAAATTTCGGGTAAAAGAAGGGTAAGCTTGAGAAGGTTGATGAGTGGATGGAATTACTTAAACAGCATATGGATTAGGTTCTTCCTACTCTTAAGGGTGAAAAGATGTTTGTGGATACCATTTTTCGAGAAAAAGACGAAACGGGAGAATATGATGGTCTAAAGTGAAAAGTAGGAAGGTATAAATCTGATTTATATTTGATTTAGATTGTGACGCAGCTAGACTCGCCTTGATTTACATCACTGAATCCACCCTATTAACCTTTTATAATGGATTTAGTAATCAAAGATGGGGTGATTAAATGAATTTAATTCTTTGCCCGGAAGACATGGAGGCCTATTTAGAAGAAACTGAGCTAATCAACTTTCGACATCCAGTTATTCGTGGGAAAATTGAGGAGTTTCAGAGTATCGGGAAAAATAAGTATGATAGGGCGCAACTTGCCTTCGAGTTCGTCAGGGATGAAATTCGGCATTCATTTGACAATGGAAGCGCGAAGATAACGATTAGCGCTTCGGATACTTTAGTACAAAAAGAAGGGATTTGTTTTGCGAAGGCACATTTACTTGCTGCTTTGTTAAGAGGAATGGGGATTCCCGCGGGGCTTTGTTATCAGCGGGTAACACGAAAGGGAACACCTGAATCTGGCTATGCTCTTCATGGATTAAATGCTGTATATTTTCAGGAGCTCTACACTTGGTTTCGTGTCGACCCAAGAGGAAATAAACCAGGGGTACACTCTGAATTCAGTATTAGCCCGGAGAAGCTGGCCTACCCAATCCGAACGGAACTAGATGAGATTGATTACCCGTTTGTGTATAGCAGACCCTTAGAATCTGTCATTTCATCGATGCAGCAATCGGTGGATTGCAGAGAGTTATTTTTCAAACGGCCAGAATCGGTTTCATAACCAATCAAACGGTAGATTTAGGAACAGAGTGACTAATAATTGTCAGTCTGTTTTTTATATAATAAAACATCAAATCGATTACCCCCAACCAATCAAGAACTTAATTAAGAAGGATTTTGATTCCTAGATGTTGAATATACCATTTAGTAAGGGAAACCTTGGTAATTAGACGAGAGGTGGTTTAATAATGTTAGGTTCAAAATCAAAAGGTGATTTAAAAAGCTGGATGAAAACATTATTTATTGCGTTAGGACTGTCCATGGTTATTCGTACATTTCTATTTTCGCCATACATAGTAGATGGTGCTTCCATGGAACCAACCTTACATAATCAGGAAAAAATCTTTGTTAATAAAGTCCATCCTACAGATAATTTTAACAGGGGTGACATTGTTATCATTAAAGGACCCAATGAAAACTATGTAAAAAGAATCATTGGTATGCCGGGAGATAAAATTAAAATGAAGGATGATCAATTATTTATAAATGGAGTGCTCTTTAAGGAAACCTATCTGTCACAGAACCTTAAATTAGCTAAACAACAAGGAAGTAAATTGACGGAAGACTTCGGTCCAATCGTTGTCCCGGTAAACCACTATTTTGTTATGGGTGACAATCGCTTATATAGCAAGGATAGCCGGAATGGCCTAGGGTTTATAAAAGAAGCCAGGGTGGTAGGAACAAGTGAGTTTGTCCTCTATCCCTTTTCAAATGTTAGAAATATAAAGTAGATTGATAGTAAAGAAAAGCACTTGGCGAATCCAAGTGCTATTTTACACAAGAAAAAGCCAGTACCACTGGAATCCTTTGCCTTCTTAAGAACTCTTCATCACTGCTGAAATGCTCGCGTTTTGGCGTGCCTTCCCGTAAATCTACAACTGAAAAACCAGCATTAGTAAGGGCTCTGAAGTATTGTTCAATTGTTCGATGATACTTCACTACTACTTTTTCAATCCACGGCTCTTTTCTTTCTCCTTCACGAAAATAATCATCAACAATCCAGTTCCCACGCTTCTCTCCCGTTTGATTGCTTAGAAAAGAAGAAGTTGTGAGCGGATGTTGAACACTAAATACAAACTTGCCATTTTCTTTTAAGGCTTTACGCACATTGAAAAATAGCAGATGAACATCTGAAACATAGTGAATGGCAAAACGAGAAGTTACAATGTCAAATTCGTCCGCGGGGTAATTGTATGACTCCATTGTATCGAAATGGATCGTTCCGTTTTCTCCAGATAAATGGCTATTTGCAGAAGCAATCATTTGTTCTGAACCTTCGACACCAGTAAAAAACTTCGCTCCTTGATTCAGCAGCTCCTTGCCAAATGATGCATCACCACAACCCAGGTCTAAAATGCTTTTATCATGAAAGTCACCAATTAGTTCATAAATGATTGGTCTTTCAATCGCATTGTTGGGGCTATCTTGTCTGCCCCTTCTTTTCATATAATTAGATAAAAAATCTGCTTGGTCGTAAACACTCGCTCCTCTATATTCCATACAAAACATCTCCTCGCCTAGCATTTTTAACCTTCAAAGGATATAACCCGACAATTTTTTCTAGACTTCATTATGTTATAACCATTGAATATTTTAACAGAAACCTTGCGAATTGATATAATATTATGAAAACGTATACTCAGCTTTTCTCTTGGAAGTAACTTAGCCTTGGGTTGGAAAATAAACATGTAGGCTTCAATAATAAAAATAAGGTATTTTTCCTTAATGGCGGTGGTATAAGTGGGAATGAACATTCCTAATAAAATTCATATTATTGGATCTGTGGGTAGTGGAAAAACAACATTGGCTAGAACTCTATCAACAAAGCTACAAATTCCGTTTTATGAATTAGATAATGTTGTTTGGAAACGGTTTAAAACAGGAGACGTAAGGAGAACGGTTGATGAAAGGGATGATTATTTGAACTCAATTATTCAAACGGAGGCTTGGATTCTAGAGGGTGTTCATTATGAATGGGTGTCGCCAAGCTTTCAGAGTGCAGACTGGATTATTTTTTTAGATACTAATTTTTCCAAAAGAAAATATCGAATTACTAAAAGATTTATTTTACAAAAAATTGGACTTGAAAAAGCAAACTATCAACCGACATTCAAAATGTTTAGGAAAATGTTTCAGTGGAACACCCATTTTGAACACAAAAGTAAACCAGAAATCATGAAACTCCTAAACCAATTTCATGATAAGGTCATTATTTTAAAGGATAATAGTGAGATTGGAGATTACGTTGGAAAATGGCTTTCAATTGGAGGTGTTTGAAATTAGTAAAATGGCAAGAGTAATTATTGGGTTAATTGGTTCCCTTTTATTGTGCATACTTGGGATATATAACATAACGACTGCAGGTTTATCGTTTATTTCTATAATATTTTCCTTGGGAGGATTTGTTGGATTCATTGGTGGTATTTTTGAATTAAGAAAAATGAGAGTTTTTTAAATTAAGGAGGGAGTATTATGAAACCATTCAGTTTATGGTCAATAGTCTTTATATTTTTAGGATTACTTTCCTTTGGCTTAAATTGGATAGTGGAGGGCCATTTTGAACCGACTGTACTTATAGGCGTTATTTTTTTATTAATTGGAGTTGTATTAAGTTTTATTGCTATCTCTAAAAAGGAAAAAGGTAGTATAAAATTTTTATCACTCGCTTCCTTTTTTATTATCCTATTTTTAGTTACTTGGTTTGAACCATTTCAAGTTGTTCGTATAATGACCTGGCTTAAAAATATTAATTAACTACGCGTACGTTTCTACAAAAGTGGAGACGTTTTTTTTTGTTTAGTAACGAGCTTCTTAGTGAATTAGCAAATGTGGGTTATTATGGTAAAATGTTATTGACGATTGGAGAAAGTTATTTTAATGGAGAATGATAAATGAACGATTACGATGAGCTAACATTTTGCGCAAAAAAGTCATCCCATTCCCATGCTTTTCACCTGAACGATGCAATAGAAATAGAACAGCTGTAATTGATAAGCCTACCAAATTAATACTGTGAGACAAATGGAGGAACATATCTTGGAAAACTTATTTCAAAAGGTCTTGGAGCTTGAAATCGCCTACCTTGACACCTTTACAAAACGAAAAAACACATCTTGGGGTTATCTTTTTTATAATGAAGACCAGCCAACTTATTACGATGCCAATCACGCACATATTCACGACATACCGGAAAATCCAAGGGCTGTAATCGAAGAAGTCATTCAGTTTTATCAGGAGAGAAATATAATCCCGCGTTTTTATCTCTATAATCTTGAAAAACTAGTTCCATTCATTAAAGAATTAGATTCTTATAAATTTGGCTTTGAGGAATTAGTCAGCCCGGTTCAAATTTGGAATAAGGAAGTTAATGATCAAAAAAGAAATGAGCTAGTTTCGATTGAAATAGTTACGGAGGCTAATTTTCACGAGGCTTTAGAAATTGAATGCAGTATTAAAGAGTTTGGCGGGAGGGAAATAAGGGAAAAGGCTTTTCCTGAAGAGTTTAAACACCCTGCATTCACGCACTATCTTCTTCGCTATGATGGGGAAGCATGTGCAACAGCCTGTATATTTGAGCATGGCGATCAAGCCCGTATGGAGAGCGTTGCAACCAAAGAAGAATTCAGAGGAAAGGGCCTAATTGGCGAACTGATCTACTTCCTGCAGGAAGAAGTGAAGAAAAGCGGCAAAAAGGATTTTTGGGTTTTTCCAATCAATGAGAAAATTGAAAAGGTCTATGCAAAATACGGGTTTACAACGGCAGGCAAATTTATTACCGGCCACGCTTTTTTAGGTGGGAAGAGTATTAAGGAAATTCAGGAAGACTGAAGGTTTTAGTTTCTTACTTCCCGAGGATTCCTTAGACATCGCTCCTGATACCCCAAAAACCAAGGACAGCCTAAGAGCTATTTTTAAAGTGGACCAAAAATGTCTTTAATAAGAGCTCTTAAAGACAAAACTACCTGGGAAAGAAGAGAAAATGTCTTTAATAAGAGCTCTTAAAGACAAAACTACCTAGGCGAGAAGAGAAAATTTCTTTAATAAGAGAACTTAAAGACAAAACTGCCTAGGAAAGAAGAGAAAATGTCTTTAATAAGAGCTC
>NZ_BCVI01000051.1 GCF_001591665.1 Neobacillus soli NBRC 102451 | reverse complement strand
ACCCCTAAAATGTCCGGTCATTACTGACTGGTTAGTATGACAAAATAGTCATATGATGGAATTTATGCTAATAATTTGGGGGTTTCAGTTGTTGACGGAGTGAGGATTATTGTGCTAATTCTAGCTATTAGTAGTTGGTATGATTATCACCGAACTTTACACCAATTACATAGTTAATGATGTTAATCACGATTTGATGAAAATTGGCCAAGCTGTGTGGTGTCTTAATTCCACTTTCAACCGGACAAGGGAGTGGGTTCGTTACGAAGCGAGCATCGCTTCGAACTGTAACCCATTCTCTTTTTTCCCTTTTAAGGAAAGATCCAAGGAGGCATTTTTAAAAATGATTAAGGATCAATCTGCCAATTTTGATAATCAACACGTAAAATTATGTCTTTAATTCTCCAACTCTGCATTTTTAGATAACCATTTTTGGACATTCTTAGACTAGCATTTATATCTGAAGTATTAACTTTGATCCAAAATTATGGACCATTTCACAACCAGTATCCATCGACTGCTCTAACAATTCCATAGCATGCCAATATTCCAGGGCATAAAATGTCAGACCCTACATTGGTTTAATCATTAAGGGCAACGGCAAGTTTTTTCTATACCAAAAATATCCACGTAGAACAGGTTGAAATCCATGAACTAGTGACAAATACTTTGAAAGGTACCCGTTAATTATGTCGATTCCTGATCATTAAACAAATTGCATGAAGGGTTTTGTCAATGAAAAAATTTTTAAAACGTCAATTATTGACGAAATTTTCAGTAAGTAATGCTTAGAATTAACAATAAGGTATAAAAGAATCTATTAAATATTTTATAAAGACATCATCATATTTTTGCGCATAGGAAAATTCCAATAGAAGATTCTTTTTTTTGAAAATTTCCAAGCTTACCCAAATAGTAGATTTCATGACGGTGCTGTCTGATTTATGACTATATGGTTTATGGCTTTGAAGGGGGGTGGTAGACCTAGGTATGACATTAGGCTGTGAAAGGAGGCGATAAAGGGGCTAATAACGATATAGAAATGACGACATAACGTAATCATCAGGGGGAATTCGAAAACAAAAGCCTACATAGGAAGTAGGTTATTTTCCAAGGGGGAGGAGAAATACTTTGAAACTAAGAATTAAGATTGCCGCATTATCAACCACGATATTGCTTGCGATGACTTCAACATCCGCTTTTGCAGCAGATCCAGGGCTGGATAAAATTCCCGGCCCAGTGGATCCCCAGTCGTGGGTGAATCCAGATAATATGACGTGGAATGATTATAAAGAGGTTCAGGGTATTAACTGGAATACCACGGATATTAAACCGGAAACAGAACTTAGAGGAGCCTTGATTTTGGTCGACTTTCCGGATCAGGATTTTATCCTGACCAAACCTAAGGGTTCAGAGCTCATCGGTAACCCGCAAATTGACGCAATTCCCCGCGAGAAACTTGGGGAATTTTGGAAAAATTTCTTGAACGTTCCAAGTGCAATGAATAATTATCAGTCAATTGATGGATTTTGGAAGGAGAATTCTCAAGGAAAATGGGGAGTAAGCCTTGATTCTTTTGGTCCCTACCGCATGGATAAAAACGAATTTCAGTATGGGCTGGACAGTATGAATGCTGGCTACCTGCCAAAGAATTATCAAAACGGGAACCTTTTTCAGGATGGTGTAAATGCGGCAACTGCCGACATAACCGCATCTGGAAAAGACTATGACTTTGCTTTCATCGTTCATGCGGGCTATGATGAATCAACCGTATGGCAAGAACTCGGCGAAATGAAGTTCCTGAATCAAGACGCGGTGCCTAAGGAATTTGGGCCGCCGGATTTACCTGGATTTGAAACCATGCCAAACTGGGCAAAAACCCGTTATGTACCATGGACTTCCTGGTATGCAGCCAAAACTATTTGGTCTGCAGCATCTAGTGCAAAGATAAATGGCAAATCGATTCGTGTATCTATTCAAGGCGAAAGTGATGGCATGTCCACATTTGCCCACGAATTTGGCCATCTCAAAGGACTTGGCGATAATTACAATAATGCGGCACTAGACCCACGAACCTATGCGGGTTATTGGGAAACGATGAGCCGTGGGTCATTCAATGGCCCAGGTGGAACGCACACCCGCTGGATGATTCCGGCCACTCTTGGTTCTTCCTTACCGGCACCACATACACTTCGAAATAAGATGAAACAAGGATTTCTATCCAATGATGAAGTCCTGCAGCTAGACCGTGATGCATTAAAAAATTCTGGACCAGCGTTTGCGGATATTATCGCGCGCGAAGTACCAATTGGCAGTAAATTTGGCCGAACAGGGCTCCACGGCATCAATATCAGCATGACCGATTTAACACCAACCAATTACCTTACCGGTGATTGGCGTAACGATATGCCAAGTGGTGCTAAGTACAATAACTACACCATTGAAGTGGTAGACCGCGTTGGTGCGGACTCCTTCGCAGCCGATTCCGGTGTATTGATTGCCAAAACGAAAAATGCGGAGAGTGCTCCATTCATTTGGGTAGTTGATTCACATCCAGAAGATATTAGTCTGAAAGATTTTACAAGACCTGATGGCACAACTGCTATGGTTTCCAAAGGTGACCCACGGCAAACTCTCGATGCTTTATTCCATGCAGGGAATGGGGCAAGCTTGGTCAGCGGACAATTCAAGGGTTCGATTGGAAAAGAGACTGTTGTCAGTGAGTACATCGATCCATACAATAAACTTCAATTCTACATTTTAGGGAATTACAAAGACGCTGACGGCGTTCTTCGTTATCAGGTTGCCGTCCGTAACACGGATGGCGCAGGTGCCTACAAGCGTGGGGTAAATGTAAGCGCTGCCAATGTACAACCTGCTGTTGAGGGCAAAGTGGCAGTCTATCATTTTAATGTCACTAATACCGGCGCAGCAAAGGATCTTATTCGTATCAACGCTTCCGCTGGTGCTGATTGGACAGTTCAACTAGATCACAACGTATTGGCCGTGGAGCCGGGGGCAACTGTCGATGTACCGGTATACGTGAATATTCCGAAGGGCAAGACAGCTCCGGCTAACCTTACTTTCACGGCTACTTCAGAGACTGACTCCAAGCAAAGCGCAACTGATACCAATGTTTTGCCGAGCAGCTTAAGCGCAACCGGTCTAAGTTCTGTTATTGATAGCTTTGACAAATCGGGAGCCTTTAAAGCCGGAGCAGCACAAGCTTTGAAACTTCAATTGGCGGGCGTTGCCCAATTTGAGAAGACTAAATCTGCGGATAAGGTTGTCAAACATCTGAATGGTCTTAAAGTGCTATTGGATCATGATAAAGATACGAATGTGATCTCTGAGAAAGCCTATAACAGTTTGAAAGCGTATGTCGATGCAATGATTGTGGTCTGGCAATAGATTAGATTCACTGTTTTGGATATACCTTCTGTGCCGGGGGCGCCCGGCATAGGGGGTAACAAACTCAAAAACTTTTTATATTGCCAATTCACGTGTGGGAAGGCTTTACTACTAATTCCACTACCCGGGGTGTTGTTACTAGACTTGCAGGTTTTTGGCAGACCTTAAGGGGAATTAGTAGAAAAGAAGAAAACGAAGGAACAAAATTTTTTTAGCCTATTTATCCAGTTGGAATCGGTTATAAAACTACAACTTAATAGCCGTTCAAAAATAAAAGCCCTGAAAAGGGGGAAAAAGCTTTAGGAGGAGTAAACATGGGATTGAAAAAGAAATTAGGTATGGGCATTATGGCGGGAATAATGGGAGTATCCTTAATTGGGGGGGGAACTTACGCATACTTTAGTGACAGTGAAGTTACGAACAATACGTTTGCGGCGGGTACGCTCGACCTGTCAGTTCAACCGACAACAATCATTAATATCGAAAATATCGCGCCTGGAGACACGATGACGCGTACCTTTGAACTGCATAATAAAGGGACACTGGACATCAAGGACGTGACGTTGGATACCACGTATACCGTGGTTGATGCTAAAGGGGATAACACGGAGGATTTCGCCAAGAATATTGAAGTGGAATTTCTGTACAATATGGACCAATTTAATGAAATCATTTACAAAACAACATTGGATCAGCTAAAGGGTATGAGCCCTAAAGCAGTGTCAGAAAAGATATTTAACGAAGCACTAGATGGTGGCATTCTTAAGGCGGGCGATGAACATGATTTGGTAGTGAAGTTCAATTTCGTTGATAACGGGAAAAATCAAAACCAATTCCAGGGGGATAAGCTCAATCTAACATGGACTTTTAATGCCACACAAGGCACGGGCAGAGACCTATAAGATTTAAAAAAGGTGCGTTAGTGCAGCTTACTTATTTCGATTTGGACACTTCCCTATCAAACTTGAACTAGGGTATGGTCGTGTTGGTTCATATCTATTTCCTCGATTTTTGCGAATTTATGTGATTCATAGGAAATAAAAACAATAGAATGGTTGGGACAGTTGGAGAACTGTCCCGCCTCCATCGCCTCGAGTCCTTAAGAGAGCTTCACCAGCCTCTGCCTTATGACTGGACCGAACGAAGGAATGTAGTCACACTGCTGCCTAAATGTAAGAGACTTTATCAAAAAATATTTTTTTGACACTATACCAATGGTTAAAACCGTTGGTACTACAACATTTATAGAGGGAGGATTATGATGAAAAGGTTTGGTTTGAAAAAAGTTTTTTCCATAGCGATAATAATAGCATTTCTACTTGGTACGAACCTAATGGGGGATGCTACGGCTGCGAGTAACCGAATTTTCAATGATATGCCGCATACAGGAGATGTTTTCGCGGACATTGAAAAGCAAATTGATTATTTTAGAGAAGATGGTGATATTCGGGATGATATCACGGTCCGTACCTTAAAAATGCACCTTAGCGGAGTAAATCTTTTTCAAAAACAAGGACAGACGGATAAGGTCCTTAAGCAAATGCAGACTTTTAAACGCCTGCTTGATAATCAGAAAAGCAACGGGGCCATTTCCGGAATAGCGTTTGATGTTCTGAATACGTACACGCAATACACGATTGGAAAAATTAATGGTCCATTTAACTCCGATAATGTTATGAAACATATCAAAAATCTAAGTGTTGATATTGGGCCAAGGGAGGCTGGCAGCGCCGCAGAGAGAGCGGGTGCTGAATACATTGAAAGTGTGTTGAAAAGTTACGGCTATGAAACTACTATCGAGGAAGCACCAAGAAGCAATCGGACAGAATTGCTGCTTAAGGTACTATCCGATAATAACAAGATCATTCCATTGAAGGCCGTTAGCAATGCTCCTCAAACGACTGGGGATGGGATTACAGGAAATCTATACTCTGCGGGTATAGGCCAACCGGGTGATTTCACTGCGGCAGCGAGTGGCAAAATCGCCTTAATACAAAATGGGGGAATCACTGTCGGTGACAAAGCGAAAAACGCAATGGCTGCAGGTGCGATAGGTGTCCTTATATATGACAACCAGGATCGTTTTACCCTACCAACTGTCTCCCTAGGCACCGTACGCCCTAACATTCCGGTTGGAACAATTACCAAGAAGGATGGGGAAGCATTTGTTTCTCAACTTTCCAAGGGAAATGTGCAAGTCCAACTTTCAATTAAAACGCTTACGAATCAAAAAACAGTTAATGTAATCGCTGTTAAGAAACCAAAAGGCGTTGTAAATCCTGAAATATATTACGTTGGTTCACATTTGGACAGTGTTCCATTCGCGCCAGGGGCCAATGATAATGCCTCTGGAACTTCTACACTAATGGAATTGGCAAGGGTCTTTAAGGACTATGATGGCGACAAAGAATTACGATTCGCTGCATTTGGGGGCGAAGAACTTGGATTTGTCGGCTCGAAATACCATATCGGTAATTTGTCACAAGATGAAGTTAAAAGAACAAAAGTTCAGTTCCAGATGGATATGACTGGTACGGCTTGGGTACCTGCCTCGCAACTTTTTATTAATACTGTAGATGGGAAAACGAATCTTGTTTCGCAATCAACACATCAGGCCGCTGAAAAACTAGATATTAACAAAAATTTATTGCCTGTTCATATGTTGAGTAGGTCTGATCATGTTCCATTCCACGAGAAAGGGGTACCTTCAGCACTTTTCATTTGGATGGAACCTGGAACACCACCTGGGGGAGCTAATATCGAGCCTTATTATCACTCGTTAGAGGATAAAATAGAGCATGTAAGCCCTGAAAGAGTACAACTTACCGGGGATGTAGTTTTTAAAGCTATTTCTGATCTAATTGGTTTCCAGAAAAATAGTAGTAAGAATGAAGATGCACCACTAAAGAAAGCTTCATAGATTCATAGTGAATGCCTGGCGAACAGCGTGATCCCGTAAGGAATCTCCAGATAAGCAACCAAATATATCAAACATTTCCTTGGGAAGCCCCATGGGAATGTTTGATATTTTAATAACTTGATTTCAATTGCCAGGCATGGACTGCTAAATAAATAAAAAACGTAATCCTACCTACCAAACAAAGCCCCTATGGATTTGAGAATAATAAAAAAGTACTCACCAATTTGGCAATAGTGAGGACCTGTAGACTCAATTCCCTAATTAAAGGAAGGGCTTTTTGGGGGGGTTCAATACTTGCAAGTCGTGACACTTTTGGAAATAAACGAGAATTGTAAACCCTGTATAGTTGCCCACGATATTTGAGGGAAAAATGGGTTTCACATCCGGTGAAGCCTAATTCACGTGTGGGAAGGCTTTACTACTAATTCCACCACCTGGGGTGTTGTTTCTGGACTTGCAGGTTATACCATTTGGCAGACCCTAAGAGGAATATAGGTGAAAATGTAAGACTATTCACCCTTTACAGTATTTTCACAGAAAAATCCAATGACTTATTTTCTAAAAGAGTAAAAACCGGACCAGGGAGTGGGTTCAGTTACGAAGCGATGCATCGCTTCGAACTGTAACCCATTCTTTTTTCCCTTTTAAGGAAAAACCCAAGGAGGCATTTTTCAAAATTGATTAAGGATCAATCTGCCTAATATTGATAATCAACACGCGTAAAATTAAGTCTTTAATCCTCCAACTCTACATTTTTAGACAACCATTTTTGGACATTCTTAGACTAGCATTTATATCTGAAATATTAACTTTGAACCAAATTAAGGACCATTTCACATCCAGTATCCATCGACTGCTCTAACTATTCCATAGCATGCCAATATTCTGGAACATAAAATGTCAGACCATACATAGGTTTGACCATTAAGGGCATCGGCAAGTTTTTTTATACTAAAAAAATCTCCGTTAAACAGGTCGAAATACATGAAGAAGTGACAAATACTATGAAAGGCTCCCGTTAAATATGTCGATTCCTTACCATTAAACAAATTGTATGAAGGGTTTTGTCAATTAAAAAATATCTAAAACGTCAATAATTAGCGGAATTTTCAGTAAATTTTGCTTAGAATTAACATTAAGGTTTAAAAGAATCTATTAAATATTACATAAAGACATCAGCGTATTTATGCGCCTGGCAAAATTCCAATAGAAGATTCTTTTATTTGCAAATTGCCAAGCTTACCCAAATAGTAGATTTCATGAAGGAGTCTGTCTGATTTATGACTATATGGTTTATGGCTTTGAAGGGGGGTGGTAGACCTAGGTATGGCATTAGGCTGTGAAAGGAGGCGATAAAGGGGCTAATAACGATATAGAAATGACGACATAACGTAATCCCCAGGGGGAATTCGAAAACAAAAGCCTACATAAAAAGTAGGTTATTTTTAAAGTGGGAGGAAAATTATCTTGAAGAAAAGAATTAAGATTGCCGCATTATCGACCACGATATTGCTTGCGATGTCATCAACAACCACTTTTGCAGCGGATCCAGGGCTGGATAAACTTCCCGACCATGTGGATCCCCAGTCATGGGTGAATCCGGAGGACATGACGTGGAATGATTATAATCAGATACCTGGTATTAACTGGAATACAGCGGATTTTAAACCGGAAACAGAACTTAAAGGGGCCTTGATTTTGGTCGACTTTCCGGGCCAAGATTTTATCGTGACCAAACCTAAGGGTTCGGAACTCATTGGAAACCCGCAAATAGGAAGCATTCCCCGCGAGGAACTGGGGGAGTTTTGGAGGAGCTTCTTAAATGTTCCAAGCGAACTGAATAATTATCAGACAATTGATGGATTTTGGAAAGAGAACTCCCAAGGAAAATGGGGGGTAAGCCTTGATTCTTTTGGTCCCTATCGTTTGGATAAATATGAATTTCAGTATGGGCTTGACAGTATGAATTCCGGCTACCTGCCAAAGAATTATGCCAGCGGAAACCTGTTTCAGGATAGCATAAATGCGGCAACAGCCGACATAACAGCATCTGGAAAGGAGTTTGACTTTGCATTCATCGTCCATGCCGGCTATGATGAATCAACCGTATGGCAGGAGCTCGGCGAAATGATGTTCATGAATCAAGATGCGGTGCCTGATGAATTTGGGCCGCCGGATTTACCCGGATTTGAAACCATGCCAAACTGGGCAAAGACCCGTTATGTCCCATGGACCTCTTGGTATGCAGCCAAGACTATTTGGTCTGCAGCATCCAGTGCAAAGATCAACGGCAAAACAATTCGTGTTTCTATTCAAGGCGAAAGTGATGGCATGGCAACATATGCCCACGAATTTGGCCATCTTAAAGGGCTTGGCGATAACTACAATAATGCGGCACTTGACCCAAGGACGTATTCGGGTTATTGGGAAACGATGAGCCGTGGGTGCTTTAATGGTCCGGGTGGAACACATACCCAATGGATGATTCCAGCCACCCATGGTGGTGCCTTATCGGCACCGCATACGCTGCGAAATAAGATGAAACAGGGATTCCTGTCAGATGATGAAGTCCTGCAGCTAAACCGTGATGAATTAAAGAATACCGGGCCGGTGTTTGCTGATATTATTGCGCGTGAAATGCCAATTGGCAGTAAATTCGGCCGAACCGGGCTCCATGGTATTAACATCAGTATGACCGATTTAACACCAGGCAATTACCTTGCCGGTGACTGGCGAAACGATATTCTAAGCGGCAGAACGTACAATAACTACACCCTTGAAGTGGTAGACCGCGTTGGTGCGGATTCCTTCGCAGCCGATTCCGGTGTATTGATTTCCAAAACGAAAAATGTGGAGACTGCTCCAAATGTTTGGGTAGTTGATTCACATCCCGAGGATATCAATCTGAAGGACTTTACAAGACCTGATGGCACAACTAAGATGGTTACCAAAGGTGACCCACGGCAAACTCTTGATGCTTTATTCCATGCAGGGAATGGGGCAAGCTTGGTCAGCGGACAATTCAAGGGTTCGATCGGAAAGGATACTGTCGTCAGTGAGTACATCGATCCATACAATAAACTTCAATTCTACATTTTGGGGAATTACACAGACGCTGGCGGCGTACTTCATTACCAGGTTGCTGTCCGTAACACGGATGGCGCAGGGGCCTATAAACGAGGAGTAAATGTAAGCGCCGGCACTGTACAACCCGCCGTACCAGGCAAGGTGGCAGCCTATCATTTTAATGTCACTAATACCGGCGAAGCAAAGGATCTAATTCGTGTCAACGCTTCTACAGGTGATGATTGGACAGTTCAACTTCAGCACAGCTTAATAGCTGTGGAGCCGGGGGCAACTGTCGATGTACCAGTATACGTGAAAATTCCGAAGGGCAAGACAGCTCCGGCCAACCTTACCTTTACGGCCACTTCAGAGACAGACTCTAGTAAACGCATCACTGATACAAATCTTTTACCAGGCAATCTTAGCGCAACCAGTCTTAGTTCTGTTATTGATGGCTATGACAACACCGGGGACTTCCAATCTGGAGCAGCAAAAGCCTTAAAAGTCCATTTGGCGGGCGTCGCCCTATTTGAAAAAACAGGATCCGCGGATAAGGTTGTCAAACAAATGAATAGTTTTAAAGTGCTGTTGGATCATGAAAGAGATACGAATTTGATCTCCACGAAAGCGTATAATAGTTTGATAGCGAATGTTAATGCAATGATTGATGTCTGGAAATAGGTTAGATTTACTGTTCTAGGATGTCCCTTCTGTGCCGGGGGCGCCCGGCATAGGGGGTAACAAACTCAAAAACTATTTAAACGTGAAGGTGGCGAATTAATAAAGGGAAAAGCACCTGTTCTATCGAACCTTTTCGCAGTTTTTATGGCAATGTCTCTACTTCTGGGAATGAGTGCCCCGCTAACCTATGCGGCAGAAAACTCAAATGATAAGAATATTAGTCTAAACGGCCTTATTCCAGAGACCGCATTAAATTCACAAATTGAAGTCAAAAATGGTTTGACCCAACCAATCTATTCCAAGGATGATGCCATTGTTGAAGAACTTTATGTAACAGGTGATTACAATGGTTTTTGGGATGAGCGTAACTTTTCGAATAATGTTGCAGACGTAAAAGCCAGTGTACTCGTTTCACCAAAAAACTATTAAACTAAGAAATTTATTTATTTTAGTTTGGAGGGTTAATATTGAAGAAAAAGATCTTTGTTAAATCTGGTTTTAATAATTTCTTTGGTCCTTAGCAGCGTTGTTGATATACATTTCTTTAAACAGTAATGAAGGGCTGTCCCATTCTCTTTTTCTATGGGTGCCCTTTTTTCATGTTAAAAAAGGACTGACTATAAAAAGTCAGTCTAAGCTTCTCTTGAATTTTTCGAGATCAATGGTGAAAACTGATGTCGCAGTTTGTGTCATGTGGTATTGGACTATCCAAGGAATCTAGAAATAAGAAGGCCTGTTTAAGATTATTTAAGAATAATTGAGCCATGTTCATAGAAAATTCATTTCGAACAACAACGCGCATTATCGTTACACTTTCCATATTCGGAGGTAATGGATAAGCCGGCACTTGCCAGCCAAAAGTAAGCAATTGACGAGACAAGTTGTAAAGATTCCAATTGGATGTGTATCCTTCTTTCAGCCTCCACGTTAATACCGGAATATCGGAGCCGTCTGTCAATACTTCAAAAGGTCCTATTGTTTGAATCATCCTGCTTAGAAAACGTGCCACAGATTGAGAAGTCTTTTGTACCCCATAGTATCCTGCTTTGCCTAAACGGAGAAAGTTATAGTATTGCAGGAGTACCTGTGCGCTTGGACGCGAGAAGCTCAGGGCAAACGTTGGAATGTTCCCGCCTAAATAGGACACATGAAAGATAAGATCTTCGGGGAGATCTTCAGCCTTACGCCAAATGATCCATCCAATACCCGGGTATACTAATCCGTATTTATGTCCAGAAACATTGATGGATTTCACTCTGGGTAACCTAAAATCCCAGACCAAGTCTGGCTGGAGGAAGGGTGCTATGAATCCTCCCGAAGCAGCGTCTACATGTATAGGGATATCGAGGCCTGTTCTGGAATGAAGTTCGTCTAAGGCTTTCGCGATCTTTTCAACCGGTTCATAAAGGCCTGTATAAGTTACCCCAAAGGTCGAAACCACACCGATTGTGTTTTCATCTACTGCAGCGAGAACACCTTCAGGATCCATACAAGGACGATCCGGGGAAATGTTTACGTAACGCGGTTCAACCTCCCAATAGTTCGCAAACTTTTTCCAAACAATTTGAACAGCAGAACTAAATACGATATTTGGCCGATCAATGGGTTTTCCTTGTTTCTTTCGTGTTTTTTGCCAGCGCCGCTTTAATGCAAGTCCCCCAAGCATGCATGCTTCTGATGATCCTGTTGTTGAAACACCAATCGTTTTAAGCGGATGAGGCGAATGCCAGAGCCCAGCTAGCATTCGAACACACCGATCCTCTATAGCAGTTGTCTGAGGGTATTCACATTTATCAATCAAATTTTTGTTGTATAATTCGGCATATAGGCGGTCCGCGGAAGGTTCCATCCAAGTGGTAATGAATGATGCAAGATTGAGATTAGGTTTGCCATCCAGTGTCATTTCATTGTGGATAAATTGATATGCTGTTTCTGGTAACATACCTTGGTCAGAAATCCGAAAATGGGACACAGAGTCGACCCTATTGCGAAGGAATAGAGGATTTAAATAAAAGTTGTAAGGAAACATCATTTGTACGTGCCGCCGACGGCGCCATTTCGAATTGATTCTTCTTCTTGGTTCATGGAGATTGTAGTAAGAATTTGGTTTCCATAAGGTTTCTGTCCCTAGACCCTCTCCGGGAGTTACATGTGTAAGGTTTGGCGGTCTGTACCCCATATATAAATTCGGAGGATTGGACTTAATGGAAAAGCGAGGATCAAAATGACTAAAATAGGGCCGAAATGTTTTATAGCGACTATTCATCAAGGTGCCCCCTTTTTCAACAACTAGTTAATAATTATGTGAAACAACTTTAAACTAGAAGTTAAAAGTACATTCAATGGTTTTGTATGATATTCTATTTGACTCAATTATAATAAGGGTTATAGGAAGTGTTAGAACAACTTCGGAAAGCTTCAACTGAACATAATTATGTTGAGAATGATGAAGAAGTAATTCAAATTATAAAAGAGGCTAGAAATGGACGATGAGTATTCTGTCAAATGCATAGATATCATGCTTAATGATCCGACGTTAGAAAACAGTCTTATGGTTAAATACTCAAACAGTGATAATCAACAAGAACTTGAGATATTTTAAAGAAGAAGTCATCGGAATTTATAAAGAATATATAAATTCTTCAGCAAGAACTTCATCCAATCGAAGAGATTATCAAGAACTCATTTTCAGAGAAATGTCTAGGAGTTTCATTAGGGGCGGACAGCCTTTGCTTTCTACAGGCCTAAAAAGAAGGGATTGGGGGATACTGGGTATATATTTTACAAATAGTAATTCAGGTATAACTATAAAACAAGTCCTTGAAGTGTTAAACTATTAACTTATGGGCATTAGCGTATCATGATAGGATTTGTACCGGCGCGGGTGTTGGAGATCTAGTTTAAAGGACTATTCTGGATAATACACCCTGACTGCTGTGCAAATAGTCAATATTTTTTGGAGGATTACAGATGAATATGAATAATAATGATATCTTAATTAGATTAAGATATGCGCTAGATATAAAAAATGCAGATATGGTAGAGATATTTAAACTTGGTGGTATTGAAGTAACAAAAGAAGAATTGTTTAAGATACTCACAAAATCAAAGGAAAGTGAAGAAAATGAAGTAGGCAGTGATGGTGATATAGATGAAGAAAATATAAAATGTGATAATTTCATGTTCGAGTCATTTTTAAATGGACTAATTATCTTTAAAAGAGGAAGACAAGATTCAAAACCTGGTCAGCCTGAAAGACCAGCAATGTCTATTAAGGATAATAGCAGTGTTAATAATGTATTGCTAAAGAAATTGAAAATTGCCCTATCATTAACTAGTGAGGACATGCTTGAAATATTAGAAGAAGCAGGGGTCACGATAACAAAAGGTGAATTGAGCGCATTATTAAGAAAAGAAGGACATAAGAATTATAAAGTGTGCGGGGACAGATACGCCAGAAATTTCTTAAAAGGATTAGCTATACAATATAGGGAATAGCCAAATCCAAAGATTTAGTTAACCAGAAATAGATGTAAACCGATTAGGCTCAGTCTTATAAGGACTGAGCCTTTCTGTATGTTTAAAAAAAATGAATCATAATGAAAATTCCCTATCGACAAAATCTGTCAAACTTCGGGCGGTGCCAGGCACCGCTTTAACATTTGCATGCGTTTGTTGAAGAGGCTTGGGTACGATAGGTATCCTAGCATGGCGCTTGTGATGGACGCGGTTGTTAATAGCAGGAAAAGAATGAGCAATTGGAATTGTACTGCTTGAATCGGGTTGGCTCCTGCGATGATTTGGCCGCTCATCATGCCCGGCAGCTGGACGAGACCGATTGTTTTCTGGCTTTCAATGGTCGGAATCATGCTCGATTTTATAGAAGTGAGCAGCTGCGTGCGAATGGCTTGTTTAGGTGTACCACCGAGCGAGAGGATGAGTTCGGTCTCATCTTGATGCGTTTCAACTTCCGCTGTAAAGCGGTTGAGGAACAGGATGGCAAGTACCATAGAGTTTCCAATTACCATGCCGCTAATCGGGATGATGTATTGGGCCGTCGGCGGTGTGATGCTGAATCCAAGTAAAATACTTTGCGTCAGCGCTTCTATAACTACTAAAGTGATCGCCACTTTCCAGGTGATGCCGGTAATTGATACCCCTTTTTTTCGGGCATTTTGTGTGGCGGCGATAATCATGATTGTGATCATAAGTAGTATATAAATAATATTTTCGGAATCGAACACAAATTTAAGAACGTATCCGACGGCTAGCAATTGAATGATTGAACGGACTACTGCAATTATGGTATCTCTTTCCAGTCCTAAGTTAAGCGTCTTAGATAATACGATCGGAATGATGACGAAAATAAGGGCAATCGATAAATGGAGATAACTCATTTCACTTCCCCCTTTAGAAAAAGTTTCACTTTTTCATTAACAGGTGAATGGAGCAAGTCGCTTGTTCCGGATTCGATGACTTCCCCATTCATCATGACCCATGCATAGTTTCCAATCGTTAATGCCTGTTGTAAATTATGTGTAATCCAAATAATAGTTGTTTCGTACTTTCGGTTGATTTTTACAATAAGATCTTCGATTTCTTGCTGTGATATTCGGTCTAATGATGAGGTAATTTCATCGAGTAATAAGATCTGGGGACGGTTAACAAGCGTACGGGCAATCGATACCTTTTGGCGCTGTCCACCCGACAAGTCCTTAATTGGCCGATGCAAAAATTCTGCCTCCAGCCCGACATCGTATAATAAATTCTGAGCATCTTTTTCAGATAATTGCCTTCCTTGGAGCGCCAATGGCAATGCCAGATTTTTCAGCACACTGCCGTTAATCATCGGCGCGCTTTGAAGCGCAAGCCCGACTAGACGCCTTAATTCCACCGGTTCATAGCTGCTGATGATTTTCCCTTTAATAAAAATTTCTCCAGAATTAGGCGACAGCAGTCCATTACATAATTTAAGCAATGTTGTTTTTCCTGCTCCCGAGGGACCGACTAAAGTGGTGATTTTGCCCTCCAGAAAAGAATCTGTAATATTTTTTAATATATCGAAACCTTCAACAGAATAATTTACATGATTAAAATCCACTGCTGGTTTATAGTCTATTGCCATTCCACACACTTCCTTAAGGGGATAAGACTGCACAAATATAGTGTGCTCTACTATGTATTGTTCACATGTTATTTTACCGCATTTTATAATGGTAAAGTCTAATTTTAAAAAATATGAGTATTATTTTAGAAAGAGAAGGAGGCGATTTGGTGAAATCCATTGGAATTTTGGGCGTCGGTCAAGCAGGCGGGAATATAGCTGAGATAGCTGCAACTATGGGATTTCAAACTGCGCTTATTAACACGAATCAGCGGGATGGCTTAGTTAACACCAAAGTGGAAAGGAAGTATTTTGTTCCTGGGTTTAATGGTGCCGGGCAAAATCGCTCCATTGGCTTAAGTGCTGTTAATGAAAACTATCGTGAGGTCATTGACTTTGTGCAGCGGAGCTTTAAAAACATAAGGCTTTTATTAGTGGCTTTCTCCACTGACGGTGGTACTGGCTCAGGGATGAGCCCGTTATTAATTGACCTGTTACTAGATCAACTGCCTGGCATCAAGATCGGTGCGATTGCAATAGTCCCTGATCGAAATGTATTAGCGGGTAACCGAATCAATGCGTCTGAGTGCATCGAAGAAATTTCCAAAATAGACTCGCTCGCGTCTGTGTTCCTCGTAGACAATGATCAGATTCGGAAGTTAAACCCACAATCCAGTAAACATCAAATTTACCTATCTTCCAATCATCAAGTCATGGAGGCCATTAATACTGTGCTGCAAGTAACGAAAAAGAGTTCTTTTTACGGGAACTTTGATGAAACTGATTTAATGAATATACTCAGTACAAGAGGGGTAACGATTATATCCTCTGCCGCAATAACAGACGCAAAGACGACTACTGACGTTTCTAGTAAAATTCAGCAATCGTGGGCAAATTCGATATTTTGTCCGGTCGAATCAACGGGTGTCATTCGTGCAGGGTTAATCTATGAAGGACCAGAGAAAATGGCAAAACTCATTAATGCCCCGGTGATTTTTGAAAGGGTGGGGGAACCTCTGGAATTATTCGAAGGAACTTACATTACAGAATCCGACCCGACTATAACCACCATTCTGGCGGGACTGCCATTTCCTACCCGACGACTGTTAGCACTTGAGGAATCACTCGAAAAAAACAAGGATCGGTTACAAAGTCTGGTTAATAAGGAGCATACCCAGAATTATGAATCCCGAATATCGTGGTCCTCCAACCTAAAAGCCAGGCCGCAGGAAAGAAAGACAGGAAGTATTTCATCTAAGTTATCTAAATACCAAAGGTAATGGAATTGCTCTAGATTTTTCTGTAAAAATTAGTGCGGGCTAGAAACAATAGTGAAAGGTATGACTGAAGAAGCATAAAAGGATGAATATTGATATACTTTTTATGGTTGAGCGTGGGTATTACCTGCGCTTTTTTGTCATTCCTGAATTATTAAAGTAGTGTATTAATGCCATTGTTCGTTTTCAAAATATTTGAACTTTGCGCAGTAGAGTAGTAAAGTGGAAAAGTGTGAAAAAGTAGAGAGAGGGTTTTTTCGTTGAGTAAGCTGCAACAAGGGACTACAGCCTTTCGTAAAGCCAATTTTGCCCTCTTTGCCGGGGGATTTATTACATTTTCTATCCTTTATGATGTACAGCTATTAATGCCAATTTTTGCCAAGGAATTTCATGTTACAGCGGCAACGGGGAGTCTGACATTGTCGGTGACAACGTTCGCGCTTGCTGTGGCCATGCTTTTAACTAGTTCCTTATCTGAAGCATGGGGACGTAAACCAATCATGGCTGCTTCCTTAATCCTCTCCTCACTTATTGTTATCTTTACCGCCTTCAGTCCCACCTTTGGGTCGTTAATCGGCTTTCGCGTGCTGCAAGGCATCGTTCTTGCAGGACTGCCTGCCATCGCCATGGCCTATTTAGGGGAAGAAGTCGATCCAAAAAGTCTCGGTGTTGCCATGGGGATTTATATTAGCGGGAATTCCATTGGCGGCATGGCAGGAAGAATTATTACCGGCACTGTTACGGATTGGTTTTCTTGGCGGATAGCAATGGGGAGTATCGGTGCCATTAGCCTACTGCTTAGTATCTGGTTTTGGTTCCATTTGCCGAAGTCAAAATATTTTACGCCAAAGCCATTGAAACTAAATATGTTAGCCAAGTCTCTAGTAGGACATTTGAAAGACCCGGCATTATTGTGTTTATTTTGTATCGCTTTTATCTTAATGGGAAGCTTTGTTACCTTATATAACTATATCGGCTTTGAATTGATAGCACCTCCGTACCGGTTGAGCCAGACAATTGTTGGCTGGATTTTCATTGTTTATTTAACAGGGACCTTTAGTTCAACATGGATGGGCCGGCTTTCTGATACGCTTGGACGTCGAAAGGTCTTATGGCTTGGCCTTGTTATTATGGTTATAGGAGCGGCGTTAACACTCTTAGAACCGTTAGTGTTGAAAATATTCGGCATTGCTATTTATACATTCGGCTTTTTTGGCGCCCATTCGATTGCCTCAAGCTGGGTGGGAAGAAGGGCGCAAACTGCGAAAGCACAAGCCTCGTCGCTTTATTTGTTTTTTTATTACTCCGGTTCGAGTATTGCGGGTACCGGCGGCGGCTTTTTCTGGTCAACGTTCGGCTGGAGTGGAGTCATTGGCTTTATTATTTGTTTACTGCTGCTAGCCTTTCCATTATCGAATAAACTTTCATCGATTCCAGCAAAAACCCTTCAGACGAAATAAGGGGTATTTGGCAGCAATGGGGATACCGATTCTGAAAAAAGAGGCCTTAGCAACTTTTAGAATCGGCATCATCTTCGCTCCTTAAACGGTTAAAGTAGCACAACGACCTTGGTTTATGCTATAATCAAGGTAATAAATAGATAAATGATGGTGAAAAAGATGCGGACAAAAAATCGTTTAGTTGCTGACGAAACAAAATATTTTCGACCTGAATTTTCAAACTGTCCAACTTGCCAATCTAAATTGGACTATTGCCATACAGTTTCTAAAAAGACAATTTCTACTCTTAATGGTGTAAAAACCATTATTAATATGGGTTATCGCTGTACTAACCCTAACTGTGAGAATGGTTCTACTGTATTTCGCTCTGCACAAGCTGAGCACTTAAGTGTGAAACATATTACTTACGGCATGGATGTTCTGGCCTTAGTTGGTGAACTCCGTTTTAAAGAGCGCAAGACTCGTAAAGAAATCATGGATATCCTAAATAGACGCGGTGTGGTTGTTTCAGAGCGCCATGTTCAGAAGCTATATGAAAGATATGCTGTTTTACTTCGTGCCAGTGCTGAGGATACCATTAAAGAAATTCTTAAAAAAACGGTTGATACACACAAAGGAATTATTCTTTCCATGGATGGTATGCAGCTGGAAAAAGGTAAAGAAACACTTTATATCATTAGAGAGGTTCTCAGTGGGACAATCTTAGCTGCTAAGAATGTGGTGAGTAGTTCGACCGAAGAGCTTTTAGAATTCATCAAGCCGATTATAGATTATGGGTTCCCAATTCTTGGTTTTGTTAGTGATGGTAAAATTCAATACGACTTGCATTTGAAGCAGTATTCTCCAATATACCCTATCAATATTGCCAGCTTCACTGCCTAAAGGACATCGTAAAACCGTAGATATTTTTTTTAAAAAATACAGATATCATAGAAAAAAGTGGGGATTTATAAGATGAAGAAAAGGTTATTAAAAGTATTTACTTGTTTGTTCCTTGCAAGTTCTTTAGTTGCCTGTCAGAGTGCTCCAGCTCAAAAGGAACAAGCTTCGGTTAAAGTCAACAAACCAACTACTACTGATGCCAAACCAACGAAACCTGTTTCAAAACCAGCGGAAACTTCAGGAATCATGCAAGTTTATTATTTAGATGTAGGACAAGGGGATAGCATTTATATTAAGACGCCAAATGGTGATGACATTTTAATTGATGGGGGAAAAAATGATCGAGGCGATGACGTGGTTGCCTTTCTTCATAAATATCATGTAGACGATATTGAGGTCATGATTGCAACACACCCCGATGCAGACCATATCGGGGGATTGGATACTGTTCTCGAAAATATGACAGTTAAATCAGTCTACATGCCAAAAGTCACTCATACCACCAAAACATTTGAAGACTTCCTCGTGGCAGTTAAAAATGAAGGGTTAAAATTGAAAGAAGCTAAAGGTGGCGTTTCTTTAGGTTTACCAGGAGTAGATGCTCATTTTGTATCGCCGGTTTCATCCTACGGTGAAGACTTGAATTCTTCTAGTGCTGTATTAAGAATCACAAATGGAGAAAACAATTTTCTTTTTACAGGTGATGCAACCATGGAAGCTGAAAAGGACATGATTGCTTCGGGACAGGATATCCAGGCTGATGTGCTAAAATTAGGGCATCATGGGGCAAATACTTCTACAAGTGAAGCCTTTTTGTCTCAAGTGAAGCCGAAATTTGCCATCGTATCGGCTGGAAAAGATAATCAATATGGACATCCAACTGCTGAAATTCTCCAAAGAATGCAGGAACACAACATTAAGGTATTTAGGACGGCTCAACAAGGAACGATTATCGCCACAAGTAATGGAAAAACAATAACCTTTAATACTGACCCTTCAAAAATTGAACAAAATACTGTGAAAAACAATGCAGCGGCGACACCTGAAAAGCCAGTTAAAACCGAAACACCAAAAACAAATCAATCAAGCACTACTTCTCTTAAAGCAAAAGTGGATAATCCAAATCCTGACCAATATCAAACCATCCACTTAGATGTAACCGGAATGAAAGGCGCAACGTATAGTGCCATTTTTCACTTTACGAGCAAAGACACAACCTATACAGGGACAGTTGGAACACCCTTACCTGTCAAAATAAGCAGGGCGAAAGCTGGTTTTAAAGTGTTAATTGATATTACTGTTCAGAAAGATGGAAAAGAATATCAAACCCAAACATCGTTTATTCCCAAATAAGGAGTGAGTTAAGTGAAGGTAATCATTGATAGATTTGAAGGAGAGCTGGCCGTTTGTGAAAAAGAAGATGGCTCATTTATGGATATCAGCAAAGAAAGTCTGCCAAATGGGGCGAAAGCGGGAGACGTTCTCGTGATAAAGGAAAATGATCTCTCTATTGATAAGCAAGGAACAAAGGAGAGAAGAGAGCGAATCAATAAATTGATGGAAGATATATGGGAGTAGTGAGGTGAGTAGAGCTTAAAGTTTCAAAGGCGAAATCTTTGAGAGGCGTTTGCGGAAGCAGGTTGAAATTTTCTACTGTTATTTTTGCCGATTGACGTGCCTTATTCTTTGCTCCGCGCTCCATAGAAAAGGGTCAGTCCTTCATCGCGATTAAACCGATGCGAGGACTGACCCTTTTGTCTAGAGTTCATCTGCGATACCAAGCAAGGCGATGCCAATCATTACAATGACGATAATGGCATAATGCTGTTTGCTCAGTTTCTCCTTAAGGAATATTCGTGAAAGGAGGATTGAAATAATGCTATATGACGCGATGAGCGGTGCTGCGATGATGGCGTTCTTGGCCATGGCAAAGACATAAAAGAACTGACCTGTAGTTTCCAAAATGGCTGCATATCCTTTGTCGCGTTCCTTAAAAATATGGAATTTCTGCTTTTTTATCACTTTAAGGAACAGGAAGGATAGCACGGCACAGATGAAAAAAGTAAATTCGTAAGAAAGTAAGGCCTCGTCTTCACTAATAAGACTCAGTTCGTCGAGATAGATTCCATCGGCAAAGGTTCCAAGTCCATCGAGGATACAATAAATAATCGGAAAGACAATGGCTAGGAAGCCAATTTGGTACTTTTGATCAATTTGTACATGATTAGCTCTGAGTGCTGCTGTTTCTGCTTTCTTTTCTAATATGGCTAGTCCAAGAACACCTATAGTAATTATCGCCACAGCAGCTATGTGAATGATACCCAACTCATGTGGAAAAAAGATAAATAACAAAATTGCTGTAATCGCTCCAGAAGAATTTTGTACAGGCGATGCAATGGAAAGCTCAATATAGCGTAAGCCAATATAACCGACTGTCATCGATAGAATGTAAAATGCCGACACTGGCAAATATTTTACTAGGTCCATCGGATCAAATGCCAGCCCTTTAATGAACATATACGCTGTTGCGTGAAGTCCCATAACCAATCCCACCATGATGACAATTTTGAGGTGGCTGAACTTATCATTACTATCTGTGCCTTTTTTATAAAATAGGTCGGCACCGCCCCAGGCAAAGGTTGTTAAAAGTGAAAAGACAAACCACATCTTCATTTCTCCTTGTTGTATAGTTTATGTGGTAATAATGAAATGTAGAGAAATGCTAGATTTCAAAACTCTATTAGTATAAACCAATTTTGGAATCAACTCTAGATTATTTGCAACAAATAATGGATGATGGCTAATGACATTTGATTTTTCTAACCAATTAAGTGTAAACTAGCTAACATCCATAATATTATAGAAGGAGATTGGATCGTTTGAAAAAGATTGAAGAAAAAAGTGAGTTACCAGAAAATTATGAGGCATTAAAGAAACAAGTCGGCAGAACATCTAACTGGCGAGACCGTTTAGATGCGGTTGAAGAGCTAGGGCAGTGGAATAACAAAAAGGTAATCGATGTCCTTTTGCGAATTATGAATAATGATGATGTGTATAAAGTTCGGGAAGCTGCATACCGTAAGTTGAAAAAATTTGGTGAAGATGTTCAAATGCCAGCTAAGAAAAAAGGCGACTTGATTAAAGATGTTACTAAAATCTTAGTAAGAATTAAGAAGAGTTTGCCTGAAGGTCATAGCTATGAAGAATTCAAAGAGAAGTTAAAAAAAATGAGACTTGATGTGTATGATACATATGAGGGTGATAAGGGTCCGGACATTGATCAATGGCTTGAAAACATGTGGGTGTCGGTTACGAAAGATAGGTAGGATAACTTAAGGCATCTATTCATTTTTTATAATTTGGATTAAATAATAGTAGAATGATGTTGATTAAGAAGACATTTAATTATGTGAAGAGCCCAATTCCCTTTAAGAAGGATTGGGCTCTTCCATTTTTAACTTAATTTTATTGTACGAGTCAGTGGCAAAATCTTTGAAAGGTGTATGTGGAAGCCGTTCGAAATTTTCTACTGCTATTTTCGCCAATTGAAGAGCTTTATCCTTAGCTCCGAATTCCAGGTGGCAAAGTGCTTTATACGAATCCATTACATAAAACATGGATAAATCAAACGGATGATGGGCATAGGATGGTATTTCTACCTTGTCCAAACAAAGGATGGCTTCATTTAATTGACCAAGACCATATAGGGCTTTTCCTTTTTCGAGCAAATACCAAAATCCATAAATGTCTGACATTTTCGGATCTGATAAATACTGGTCAATTATTTCTAACGCCTTGACAAAATGCTTCTCAGAATTAAGAGACATGACATTAAAGAGATCATGAAAGAGAAGTGACTGCTTATCTTCAGCAAAATCCCCATATTGCTTTAACTTTAGTGAATAATGAGCTTTCTTCTCTTCTTCATATGTCATCATTGCTTGTGCAAAGGCGAGTCGGTATAAATCGTCGATACGATAAAAGATTCGATGCTGCTTTGAAAAATTAATGGCACTTTCCATCACACGCGTTGCTGAATCAGAATCACCAACAGCAAAATATAAAATGGATTCATTATAATCAAGATCGACACGAGTTATGGGGTCGATGTAGGCGTGATTTGATTCGATTTCAGCACGTTCTTTTAAAAATATCTCTAAAGACTTTACATAGTCATGCTCGATAAATTTCTCCATTGCCCGGAGGATACCAATGCCAGCGCGTTTAGCTGTCAGATTCATCTCGTCGTACATTTTCGCTGCCCGGTCGGAATAATCCTGCCAGCCATCCTTTTTCTCATTATAAAGACAACGGCTATAAATATCTAACAATCGTGCCGACTCGTAACCTTGCGTAAAGTTTGTGACATAGGGTTCAATAAGAGGAATAAGTTGTCTATATTTATCGGTCACTTTTTCTGTTTCCTTATTGAATAACCTCTCCGCCTTTTCAAGAACGTCTCTCAATTCCTGTTTACTTATATCCTCTAATAGTTCAGTTACCTCGACTCCAAGTCGCTTGGCTATAAATGCCAAGCTCTCCATTGATGGATTTGCTTTATTATTTTCGATTAGGCTGAGCATCCCTTTTGTAAGACCTTCCCCCGCCAGGACTTCAAGCGTCATCTTTTTCTTTTTTCTAATTTCCCGGATTCGTTCGCCTAACATTTGACTATGCACTTCCCTAAGAATTTTATTTAGTTTAATTATATTAAACTTTTACTTGTAGTGGAAGAGGCCGCGTGATATGATTTGTTTAATTAAATTAAACTTTCTAGGGTGGGATTTTTATGGAGGATAGTTTAAAGCTTAAAAAAGCAACATATCATCTTTGGACGTTTACCATCAGCAAACTTATTTCTTCTTTTGGTGCGCAGGTTTATTCTTTTGCCATTAGTTTTTATATTTTACAAGCGACAGGATCGGCAACAAGCTTTGCGGCGAATCTAATCTGCAATATTTTACCACGCACTATTGCAGCGCCATTTGCAGGATACATTGTGGATAAATATCCGCGGAAAATAATTGCCATTACTTCACAAATTGCCACAACCTTGGCAATTGCGGGATTACTAATCGTAAGTTTCACATCTGGCCTATCCTTAGTCGCCATTTATATCACCTCATGTATTTTGTCACTTACCTCGATGTTTTCCGGCGTGGCGTTTACTTCATCTATTACAGGGCTTGTCGACGAAACTAGAATTCAAAAAGCAATGTCATTAAATCAAATGTCGATTTCCTTTGCAGCGATTGCAAGCCCTGCTGTGGGTGGTCTTTTATATGGTGCTGTTTCGATGCCGGTTTTTCTAATCATGTATATATCAGCTTCAATATTGGCCGTTGTTTTGGAATCGACCATGAATTTCAAACTGTATGCTAACCGGAAAGAAGTGGTGGAGGGAGAACAAAAGGAATCAATGCTAGAGAGCATGAAGGCAGGTGTCAGCTATTTAAAATTGCAGCCAATCCTAGTGACAATCATTTGGGTTTCGCTTTTAATCAATTTCCTTTTCGGTGCATTCGAGGTCGGTTATTCATTCATCCTGATTGAAAAGATGAAAATGGCATCACAGCATTTTGGCTTAACACAAGGGGCGTTTGCCGTCGGAATGCTCCTGCTATCGATTTTCTTTACAGTAAGAAAAGAAGTGAAATTTCCGCTCTTATTATCCAAGAGAGCGATTATTGGGATGGGAATCATTATGGGTGCTGTTGCCGTCCCTTTATTGATAAAGTTATCCTATAACACTGTTTTCGGATTTTACCTGCTGATTATGTTTTGTCTTGGTGCATTGGTCATCATCGTTAATACACCAATGCAGGTGATGCTGCAAAAGCAAATTGATGACGATTATAAAGGTCGAGTTTTTTCAATTCTTGAAACAATGTCAATGGCATTAATGCCATTAGGAATGGTGCTATATGGCTTTCTTTACGATATTTTTCCGGCTCAATGGATTCTTCTTTTATCGGCATCTCTGTTCATAGGAGTAACACTTATTCTTGCAAGACCATCAGTTGTAAGAAAGGCACATCCAGAACTTGGAGAGGACAAAGTCGTTAAGGGAAAAGCAAGTACGGTTTTGTAAGAAATCTTTTGGGTCACTAGGACTCTTCATATATGGCCAAAATTCGTCTAATTTCGGGTGTGAAAGGCACCCAAAATTTTTAAAAAAGTAATTGTTTAATAGTGTTATATTTTGGTAAAATGTAGTGGTTAGATAAAAATGGCAGGGTTGCAAAAAATACGAATATGGAGGGAAATATGAGAAAATCACTAGCATTCTTACTGACATTTTTACTTGTCTTGGCTTCATTCCAACCAATGAGTGAAGCAGCATCCGCAAAAAAGGCTGTAGTCACCTCAAACTATGCAAAAGTTTATAGTGGCCCCGGAACAAAATACAAGGTATTCGGGAAGGTATATAAAGGGAATTCCCTTACAATCTATTCGGTTACCAAAAATAATTGGTCAAAAGTTCATTTTAAAAATAAAACAGCTTACATATCTAACAAAAACTTAAAATTTATTAAAAATACTTCATCATCCAAAAACTATAAGAAATATAGTGGGAAATGGTTTACTTCCGCAAACAGCAAGCCAGGGGTTGGATTAAATTTAAAGTTCATTAGCAGTAATAAGGCGAAAATTAATCTATATGGAATCTGGTGGTCGATGCCCGATGGCTCCAATGCAAGGGAATCAGACACCAAAACCTATACCATTACATTTGATAAAAATGGAGTAGGGAAAGTTAAGTTCATCGAATCGTTTGCCTTGAATAAAGGAATTGCAACAGTTAAATTAAGCGGAAATAATGTTTATTTAACCGTCGTTTATCCTAAATCCTATCAAGAAAATGAATACATGGAATCATATATCTATGATGGAAAACACAAACTAGTAAAAAGGAAATTTTAGAAACAAAACTTTTATTAGGTGCCTAACCCCCGAAGCGGTAAAGCTTTAATGCACCGGGGGTCAGGTACTTTTTTTACAATACAGTTAAATTAGTCAGTATTAACTGCCAATTGGTACCATTTATTTGTTACAATAGTCTTAAACCTAGGATATTTGTAGGTACCCGAAATCTCTCACTGTAGCAACCCACGTGGATGCGTGGATTGAAATGAATAGGAGCAATCAATGAAAGAATATTATTACGATAAACTGCTGAACATCAAAACAGGAGGAGACCAAAAGGGGTTCAACAGTTCTTTTCACTATCATCGCTATGAACCAACCCCCTACAGCGCGCTGGAAGAACTATTTAATCATTATCAATTAAAAAGCAATGATCAAATTGTTGACTTTGGCTGTGGAAAAGGGCGCTTAAATTTCTTTATCCATCATTTATTTAATGCAACAGTAATAGGGATAGAAATGAACGAGGAATTTTATCAAGAGGCAATGATAAATCAAAGAAATTATCTAAAGAAAACGAACAAGGGAAAAGATAAAATTCATTTTCAATGCTGCCTGGCAGAGGAATACCAATTTGCCCCATTAGACAATCGATTTTACTTTTTTAATCCGTTTTCAATACAGATTTTCATGAAAGTTATCAATAATATATTGCATTCGGTGGAAAATTTTGATCGGGAAATAGAACTAATTTTATATTATCCATCAGAAGATTATATCTATTTTTTAGAAAATCATACTTCCTTTGAACTGAAAAAAGAAGTCATTATTCCATATGTTTACGAAAACAACCCTAATGAGAGATTTTTAATATATCGATTAGAATGAACATCCCATTAATTGAGACTTTTGTACTCAGTTTTATAGTTGAAAATGCCTAATAAAATATATCTTGTTTAAATATGTTCCCGCTTACATATTGATTTTTTAAGGTTTAGTGTTATTATAAAGTTATTAGTTTAATAATCGATCACATGTTACTGATACGATCAGGCATGGTGGTAAATAAATGGATTTGTAATCCTTTATAGTACCCCCATGCCTTTTTTTGTTGTTCTTTTCCCTGCAACAAAGCACTAAATGTGATGATACCAATCCAAATTAGGATAATATAAAAATAAAATAGGTAACAATGTACAAAATAGTAATAATGGCTTTGATTTTTATCATAAATACAGATAAGGAGTAACTCAAAATGTTTAAGAATCTATTTAAAAAAGCAAAACCGTTAGAAATATATACTCCAGTCAACGGTGAAATTATTCCGATTGAAGAAGTTCCAGATCCAGTTTTTAGCCAAAAGATGATGGGCGAAGGTGTTGCTGTGATTCCATCAACGGGAAATATACATGCTCCGGTAGATGGTACCATCATGCTAGTAGCTGATACTAAGCACGCGATTGGAATAAGGGCAGAAGATGGCACTGAAATTCTCATTCATGTTGGTTTGGAAACAGTTTCACTTAAGGGTCAGGGCTTTACAGTAGCTGTCAATATGGGTGATAAGGTTTCAGTTGGACAGCTGCTGATTGAGGTGGACTGGGAATACATTGGTAAACATGCAAAAAGCATTGTAACACCAATTGTGATTACCAATAGTCACGATGGTGATAAACAATATACCATCACGGGGGAAAAGGAAGCCATCCAGGGAAAGACCGTTATCTTGACAGCCTCCTCTAAGTAATAGACTGACAAGGATTTTGAAAAAAGGTTGATAACGAGGGAAATAGGAATAGCAAGGTTGCAGTAATTTCTATCTCCCTCCCATTCATACAAACAAACTTAAAGGTGGTGTTGTCCTGGCAATAGAGTTAACAGGTTAATAATTGTAGGCGGTTTATACTATCTTTGGCAGTTAAGGATTACTGAGAATTACTTTTGCACTTATCATTGGTTAGTTAAATATTCTTTTAAACTCAATACTGATTATTGTTTAAGGTTCATTGTTCAAAGCACAGTTAAAAATTTTTAAAAGGAGGAATTTACATGAAAAAATATTTTCAAAGACTAGGTAGTTCATTAATGTTACCGGTTGCAGTCTTACCAGCAGCCGCTATTTTAATGGGTATCGGTTATTGGATTGACCCTACTGGCTGGGGATCCGGTAGTCCGTTAGCTGCCTTCTTAATTAAAGCCGGGGGCTCGATTATTGACAATATCCCCATTCTTTTTGCTGTCGGTGTAGCACTCGGGATGTCGAAACAAAAAGATGGTTCCGCCGCACTGAGTGGGTTGGTTGCCTACCTAGTTGTGACGACTTTACTATCTTCAGGCACAGTAGCTTTGCTTCAGGGAATTGATGTAAAAGCAGTAGACCCTGCCTTTGGAAAAATTGGAAACGCATTCGTGGGAATCCTTTCCGGTATCATAGCTTCAACGATGTTTAATCGTTTTAGTCATGTAAAATTACCAGATGCATTAGCCTTCTTCAGCGGGAAACGTCTGGTTCCAATTATGACAGCGGCTGCAATGTTAGTCGTTTCGGCAGTATTGTTCTTTATATGGCCGGTAATCTTTACAGGATTAGTTTCTTTTGGTGAAGCTATTAGTAAATTAGGTGCAGTTGGTGCAGGGCTTTATGGCTTCTTCAACCGACTATTAATTCCAACAGGTTTACATCATGCCTTAAACTCCGTGTTCTGGTTTGATGTAGCGGGAATCAATGATATTGGTAACTTCTGGGCAAGTAAAGGAACAAAAGGTGTAACAGGAATGTATCAAGCAGGATTCTTCCCTGTTATGATGTTTGGTTTACCAGCCGCAGCATTGGCTATGTATCATACGGCCAAGACGAAAAAGAAAAAGCAAGTAGCGTCATTGATGTTAGCCGCAGGCTTTGCCGCATTCTTTACTGGGGTAACAGAACCAATTGAATTCGCGTTTATGTTTTTAGCACCAATGCTTTATCTTGTGCATGCAGTCTTAACAGGTCTTTCTTTAGCGATTGCTGCTATGTTCCACTGGACAGCAGGGTTTGGCTTTAGCGCCGGGTTAGTTGACTTTTTGTTAAGTTTAAAAATTCCAATTGCTAATCAGCCATATATGTTACTAGTTCAAGGACTTGTATTTGCGGTAATCTACTATTTCTTGTTCCGCTTCATCATCGTAAAATTTGACTTAAAAACTCCAGGTCGTGAAGAAGATACGGATGAAGATGAAGAAGGTGCTGTAAGTCTATCGAAAGATGATAAATTTACTGTACTTGCCGCTAAGATTTATGAAGGTCTCGGCGGATCTGCAAATGTGAAGGCTATTGATAATTGTACAACACGCTTAAGGTTAGAAGTAAAAGACATGAATGCGGTCGATCAAAAGAAAATTAAAGCTACAGGTGTACCGGGAATTAACGTTGTTGGACCACAAAACATTCAAGTGATTGTGGGAACGTCCGTACAATTTGTTGCTGATGAAATGAAAAAGCTGCACAAATAATAAGGTACAGCAGAATCTAAAAAAGCTTGGATACAATGATATCCAAGCTTTTTAACGTTGTCTCAATCTCTCAATATGAAGGGTTAAGTAACCTAGTTCCTGTTCTGGCAGGTAAATGCCATGATTTTGTGCAAGCTCCTTGGCAACTACCTGAGCACATTTAAAGGAAATGGAGAATTTCCTTTTTAACATTTTCAGCATCTCATCGTCCATTGTGTGAAGCTCAGAATTGTTGATTCGAGAAAGGCTATAGCGAAGATGGGTTATTAATCGTTGGTAGGATATATCATCTTCTTCAATCACTATGTCCAGAAATCCCTTTATTTTTTGGACCATATCGCTTATGATTGCTGTTTGCCTAATGATTAGTTTCATATCACCGCCTTGAAGCTTGGCAGTATGGATGTGTAGGGCAATATAGGCCGCTTCATCAATGGGCATTTTAATAGTTGTCTTCTTTTCAATATACTTGATTGCCCACATACCTATCTCGAATTCTTTCTGATATAGTACCTTAATTTCATTGAGGAGCTTATTTTGGAGATGAATGCCATCGTTTATTCTTTCCATTGCAAAAGACAAATGGTCTGTTAGTGCGATATGAATATGTTCATTTAATTTAGAGCCAAGGTATTCTTCTGCGTAGGTGATAACCTCTTCTGAAAGAGCGAAGTGTTCTTCTGGTATCTGAAGAAGTAGCTGTTGGAATTTCTCATTTTCTTTCATGACAAATAATTTTTCAATTTTACTAGGGTTAATGATGTCGTTTTTCCCCTTTTGAAAAGCAATCCCGGCTCCAATGGCAATCTTTTCTTCATTATTATCTGAAACTACAACCGCATTGTTATTCAGGATCTTTTTGATTTTCAATTAACGCCATCTCCTCGATTTGGGACCTTTTCAAAAAGTGAATTCCCGCCTATATTTGTTTGGAAAAATTAATCTATTTATTTCTTGATATCGTTTTCTTTTCTCCTTATAACCCATATTACAATGTAAAACACAGATGGTCTACCGTTTGAAGAACTTACATCAATGGAAACAATAAATTGTCCCGAATTTGTTAAGACTCCCCCATGGGAAACTAGGATGGTGTGGTTTGTTCTAATAAAGAAGTATATGTAAGTCACGAGGGGGGACGAAGATGGCAAGACAAATGATTGATCTATAGTGTCCAAGGAAACTTCATCATCATCATGAATTATGCAAAGAATGTCAGGACTTAAATAACTATGCCTTAAAAAGGCTCCCACAGTGCCGATTTGGCGAAGAAAAGGCCGCCTGTTCCAACTGTACTGTGCACTGCTATAAAACGAAATACCGCCTAAAGATGAAGGCTGTCATGCGCTACTCCGGCCCTTGGATGCTATTGTATTATCGGTTTGTTCTGTGAAGCATTTATTGAATAAAAAAGGGACAAGACACTTTACGCATTAATTGCTAAGTGTCTTGTCCTTTTTGCGTTCATAACCCGATTAAAGATTAGCGAACACCTTTCATGTATCCCTGAATCTTCGGTGATAGCATAAATAGCAAAATACCAAGCGCGATGGAGGCGCCACCGATCACACCAAAATAGGTCATTTCCGTTTCAGGTTTGTAAAATCTAACGAGTTGTGCATTGAGCCCTTGTGCAGCAGCATTTGATAAGAACCATAAGCTCATCGTTTGTGCTGAGAAGGCTGCTGGCGCTAACTTAGTAGTCGCTGATAAACCTACAGGTGATAATAATAATTCCCCGAATACACAAACTAAATAACTAAGAACAAGCCATAAAGGATTTACTAAAGAATTTGAACCGCCAAGGTAAGCTGGCAGTAAAATCACTAAGAATGATACCCCTGAGAATAGCAGAGCGAACGAAAATTTTTGCGGAATCGTTGGCTGGCGTTTCCCCAATTTAACCCATAACCAAGCAAATATTGGTGCAAAGATGATAATAAATAATGGGTTTAATGATTGAAACCATGCCGGTGAAATATGGATTCCTGCAAAATCTAATTGCGTACGTTCATCCGCATAATTGGCAAGAATAGTTGAGCCTTGCTCTTGAATCGACCAAAACATAACCGATGCAATAAATAACGGAATATAGGCGATAATTCTTGAACGCTCGACAACTGTTGTTTTCGGGCTTTTGTACATGACAATGAAATATAAAGTTGGAATCAAAAATCCAAGAATTGTCACTATATTAATGAATGTCTTAAACGTTAGAAGTCCTCTTGGGATTAAGATAGAACATAAAATAGCAATAATTACTACACTTATTCCAAAAATAGTAAAGGTTTTTTTCTTTTCAGATGGTGACATTGGATTTGCAATGATTGTACCAGCAAGTCCAAGGTTTTTCTTCTTTGTTAAAGTAAACATGACTAGTCCCAAAAACATGCCGACAGCGGCAATACCAAAACCAATGTGGAAGCTATAGTCCATTACGGCTCCAACAATTAGTGGAGAGATAAATGCCCCCAAGTTAATCCCCATAACAAAAATGGTAAAACCTGCGTCACGACGATTGTCTTGTTCACTGTAAAGTTCACCGACAACGCTTGAAACGTTTGGCTTAAGCAATCCTGTACCAAGGACAATCAATACCATGGATATGAAGAACATTGTGACACTGCCAGGAATGGCGAGGACAATGTGTCCAAACATAATCAATACTCCGCCGTAAAACACTGACCTCGAAGTACCGAAAACTCGGTCAGCTAACCAGCCGCCAATGATTCCGGACATATAAACAAGTGATCCATAAATGGACATGATTGAAAGCGCAAGGGTTTTATCAAGCCCCAAGCCGCCTTTAGAGACCTCGTAATACATATAGAATACAAGAATTGCCCGCATTCCATAATAGGAAAAACGCTCCCAGAACTCTGTAAAGAAAAGTGTGAACAATCCTTTTGGATGTCCGAAAAATCCTGTTTGTGGTACACTATCCACAATTTTCTGTCTATTGAAGTTTGACATGAAACAACCTCCTTTATATTATATTATAATACTTTCTGTCGTTTTGAATTGTCAAAAACTTTTTTTTGGCAAATAAGTTATAAAAGAGCCAAACCCTTGATAATACTATATTAAGAGGATATGGTTGAATAAAAGAAAGTTTTTTTAAAATAATAAGCCGATTCTGATTAAACTGATTTCCCTTATAACAAAGGGAAAAAAAACGAGATTTAGTGAGAGACAAACAAAAAGACACCGACAATTGTCGGTGCCTAACTTTTGGGTAAAAGTCAGCTATTTATTTGGGGTGCCGGTTATAAATAATGATTAGAATTACTAACATTACGATGTCTAACCTGGCGTTGAAAGCAAATTGGAGAATGCCGGCGTGTAAGGATGGTACCTTTGTTAAT
This sequence comes from Neobacillus soli NBRC 102451, assembly GCF_001591665.1. GTDB lineage: Bacteria > Bacillota > Bacilli > Bacillales > Cytobacillaceae > Neobacillus > Neobacillus soli. Next base: position 49,805 of record NZ_BCVI01000051.1, on the reverse strand, counting down.
AGAAGGGCTGCAATCATGATAGCAATGAGAGGGATCGCAGCTTTTTTAACAGCCTTATTGGCTAAAATTAATATTCCGCAAATAATCTCTAGTAAGACCACGATTTTTAACATTTTATGAGGATAAGGCAATCCTAAATTGATAAAACCGGCGGCTAACTCAGCACTAATTAATTTCATTAATCCGGAAGTAATAAAAACGTAGGCCACTATATATCGCAAAAGTTTAATAGTTGACTGTGTAGCAATAATGGAAAATCCCCCCTTTATAAAATGTATGCTTAAGGAGGACAAACCATCACTAGAAATCTAATCAAACAAGGGTAAGCCTCGTGCAAAATTGCTCAATCACATTGATGACGACAAGAGGTTTGAAGGGCTTGAAGAAACTGATAACATACTTCTTGAATCCGTATATGCGAATCGAGATGAAATGGGTGTAAACAATCATCATAATCGCCAGGGTCATCGGAACATGAGCATCGGCAGTTGGGGATTTCCACCATGTAGTATGACCGGATCCAGCAACCCGAGATGGACAAATGCCTTTCTGTGGTGTCAGGCACCATTTTTTTCTCCAAAATATAGGCATAATAGTGATTGACATTGACGTTGCGTGAAGGTGTATCGTTAGGTTATGAGGAGGTGAACGAATGGAGTATACAGTGCAGAAACTGGGCAGTTTGGCAGGGGTTAGTACGAGGACTCTTAGGTATTATGATGAAATTGGAATTCTTAAGCCGGCAAGAATTAACTCTTCAGGATACCGCATATATGGGCAGGCGGAAGTGGATCGCCTCCAGCAAATCCTATTTTACAGAGAATTAGGCGTTAGTTTAGATAGGATAAAGGAAATCGTCACCGCACCTTCCTTTGATGGTGCTGCCGCACTTATAGAACATCGTGAAAAACTCCTTGAGAAAAAAGAACAGATAGAATTATTGATTGCCAATGTGGATAAAACCATCGCATTAACGGAAGGGAGAATGAACATGTCAAATAAAGAAAAGTTTGAAGGCTTTAAGAAAAAAATGATTGATGAGAATGAGGAAAAGTATGGAAAAGAAATTCGTGAAAAATATGGGGATGATACGGTTGATAAGTCAAATGGCAAACTTCAGAATATGACCAAGAAGCAGCATGATGAAGTCACAGCATTAGCGGACCAAGTAACGGAAACCTTAGCTGTTGCATTTAAAACCGGTGACCCCGCAGGAGAGTTGGCCCAAAAAGCCGCTGACCTGCACAAGCAATGGCTATGCTACTATTGGAATGAATACAGCAAGGAAGCCCATGCTGGTCTTGCTCAAATGTATGTGGATGATGAACGGTTTACTGCCTATTATGATAAAGCGCAGCCAGGGACAGCTGAATTTTTAAGAGATGCCATTCACATTTATACTGGGATGAAAAAATAAATCATTTGGTAAATACACACAAAAACCCTGTAAACAGGCAGCAGCCTGACAGGGTTTTTGTGTAAAATTAAGTAATCCTCACCTAGAGGGTCTTGAATTAATTGTCCTTTCCTAATCGTACATATTATAATAATATTGAATATTTAGAATTATTAATGAAAGAGGAGTGATTATTCAATGAACATAGCTTCCCAAGGAACAGAAACAAAAGGAAAAAACACCTATTCTTTTGACGATTTCCTAGAAAATCGTGAAAACCTTGATTGGTATCGTGACGAGCCATTTTTACAAAAAGCGGTGAAACATTTTACCGGTTCGCGGTATGAACAGATCAATAAGGAAATCTTAAAGTTTTCCCCAACTGTTTCTGGCGAATGGAATCGTTTAGCTGAACGAACCGCCAGGCCCGAAGTCCGCCCATATATGCTCCACTATGATGCTTTCAATCACCGAATTGATCGGGTTGTCCGTCCGATGGAAGTTCATAAATTGGAACGAGGAGTTTTTGGTGAAGGCCTTTTCTCTAGTAAGATTGGACCTTGGGAAAGCTTTGTGAAAAGAATGTTAATCCATCAATTAGGAGAAGCCGGTGTGACATGCCCGATGACATGTACGCACGGATTAATTGCCTTGCTTGATCATTTTCCGAATGGGGAGTATCCAGAACTTGATGGGATTTTACAGCATACGAAGGAAGGATTATCCGGGGAATTTGCGATTGGCGCCCAGTATATGTCTGAAATCCAAGGCGGGTCCGACCTTCCGGCCAACCTTCTCGAAGCCGTTCCAGAAGGGAAACGCTTCAGATTATATGGAAATAAATTCTTCTGCTCTGTCGCACATGCCGATTATTCTGTTGTTACCGCTAAAGTAACAGGTAGCAACAAGGTATCTGCCTTCATTGTTCCGTCTTGGCTGCCAGGTGACAAAGAAAAGGAAAAGAGAAATAGTTATCAAATAAACCGAATTAAATGGAAGTTGGGTACTGCGGAAGTACCAACAGGTGAAATTCAATATAACGGTGCGGTGGCCTACCCAATTGGTCCAATGGATAAAGGAATTGCCATCGCAGTGGGGATTGTTCTTACCTTATCACGCCTTGAAATCGGGATTGCCTGTGCCGGATTTATGCTCCGGGCTTCAAGAGAAGCGAACCTTTATAGTGACTTCCGGACGGTTTTTGGTAAAAAGGTGAAAGATTATCCACTTGCAGCGAGCAAGTTAAAACGAATTGAAAATGCTGCCGAGCGGACGACGGCTGGTGCGTTTAAGATTTATGACCTCTTCTTAAAACTAGGGAAACCGCTCAATCCGGGAATTAAATCAGATCAGCCAATTGAAATAAGAAAACAACGATTCAATTTAAGAGAACTTGTTTTATTACAAAAAATCTGTGTAACCAATGAGGGCGCAGACGTATTACGTGAAGCCATTTCTATTTTTGCCGGCCACGGGGTGATGGAGGAATTTTCTTCGCTGCCGCGAATTTTTCGGGATGTAGTAGTAAATGAACAATGGGAAGGCCCGCGTAATCTATTGTTAACACAAATATACCGGGATCTTCAAAGAGTATCAGATTGGTATACTCCTGCTGAGTTTGTTGGCAGTGTGCTTGAAGGGGCTTTAGAAGAAACAATCAAGGGTTATTCAGAGCGGATTGAAGACCTCCTGCACAAGCCGGTTTTAGGTGATGTAAGCGAGGCATCTATGAAAGCCGCTACTGAGTGGGATGAATTTTGTGATTCATTCTTTAAGGCATTTCAGGAAACAGCACTAAATAAAATTAACTAGCTATTAAAATGGATGGTAAAGTTCTATCATTGAGAAGCTTGGATGGTTTTATCTTCTTTCTGCCACTGGCTTCCTCGTGTTTGCGCTGATACCTTTTGTATGCGAATTTTGTCGATTACTTTTTTAAATTTTTAAAATCTTGTGACAAATTTCTACAAAATCCCCTATACTAGGTATGTAATAATGGTTACAAATGTTCATTAAATTTTAATATTTTAGAAATTACTTTAATGAATGAATAATAGAATAGCTAAAGTAGGTGTAAATTTGGACAAAAGACCTATACTTCGTTTAAACGATTTGAGAGTGTCTTTCCAATCGGGGAAAAAGTTTGTCCCTGCCGTGGATGGTATCAGTTTCGAATTAAAAGAAGGAGAAATTCTTGGCATTGTAGGTGAATCCGGAAGCGGTAAGAGTGTCACTTCGTTAGCGACCATGGGATTGATTCCCGCACCGCCTGGAAAAATCGATAACGGCGAGATCATTTTTGAAGGAAATGATCTAATAAATATTTCTGAAAAAGAGTGGCGAAAAATCCGTGGGAATCAGATTTCAATGATCTTTCAAGAGCCGATGACATCATTGAATCCATTATTTACGATTGGAAATCAGCTAATGGAAGCCATCCGGTTACATACTGACCTTACTAAGTCACAAACTAAGGTCCGAAGCATGGAACTATTGAAGCTCGTTGGAATTCCAAGGGCAGAAGGAATTCTGAAAGAGCATCCACACCAGTTATCAGGTGGGATGAGGCAGCGTGTCATGATCGCTATGGCAATGGCTTGCAATCCTAAGGTGCTGATTGCGGACGAGCCTACAACAGCCCTTGATGTAACGATTCAGGCACAGATCCTAGAGTTAATGAAGGATTTGAATAAAAAAACCAATACATCAATCATTCTAATTACCCACGATTTAGGTGTTGTCGCAGAAATTTGTGAACGAGTGATTGTTATGTATTCCGGTCAAATCGTTGAACAGGGGAGCGTTCACAAAATTTTAAAAGACCCGCAGCATCCATATACAAAGGGCCTGTTAAAATCTGTGCCGGACTTACGTGGCAAAAAAGACCGTCTCTACAGTATTCCAGGAACGGTCCCTGCACCGGGAACTATTCAGAATGGCTGTCGATTCGCAGCAAGATGTGAAGAAGCATTCGGTCAATGCCGCACAGAATCACCGGAACTATATAAGTCGGAAAAAGACGGACATGAAGTGCGCTGTTTCCTACATACATTGAAGGAGGGGAGTGACAAACATGTCGGAGTTACTTCTTGAAGTAAATGGACTAAAAAAATACTTTCCGATTACTGGCGGAATTTTTGGAAGGAAACAAGGCGAGGTCAAGGCGGTTGATGATGTTTCCTTTTATGTTAAAAAAGGAGAAACATTGGGAATCGTCGGTGAAAGCGGTTGCGGGAAATCGACAACCGGTCGATTGCTTATGCGTTTGATTGAGGCCAGTGACGGTACGGTGGTTTTTGAAGATAAAGAAATTACAAGGATGTCAAAATCAGAATTAAGAAAAACCCGTCGGGAAATCCAGATGGTTTTCCAGGATCCGTATGCATCACTAAATCCAAGGCATTCGATTGAACAAATCCTTGAGGAACCGCTCATTGTCCATGGTATTGGGACCAAAGAGGAACGTAGAAAACAAGTAAGGGAAATGCTCGAGGTGGTCGGCTTAAGCAGTTATCATGCAAAACGATATCCGCATCAATTCAGCGGCGGGCAGCGTCAGCGGATTGGGATTGCGAAGGCATTGATGACCAAACCGAAGTTGATTATTGCCGATGAACCTGTATCGGCACTTGACGTTTCCATTCAGGCTCAGGTTCTCAACCTAATGAAGGATATTCAAAAGGAATTTCAGCTTACCTACATATTTATCGCGCATGATTTAGGTGTGGTTCGACATATCAGTGATCGGGTCGGCGTAATGTATTTAGGTAGATTAATAGAGTTAGCAGAAAGTGAAATTCTATACGAAAATCCAAAACATCCTTACACGAAAGCACTGCTTTCTGCAGTTCCAATCCCAGATCCTGATATTAAGAAGAAAACAATTTTGATCGAAGGTGAGCTGCCAAGTCCGGCGAATCCACCTACAGGCTGTGCCTTTCATACGAGATGTTCACAAGTAATGGATATTTGTAAAACAACTAGACCTGGAGAAAGCAATCTAAACGGTCATCTTGTTGCATGTCACTTATATAACGAGTGATATGCTGCATTAATGATAAAAAAACAAAAAAAGTACAGGGGGTAAACAAAGCTTATGAAGAAAAAGTCTTTTATGATGCTGTTGATTTCTTTATTAGCCATCAGCATGTTTTTAGTTGGCTGTAACAGCAAAACGAGTGATGACGCTAAAACAGATGGTGGAAAGAAAGATCCTGACACTAGTAATGTCAATAAAAAGGATACGCTTGTGTATGGCCGCGGTGGAGATTCCACTTCATTGGACCCAATCACAACAACTGAAGGTGAAACATTTAAAGTCACGATAAACTTATTTGAAACATTGTTGGTATATGGAGACCAGGATACAACAATTAAACCAGGGCTTGCAGAAGAGTGGAAAACTTCGGATGATGGCTTGACTTACACATTTAATCTTCGTAAAGGTGTAAAATTCCATGACGGTACTGATTTCAATGCAGATGCTGTTGTCTACAACTTCGACCGCTGGATGAACGGGAATGAAGAGAAATTCCCTTATTATACGATGTTTGGCGGATTTAAGAAAGATGAAGGGCACGTAATTAAAGAAGTTAAGGCCGTTGATGAGAATACAGTACAGTTTGTATTAAAAAGACCACAAGCACCATTCCTAAAGAACATCGCAATGTCCATGTTTGCGATTGCGAGTCCGACAGCTTTAGAAAAGTGGGGCGATGATTTTAGAAGTCACCCAGTTGGAACAGGTCCATTCAAATTCGTTGAATGGAAACAAAAAGATAAGATCGTTATTGAAAAAAATCCAGATTACTGGCAAAAAGATTTACCAAAGTTAAACAAAATTATCTTCCGTGTCATTCCTGAAAATACAGCACGTCTTAATGCCCTTGCAAATGGTGAGATCGATGTGATGGATGGACTAAATAACTCGGATGAAGCGACTGTATTGGCGAACGATAAATTGCAAATTATTGAAAGACCATCAATGAATGTTGGGTATATTGGTTTAACAACTACTCGTAAACCATTGGATAATAAGCTTGTTCGTCAAGCGATTAACTATGCAATCGATAAGAAAGCGATTATTGATGCATTCTATGGTGGTAAGGCACTTCCAGCCAAAAACCCTATGCCGCCATCTATTGAAGGATATAACGATGCCATTCAAGAATATCCGTTTGATTTAGAAAAAGCGAAAGCATTATTAAAAGAAGCAGGGCTGGAGAAAGGCTTTACAATGGACTTATGGGCAATGCCTGTAGCACGCCCATACATGCCGGAAGCACAAAAAGTTGCAGAGGTTATTCAAGAAAGCTTAAGTAAAGTTGGCATTAAAGCAAATATAAAATCTGTTGACTGGGCTACTTATTTAGAAAAAGCAACAAAAGGTGAGTTTGATTCCTTTATGCTTGGATGGACTGGCGACAATGGTGACCCAGATAACTTCATCTACACATTGCTCGATAAAGACAGTATTGGCAGCAACAACTATGCCCAATACAGCAATGACGAATTGCATAAAATTTTAATCGAGGCTCAAACGGAAACTGATCAAGAAAAGCGGAATGAGCTTTATAAAAAAGCACAGGAAATCATCCATGAAGATGCTCCATGGGTGCCGCTTGTACACTCTACACCACTGTTAGCTGCTGCGAAGGACTTACAAAATTACCTTCCGCATCCAACGGGTTCTGAATGTCTGAGCAAGGTAGAATTTAAATAATTACTGGATAAAGGGGAGGGAGTCTTGCCTCCCCTTTTGATTAATCAAAGACTCTTTGATTATTTTTGAAAAACGAGGTGAAATACTTGTTAACGTATACGGTCCGCCGTGTTTTATCTTTAATACCCGTATTAATAGGAATGACACTCATAGTTTTTGCCATTATCCATGCCATCCCCGGGAATCCTGCTCAAGTAATTCTTGGACAGAGGGCAACTGCTGAATCAATTGCAAATCTAACAAAAGCATTAGGCTTGGACAGGCCATGGTACATACAATACTTTGATTATATTAAATCATTGCTCCAAGGAGATTTAGGGGTTTCATTACAAACAAGAGGTCCTATTAACCAAGAAATCTGGCCCTACTTGGCAGCAACCGCAGAATTAACAATTGTGGCCATGGTCATTGCCATTACCGTTGGAGTAAATGCCGGGATTATCAGTGCCTGGTTCTCAAAATCGTGGTTTGATTATGTTGCAATGATACTAGCACTTATTGGCGTATCGATGCCGATCTTCTGGCTTGGCCTGATGGAGCAGTGGGCATTTTCGATTGAACTAGGCTGGCTGCCTACTACCGGAAGAGAGAATGTTAGAGATCCAATTACAGCAATTACGAATTTCTATTTACTCGATACACTAATGCAAGGAAGATTTGATCAATTTGCAATCGTCTTAAAGCATTTAATCCTTCCAAGTATTGCACTTGCCACCATCCCGATGGCGATTATCGCCAGAATGACCCGTGCCTCAATGCTGGAGGTTATGAAGTCAGATTACATTCGTACAGCCCGTGCGAAGGGGCTAAGGATGTTTTGGGTGGTGTACAAGCACTCCTTAAAAAATGCGATTATCCCAGTTCTTACAGTTATCGGTTTACAGACAGGACTGTTATTAGGGGGAGCAATTCTAACGGAAACCATCTTTGGCTGGCCGGGAATTGGCAGATACCTATACGATGCAATCGGCTACCGTGATTATCCTGTTATTCAGTCAGGGATATTACTCATTGCAGCCATCTTTGTACTCATTAATTTAATCGTTGACTTATTATATGTCTTTGTTGATCCGAGAATTAAATATACCAAATAAAGGAGGGATCAAACGTGGCAGAACTTGCAAAAAACACAGCGGACATCGCGACAATCCCTGTCGAGGAAAAGCTGACTCCTCCGTGGAAGGAAAACTGGAGATTATTTTATAAAAATAAATTAGCAGTTATTGGCTTAGGTATTGTCATCTTTTTTATCATTATCGCAGCCATAGCTCCATGGCTGGCACCATACAGCTATAAAGCGCAGGTATTGACCGAACGGATGCAGGCACCGTCCAGCAAGCATTGGTTCGGTACTGATGACTTTGGCAGAGATATTTTTTCACGTGTTTTATATGGAGCTAGAATTTCCCTATGGGTTGGTTTTTTCTCGGTATTAGGATCTGTTGTCATTGGGACATTGCTTGGAATTGTGGCTGGATATTATGGGCGCTGGGCTGATACAATCATCTCTCGTATCTTTGATATCATGCTTGCTTTTCCCAGTATTCTGTTGGCGATTGCAGTGGTCTCCGTTTTGGGTCCATCACTACAAAATGCATTAATTGCCATTGCAGTTATTAATATTCCGAACTTTGGCAGGTTGATAAGATCAAAAGTATTAAGCGTGAAGCAAGAGGAATATATTATGTCTGCCCGTGCTGTTGGAATGAAGGATACTCGAATCCTTCTCAGGCATATTCTACCTAACAGCGTGTCTCCAGTAATCGTCCAAGCAACCTTGGCAATTGCAACAGCCATCATCGAAGCAGCTGCCCTAGGTTTCCTTGGATTAGGGGCCCAGCCTCCAACACCGGAGTGGGGGAAAATGCTTGCGGATTCAAGAAATTACATCACACAAGCGCCGTGGACATTATTTTTCCCTGGGATGGCTATCATGCTGACCGTCCTTGGCTTTAACCTAATGGGTGATGGCCTAAGAGATATCCTCGATCCCAAAATGAAACAATAAAAGACTCTCACCTGAGTCTTTTTTTTTGGCTATGTGTAAAACTTTAATGAAAGTTTTTAGAATAACAAGATTTAGGGGAAAATGTTTTATAAAAGACAAAAAGACTTTATAAATGGAAAATAAGTATATTGGCATGTTGAAAAACTATTAAATTAATACTATAATTAGTCCGACTGTTCTCTATTTGGAACATTATTGAACCCTATAAGGAACAAGTGTGATATGTAAATATCACGGATATTGGTAGCTGCTATATTCCAAAGGAGTTACTAATTACCCTATAAAACAATTCAAAGAGAGGTGGTTAATGGATTTCAAGAAAATGGAATGCTAGATGAATTAGAAAACTTAAATTTGTGAAGGTAAAGGGTAGGCGAAAGGTGGGGGTACATATGCATACTCCTGTTAGTAAGAAGTAATGCAAAATTAATTAGGCTGGTACGTTGAATCAATCAATTTTTACTAGAATAATATTTTATTAGGGGGCGCGATAATTGAAGGGGAACAAGAAAATCCTATCCTCGGCTTTGGCTCTATCCGTTGTTCTTGGGACACTGGGTACGGGTGCTTCAGCTACTACAAATAAGGAATACAAGATTCAATATAATAAAGAGTATAATACCCCGTCTTTCATTGCGGATAAGTGGGCTCCAGAATCGAAAAAAGGGCTAAGTAAGAGAGATATTGCCTTTTCCTATCTTGAGGAGAACAGTAAAAAGTTTAAATTAAAAGGTGATATGAAAAAGCACTTTAAAGTAACGAAAGAACAAGCAGATAAAAAGACGGGCACCACTCACTTTAGGCTTATGGAGCAATTTAAAGACATCCCCATATTTGGATCGGACTCAACTCTAGCACTTGACGAAGATAATAATGTTTCCTCTTTCTTCGGTGCGGTTGTCCCTGATCTTGCGGATAAAAACATCAATACAGAGGCAGCTATCTCCGATAAAGAGGCAATCAAAATAGCTAAAGAACGTATTGAGAAGAAAATTGGCAAGGTAGACCAGTATGATGGGGAGGCCAGTGCCGAACAGTTTATCTATGAAAACGATGGTAAGTTCTATAACACGTATCTTGTCAAAGTTTCAACGATGGAACCTAAGGTCGGCTATTGGCATTATTTCATTGATGCCGCAAATGGTAATGTTGTAGATACCTATAATGCTGCAGAGGAAATTACGGCATTCGGTACTGGCGTTTTTGGTAACAAGCAAATGTTTGAAGCACAACTAATTAATGGAGTATATGGACTTAATGATACGACTCGAGGCAAAGGAGTCGTTACTAATGATGCGAAAAATAGCAATAAAATGGTAACGAGCGCTGGTCTAATGTTCAAAGATGGTGCGGCCGTTGATGCCCATGCCAATGCACAGAAAGTCTATGATTATTTTAAAAAGACCTTTGATCGCAATTCGGTCGATGATAATGGACAACAACTAATCTCTGCTGTCCATGTAAATACTAACTGGAATAACGCTTCATGGAATGGTAAAACGATGTCGTATGGTGATGGCGATGGGGTTGCCTATTACAATTTCGCAGGTGGATTAGATGTTGCCGCCCATGAGATGGCCCATGGGGTAACAGAACATACTGCAAATTTGGTCTATCGAAATGAATCCGGTGCCTTAAATGAATCCATGTCAGATATATTTGGTTCCATGGTTGACAGAGGCGACAAGGAATGGTTAATCGGAGAACAGATTGTTAAAGATGGAAGAAAAGCACTTCGTTCAATGAGTAACCCAGCTGAAATTGTTGACGTTAGAACTGAAAGCGGTTACTCGCCGGACCATTGGAGCAAGCGCTATACTGGCACGTTAGATAGTGGCGGAGTTCATATCAACAGCAGTATCAATAACAAGGCTGCCTATCTGATTTCTGAGGGTGGTAAGCATTACGGCGTAACGGTAAAAGGTGTTGGCCGCGATGCAACGGAGCAAATCTATTATCGTGCCCTATCAAAATACTTAACAAGCAGTTCAAACTTTACCATGATGAGACAAGCAGCCATTCAAGCTGCGACAGACTTATACGGTAGTGATTCAGCACAAGTTAAAGCTGTCCAATCCGCCTATACTTCTGTTGGCGTGAATGATCCTTCAACAAAAATTGAACTAGAAAACGGAATGACAAAGCCTATTTACTCAACTGATGATGCAATCATTGAGAATCTGTTTGTTGAAACTACAGTAGACAGTGATCGTGACGGCAAACGTGACCGAATCTCCATGCAAGTGATGAGGCCAAAAACTGAGCCAGGCGTTAAAGTTCCTGTCATTTATGAGATAAGTCCGTATCGTTCTGGCATCTTAGACGTGCCTGTCTATAATGTTGATGTTGAACTTACACCGGTACCTGAACTGAATGGTCAAAAAGGAGGCAAACCATACGCAGTAGCAAATGCTCAGCCGGCTAACCTTGGTTCAATTGGAAACTACTATGTCCCGAGGGGATATGGTGTCATCCTAGCTGAAAGCATTGGAACTGGAAAGTCAGATGGCTGTCCAACAACCGGAGATGAAAACGAGACTCTCGCTGCAAAATCAGTAATTGATTGGCTAAATGGCAGTGCAAAAGCATACACAGCTGACGGAAAGGAAGTTTCCGCAGACTGGTCGACTGGAAACGTTGGAATGACAGGTACTTCTTATAATGGTACATTGCCAAATGCTGTTTCTACAACCGGCGTTAAAGGCTTAAAAACAATTATCCCCATCTCGGCAATTAGCAGCTGGTATGATTATTACCGGTCAAATGGTGCCGTAATTGCACCCGGAGGATATCAAGGTGAGGACGCTGACAATATGGCAGCAGCTGTATTGACAAGAAAAATGCCTGAAGTATGCCATAAGCTAATTGATGAATTTACAGTTGGATTAGATAGGAAGTCGGGAGATTATAATAGCTTCTGGGATAAACGTAATTTTGTCAAAGATGCAAAAAATATCAAGGCGAGTGTTTTTGTTGTTCATGGTCTTAACGATTGGAATGTAAAGACAAAACATTTCGACCAATGGTGGAAAGTTCTAGAACAAAATAATGTTCCACGGAAGATGTGGCTTCACCAAGGCGGGCATGGAGGTACTTCGACAAACAATTGGAAACAAGCTGAAAACAAATGGTTCGATTTTTGGCTTTACGGGATTGACAATGGAACTATGGACGAACCTGCAGTAGATGTTCAACGTGAGGACAAAACCTGGCAGAAACAATCTAATTGGCCAGAAGCAGCTGCCGTTCCGGTTACATTCAAGTTGGATACGGTTGAGGGAGGTTCTTCAGGTGCATTAAGCAGCTTGCCGGTTGCTGATAAACCAAATGAGAAGAAGTCTCTAATCGATGATCCGAAGAAAAAAGCAGATACGTTAATTACAAATCCTGAATTGGATAATCCGAACCGTCTTGTATATATGACTCCGTCACTTACGGAAGATGTACGAATCAGTGGTACACCTGTCGTAAGCCTAAAAGGAAGCATTGACCGTCCAGTTTCCAATTTGACTGCCTTGCTTGTTGATTATAGCGGTTCTAAACCGGCAATTGTAACGCGGGGCTGGATGGATCCGCAAAACCTACAAAGTGCTGATCGTTCAGAACGACTTGTTCCAAATCAAGAATATACATTTAAATGGGATATGCAGCCTGATGATTATGTATTTAAAAAGGGAAGCAAGATCGGTCTAGTTATAATCGCCACTGATTATGATTATACTCAACGTCCTTCCGGTGGAACAAAAATCACTATAACACCGACAAGCAGCGAATTCATTTTACCGATTGTCGGTGGAATTAACAAAGTAGATTTTGAAATTAAGAGGTAAAAGAGTTAGATAGCAGGATTTTTTATATGCGGTACGAAAATTTCCCGGATCTTAAATTGAGCCGACATCTGATGATACAGATAGCCGGCTCAATATCCATAACATCCTACGTATAAAATTATCTAGTTATTGTGTGAGAGTATATAATTGAAATTTCGTTAAAGAAAGTTAATTGAATCATAGACCTGTAAGAGGAGCGATGATATGAAAATTTACAAGAAAGTGGTTTCTACTGGTTTTGCCCATCCGGCTGTACTTGGTACATTTTCTACGGTTGGTTCGCTTGCCACTACTCTGGAAATTGAAGCCCAGTGTCCAAAGATTGAACCTATTGATGGGCAGATGTCACCTTTGTTGTTTGTAGAAAACTGGGCGCCGGAATCGAAAAAAAAGCATGAGTAAGAAAGACATAGTCTTTGCCTATCTTAAAAAGAAAAGCCCCAAATTGCAATTAAACCACTTTAAAGTGATAGAAGAACAGGCTGATTATAAAACCGGTACTCACCACTTTAAATTGATTCAGCAATATAAGGGCATTCCTATTTATGCTTCAGATATAACCGTCGCATTAGACAAAAATGATCATGTAATGGCATTTTTCGGAGAGGTATTACCTGAGCTTGATGATAAAGACCTCAATAAAGTTGCTGTTATATCTGACAAGGAAGCTATTAAAATAACGAAAACTGCAATTGAAAAAAAAATAGGAAAAGTAAAACAGTATGATGGTGAAGTGACTGCCGAGCAATATATCTATAAATATGAGGGTAAGTTCTACAACACCTATCTTGTAAAAGCTTCAACGGTTGAACCTAAGGTGGGCTACTGGCACTATTTTGTTGATGCCATTAACGGTAGCATTGTGGTTAATTATAATGCCGCGCAGGAAGTGAAGGCGTTTGATAGGCTGAATTCAATAACAAGTAGTTCCGATAATCAGGTAAAAGATTAAAATTTTTATTTTTCAAAAAATAAAGAAAAATAGAGAATGAATTAGAAAATCGAAGAAAAGTGTTCTTTATAAAGTATAAATAGCTATATTTGCAAGTTTGAATTCATAGTAAACTAGTTTATACTAAAACCAAGTGGTTCTCTATTAAGGATTAATTGAACTGCAATTAAGAATATGTTAATGGGTTTTTTCAAGCTTAGTAACTAGGTAGTTTCTTCTAAAGTGAAGACTAAACGACCCTTTAACAAAGTAAAGAGGAGGTTATTGATTAAAAATAAAAGTTGCTTTGAAATGTACGTACTCGCTAAACAAACAGGGATGGCGGCACTATTTTTAAAAGATGAAGAGGAGGAAATAAAGTGAGTATAAAGAAAAAACTTGGTTTAGGTTTAGCTTCAGCAGCACTCGGCCTATCATTAATCGGCGGGGGTACATATGCATATTTCAGCGATACAGAAGTAACGCATAATACATTTGCTGCAGGTACTTTGGATTTGTCTGTTGATCCTGGCGTGCTTGTTAACCTTAAAGATCTTAAACCTGGCGATACGATGGTGCGTGATTTCAAATTAGCCAATAAAGGCTCCTTGAAAATCAAAGACGTGAAATTAAAAACTGACTATACTGTCACTGATGCCAAAGGTGATAATGGTGCTGGAGATTTCGGGGAACACATTATGGTTAGATTCTTATGGAATTGGGACAAAGAAAATGAACCTATTTTTGAAACAACACTAGCAGATTTAAAAGCAATGAGCCCAGATCTTGTTCAGAAGTCCATTTTAGATCCATTCTTTAAGAAAAATAGTGGACTTGAACCTGGAGCAGTCAATGACCTATGGGTACAGTTTGACTTCGTTGATAACGGTAAGGATCAAAACGTTTTCCAAGGTGACACTCTTAATCTTGATTGGACGTTTATTGCCTCTCAAATGGCTGGAGATGCAAAATAAGATAGTTATCTAACCTTTACCGACTATTATTCATAGAATATAGAATTGTAGTCCTTGAAGATTCATCGTCCAAATTGAATTTATTGTTATATAACTTGGAGGGATAGTTAAATGAAAATAAATAAAAAAGTTATTTCCTCTGCTTTTGCATTATCCATTGCACTTGGAACCTTTGCGTCAAGTGGCTTGGCTGCAAGTCCGCAGGAACCACATTTCAAGTATAATGCGGAGTATGGAACGCCTTCCTTTATGGGTGAAACTTGGGCTCCAAAAACGAAAAAAGGGCTAAGTAAGAGGGATATTGCCTTTTCTTATCTTGAGGAAAATGGCAAAAAATTTAAACTAAAAGGTGACATGAATAAGAACTTTAAAGTAATTCAAGAACAAGCCGATAATAAATTAGGAACCCATCATTTTAGACTTGTTGAGGAGTATAAAGGTATTCCAATTTTTGGATCTGATTCAACTTTAGCACTGGATAAAGATAACAATGTTACATCCTTTTTCGGTGAGGTTGTACCAAATCTTGACGATAAAAATATCAATACAGAAACTGCTATTTCTGAAACTGAAGCAATCAAAATAGCAAAAGCAGGTATTGAAAAGAAAATTGGCAAGGTAGACCAATATGATGGTGATTTTAATGTTGAACAGTTTATCTATGAACATGATGGTGCTTTCTATAACACTTATCTAGTAAAAGTTTCTACTGTTGAACCTAAGGTTGGTTATTGGCATTATTTCATTGATGCTACAAACGGAAATATTGTTGATCGATACAATGCATCTGATGAAGTCATCGCATTTGGTAACGGAGTGTTTAACGACAAGCAGATGTTTGAAGCCCAATTCATTGACGGGGTATATGGACTCAACGATACGACTAGAGGTAAAGGGATTGTCACCAATGACGCAAAGAACGCTAACAAAATGGTAACTAGCCTAAGTAAAATGTTTACAGATGGGGCAGCAGTAAATGCCCATACATTTGCACAAAAGACATACGACTATTATCTAAAGACCTTTGGTCGTAATTCAGTAGATGATAAAGGATTTAAATTAGTTTCTGCTGTCCACGTAAATAACAACTGGAATAACGCCTCCTGGAACGGAAGACAAATGTCTTACGGTGATGGGGATGGTGTGAACTATTACAATTTTGCCAGCGGATTAGACGTTGCTGCGCATGAGTTGACTCATGGAGTAACGGAGTATACAGCCAATTTAATCTATTCATATGAGTCCGGTGCTCTAAACGAATCTATGTCTGATATCTTTGCTAAAATGGTTGACAGAGATGATCCAGAATGGCTAATTGGAGAGAAGCTTATTAAAACTGGAACAAATAAAGCACTTCGTTCTATGAGTAACCCGGCTGAAATTGTTGATGCTAGAACTGAAAGCGGTTTCTCGCCTGACCATTGGAGCAAGCGCTATACTGGCACATTAGACAGTGGCGGCGTTCATATCAATAGCAGTATTAATAATAAAGCTGCTTATCTGATGTCAGATGGTGGGACACATTACGGTGTTACAGTGACTGGGGTAGGGCGTGACGCAACAGAACAAATCTATTACCGTGCCCTTACAAAATATTTAACAAAAAGCTCTAACTTCTCTTTGATGAGATCAGCAGCCATTCAAGCAGCAACAGACCTATATGGAGCTAGTTCCAAAGAAGTTAAAGCTGTACAACAAGCGTACACGGCTGTAGGTGTTTTCTAAATTTAAACAAAAGAAAGAGGGTGCCTCAAACTTAATCATTTGGGGCATCCTCTTATTTCGGAAAAAGAGTTCTGCCCATGCTATGATAATGTCTAGCAAAATAGTAGTTTAAATTTATTTTGGAGGTTTAGACAATTGAAATTAAACAAAAATGTGATTTCCTCTACTTTGGCCCTGTCCGTTGCCCTTGGGACGTTTGCTACAGCTGGTTCAACCGTAAGTGCACAGGAATCAAAGATTCATTATAGTTCTGAGTATGGTACCCCTTCCTTCATCGGTGAAACCTGGGCTCCTAAAACAAAAAAAGGGCTAAGCAAAAGAGATATTGCCTTTTCCTACCTCACTGAGAATAGCCAAAAGTTTAAAATTAAAGGGGACATGAAAAACCACTTTAAAGTTAAAGAAGAAAAGGCGGACCAAGGAACAGGCACTCACCACTTTAGGCTCGTTGAGCAATATAAGGGAATTCCTATATTTGGTTCTGAATCAACTTTAGCCTTGGATAAAAGCGATAATGTTACATCATTCTTCGGCGAGGTTGTGCCTAATCTTGAGGATAAAAATATCAATATAGAGGCTGCAATTTCAAAAAATGAAGCAATTGACATAACTAAAGAAGCTATTGAAAAGAAAATTGGCAAAGTGGACCAATACGATGCTCCAATTAATGCGGAACAGTTTATCTATGAACATGATGGAGCATTTTATAACACCTACCTTGTCAAAGCCTCTACTAGCAATCCTAAGGTTGGATACTGGCATTATTTCATTGATGCAACAAACGGAAATATTGTGGATCATTATAATGCAGCACAGGATCTAAGTGCATTTGGAATGGGGGTACTTGGTACAAAACAGCTGTTGGATGTTCAATTTATTGATGGATTGTATGAGCTTCGTGGGTTTTCGCGAGGAAAAGGTATTATCACATATGATCAGTCAAGCGGAAAAAATGTCCTCGTCACAAGCTTGTCTAAATCTTTTCATGATGGAGCAAGTGTGGATGCACATGGAAATGCAATGAAGACCTATGATTATTTTAAAAACACATTTGGGCGTGATTCTGTCGATAATAAAGGACAGCAATTGATTTCTGCTGTACATGTTGGTGATAAGTGGAATAACGCATCATGGAATGGTGTACAAATGTCATACGGCGATGGTGATGGAATCACACGGGCATTTTATTCGGCTGCATTGGATGTGGCAGCCCATGAGATGGCCCACGGTGTTACTCAACATACAGCCAATTTAACCTATCGAAATGAATCCGGGGCATTAAATGAGTCTATGTCCGATATATTTGGTGCAATGGTTGACAGAGATGACTGGTTGATCGGCGAAAATGTTGTTGTAAACAAAGATGAAAAAATCGCGATTCGTTCAATGAGTAATCCAGCTGAAATTGTAGATGTGAGAACTGAAAGCGGTTATTCACCAGACCATTGGAGCAAGAGATATATTGGCACCTTAGATAGTGGCGGCGTTCATATTAATAGTAGTATTAATAACAAGGCAGCATATCTGATTTCTGATGGCGGCACCCATTATGGTGTAACAGTACAAGGCGTAGGCCGTGAAGCAACAGAACAAATCTATTACCGAGCACTAACTCTTTATTTAACGCAAAGTTCAAACTTTAGTATGATGAGACAAGCTGCCATTCAAGCTGCAACAGATTTATATGGAGCCAGCTCTAAACAAGTTAGAGCGGTACAACAAGCGTATACTGCAGTTGGAATTAATTAATATTTAAGGAGGGGTGTCTCGAAACTGACCTTTTTGGGGCACTCTTTATTTTATTGGGAGGAATTGAAAAAAAATCTTAGTACAAATTGTTATCTGGCAAAGGAAAATCACTTACATAGAAAGAAATATTAATGTAAGAATAAAAATTAATGGAAAATACAAAATATTGAGGCAGCTCGAGTAATATTGAGGAAACGAACGAAAACAACCATTTATAAAGAACAAATGGTTGAATTTGAACTTTTCCAAAATAATAATGATGAAATAAACTAAGATTAATAGTTCTTTATAATAATTGATAGCAATTAAGAGAGGAACGGGACCTTGGGGGAGGGATTACGATACGAAACCTACGATTAAGGGAAATTAGGAGGAGTAATAAATTAATAGGGGTTTTTGTAAAACTTTTAGCTGTATTCTATTTATTCCTGTGGGCATTTGTTCCTATAACTGGTCAAACGAATGCATTTTTTACCGATACTAGTACAGTAACTGGAGTGATACAAGCGGGATCATGGGCTATTGTAGATGTTCCTAGTTGTTCAGAAAACCTCGGTCAAGGAGATTGCAGTAAATTAAAATTAACTGGTGAAAGATTTGATGGGAAAAATATATATGCATCTATCAAGAACACTGGGGAAACAATGAAAACAAATGGAAAGTATGAGGTTTACTTTATAGAAAAAGGTAATCCAAAAAATGGAAGTAAGGTATCAGTACCGTTAACCTTTATACCAATTACAAAGGGTCAGGAACAAGAAATACTTTTTACACCAGCCAATAGCGGATTTTATAGTTTTAAGATTTTTGATGAAGATTATCCTGGTAAGGGTGTACATGAACTCTGGAGTGGGGAAATTGAAGTCCGTTTATTATCTAAGGAAAACTCTTCAAACGAAACAGTGGGGAACGAGCCCACTGAAAAACAAGAAGAGGTAAACAATTCTATTGAAAAAGGTAATGAATCTAGTACAGCCGAAAATGAGATGTCAGAAGAGAATATAAATACAGGGGAAAATAATTAATAAACATGATCAAAGAAAAATAATGCAGGAGCAAGCCGGTAAAGTTGCAATTATATAATATGAGGCAGGTGGGAAGTTTGAAAAAGATTTTAAAAGTAATTAGCAACATAATTACAGTAGTTTTATTCTTAAACTTAATCTTAATGGCATTTCTTGTGATCTCCTCAAAAGCATCTAAAGGGGAGGCACAGGTCTTTGGCTATCAACTAAAAACTGTCTTATCGGGATCAATGGAACCGACCTTTCTAACAGGTTCTATTATCGGGGTGAAACCACTTAATTCAAAAGAAAGAAATGTACTTAAGAAAGATGATGTTATCACATTCAAAACAAAAGAGGGAATTCTGGTGACTCATAGAATTATTGGAGTTACAACTAGTGGGCCAAATGTCCTGTATAAAACCAAAGGTGATAACAACGATGGTCCAGATATTGATCCTATCCTATCTGAAAATGTTGTTGCTATTTATTCTGGATTTACCATTCCTTATATTGGATACTTCATAGATTTTGCACAATCAAAAAAGGGTTCCGCCCTCTTGCTCATTGGTCCAGGTATTTTGCTACTTGGTTTTGCAGCGTTTAATATCTATTTTGGACTAAAAGAAATTGATAGAAAAACTAAAAACGTGGTAACCAAAGAGGATATAGTTTAGTTTTTGATAAAAATCAACAGTTAATATATCTAAACAAGATTCGTGAAGGGATCATACTAATTAAGGTACATTATAATTTAATACGCCTGCTTTAATGAAAGAAGGATACTTTCGGGATTTATTAGAAAGTATCCTTTTACATTGATAGATGTTATTTTCAATATTTTCTTATTTTTTTGTAGTATCCTTTTCTGACACCTTTTTTAGAATTGTATCGAATGTGATTTTTAAATCTTTATCCTTTACTTTGATATTTGATTCCTTTAGTGCTTTACTTATTATCTCATTTGGATCCGCATGGTCTAATACATATTTCTTTTCAAGTTCTTTTCTAAGCTTTTCAAAAGACTCTTTTTCTTTTTTGTCTGTTAATTGAATAATATGCCATCCATGAACAGTTTCAATGGGGGAGCTAATTTCATTAACCTTTAATTTGTAGGCAGCTTCTTCAAACTTCGGATCCATTTCACCTGATTTAAACCATCCTAGATCACCGCCCCATACAGCAGTAGGTTCGTCATTGGAGTATTCTTGAGCTAGCTTTTCAAATGAACCGCCATTGTCTAGTTTTGCTTTGACTTCTTTCGCGGTTTCCTTGTCGAGGACTAATATATGGCTTGCTCTAATTTCAGGCTGCCAGGTTTCAAAGTATTTCTTCAAGTCTTCATCCGATATTTTTAAGTTCTTCTTAGCGGCTTTCTCTAAAAGTAGACTTAGTTTAATCCCTCTTTTATAGTTTTCAAATGTCTTATATTGACTTTGTTGAATGGCTTGGTCGAACTGCTCAGCCATCTTTTCCTTATCTTTATTAATTTCTTCGTTGATTTCTTTTTCATTTACTTTAAATTCTTTAGAAAGAATTTTTGTTAAAAGAACTGATTGAAGTGCTTCTTCTACTTGATCTCCGTAATTTGCTTTTAGTTCAGTAATTAAATCATCTTCTGTAACACTTCCAACTTTTGTTTCTGCAATTATTTTTCCAGCAGTGGTACTTGTGGCACTACTACAGCTGGAAAGCGCTAACAATCCAGCGGCGATTGACATAACAAGAATGGGTTTCTTCATTAATATAGCACCTCTCTATTAGTTAATTTTTATATACATAACTACTGTATCATAAAAGAGATTAGTATAAAATGAGGATTTAAAAAATTAGGAATTTTCTATCAACGTAGTATTTAATATTACTAAAAGAGGAAATTTGCTATAGTATTATATGGCATTTTTTTAGAAACAGATGCCCCTATGGAGAGTACAGGAGTTTATTGAAAAAGTTAGTACGAATTTACGCACCAATTCTTAAGGACACCACCTTTTGAAATCTGTGTAACGGCTTTCTGGCAACTTAAGGACATACCGTAGCTCTAAAGTGGTTATTGTTTTTAAGCATTATTAAAGATTATAATTATTTAACATGGTTTCCTGGAATTTTTTATCTTTAGGGGGATTTACTCATTATGAATAACATCGATGTTTCATTAAAAGGAAAAAATATTATATTAATAGGTTTTATGGGTGTTGGAAAAACGACTGTTGGAAAGCTTGTTGCTAAAAAACTTCAGCGTGAATTTATTGATGTTGATGAAGAAATTGAAAAGGAATTTGGAATGCCAGTTTCAGAAATTTTCAATAAACTAGGTGAAAAGGCTTTTAGAGAAAAAGAAAAAAGCTTAATCTTTAGCTTATGTAATCAAAAGAATAAGGTTTTATCTCCAGGCGGTGGATCCTTTTTACAGGAGGAAATTAGAAATGTTAGTTTGTCTACTAGTATTGTTATTTTTCTAGACTTATCGTTCGAAGGCTGGAAAGACAGATTAGACCTAATTCTTGATAGCCGCCCGGTTTTAAAGGGGAAGTCCGTAAAAGAAATGGAAGAGCTATTTAATAACAGGCAAGAAATCTATTCGAATCATCATTTGAAAGTCGTTACTGATAATATGAATGTAGATGTGATTGCTAATCAAATTATTAACAAATTATCAGATTTGATGTGAGAGAAGAGGTGTATGATGAAAAAAACGGTCACAGTTAGAGGGCTTACAATCGGTGAAGGTGCACCAAAAATTTGTGTGTCGATGGTTGGGGAAACTCTACAGCAATTAAAGGAAGAAGCTGAGCATCTAAAAACTCTGGATGTAGATATTGTTGAGTGGCGGGTTGACTTTTTTGAACACGTTGAAAACATCCTGAAGGTTGAAAATGCGCTTGTAGAAATTCGGACTATCGTGGCTGACATACCACTTATTTTTACATTCCGAAGTGCTGAAGAAGGTGGAGAACGAGAGATTAGCACTGAGTATTATTTTAAATTAAATAAGGTAATTGCTGGTAAAGGACTTGTAGATATCATTGATGTGGAGTTATTTAATAATGAACAGGATGTCAAAACCCTAATCAAATGGGCTCATGAACATAGAGTGTTTGTTATCCTCTCTAATCATGATTTTGACAAAACTCCTCCAAAAGAAGAAATTGTATCACGACTGCGAAAGGCACAGGAATTAGGGGGAGACCTACCAAAAATTGCGGTGATGCCAAAGAGTCCAGCAGATGTATTGATCCTATTAGACGCGACTAACACGATGAATGAACAGTATGCTGATAGACCAATCGTTACCATGTCGATGTCTGGCAAAGGGGCCATCAGCCGATTGGCAGGGGAAGTATTTGGCTCAGCGATTACTTTTGGCGCTGCAAGAAAAGTTTCTGCCCCCGGGCAAGTGGACGTAACTGAGTTACGGAGGGTTTTAAACCTAATACATTCAAACCTATAAATAAAATGGCAAAGCACTCATCTGAGTGTTTTTTTTGTAAAAACCCTTTTCAAAAATCATTTCCTATACAAGAGGATTTAATCAAGTTAAACTAGCTCTAAGCATATAATTCCAATAAGAAAGGTGGGGATTTGATTGTCAGATAAAATTTATTCCATTCCTCGTCCACTTGTAAGAACAAACCAATGGGTTATTGTGATTAGTGTGCTGTTAACATGGGTGTCCGGTCTGGAGTGGTTTTTATTAGTACCGTTTATTTCAGGGCTAATCGGGCTTTTTTTCGGATTCAATCCGATAATACAGCTTTCAAAGCTATTCCTAAGGAAAGGGCCAGGGGCTTATATTCCTGAAGATTGGGGGCAGCAACAATTTAACCAAAAGATTGCTGTTCTCTGCCTCGGAATAGGGTTTGTTAGCTTTTTGCTTGGGTGGAACACTATAGGCTATGTATTTACCATTCTTGTTGCTGTGGCAGCATTTGTCGCCATCCTTGGGTTTTGTGTTGGCTGCTTTATTCATTACCAATGGAAGCAATATGCCTACAGACGAGCGAACCGATAATCATTCATAACTACTGACTTATACGGGCAGCAAATGTTGTAAATAAAGAAGTTTGGTTTTTATTCAATTCATTTCTTTTCATTAAAATTTAACGGTCCTTCCTAGGCCGTTTTTTTTATGCCATCAATCTGGGATTCACTTTTCATCCTCGAATATGACATATGTCACATGAACTTATTCTTCCAGTCACTATAAGACCAATTCGATTTGGAATATGATTACATTAGAAAAACGAAAAAGGGAGTTGGGAGCATGTTACTTGAAGTGAACAACCTAATTAAACGATATGGTGATTTCCTCGCATTAGATCATATAACATTTGCCATTAACGAAGGTGAAATTTTTGGATTACTGGGACCAAACGGCGCTGGAAAAACAACGACAATCAGCATTATCTCGAGCCTTACCCCTTATGATGGCGGGGAGGTAAAGTTTCTGGGAAAAGAGATCAAGCGGCATGAAATGGAAGTCAAGCAGGAGTTTGGAATCGTTCCCCAAGAAATCGCCTTATTTGAAGATTTAACGGCCTATGAAAATCTGGATTACTTCGGCCGGCTTTACGGACTTAGAGGCAGCCTTTTGAAGGAAAGAATTGCTGAGGCCCTTTCGTTTACAGGGCTTACCGATAGACAGAGGGACCGACCAAAAGGATTCTCTGGCGGAATGAAACGAAGATTAAATATTGCCTGTGCCATCTTGCATCACCCAAAGCTAATCATTATGGATGAACCCACAGTGGGAATCGATCCACAATCAAGAAATCATATTTTACAATCCATCAAAGAATTGAATAAAATGGGTTCGACGATTATCTATACCTCCCATTACATGGAAGAGGTTGAAGAAATCTGTACAAGGGTTGCTATTGTGGATCATGGCAGGGTTATTGCACAAGGGACGAAGGAAGAGCTTACTGCACTGGTTTCCACCGAGGAAAAATTGGTTATAGAAATATCTTCTGTAAACTACTCACTCGTTGAGCAGATTAAATCAATTCCGAGTATTCGTGAATGCATCATCAAAGGGAATAGCTTAGAAGTGGTCGGAAAAAAAGGGGAACATAACGTAAGTCGTGTAATCAATCTCCTGGCCGAAGCAGGTATAGAAATTCTATCCTTGAATGTGGAAAAACCAAGTTTAGAAGCCGTGTTCCTGACACTTACGGGAAGATCACTACGAGATTAATAGAGAGAAGAGGTGAATGATATGAAAATATTAATGATTGCTTATTATACATTCATTCGTAACGTGAGAGATGTAAAAGCAATGGTTGCGTTTATTTTACTGCCAATCCTAATGATGCTTATTCTTGGAAAGGCACTAGATAGTGCCTATACACCAAAGAAAATTGATCCAATGAATGTTGGTTATTTTAGTCAAGATGAGGGGTTACTAGACAGTTCCCTAAATGAATTTTTTACTGCCAAAAAAACAAAATCTGTTTTAGAAGTGAAGAAGGTTAAAACGCTTGAAAGCGGGATGGATCAAGTCAAGTCCGGAAAGTTGAAAGGCTTGGTTTATCTTGAAAAAGGAATGTCAAACAGCTTTAAAAATGGAGAACAGGTAAAAATTAACTTTTACAGCAAGGAGAAAACCTCTTACGTTCAGCCAGTTTTGGAAAGCTTTGTCCGTACCTTTAATATTGGAAATACCCTCATTAAGGTTGATGGGAAGAAGATGCAGCAAAAATCAACCTCATCCATTATTAAAGAAGTGAAAATAGTGACGGAAGGAAAAATACCACGTGGAATTGATTACTATTCACTAACAGCCTTATTTCAATCCCTGTTGTTCGGAGCCATTTTTGGAGTATTTGCGATTACAAAGGATATGGGGAACCATACGAATCTGCGTTTAGCAGCCGCTCCTATTCAACCAAGTAAAGTGATTCTTGGTAAATTAATAGGAAGTACGATGACATTATACGGCATTTCCTTATTGATTTTCCTCGTTTCAAAATTCATCTATAAAGCCAATTGGGATGGCAGCTTATGGCTCATCCTACTAGTACTATTCTTGTTTTCAGCAATTGCTGTCGCATTTGGTATGATTCTCGCTTACTTGTCAAAAAGCACAATGGCATCATCACTAAGCATTTTTATAATTGGAACCGTTCTAACATTAGTATCCGGTGGATTTTCACGAATGGAAGGAAAAGTCATTGAAATGCTAAGCTACCTTTCACCCAACACCTATGCGCAAAAGGCTTTATTCACAAATATTTATGAAGGTACCTTCACTCAATCGAATATTCTAGGATTAGTGTTATATACGATTATTGTTGTGGCGTTTACTTTTATTACTGGAAGGAGGAGAGTTATTTGACTATTTTTATCAATACCTTAAAACGAATTTTTCGCAATAAAGTTCAGATCTTCTTTATCCTGCTCTTTCCCCTTGCCTTTATGACGTTGGGGTTTATTGGTCAGGAGCCTGCTGTAAAAGTAGCGATTATTGATAAGGATCACACGAAATTTACAGCTGATTTAGTCCGGAATCTAAAAACAAAAGCTGAAATTCGAAATATAAAAGAGGGAAAAATAAATGACGATCTCAAAACACTAAAAGTTGATTATGTTGTTGTGATTGAAAAGGGGTTTACAGATGGGCTTATTCATGGGAAAGATGAGGGAATTACAAGTTACTCCGTCAAAGAATCTAACTTTTCTAAGCCGGTAAGTGCATTCTTAGAGCAATGGCTTAATCATGCCAAAATGGTTGCGGAAAAAGTACAGCATAATCCCGATTCCTTCTACACAGAATTCACAAACTATGACCAGCTTGGCGCTATTCAATTGGTGCATAAGTTAGCAGTTAATGAAGGTGCCGAAAGAACGAAATCTGTGCTAGGATATCTGATTATATCGATGTTATATACTTCCTTAATTGTCGGTTTGTTCATTATTTTTAATAAGAATAACCATACTCTCTATCGCACCCTAACAGCACCTGTAAAAATAAGGACCTATATGCTCCAGATTACAGGCAGTTTTCTCTTTGTTTCCTTCATCCAAATAACTTTTGTTTTGCTGATTATAAAATATGTTTACAAACTGTACCTCGGTAGTGCTGGATTTTCCATCTTTGTCTTGTTGCTCCTTTTTTCATTAGTAACTGTAGCATTCGGAGTGGCAATCAGCTCGATTTCCAAAAACATTATTCAAGCGTGCTTAATCGGTATATGTTTGGTTGCACCGCTCGCAATGCTTGGCGGGGCCTACTTCCCACTCGAATTTGCTCCAGATATCATTAAGACTTTAAGCAACTTCACACCAGTTTCATGGGTGATTACAGGAATAGAAAAACTATTGCAGGGACAGTCGTTATTTTCACTTGGAAAAGAACTGTTAATATTAATCTTATTTGCGATTATTTTCTTCCTGTTAGGAACATTTAGAAAGGCGGATATTGCTAAATAAAGTATAATGAAGGAAAAGCTTACTGGCAGGGGATGACATGAACTTTATTGTAAAAGCAGCGATTATTCTATACCTAATTTTGGAACTGATAATGAATCATGATATAGCTTACCAATCATTTCTTCTCCTCTTGGTGATTATTGCCGTAAATATTTTTAAAGAAAGATACGTTGATTCTTTGTATCTAACCATCGTAACGCTGCTGTTAACATGTGCAGCCGTTACGATGGATTTCCGTTTTTCGATTCTGTTTGCTCTTTGCAGTTACGACTTTATTATAAAAAGAAAGTACGCTTGGTTTGGTGTAGCTGTTGCTTGCATGTTCTATTTACTAAGATTGAATGAATTGCTCCTTACAAACCTTCTTATCGTTCTTTTGTGCAGTTTACTAGCTTATGTTATTCATAAGGGGAAAGAAGAGCAAGACCGCTTTAAACAAACAGTAGATAATGAGCGGCGTTTACGGTATGAACTTGAAGATACAAAGGCAAAGCTGCTCCATTCGTCAAAGGAAGTTGCTAATATTGCAGAAGTAAGGGAGCGGAATCGGATTGCTCAGGAGATCCATGATAGTATTGGGCACAGTATTGCCGGGATCTTATTCCAGCTTCAAGCGGCCTACAAGCTTCATTCAAGGAATCAAGAAAAGTCAATGGAGATGGTCCAAACGTCGGTTGAGGGCTTGGCAAAATCAATCGAGTTACTTCGTAATACAGTACATAATATCAAGCCAAAACAAACCATAGGCATAGAATACATTAATAACATTATCGACCATTTCGGCTTTTGCCCAGTTGAGCTAAAAATGAGTGGTGATTTCAATTCTATTCTGCCGAGTCATCTGGAATTAATGAGTGCGAATTTAAAAGAGGCATTAACTAATGCTTCACGATATTCACAAGCAACAAAAATGGATATAAAAATTGAAGCAACTGAGCAATATACGAGGATGTATATAAAGGATAATGGGGTTGGTTGTCAAACAATGTCAGAGGGACTTGGATTAAGCGGAATGAAGGAAAGAGTACGGAATGTTGGCGGCAGTCTTTCGATCTCAGCCAATGACGGTTTTTTAATTGTTTGCCTAATTCCGAAAGAGGGGAGTGGGATATTTGAAGGTTCTAATCGTTGATGATGATGCATTAATTCGTGATGGATTGAAGATTCTGATTGAGCTCGAAAATGATTTTGAGGTTACGGGTACAGCAGGCAATGGCCAGGAAGCATTTGAAATGTGTCAAAAGAAACGGCCAGACCTAGTCCTAATGGATATCCGAATGCCCGTGATGGATGGTGTTTTAGGGACTAAATTGATAAAGAAACACTTTAACACTATTAAAGTAGTAATCTTAACGACCTTCAAGGACGACGCTTATATAAAAGAGGCGATTAAAAGCGGTGCTGAAGGATATATTTTGAAAAATCAACCATCAGATAGCATCATCGAAAGTCTGAGGGCTGTTGGAAAGGGGAATTTCGTTTTTGAAAAAGAAGTAGCCAGTGCGCTTTCATCGATGCTTAAAGATGAAAAGAGACCGCCAATGAAACTTGATTTATCTCCCCGGGAATTGGAGATACTTGAGCTGATTGCTGAAGGCTTATCTAATAAAGAAATCGCAGAGCGGATTTATTTAAGTGAAGGAACAATCCGAAATTATACAACAGGACTCCTTGAAAAATTAAAATTACGGGATCGTACGCAGCTGGCTATTTTTTATTTGAAGAATTTTTAATAGTAACAAATCAAAGTTCTTGCTTAAGCAGGAGCTTTTTTATTTTAATGCATAAAAATTGAATAATTCTAAGTAATACTTTGTAAGCGCTATCAAAATTTAAACTGAAAATTTTCAATTAAAACAGAAAATTAGGCTATTTTAATGTTGAATAATTATATATGTTTATGTATAATAATTCATTATAAAGCAACATGGGAGTTGGAGAAATGAAAGCTGCGATTATCGGTGGAACCGGCTACGGCTCAATTGAATTAGTTAGGTTAATTAATAAGCACCCGCATTTGGAGATTGGTTCTGTTGTTTCTAACTCCCAAGCTGGGTCTAGTTTTAGTGATATTTATCCGCACCTATCTAACATCGTGGATCAACCTCTTGAAACATTTGATCCAATTAGATTATGTGACGAAACCGATATTGTATTTTTAGCTACACCTTCCGGAGTGAGCAGTAAACTTGTTCCACCGCTCTTGGAAAAGGGGATTAAATGTATAGATTTATCTGGGGATTTTCGATTAAGATCGCCCGAGGAATATGAATCATGGTATAAACATTCACCAGCCACCGAGGACTACCTAAAACAAGCAACCTACGGATTATGTGAAATCTATACAGAAAAAATTAAAACTTCCAATCTAATAGCCAACCCGGGCTGCTATCCGACTGCGACGACACTAGGTCTTATTCCGATAATAAAAACAGAATGGGCAGAAGAAAAGTCGATAATAATTGATGCGAAATCAGGGGTATCAGGTGCGGGAAGAGGCCTTTCAGTAACAACCCATTATGCGGAAATAAATGAAAACTTAAAAGCTTATAAACTAGGTGCACATCAGCATATCCCAGAAATTGAGCAAGTTTTACAAGATGAAAGTGGAAACCCAATCACGATTACCTTTACTACCCATCTAGTCCCAATGACTAGAGGGATTATGTGTACCATATACGTTAACTTAAAAGGAAATATTTCAACTAGTGAAGTAGTTGAATTATATAATCAATTTTACGAAAACCAGCCTTTCGTTAGAATAAGGGCAGCGGGGAATGTGCCTTCAACCAAAGAGGTCCTGGGTTCAAATTATTGCGATATCGGTTTACATGTTGACCCAAGAACAAACCGCCTTACTATCATTTCAGTGATTGACAATTTAGTAAAAGGAGCAGCGGGGCAGGCAATCCAGAATGTTAATTTAATGAACGGTTGGGATGAGAGAACCGGGCTCACAGATATACCATTGTATCCATAAAACGGAAGATTAATATCTTAGCAGTTACCTAGTTATAAGGGGGAATTTTAATTGGCACAGGTAATATTAAGCAGTGAGATTGTTATTCTTGAAACAGAAAGTGTAACCCTGCCGAAAGGGTTTAGTGCAGGTGGCATACATTGCGGGGTAAAAAGAAAAAGACTAGATTTGGGTTATATCGTTTCTGAGGTTCCTGCTACAGTAGCAGGTGTATATACAACAAATATTTTTCAAGCAGCTCCGCTTCTTGTTACACAAGAAAGCATTTCTAAAGAAAATAAGATCCAAGCAATTCTCGTAAATTCGGGTAATGCCAATGCCTGCACAGGCGAACAGGGGTTAATGGACGCATTTGAAATGCAATCAGATTTTGCTTCCGAATTGGGGATCCAAGAGCACCTAGTTGCCGTCACCTCCACAGGGGTAATTGGCGAACCGTTGCCAATGGATAAAATCAAAATGGGAATTAAACAAATTCTTAAAAAAGAAAATGCAGATGAAGAAAATTTTAAACAAGCAATTTTAACTACCGATACTTGCACAAAACAAATAGCAGTCCAATTCAAATTAGATGGAAAAATGGTTAGCATCGGCGGAACATCCAAAGGATCAGGAATGATCCACCCAAACATGGCGACAATGCTAGGTTTCGTTACAACGGATGCAAATGTTGCCCACGAGGATCTTCTAAATGCATTAAGAGAGGTAACAAATACCACATTTAATATGATTACAGTAGACGGTGATACCAGTACAAACGATATGGTATTGGTAATGGCGAACGGCTTAGCGGAAAATATTCAACTAACTAAGGACCATCCGGAATGGGGCATTTTCAAACAAGGATTACAAATTGTTTGTGAATCACTCGCTAAAAAAATTGCGCGCGACGGAGAAGGAGCCACAAAGCTAATTGAAGTGCAAGTTGACGGGGCTTTTAATATTGATGCCGCTAGAGCAGTTGGAAAATCGATTATTTCTTCTAATCTTGTAAAAACAGCTATCTATGGAACGGATCCAAACTGGGGAAGAATCGTGACAGCGATTGGTTATAGTGGAGTCCCTGTTGAACCGAAGGGCATTAAGGTTTCACTTGGACAGTATCCTGTATTCGAAAACGGATTGCCTTGCCCAATCGTGGAAGAAGAAGTAAAAAGCTACCTAGAACAAGAAAATGTCAAAATTGTTGTTGAATTGAATCAAGGTAACCACAGCGCAACTGCCTGGGGATGCGACCTAACATATGATTATGTGAAAATCAACGCATCCTACCGCACTTAAGGGGGAACTGAAGATGAAATATTTAGTCATTAAGTGTGGCGGAAGTGTGTTAGATAATCTGCCAAGGTCATTTTATGAAGATGTTGTTAAGATGTATGAAGCTGGAGAGTGGACACCGATTATCGTACATGGAGGCGGCCCACTTATAACCCAATTACTGAAAAGCTTAAATGTTGAAACCAACTTTGTGAATGGTCTCAGAGTTACTGATCATCAGGTTTTAGATGTAGTAGAGATGGTATTAAGTGGATCGGTCAACAAACAGGTCGTACGAAATATAATCGAAGTTGGCGGCAATGCTATTGGAGTTAGTGGGGTTGATGGTAGTTTACTCCAAGCAATACCTACCCAAAATGCTAAGACTTTAGGCTTTGTTGGAGAAGTAACGGGAGTCAATCACAAGGTTCTTGATGGAATCATCTCTCAAGGAAATATTCCTGTGGTATCTCCAATTGGAATAGATTCCAGTGGACAACGATACAACATTAACGGTGATATTGCTGCTTCAGCGATTGCCAAAGCTTTAGGAGCAAATCTTTGTTTTATTAGTGATATTCCAGGAATCCTTGTAGAAAAAGATGGCGCAAAAACAAAGTTAGATAAAGTATCAAAGGCAATTATTGAAGCAATGATCGAAAATAAAACCATCTACGGCGGGATGATTCCAAAGGTAAAGGCTGCGATTGACGGTCTGGTTCATAAAATACCAGAGGTTGGAATCATCAACGGCTTTGAGAAAAATAGCTTAATAGATTATACAAACGGTAAAAAAATCGGCACAAAAATTGTCTTAGAAGAGGAGATAGCGTAATGGCGAACAACACTTCCGTTTCCCAAATCCTGCCGGTGATGGCAACCTACAGCCGCTTCCCAATCACTCTTGTTAAAGGGAAAGGAAGTTATGTTTGGGACGATCGAGAGAATAAATATTTAGATTTCACTTCGGGCATTGCTACCTGTAATCTAGGTCATGTTCCAGACCCGGTCAAGGAAAAACTTGAAGAACAGCTGCAAAACCTTTGGCATTGCTCAAACCTATACAACATTCCCAACCAAGAGCAGCTTGCTGCGTTGCTTACCGCCAATAGCTGCGGTGACCAAGTCTTCTTTTGCAACAGTGGTGCAGAAGCAAACGAAGCAGCCATTAAGTTAGCAAGAAGATATGCAAACAAGGTCAAGGGAAACTGCTCATCTGAAGTCGTCACCTTCGAGCAATCCTTTCATGGCAGAACACTAGCTACCTTAACGGCAACAGGACAAGAAAAAATTCAACAAGGGTTTTCGCCATTAATGCCGGGCTTTAGCTACCTGCCATTCAATGACAGTGAAGCACTTGATAAACTCCAGATTATCAAACCGGCTGCGGTACTGTTTGAGCTTGTCCAAGGTGAAGGCGGGGTCATCCCTGCAAATCCAGACTGGGTGAAAAAACTCGCTCAAATATGCAAAGAAAACGACATTCTGCTGATGGTCGACGAAATTCAAACAGGTATTGGCAGAAGCGGTACCCTTTTTGCCTACGAGCAATATGGAATTGAACCGGATGTAATCAGCATTGCAAAGGGATTAGGCTCAGGCTTTCCAATCGGAGCGATCATTGCTAAAGAAGAAGCAGCAAAGGGCTTTGACCCGGGCAGCCACGGCAGCACATTTGGCGGGAATCCATTAGCAACTGCCGCAGGACTAGCGACGGTTACCCATATAATTGAAAGCAATTTATTGAGTCAAGTGAAAGAAATTTCAGCGTATTTAGATAAGCAGCTACAAGGCCTGAAGGCAAAGTACACTTTTATAAAAGAAATCCGCGGCATAGGGCTGTTAAAAGGGATGGTTGTCGAAACCAATGCCTTAGAAATTGTCCAAAAAGCCATAACAAAAAATCTTTTAATTTTAACAGCGGGCCCTAATGTTGTTCGGATATTACCACCGTTAACTGTAAAAATAGCGGAAATTAATGAATTTACTGAAGCATTGGAAAAAACATTCCTAAGTATCGAGAAAGGCGAGTGAGTATTTTGCAGAATGGTTACCTTACTTTGGAAACGGGGGAAGTATTTGAGGGGGTACTAATTGGTGCAGAAAAAGATTCACTCGGAGAAGTCGTTTTTAACACGAGCATGACTGGATACCAAGAAATCATCACCGATCCTTCCTACGCTGGGCAAATTATCACCTTTTGTTATCCGATTATTGGAAGTTACGGGATCAACGTCATGGATGATGAAAGCATTACACCAGCACTATCAGGTGTAGTCATTGGCGATTTATGTGAAACACCAAGCCATTATCAATCCGTTAATAAATTTTCTGAAAAACTAAAGCAGGCTGGAGTTCCAGGTATTGCGGGGGTAGACACAAGGCTCCTCGTAAAAACTATCCGCAGCCGAGGAACAGTTAAAGGATATTTAAGCAGAACAAAGGAAACAGAATTTGATAAAACTGAAAAAGCTCCATTATGGGTGGAAAAAGTATCAACAAAGAAAACACAATTTTTCAAAAACAGAGGACCACATGTTGCACTAATTGATTACGGCTTTAAAAAATCGATTCTCAATGCCCTTTTAGCAGAAAATTGTGCGGTTACGATTGTGCCTTACAATACTCCTTATGAAAAAATTAAAGCTTTGAATCCAGATGGTGTTCTATTAAGCAATGGACCTGGCGATCCGATGGAACTAAAAAAATGGTTTCCGGATATCAAAAAAATTACTCAAGCATATCCAACACTTGGAATCTGCCTCGGACATCAGCTTATAGCCCTTGCTTACGGGGCCAAAACAGAAAAACTTGCCTATGGACATCGTGGCGGCAACCATCCAGTTAAGGAATTAACTACTGGAAAGGTAAAAATCACAGCCCAAAATCACGGCTATGTTGTCGTCGATGAAAGTATTAATGAAAACATTTTTCATGTCACCTACCGCAATGTCAATGACAAATCGATAGAGGGTTTAACACATCAAACCTATCCAATCCAAACCGTTCAATTTCATCCGGAGGCTCATCCGGGACCAAGTGATACAGAATATATTTTGAAAGACTTTGTTAACCAGTTAGCTTCATTAGGAGAGACAGTTTATGCCGCTAAATAAAAACTTAAAAAAAGTCCTTGTCATCGGATCTGGCCCGATTGTGATTGGCCAGGCAGCGGAATTTGATTATGCCGGTACACAGGCGTGTATTGCCCTTAAAGAAGAGGGAATTGAGGTTGTTTTAATCAATAACAACCCAGCGACGATTATGACAGATGAGACAATAGCTGACAAGGTATATATTGAACCGCTTAACGTGGCAACAATTGAAAAAATCATCCAAAAAGAGATGCCAGATGGTGTGATCGGGACCCTTGGCGGTCAAACAGGCTTAAATTTAACCGTTCAGCTCTATGAAAAGAAAATTTTAGAAAAATACAAGGTGAAACTTCTTGGCACCTCTGTTGAGTCCATTAAAAACGGTGAGGACAGAGAAAAGTTCCGTAACCTGATGCTTCAAATCGGCGAACCAATTCCTGAATCAGCGATTATTCACAGCTTGGAAGAAGGGGTATCCTTCGTAAAAGAAATTGGCTTCCCCGTCATTATTCGCCCGGCCTATACGCTTGGGGGAGATGGCGGCGGCTTTGCCTATACCGATGATGAACTTGAAACGGTTCTGAAAAAAGGCTTGGCGGCTAGTCCAATTGGGCAGGTACTGGTAGAGAGAAGTATTAAAGGCTGGAAGGAAATTGAATATGAGGTAATGAGAGACGCAAATGATACATGCATCATTGTTTGCAATATGGAAAATATGGACCCTGTTGGCGTTCATACGGGGGATTCTATCGTCGTTGCTCCATCGCAAACATTAACAGATGTCCAATATCAAATGCTTCGTAATTCTTCTATAAAAGTTATCAAAGAATTGGAGATTATCGGTGGCTGTAATATCCAGTTCGCGCTCCACCCGGAATCCAATCAATATTACATTATTGAAGTAAACCCGAGGGTAAGCCGTTCATCGGCACTTGCCTCAAAAGCAACTGGTTATCCAATTGCTAGAATGGCAGCGAAATGTGCGGTTGGATATCATTTAGATGAGATTGTGAATCCGATAACTGGTACTACCTTTGCTTCATTTGAGCCAGCGATTGATTATATTGTGGTAAAACTACCCCGTTTTCCTTTTGATAAATTTCCTGAGGCGGACCGCACATTAGGAACACAAATGAAGGCAACTGGGGAAGTGATGGCGATTGACCGGACGTTTGAAGGGGCCTTAAATAAAGCCATTCGATCGATGGAAATGAATGTTTACGGTCTTTGCCTAGACGTCAATAAGTCCTTAAATAAGGCGTCCCTGTTTGAACTTCTTGAAAAAGCAAATGATCAAAGGCTATTCGTCATTGCCGAGGTCTTCCGAAGAGGGATTACACTTGAAAAAGTTCAGCAGTTGACAGAAATTGACCCATGGTTTTTGCATAAAATTAGCTCAATCGTTGCATTAGAATCAGAACTTGCTGCCTATGAATGGAGCAATGTTCCATTAATGCTGCTAAAAGAAGCAAAACGAAATAATGTTGCTGATAAGCTATTATCACAAATTTTCCATATTCCAGAGAGTCAGGTCAGAAATAAGTGGAAAGAACTTAACTGGAAACCAGGCTATAAGATGGTTGACACTTGTTCCGCAGAATTTGATGCCGTTACACCTTACTATTATTCGACATGGCTTGGCTTTGACGAGGTGGAAATTACCAGCAAGAAGAAAATTCTAGTCATTGGTTCTGGTCCGATTCGAATTGGCCAGGGAATTGAATTTGATTACTGCTCGGTCCATGCGGCAAAAGCCCTCAAGAAGAAAGGCTACGAGGCAGTGGTCATTAATAACAACCCGGAGACTGTTAGCACAGACTATTCAGTAGCTGACCGACTTTACTTTGAACCACTAGCGGCGGAGGATGTCCTTCATGTCATTGAAAAAGAAAAAGTTGACGGTGTTTTGATCCAGTTTGGTGGTCAAACGGCAATTAATTTAGCGCATGCCTTAGAAGAAGAGGGCGTCAAAATATTAGGAACAACCGTTAAAAACGTCGACCGCTTAGAGGATAGGAAAGAATTTTATCAACTGCTTGAGGACCTAAACATACCGCATATTGAAGGGAAATCTGTGTCCCATCCCGATGAACTAATGGCAGCAGCAGCCACTCTTGGCTACCCTGTCTTAGTGCGCCCATCCTACGTCATTGGCGGCCAAGCAATGTTTACGATTTTTTCCGTAGAGGAATTAAGTCAATATATCGCTCAGTTAGAGAAAAATTCACAAGCATCGATGTGGCCATTATTAGTAGATAAATATTTGCCAGGACTAGAGTGTGAGATTGATGTCATTTGTGATGGGAAAAATATTGTGGTCCCAGGGATTTTTGAACATATCGAAAAGGCTGGCGTCCATTCCGGTGATAGTATATCGGTGTTCCCGCCGATTTCCATACCTAAAAAAACAAAAGAAACAATTATTGAGTATGCAGAGAAAATTGCTAAATCAGCGCCAGTCATTGGGATGATGAACATTCAATTCGTTATCTATGATGATCAAGTCAATGTGCTTGAAGTAAACCCTCGATCATCGCGAACGGTGCCGATCATTAGTAAGGTAACAGGAATTCCAATGATTGAATGGGCGACAGGTGTCCAATTAGGGGATTTGTTAAGCGATTTATCAAACAATCAAGGATTATTGCCAGAACCTAAATACTTTTCTGTGAAAACACCGGTGTTTTCTTCGAGTAAGCTTAAAGGTGTTGACCATGTGCTTGGACCAGAAATGAAATCAACGGGTGAAGCACTTGGAATGGGGTTGAACTATCAAGAGGCACTCCATAAGTCAGTTCCTTCTATGGTTGAAGATTCGGAAAATAATTACATTTTTTGTTCAATTTCTGACCGGGATAAAACTGCAAGTCTACCAATTATTAAGGAACTTCTCAAAACCAACTATAGGATTGCAGCTACAGCGGGCACCGCATTATTTTTCCAAAGCCATGGAATTTCTATTGAAAGAGTAATCAAGGATGACGGAGATGTAAATGAACTTTTCCGAAAACAGTCCATTAAATTAGTAATTAATATACCGAATCAGGGACGCAAAAAACATAAATTTGGTTTCCAAATTCGTGAGCAAGCTGTCCGCTACAAAATACCTGTATTTACACACCTTGATACCATCGAAGCAAGTATTGGCTTGCAAAATCATTCGCTTTCAGATTACGAAGTACGGACCGTTAGTGAGTATTACAATTTTGAAGAAAGAGGTGCTATTCATGTTAGAAGCAATTAAATGGAACGAGAATAAACTTCAATTTAAGGGAAAAGACTTTTTACAGCTTTCCGATTTCAGTACAGATGAAATTCTGTATTTACTCAATGAGGCGATAGAGTTAAAGGCACTGCAAAAGGCTGGGAAACCACACCCATTTTTAAGCGGTAAAGTATTAGGAATGATTTTTGAAAAATCCTCCACCCGTACAAGGGTATCATTCGAGGTCGGTATGCTCCAGCTTGGCGGCCATGCTATTTTCCTAAGCTCTAAAGATATTCAGCTTGGAAGAGGAGAAAGTATTTCCGATACTGCCAAAGTGTTATCCCGCTATGTCGATGGGATTATGATCCGAACCTTTTCACACGATTCGGTAGAAGAATTAGCAGAGCATGCAACTGTTCCTGTTATTAATGGTTTAACGGACCTGCACCATCCTGCCCAGGTATTAGCAGATTTACTAACCATTCTTGAGCATAAAGGTAAGTTAGCTGGTTTAAAGCTGTGCTATTTAGGCGACGGCAATAATAACATGGCCCATTCGCTGATGGAGGGGGCTGTGAAAGTGGGAATGGATGTCAGCATTGCCAGTCCACCTGGATATTTACCTGATGGAAAAATTACTGAAAAGGCAATCAAAACTGCAAAGCAAACAGGATGTACGATTATGATTACCAATGATCCAATTGAAGCAGCTAAAAATGCGGATGTAATCGTGACAGATGTTTGGACCAGCATGGGTCAGGAGGAAGAAACTTCAATGCGTTTGCAGGCGTTTGGAGAATTTCAAGTGAATGCGGAATTGTGCAAATATGCGAAAGATGATTTTATTTTCTTGCATTGTCTGCCGGCACATAGGGAAGAAGAGGTAACTGGAGAGATCATTGATGGCCCCCATTCCGTTGTTTTTGATGAAGCAGAGAACCGTTTGCATGCCCAAAAGGCAATTTTAAAACTTTTATTATCAAAATAGTTTCATTTTTTATGCGAGTTGTTGTATAATAATTCTATTGTTTGAATAAAAATTCACAACTGACATAAGGAGAATTGAGATGACAAAGGAAAAAATTATTTTAGCCTATTCAGGCGGTTTAGATACATCGGTATCCGTGAAATGGATTCAGGAAAAGTATGGTTATGACGTGATTGCATTAGGTCTAGATGTAGGTGAAGGAAAAGATTTAGAGGCGATTAAAAACAAGGCGTTGAATGTTGGCGCGATTAAAGCCATTATGATTGATGCGAAAGAATTGTTAGCTAAAGAATATATTCTCCCAGCCTTAAAGGCTAACTGTTTATATGAAGGGAAATATCCGTTATCGTCGGCATTATCTCGTCCGTTAATTTCAAAATTATTGGTGGAGGCTGCTGAAAAAGAGGGCGCAGCTGCTGTTGCCCATGGCTGTACTGGTAAAGGGAATGACCAAGTTCGCTTTGAAGTTTCCATTCAGGCATTAAATCCGAGTTTAAAGGTGGTTGCTCCTGTTCGTGAATGGGGCATGACCCGTGATGAAGAAATAGCCTATGCAGAGGAAAACAATATTCCAATTCCTGTTGATTTAGACAATCCATTTTCGATTGATGCTAACATTTGGGGACGTGCCTGTGAGGCCGGCGTTCTTGAAGATCCATGGGCAGAGGCACCGGAGGCAGCTTTTGATTGGACGAATCCTATTGAAAAGACGCCGGATGCAGCAGAATATCTGGAAATCGAATTCGTTCAAGGTGTCCCAGTTGCCCTTAATGGCGAACAGCTTCCATTGGTTCAATTAATCGAAACCTTAAATGAGATTGGCGGTAAGCACGGGGTTGGCCGTATTGACCATATCGAAAATAGATTAGTAGGGATTAAATCCAGAGAAGTCTATGAAAATCCTGCCGCGTTAATTTTAATCAATGCTCATAAAGAATTAGAATTTCTAACCTTGACTCGTGAGGTTACTCAATTTAAAACACAGGTTGAACAGCAAATGGCAAAGATTATCTATGAAGGACTTTGGTATTCACCAATAAAACCTGCACTTGATGCCTTTATTGAGGAAACGCAAAAGACCGTTTCAGGCACCATCCGTGTCAAGCTTCATAAAGGGCATCATACGGTTGTCGGCCGTAAATCGCCGTACAGTCTGTACAACGAGGAGCTTGCGACCTATGCAAAAGGCGACGCCTTTGATCATAATGCGGCGGTTGGCTTCATTAAACTTTGGGGTCTGCCGACGAAAGTTTATTCTGAAGTTAATAAAAAAGAATCAGTTCTAAAATAAATTAGAGTGCCCCCGAAGATTGCATTTCGGGGGTAGCCTGTATATTTTTGTGATTCGCAAATATAAGGGGAAAATTCGCAAATAAACAGGCTGAATTCGCAAATAAAACCTGCCGATTCGCAAATAAAAGGCCGATAATCGCAAATAAAAATTTTTTCATGCGAAAATACACAAAAAAAGCCCAGTTCGAAGGGAGAAAAACACATGTCTAAGCTATGGGGCGGACGTTTTACAAAAGAAACGAATAAATTGGTCGAAGAATTCACTGCTTCTATCTCTTTTGATCAAAAACTTGCAAAAGAGGATATCGCGGGAAGCCTTGCTCATGTGCAAATGCTAGGTGAATCCGGCATTATTCCAATGGAAGATGCTCAACAGATTAAGAGTGGACTTCTTTCTATTAAAACGATGGTAGAAAATAACGAGGTTGAGTTTTTAGTAGCAGACGAGGATATTCATATGAATATTGAAAAGCTTTTGATTGAAAAAATTGGTTCAGTGGGGGGGAAACTACATACCGGACGCAGCCGAAATGACCAAGTGGCCACAGATATGCACCTATATTTACGAACAAAAACGACCGAACTGATTAAATTGCTAGAAGATGTCCAGCAGGCATTAATCGGGCAAGCGAAAGAAAATGTACACACGTTGATTCCAGGCTATACACATCTGCAACGTGCCCAGCCTGTCTCGTTTGCCCATCATTTAATGGCCTATTTTTGGATGTTTGAACGTGATAAGGAGAGACTAATAGATTCTTTGAAACGGGTTAACTGGCTTCCACTTGGTTCAGGTGCATTGGCAGGGACAACATTTCCAATTAACCGTGAACGTGTCGCTGAACTGCTAGGCTTTGAAACGGTGTATCCAAACAGTATGGATGCTGTCAGCGACCGCGATTTTATCCTTGAATTTTTGTCGATTGGTTCGATTATTATGACGCATATTTCCAGGCTTTCTGAAGAGCTTGTTATTTGGTCAAGCCAGGAATTTCAATTTGTGGAGTTGGATGATTCGTTCTGCACAGGTTCAAGTATTATGCCGCAAAAGAAAAATCCGGATGTCCCAGAGCTGCTGAGAGGAAAAACTGGCCGCACATACGGCAATTTGATTGGATTGCTAACTGTGCTTAAAGGCTTGCCACTCGCCTATAATAAGGATTTACAAGAAGATAAAGAAGGTATGTTTGATACGGTGGAAACGCTGGAAGGGTCATTAATGCTATTGGCACCGATGATCGAAACAATGACCGTGAACAAGGACGTCATGCGTAAGGCAATTAACAATGACTTTTCCAACGCCACAGATATCGCCGATTACTTAGTTAGAAAAGGCTTGCCGTTCCGTGAGGCCCATGAAATCATTGGAAAAATTGTTTTATATGCGATTCAGACTAATAAATTTTTGCTAGATTTAAGTCTCGAAGAATACCAGGAGTTCAGTCCATTATTTGAAGATGATATATATAAGGTACTGGCCCCTGAACATGTGGTAGCCGTT
Source organism: Neobacillus soli NBRC 102451 (assembly GCF_001591665.1). Taxonomy (GTDB): domain Bacteria; phylum Bacillota; class Bacilli; order Bacillales; family Cytobacillaceae; genus Neobacillus; species Neobacillus soli. Next base: position 8,713 of record NZ_BCVI01000051.1, on the reverse strand, counting down.
CGGAACAGCTTTGGCGGAACAGCACCAGAGCAGGTGATAAAGCAAATTAAGCTGGCTGAAGGGAAACTTCATAAATAAACTGATAAAAGAAACTATTGACATTGACAGAAAATTTAGCTAATATTCTTTTTATAACTTGGAAATTTAATGAAAAATAAATAAAACTCTTATCCAGAGCGGCGGAGGGACTAGGCCCGATGAAGCCCGGCAACCATCAAGGTAATTAATCCTTGAAAAGGTGCTAATTCCTGCAGGTTATTCGTTAACCTGACAGATAAGGGGAGGAAACTACCCTCTTCTTATGAAGAGGGTTTTTCCTATTTATAAGATATTAATATAAGCAAATTGCTCTTGTTAAGTCTAATACGAATTGAAGGGGTGGATAGACATGTCGGTCATTAAAGTGGCAATCCTTGGTTTTGGTACGGTTGGTGAAGGGGTTTATCGGACGATACAATCCCACGAGGAAGAGCTTGCGTCTGTTTTAGGAAAAAAGGTTGAGGTTGCTGCGGTCCTCATCAGAAACAAGGAAAAGGATAGAAACATTAATGAAGATGTTTTGGTTACCACAGATTTTAAAGAAATTCTATGCCTGCCGCAGCTTGATGTTGTGGTTGAAGCTATTGTCGGTAAAGAACCGCCCTTAACATTTTTAAAAAAGGCAATCGAGCGGGGCTGTCACATTATTACGGCTAATAAAGAAATGTTCGCTCATCATGGGAAGGAACTGTTAAAGCTTGCACAGGAAAATAAAGTTTCTGTTGGCTTTGAAGCGACGGTAGCAGGCGGAATTCCAGTTATTCAAACGCTAGGGCAGTTGTTAAAAATTAACCGCGTCCAGCAGGTTCAAGGAATTTTAAACGGGACATCGAATTTTATCCTAACCGAAATGCGTGAAAAGAAGCAGTCATTCGCACAAGCCTTACTGCAGGCCCAGAAGAACGGCTTTGCCGAAGCGGACCCAACAAATGATGTTGAGGGATTTGATGCCTTTTATAAAACCATGATCCTAAGCAGAATTGCTTTTGGGGAGGAACCGAATTGGCAGGATGTCGAGCGGGAGGGGATTACTTCGGTAACTCGTGATTTAATCGATGCAGCTGAAAAGCTGGGTTTAAGATTTAAACATGTTGCAAGTATTAATAGGGAGGGCGGTCAAATAACAGGAAGCGTTCAACCTGTACTTGTCGGCAAGGAGCATCCCTTTTATCATGTGGAAGGGGTAGAGAATGCTGTTAATGTCCATTCCGATATTGTGGGAAGAATTACCTTGCAGGGACCGGGGGCAGGGATGTTTCCAACAGCGAGTGCAATCATCGAAGATTTGGTCTACGTCTGCCAAAATCATTACCACGATAGAAGTTTCAAACAAATGGCAGCTGTTCCAATTGAACAGAAAAAGGGGCAAATCAGCGAAACATGGTTAGTCCACGGCCTTACCAAGACAAAGATCAACCCTTTAATCACATGGCTTGATCAGGCTTCTGTGGACACCTTTATCATTAGGGCGGAAAAGAAAGATGTTGTGGAGCTTGCTAATCAACAGGAAGACCTTGTTTATTTTCCATTCCTAGGGGAATATCAGTCAGCAATTAAATTAAAGCCGAAAGCCTTATCAGCCTTATAGGAAAAATCAAAATGAACGCTATTTATTTAAAAGAAGCATCTCGGTGCTCTTTTTTTTATGGTTATTATTATTTCTGCCCCCAAAACTAGGGAAGAGTTTAGTCAAATTCGATTGGTATACATATTGTGTAAAAGCTTGACCAAAAGGAAAATTGAAGAGGGTGCATCATGTTAGACTCAAGCACAGAAAGAAATGACTACCAAGATATTGAAGTAAGTATCATTATTCCATCATTTAACAAGTATCCACTAAATTTATTTACTCTTTATTCACTTGAACTCCAAACCTTCAATGCTGCTAAAATGGAGGTAATTTTTCTTGATGATGCGTCAACAGACAAAACCGAAGAAAATCTAAGAAACTATTCCCCGCCCTTTCATTTTAAGTACATTCGCACAAAAGAAAAGCTTGGAAGAGCGCAGGTGAGAAATGTAGGCATCCGTTCCTCAAGGGGGAGCGTTCTGATTTTTCTGGATGCGGAAATGATAACTGAACCCGACTTTGTCGAAAATCATTATAAGTATCACCAATCCAAACCTAACCTAATTTTGTCCGGGGCGATGCATACTAAAGTTCTTTATTCATGTCTGTTCCCCGATTTCTCCAAGCGTAAAATAAACACCATTTCAGACATAACAAAGAATTATCAAGAAATATATACGCGATACCAGGATGCTAAATATTCCCTTGATGAGCCCTATCCATTATTAGATAAACGTGATATTGCCAGAAAAACCTTCAAGGATCTAGCGGTAAAAGGATACCCGTGGTTTCAGCAGATAACAAAAAACTTTGATGCTGATTTGGAAGGGTTTGCGTTTCCTTGGATGGCATTTATAACAGCTAATGTTTCTACACGCAAAGAGTTTATTGTTCATGCAGGGATGTTTGATGGAGGATTTCTCCATTATGGTTATGAAGATTGGGAATTAGGCTACCGCTTATATAAAATGGGCGCCGAATTTATGGTGACTAGTGAGGTGCAGGCATACCACCAAGAGCATCCTGTTGGGGAAGGAAAATGGAAAGAAGCAGTTGGGAATTTTGGCCTCTTTACGATCAAACATCATGACATCGATGTCCTTATTCTTGGCCTGGAGCTTTCCGGTCTTACAAACCTATTAATGATGAATAAGGTATTAAAGGAATACAAATTACTCGTAAATTCAAACCATGAACGGCTTCAAAGGTTCCAGGAGAAATTCATCATCATCCTTGAAACAATCATCCTTTTCCTCGAAGTTGATATCCCTCACACCAACATCTTAGGAGCTTCAGGCTTTGACTCAGAAGCTAGAAAGGAGCTCCAAGATGATATCTATGATCTTAAAGCCATAAATAAGTATAAAAATTTAACCTATTTTTTAGAAAAAATTATGAGCGTTTAAAAGCATTTCTTACTAGTTAGAAGGGGTGAAAAAGTGGTTTCTATTATTACTTGTACGATACGAGAAGAGTGTATCGATAATGTATTCAAAAATTTCCAGCAGCAAACTTGGAAGGATAAAGAGCTAATTATTATTTTGAATAAGGATTCAATGGACATTGACCGATGGATCAGGAAGGCAGAGACCTATCGTAATATCCAGGTATATCAACTACCAGAAAAAGCGACTTTAGGCGATTGCTTAAATTTTGGGGTGATGAAATCGAATGATGCTTTTATCGCAAAATTTGATGACGACGACTATTATGGCCCCGACTACATTACTAATGGAATGGATGCTTTTAAGGATAAAAATATTTCGATTGTCGGTAAAAGCTCCTATTATATTTATTTTAAAAATAAGAGAGCGTTGATTCATGTTCGAGGGACAAAAAATTCCATTACCGACACTGTTGCCGGTGCCACATTAATGTTTAGAAAAGAAGTATTCCATAACGTTCGATTTAAAAAGGTGAATCGGGCGGAGGATTATTATTTCATTGAACAATCTAAAAAAGCAGGTTTTCAGATCTACTCCACGGATCACCATCATTTTGCGGTCATCAGGCAAGAACCAGAAAAACACACCTGGAAGATTTCCGATGAGAATCTTATGGAATGGGGAAGAGTAGTTGCTTATACGGATGACTTTCAATCCTTTGTGTCAAAAAAGAAATGAAGTTAAATTGAGGTGGCATCATGATTTGAATGCCACCTCTTCACATTCTGTTCAAATTTCTAACATTAATATGTTAAGAAACTGTGAAAGTCGTTGTCATTTCAGTAAGGGCAGAGTATATTATAAGTGTAGAGAGGATAGTGAAACAATTCACAAACCTCAATACAAGATACAGCTAGCTGATAAGCCCCTCATCGAAAGGGGAAAAAATTCATTTATATTAATTTGTGAAATAATTCACAAAAAATTAATGGGAGATGATTCTGATGAGATGGTACAAAACCCCTCAGTCAGCAGTTGTTTGGACAGTATTAAGAGTTTGGCTAGGATTACAATGGATTGAAGCAGGCTATCATAAATTAACAGGCGGGTTTGATGCAGGAGGATTTTTAAAAGGGGCACTTGCAAATGCAACAGGTGATCACCCAGCCGTACAAGGCTGGTATGCCGACTTCTTAACTCAATTCGCCGTTCCAAATGTTCAAATCTTCAACGTTTTGATTCCTTGGGGAGAATTACTTGTTGGACTTGGTTTAATCGTCGGTTTAGCAACCATTCCAGCCCTAATTGCAGGAGCCTTTATGAACCTAAACTTTATGCTTGCAGGAACAACTAGCACTAACCCAATTCTTTATACAGCAGCAATGGTTCTATTATTCGCCGGTGCAGGAGCATACTTGTTCGGAATTGACCGTTACACTGTTCCATTTATCAAAGGCTATTTCAAAAAGGTCATATAAAAGCAGCAAAAGCTGCACAACGGTAGTCAAAAGAATTAGCAAAATTAGTTTTAGGAAGCAGGGCAAAACCTGCTTCCATTTTCATGTTATTTTTTACGGTTATTTGCGCGCTGGTTAGCTGCATTTGATCGTGCCTGCGCCTCAAGGTCGGCATGATCAGCTAGTTCTTGCGAATATTCTACATCAATTCCATCCGACTTCATGTTCTTTGGCACCTGTGGAAGTGACCCTTTATTTTTATCCCGTGATTTCTGTCCGCGTGAACGACCCATTGCCAAAAACCCCTTTCATTGAAAGCTTTTAGAGAGTTGATTGCTCTCCATTATAGCTTTTACAATTCGAAAGGTTGTCATGAATGGAAAAAAACGGCTTCCACTTAATTCATACGCACCCGACTTGACTAAAGTCTTGTTTTTCTGTCAGTATAACCGCCAGCACGATCTGCCATTTTAAATTCACGTTGATAGGATACTTCCTGCATACTTGATAAAGTGTATTTCCCTCTATCCTTATCCTTTTTCTTCTTTTCCGCCATTTTGCTCATTCCTTTCAACATTTTTTGTTAATCGTCATCAAGCTTAGTGGTAAAAGTCAAAGTCAAAAGCACTTTATGTACCATTTTCCATTTTTACCTTTAACGGAAGGAATGATACTAAAAACTTTAAGAAAATATATTTTTTAACGCATGATTGAGTTCAGGATATTTAAATTGGTATCCGAATTCTAATAACTTATTTGGTAAAACCTTTTGACCGTCAACAACCAATGTACTCATTTCGCCAAGCAATAAGCGGAGGGCAAAGCGAGGAACTGGAAGCCAATGGGGCCGATGTAATACCGATGCAAGTGTTTGACCAAATTCATTCATTGTGGCAGGCTGTGGAGCTGTAAAATTAACTGGACCATGGATGTTCTCATTTTCAATAATATAGCCAATCCCCTTCACGACATCATTAATGTGAATCCATGACATCCACTGTTGTCCATTTCCAAGTGAACCGCCGATAAATGATTTATAAGGGAAAGCAATTTTTGAAAGGGCTCCTTCCTGTTTATCGAGGATAATGCCAAACCGACAAAAAACAGTGCGAATTCCTAACTGAGAAGCCTTGTTTGCTTCGTTTTCCCATTGTTTCACCGTATTTGCCAAGAAGTCATTTCCTAATCCATGCTCTTCATTTTCAGTAAATACTTTTTCTAAGGATGTTCCGTAAATACCTATCGCACTTGCATTGATAAAAGCCTTGGGCTTACGGTCTAATTTATTCATTATGTTTAACAAAGCTTTCACTGCGTCTAGACGACTGTTTAATATCTTACCTTTTCTATTTTCTGTCCAATGACCACTATTAATCGATTCACCGGCAAGGTTGATAAAGATATCTGTATCTTGAAGATCATTGAGTGGGTTTGCCTTGTCGTTCAGCCACTGCAGATAGCGTACTTTGCTGCTGCCTTTTACGGATACCACATTTCTTGTTAAAATAACAACCTGATGATTATTTTCCACCAATTCTTTTACTAGCGCCTTTCCAACAAAACCTGTGCCGCCTGCGATGGCAATTTTCATTTTTTACCGCCCCCTATTTACCTTAATAGTACAATAAATAATGAAGAATATGGTAAAGTAATCTTGAGGTGAATGACATGGCCATTATTACAAAAATCACCACACAGCGGAAAAATCAAGACCGTTTTAATATTTTTATGGATTACGGCAAGGGTAAGGGTGAGGAATATGCCTTTAGTGTCGATATTGAAGTTTTAATCAAATTTCAATTGAAAAAGGGAATGGAGCTTGACGATTTTTCCTTTTTGGAAATCCAGTATCAAGATGATATTCGCAAGGCATATAACTTAGCCATCAATTACTTGGCTAGGAGGATGAGAGCGGAGAAGGAAATAAAAGATTATCTCATTCAAAAGGAAATTGATGAACCGATTATTAATGAAATTCTGCATAGATTAATCGCTCAGAAGTACATAAATGATGAGGAATATGCTTTCGCTTATGTTAGAACGCAAGCCAATACAACCTATAAAGGCCCTAATGCAGTAAAAAGGGAGTTAAAGGAAAAGGAAATTGAAGAAAGAATCCTTGTCAAAGCTTTAAAGGAATTTCCGTTAGAACAGCAGATTGAAAAGGCAACCAAGATAAGCGAAAAGTTTTTTCAAAAGAATGCAAAGGAATCGCTGAAAATTCAAAAGCAAAAACTTGAGAATTTGCTACTTAGAAAAGGATTTTCTTATGAAGTCATTAATATTGCCGTTAATGAAACCGAAGTGAATAAAGATAATGATGAGGGAATGGAGGCTATCAGATTTCAGGGTGAAAAGGCCGCCCGGAAGTATAATAAATTCAGTGGCTATGAGTATGAGCAGAAGATGAAGCAAGCATTATATCGGAAAGGTTTTTCGATGGACCTGATTGAAAAGTTCCTCTTAGAAATAGAAAATCATGACTAAAGCGTCATGATTTTTTCGTATCAATAATAATCGTGTCTTGATCCATTTGTTGGATAATAGTTTCTGCGACTTCCTTTGCAGAGCTAAGGCGTGATTTGTCTTTAATATGGTCGCTTTCATCCCAAAAAGGGGTGTCCATACCGCCCATATAAACTGCATTAAATTTAATTTTGCTTCCTTCGTATTCTTTCTGCAGGCTTTCGGTAAATCCCCTTACGGCAAATTTGCTCGCAACATAAACCGCTTCATTTACTTTCCCACGCAAACCAGCGGTGGATATAATATTCATAATTCGTCCTTCGTTATTTTTCAGAATATACGGCAAGAATGCCTTTGTCATTAAAATCGTCCCTAAAACATTCGCAGTTAACATTTCAGTTATTTGTTGTTCATTCATTTCCAAAAATGGTCCGAAATGGCCAACACCAGCATTATTTATCAATCCGTAAATCACATATAAATGGCTAATTTGTTCTGCCATTTTCGAAACTTCCTGAGCATTTCGAATATCTAATTGAAGAATATCAGCTTTTCCGCCATCTACTTCAATTTCCTGTTTAGCCTTGATTAATTTTTCAATCGTTCTTCCGGTTAATAATAGGTGATAGCCCTGTTGTGAGTAAAGCCGAGCCAATTCCTTTCCTAAACCAGAACCGGCCCCAGTTACGATAATTGTTTTCATTGAAAAGCCTCCTTTATCATTTGTTCTTTCTTTCTTTATTTTATAAATATAACTATACTAAAATAAAGAGATAAATGGGAGTGAAAAAGATGCAGCAGGAGAAACGCTACAGTGAAATGACCGAACATGAGTTAAGGCAGGAAATTGCTATGGTTCAAGAAAAAGCACGAAAGGCAGAACAAATGGGGATGGTTAATGAGTTTGCAGTGCTCGAAAGAAAGGTACAAATGGCCAAAGCATACTTGATAAATCCTGATTCGTTTAAACCTGGGGAGATTTACGAATTAGAAGGCGATCCTGGACAATATTTTAAAATTGATTATATGAATGGCGTTTTTGCATGGGGTTACCGGCTTAAGGGTGATGGAAAAGAAGAGGCTTTACCAATATCGCTATTAAAATGGTTGAAATAATCAGAGACAAACCAGAGAATCATTCTCTGGATTGCCTCTTTTTTAGAGTGCTGCCGCTTTTTATTTATAAACCTGAGGCGATTCATCATCACGCTCACCAGATGCACGCATCCGCTCTTGCGGATGTGTATTGATTGTGCCGTCTGCCCTTGTAGACGCATATTCAGCTTTCGCCCGCGGTTCTCCCTCGAGCTTGTTATTATTTTGATTAGGGAAATTCGTTGCTTTATTTCTCATGATATACCTCCATTTTGGGAATGAGAAACACGTGCAAAGCAAAGCATTCTCAATGCTTTCCACGTACCGTTAGTATCGCCTTTTACTGAAGGGTTATGATAAAAATAAATGGTAAAGAGGTGATGACGTGAACGATTATCATGAAAGATTAACAAAACAGCTATTGAGTAAAAATAATCAACTATCCTATAGCCAGGCACGAACTTGGGTGGAGCTTCTCTGGGAGGATTTTGAAACCACCTATGCAAAAGCTGGCAGAGAGTACAAGGGCAGTGAAATAGCAGAAAGAATTGTAAAGCAATGGATTGAAAGCTACGGGGATAAGCTACATGAATTTGCCGCTAAAAATCCTAAATATAAGCAATATTTAAATCAGGAAAAGAATAAATCAAATTAAAAAAGTGAGTGAATATCCCTTAAATACTTACTATCAAAGAAAACTG